>JAGZMY010000038.1 GCA_018363915.1 Anaerococcus vaginalis
AGTTAGGAAACTTGGTATAGAAAATAAACTCAACTCTTTCCCAAGTGAATTATCAGGAGGTCAGCAGCAGAGAGTTGCCATAGCGAGAAGTCTTATCTATAGTCCATCTATCATATTAGCGGATGAACCAACGGGAAACTTGGATAGAAAAAATTCTAAGGAAATAATTGAAATTTTTAAATATTTTAACAAGACTTTAAAACAGACGATTATCCTAATCACCCATGACGAAGAAATAGCCTTACAAGCAAATCGAATTATTACAATAGTAGATGGAAAAATTGTAGGAGATGAAAGAAATGAATAAGAAGAATCTCTCAATTTCCATTTCGCTTTTTATTACTGCCATTTTCTTTACATTTTGTGTTTACTTTGGATATGTAAACAATAAGTTCGATTATGAATATTTTAGGAACAGATCAATTTATGATGCTAGAATTATGCCTGATACAGTTTCTGGTGATTCAAGCAAATTAAAAGAAATAAAAAACATTAAAGAAGTGGGAGAAGTCGCAGTAGAAAATAATTCTGCCAAGCTATCTCAAAATGTCTTAGTGGTAAATTACACAGACCAGGGTTTTAACAAGATGTTAGAAGATAATATGTTAAAAGAGGGAAGTTTTGCCACAAAAGATAGCGAAATTACCATACCCAAAAGTCTTGCAGAAAAAGAAAATTTAAAAATTGGGGATAAGATAAAAGTAGAATTTGGAAATAGATTGGTTGATGGAAAGCTTATAAAGCCAGTTTCAAATGTCACTAAAGATGAAGAATTTATAAGAAAAGATAGCAAAGAATATGTAATAAGTGGTCTCACAAGAAATCTTTACAATGAGAATATGAAGATTTTTTATGCTTCTACTGTCATAGGAAAGGATGCAAAAACTAATAGCTTTGTAAGATTTCATAATTTTAGAAAAGCCTACAATAATAAAGATAATTTAGAAAAAGATCTTGGATCTGCCTTGAATAAAGATAAAGTAGAACTTGAATTTAGCGAAATAATGAAAGATTACTATAATGTTGATGGAAGTCTTTTACAACAAAATAGGCAGGTGATTGTAGACACTCTTTTAATTTTTGCTACAATCCTTATTTTTATATTTTTTGTAAAAAACATTTTTACAGTTTGGGGACTAAGAAAGATAAGAGAAGTTTCAATGTACAAATCCATTGGCTCAACAGATTATCAAATTTATAAATTGCTTTTAAAGGATGGATTAAAAATTTCACTTCTGCCAATTGTTTTAGGACATATTTTCGGATATGGAGGAATCAACCTCCTCTATCTTGGCCTTCAAAAAATTGTTGAGAAAGAAGAAAAATTTGAGTTTATAGAATTTTCGCCAAAGCTTTCCCTCATAGTTTTATTAATTTGCTTTTTTATAATTTTCATAGCAATATTTTCTCCAGCGAAAAAAATCGCAAAGATAAATATAATTGATGGTATAAAGGGCAACTTTAATGACAAAAATATAAAACTAAAAAGGAATAAAGATATTTGGAAGGAATTAAAGATAAATAATTTAAAAACTATTTCTTCTCAGAGATATATTTCTGCAATTGGAATGATAATTGTATCAATTTTTTTAATAGTTTTCTCTATGGCAAAGTACAATAGGGTGAAAAATACTTACATTTATAATACGAATATAAATATACTAATACATTCAAATGAAGCTGAAGTTCCTAATGTATTAAAAGATATAATGAAGACTACAGAAAATGACAGAGCCTTTCTTTCAACTGAAAAATATATTTCTCTTAGTAAGGATCAAAATTATTCAGATGAGTTTAAGTCTCTTAATTTAGATGAAAAAATGCGAAAATATTATGATAGTGGCGAAGATTTTTATCTAGATGGAATTATTACGGCCTTAGATGATGAAACTTTTGAAAAGATAGGTGGCAAAAAGGGGGAAGTTTTATTATTAAATAGGGTCCAAGTCAATCCAAATGCACCAATTGATGGATCAGAAACAACAAAATATTTTAAAAATATAAGTAGTTTAAATTACTCTATAACAGAAGAGAAAGATTACAATTATTCAATCAAAGTAGATAAATTAATTGATGACACAAAGGATTTTAGGCAAAGAAGGCTACCTTTCGATGTGCATCTATATGTTGACTTTGACACATACTTTAAACTTTTAGAAGAATGGAATAAATATTATTTAAAAAATAATAATGACTTGAGAAGAAATACCTACGAACTTTCAATGCAAGTTGATGAAAGTAAGTTGGAAGATATAAAGAATGAAATCAAAGACAAACTAGATTCATCCATTGCCTACAATGAAACTTATAATTTAACTACGAGTAAAGACCAAGAGGCAAATCGCATGAAAGATGTAAAAACTTTTGGCCTTATGATAATTTCTATTGCAAGTATAATTTTTATTTTAAATGTAACTAATGGATATTCTTCTATTAATTTAAGTTTAATGGCAAGGAAAAAAGAAATTGGCTCTTTAATGTCTTGTGGAATAGATGAGGAAGAACTAAAATATAAATATACAAGAGATTTTATATTAGAAGAAATTAAATCATTGGCAATAGCTTTAATAGTAAGTTTTGCTGCTTTATTTATAATTGCAAAAATTTCGCCAACACTAGATATGAAAATTTTGTTGTCTTATTTTGAATATAAATATTTCCTTGCTTTTGGAATTTTGATTTATGGAATAAATATTTTAATTTACAAGATGAGTTTAAAAAATATTTTAAAGATCGATCCCATTGATTTGATAAGAGGATATGACTAGGAGGGACTTATGAGTAAGAATATTAGTAAGATTTTACAAAAGTCCTGACTCTAAGGGCTTTGGCATAGGACTTGCCATGGCAAAATCAATTGTTGAGGCAAACAATGGAGATATATCTGTAAAAAATGGAAAAGATGGTGCGATTTTTAAAATTAAATTTTACATTGTCACTTAAAAGTCATTTTAATCCTTTATTATTGAGACAAATAGAGGGGAGGTACATATGGAAATTGTTAGAACTGAAAACTTATCAAAAACTTATGGAAGTGGAGAAAATGTTGTAAGGGCAATTGATGATGTTAATTTAAAAATAGAAAAAGGAGAATTTATTGCAATTGTTGGACCAAGTGGATCAGGCAAGTCAACTCTACTTCACTTGTTGGGTGGAGTTGACAATCCAAGTTCTGGAAAAATATTTATAGACGGCAATGACATTTCAAAATATACATCAAAAGAATTAGCACTTTTTAGGAGAAGGAAAGTCGGACTAATTTATCAATTTTATAATTTGATTCCCAACTTAACAGTTCGTCATAATATAGAACTTCCACTAAAACTAGATAAAAGAAAAATAAATCAAGATGAATTTTCAGATATAGTAAAAAAACTGGGTATAGAAAGTAAACTTGATTCTTTCCCAAGTGAGCTTTCAGGAGGTCAGCAGCAGAGAGTTGCCATAGCTAGAAGTCTTATCTACAATCCATCTATCATATTGGCAGATGAACCGACTGGAAACTTGGACAGGAAAAATTCTAAGGAAATTATTGATATTTTTAAATACTTTAATAAAACTTTAAAACAAACAATTATCTTAATAACTCATGACGAAAATATAGCCCTAGAAGCAGATCGTATTGTTACAATAGTCGATGGAAAAATCCTAGGAGATGAAAGAAATGAATAAGAAGAATTTTCCTATTTTTATCTCCTTATTTATTGTAAGTTTGTTTTTTACTGTGGTTTTTTATTATAGTTATACA
>JAGZMY010000039.1 GCA_018363915.1 Anaerococcus vaginalis
GATGTTATTTCAATAGTAATGAATAGACTAGATACTAATGATAAGAAAAATGATTTTCTTTCATTTATGATTGATAACAGAAATGCCCTTATATCTTTGAAAGATATTTTTAGTGAATTAAATATAATCACTAAATAGTAATTTTAAAGAGAGTTATATAAAAGATAAGAAATAGTATTAGAAAGAAGGGAAAGAATATGTGTACAGCAGCAACTTATAAAACGAAAGATTTTTATTTTGGAAGAACATTGGATTATGAATTTTCATATGGAGATGAAGTAACAATAACACCAAGAAACTTTGAATTTAAATTTAGAGAAGTAGATGACATTAAGAGTCATTATGCGATAATTGGAATGGCATTTGTTACTGAAGATTATCCATTATATTACGATGCAATAAACGAAAAAGGGTTAGCAATAGCAGGTTTAAATTTTGTTGGAAATGCTCATTATAAAGAAAAACAGGAAGGAAAAGATAATGTTGCTCAATTTGAACTGATACCATGGATTTTAAGCCAATGTTCAAATGTAAATGAAGCTAGAAATTTGATTGAAAAAATGAATGTGTTAAATACTCCATTTAGTGATAAATTACCATTAGCTAGCTTACATTGGATTATTTCCGATAGCACACAATCAATAACTGTAGAGTCTGTTATTGATGGAATAAAAATATATGATAATCCAGTAGGGGTATTAACTAATAATCCATCTTTTGATAAGCAAATGTTTGCCTTAAATAATTATATGTATTTATCACCTAAATCTCCAGAGAATAAATTTAGTAAAGAATTAGATCTAAGTTTATATAGTAGAGGAATGGGAGCAATAGGTCTACCAGGTGATTTATCATCGCAATCAAGATTCATAAGAGTAGCGTATACTAAATTAAATTCTTTTTCTAAAGAAGATGAAAAATCAAGTGTTAGTCAATTTTTTCACATTTTAGGTAGCGTTGATCAACAAAGAGGATGCTGTGATTTAGGTGATGATAAATTTGAAATAACAATTTATACATCTTGCTGTAATGTAAATAAGGGAATTTATTATTATACAACATATGATAATCATCAAATAACAGCAGTTGATATGCACAAAGAAAATCTAGATAGTAATGTACTTATTCGTTATCCTTTGATAAAGGAAGAACAGATAAGAACTCAAAATTAATGTTTATCTATAAAGAAGATAAAAGTATTACATATAAAAATGAATTAGTATGAGGAGAAAAAATATGTGGATGGCAGTAAAAAGAGGAATTGTTGTAGCAATAGGTTTATTAATACAAATTCTATTAACATTATTTATATATTTAAAATTTGGAGAATTTATAAGTATTATTCATGTAGTTTATGGTTTACTTAGTATTATAATTGTTTTAATGATTATCAAGTATAGTAAAAGATTAAGTAGCGATTTAATATGGATATTACTGATTATGCTTTTTCCATTAATTGGAACACTTCTATATATCATACTTAGTAATAATATGAAAAGAAGTAAAGTTTTAAAGAATATTAATGAAAATATAGAAAATGGTCAAAAATACTTAATACAAGATGAATTTATAAAAAAAGAAATCGATACTAAAAATTTAGGACAATTAAAATATATAAGTGAATTTGCAGGATTTCCTGTAACGAAAAACAATGAGATAAACTATTATTCTCTTGGTGATGACGTTTATCCTGTTATGTTAGAAGAACTAAAAAAAGCCAAAAAATTTATTTTTATAGAATATTTCATTATTAATAATGGTACTATGTGGCAAGGAATTTTAGATATATTAAAAGAAAAAGCAAATTCAGGACTAGATGTAAGAGTATTATATGATGATATGGGTTCTTTTGCTATGCTACCTAGTAATTATCCAAAGTTACTGGGGAAATATGGAATAAAATGTATGCAATTTAATAAATTATCGCCATTTGCAGGTATTATTATGAATAATAGAGATCATAGAAAAATGATGATAATTGATGGACATACTGTTTTTTCTGGTGGAATTAATATTTCAGATGAATATATAAATATAAATAGTAAATTAGGAGTATGGAAAGATAATGGAATTAGGATAAAAGGTGAAGCTGTTTGGAATTTTACTGTTATGTTTCTAGAAATGTGGAATTCATTTAAAAAAGAAGATAATGATTATAATAAATACAAATATAATTTTACTGAAAAGTATAAGGAAAATGCTTTCGTTGTACCTTATGGGGAAAGTCCATTAGATGATGTTATAACCGGCGAAGATATTTATCTAAATATTATCAATCAAGCGAAAAAGTATGTTTATATTTATACACCTTATTTAATTATTGATACAGATATGATAAATAGTTTAATCTTAGCTGCAAGAAGAGGAGTAGATGTCAGAATTGTTGTTCCTGGAATACCCGATAAAAGAATTGTATATGATTTAACCTCTTCTTATTTTTATACATTAATTAAAGGTGGAGTAAAAATTTATACTTATACGAATGGTTTTGTACATAGCAAAGTATTTTTATCCGATGATGAAATAGCAACTGTAGGAACAATAAACTTAGATTATAGAAGTTTATATTTACATTTTGAATGTGGTATTTATATGAAGGATACAAATGTAATAAAAGATATCAAAAAAGATTTTGAGGATTCCTTTAAAGAATCACATAAAGTAGATGAAAGAGAAGCAAAAAATGGTTTATTTAAAGGACTATGGCAAGCTATTTTAAGATTATTTGCTCCAATAATGTAAACGATATAATAAAATTAGATAAATAGAAAATTATAATTTGTTGAGAAAGTGTACATTTGTAAATGATGTGAGACCAAAAACAGGAGAGAGAATTTCCTGTTTTTGGTCTCACATCAATTGTATCTCTACAGGGAAAGTTGAAGAATTTGACGGTATTTCTTTGATTGTTTGGACAGCCGATAATAAGATAAAAGTATTGAAAGAGTTTGGCTGTAATTGTAATAACTACAATCCTTACAAAGAGAGTGAAACACCATTGTTTAGAGATGAAAAAGTGAATTGGTTTTAAGGTGATTACTATGGATATAGATAGATTTTTCAAAACGGTTTTATCACAAAATGCAGAAGAACTTAGGAAATATTTTCAAAAGAATGCTGTTATAAAATGGCATTGCACAAATGAGTTTTTTACCTTAGATGAGTATATAAGGGCAAATTGTGAATATCCCGGAAATTGGAGCGGAGAAATAGAGAGAATTGAAGAAAATGAAGATACTATTATTTTAGCTTGTCGGGTTTTTCCAACAGATAATAGTGAGTCTTTTCATGTAGTAAGTTTTATCTATCTTGAAGATAATTTGATTGTTGATATGGATGAATATTGGTCTTATGATGGATTGGCACCAGAATGGCGTAAGAAAATGAAAATTGGGAAACGCATTAGGTAAATTTCAATTTTGAAAATCAAGCAATTTAATAAAAACTAACACAGTAACAGTAAATCAAAAATGGTTTGCTGTTTTTTATTGTCTAAAAATGGAAAGGAGAACTTATGGAAGAAGAAAGAAGAAAAATACAAGTACCACCACATAAACAGTTAATTATGGATATTGGGAAGACAAAATATACTGTAAACCTACATTTTAAGCAAGGTACAGGCGAAACATACAAGGATAAAATATTAAAGCTAATCAAGAGAGAAACAGAAAAGATATAAATTTTTCAAAGAAATTTTGTTTATGTCCTTGACAAATCTTCCCAAA
>JAGZMY010000013.1 GCA_018363915.1 Anaerococcus vaginalis
TTGCTTTTTTAAACGTGATAAAAAAATATAGCTGTTGGTTAACAGCTATATTAGTATATTATTATTTTTTTCTATTGTCAAATATTTTTTTATTTATTTGCTTAATTTTTTAGATTTCTGCTATTGCTTCGATTTCTAATAATCCATTTTTTGGAAGTTTTCCAACTTCTACACAGCTTCTTGCTGGTTTGTGATCTCCAAAAAATTCTGCATAAGCTTCGTTTACTGCTGCAAAGTCGTTTACGTCATCTAAGAAAATATTTACTTTTACTATTTTTTCTACTGATGAGCCACCTGCTTCTACGATAGCTTTTACATTTTCTAATGATTGTCTTGTTGCTTTTTTAACGTCATCTGAAATTAATTCACCTGTTTCTGGAACTAATGGTAGTTGTCCTGATGAATATACAAATCCGTTTGATACTATTCCTTGTGAATATGCTCCTACTGCACCTGGTGCATTTTTTGTTTCAATTATTTTCATAATTTCCTCCTATTTAAGTAAACGTTATTCATTATAAACATACTTTTTTTCTATTTTTATTCAACTGCAATAAAAAAAATCTCAAAATTTAATTTGAGATTAATTTATTTTATATTGTTCTTTAATTATTTGTAAGTTTTTTGATAATTCGTCGCTAAGGTCGTCATAGCTTTCTAAATTTTCTATATCTTCTTTGGCTTTGTTAATATTATTTAGTGATAAATTTATTTGCAACCTATTGTAGATCATTCTTGGATCTTCTGGGTATTTTTTTAATCCTTGATTTATTATTTCTATTGCATCTATTGGTTTTTCTGTTGCGTATAAGCTTATTGAGTAATCGTTATAAAGCTCTCTAAATTCTCCGCCTTTTTCTAGGGAATTTTCAAAGGCTAGGATGGAATTTTCGTATTGTCCTATATTTTGATAGGCCACTCCTAAATAATAATATGCGTCTGCTCTTTTTGTTTTTGATAGAAGTCTTGTTAGAATTTGTATTGCTTTGTCGAAGTTTCCTTTTCCTATATAATATAGTCCTTCTTCGATTTCGGCATTGTCAAAAATCATTTTGATTTTATCTCTTATTTCGTTTTGGGCTTCTATATCTTTTGTTCTTTGTAGAGCATTTTCATAATAGGATCTTGCTTTTATATATTCTCCAAGATTTGCGTATATATTTCCTAATTCATAATATGAAAGTGGAAATTCTTCGTCTTGGCTTATTATATCTTGCAAAATTCTAAGGGATTCTTTGATAAATTCGTCCTTATATTCTGTATCTTCGTAGGCTTTTGGCCACAAAATTCTTGCATAATTATAGGCATTATATTTATCAAATGGATTTATTATATAAGCTCCTCTCAATAAAAGCAAGGATTTTTCTGTTTTGTTTTCCAAATTTTTTAGGGCCTTTTGTGTAGCGTAGGCTCCTATATTTTTTATATAATTTTCTATTATTTTTATATAGGTATCTTTGTATTTAAAATCCTTATCTATGGCAAGGTTCATTATTAAGCCGTCTAAAATTATATCTAGATTTATTTTATTTTCAAATTCTCCATTTATTACATTTTCTGATAAGTCTTCTGTGTAAAGAGCTAGTGGAGTTTTGTTTAATAAATCGTATGATGATTCTTTTTTTAGGTCAATATATCCAAGCTTATCTGTAAAATTCAAAAAATATTGGTCTATTTTCGCCATCTTATCCTCTCATAAATTTTCTTTGTCTGTAGGAATGATTTGATAATGTTTTGAATAAATGTCCTTTAAATAATAAAGATATTGTATCCCATAGGGCAAGCAATATTACATATATAAATTCATTTGCAAATGCTGATGTGTTTACTACAATCTTATTTATCAAAAATGAATCTATCAAAATAAATATTAGGGCATAAATTCCCCAAACAAAAAAATTGTTTTTTACAAAAATAAATGAGTCTATAAGTATGCTAAATCCATAAACGCTATCTATATAGACAAGCTCTATTACAGCTGATGTGAATAATTTAAATAAAATTTTAAGCAAATTAGAAATTGCAGGATCAAGTCCGCTCAATAAATTATCAAATATAAGCTCAATTATATAAATTGAAAACATTGCTGCCATTATTAAATAGAAAAAATTCGATATGGAATTTTCTATTGATTTTTTGCCTGTATTATTGTAAAGAACAATTGATCTTAAAGCTTGAGCAACAAAACACAAAATTAATATTTCTATAAAATAATTTATTAATGATGATAGGTATGAAGAGTTTAAAATTGATAAACCCTTCATGCCTTCAAATATCGACCTAACTACCAAAGATATGAAAAGAATATAGGATTTTTTTATTTTTTTTACACTTTCTGAAAATGCGTATTTAGAACATTCTAAAAAATCTATAATTCTTTCACTCATTACATTTGTTCCACTGTTTTGATTCCTAATATTCCTAAACCATTTTTAATTACTATTGATGTAGCTTTAGTTAGGGCAAGTCTTTCTTCTTTTAATTTTTCATCATCTACCAAGATTTGTGTAGAATTGTAAAATTTATTGAATTTTTGAGCAACTTCCATTACTTTTCTTGCAACTACTGATGGTTCAAGTCTATTTTTAGCAAGTACTATTGCGTCTTGGAAACTTTCTAACGCTTTAATCAAGCTGTATTCTTCATCTGTATTTAATTTTTCAAAATTCATTTGTCCAAATTCTTCTTTTCCAGCTTTTCTTAATACAGATTTTGCTCTTGCGTAAGTGTAGTGTACGTATGGGCCTGTTTCTCCTTCGAAGTTTAATAATTCATCCCAATCAAATACATAGTCTTTGATTCTTGAATTGTATAATTCTTGGAATTTAACTGCACCAATACCTACAATTTTTGCTGCCTCATCTAGATTTTCAATTTGGTTATCTCTATCTTTCATTATTGAATATGTTTTTTCGATTGTTTTATTTAAAACATCTTCTAAGAAAACAACGTGTCCTTTTCTTGTTGAAAGAACTTGGTCTTTTAGTGAAACCATACCAAATTGTACGTGTAAAACTTCTTCACTTACATCTTCGTGTCCCATTAAGTATAAAATTTTCTTTAATTGTTGGAAATGTAATTTTTGTTGGCTTCCTACAATATATATATTTTTATCTAGTCCGTAAGTTCTATGTCTATAAAGTGCTGTAGCAACATCTCTTGTAATATATGCTGATGAACCATTTGATTTAATTAACATTGATGGTGGCAAATTAAATTCGCTTAAATCTACTATATAAGCTCCATCAGATTCTACTAAAAGATTTTTTTCTTTTAATTCTTCAAGGGCTGCTGGCATCCATTGTGAATGGTAACTTTCTCCGTGATAGTTATCATATTTTATATCAAGCATTCCGTAAACTCTATCAAATTCTCTCAAAGATAAGTCTTTAAACCATTGCCATAATCTCATAGCTTCTTCTTCGCCATCTTCAAGATTTTTAAATTCTTGTCTAGCTTTTTCTTGATATTCTTCGTTATCTTCTGCTTCTTTTGTATATCTTACATATAAATTTAGAAGCTCATTGATAGGATCTTTATCGATTGCTTCTTTATCTCCCCAAAGTTTGTAAGCTGCAATCATTACACCAAATTGTGTACCATAATCTCCAATATAGTTTGAAGCTGTTACATTATATCCAAGATATTCATAAATATTTCTAATAACATCTCCAATTACTGTTGATCTAATGTGACCAATATGGAAAGGCTTAGCAATATTTACAGATGAGAACTCAACAAGCTCGTTGATCCCCTTACCCATATCACTTTTACCATAGTCGTCTTCTTTTTCTATAACTTCATTAATTACATCATTTGTTACTTTTTGTCTATCTAGATAAAAGTTTACATAAGCATTTTCGTTTACAATTTTTTCAACGCCATCAATTTCTAAACTACTTGCAACTTCTTCTGCTATAAGTTTAGGATTTTTTCTCATGGTTTTTGCCAATGTAAAGCAAGGAAAAGCAAAATCTCCCATATTTTCTTGAGGTGGAATTTCAATTAAATCATAAATTTCTTTGTAACCCAACCCTAATTCTTTTTCTTCTAATTTTTTAGCTATAATTTCTTTAAAATCTTTCATATTCCCTCCAAGTCCTATTTGAATTTTACAATTGTTACTCCGTATCCACCTTCTTTTTCATTTCCAGGTCTATAGGAGTCGATCATCTTATTATTTTTTAAATAATCATTTATACCATTTCTCAAAGCACCAGTTCCCTTGCCATGGATTATTTTTGCTTGGTCAAGTCCTGAGAGCATAGCATCATCTAGGTATTTGTCAAAATTTCTCAAAGCCTCGTCATATCTTTGACCCCTCAAATCAAGAGTTGGAGAAATGTGCATGGCTTTTTTTGCCTTATAAATTCTGTTAGTATTTTCTTTAGTCTTATTATTCGACTTTATTTTGGTAACATTTTTAATATTGGAATCCATTTTCAAAATACCCATTTGTACTTTTATATTACCCTTTTCGTCGGGATTTTCAATTACTTGAGCCTTTTCATTTAATCCTTCAATTAAAACTACATCTCCAACTTTTAAATTTTGTGGAGCGTTTTTGCTTATTTTTTCTTTAAATACTTCTTCTTGCCTGTCAATTTTTGAATCTTTATATTTATTTCTAATATCATTTAAAGACCTATCAATATCAGAAGTATTTGCATTTTTTGATTTTTTTGCAATTTTTAGCATATCTTGGCTTGCTTTATTTGCTTCTTCCAAAATTTTATTTGCCTTATCTTCTGCCTTTTCAATAATTTCTTTTTCTTGTTTTTTAATATTTTCAGACAAAGCCAAAAGATCATTTCTTGCTTTTTTGATTTTTTTCTTGTAATCTTCTATCTCTTGATTTTTTATTTCCATTTCTTTTTTATTTTGATCAAGCTGTTCAAGAATTGTATTGAAATTTTTATTATCATCTGAAAGAATTGATTTTGCATTTGCTAAGATTTTTTTATCTAAGCCAAGTCTTTTTGAAATTTCAAAAGCATTTGATTTTCCTGGAGTTCCTATAATTAATTTGTAGGTTGGCGATAAGCTTTCAACATCAAACTCCACGCTTGCATTCATTACTCCTTCTTTTTCCAAAGCATAATATTTTAACTCAGAATAATGAGTTGTTGCAAAAGTCATTACATTTTTATTTTTCAAAAATTCCAAAATAGAAATTGCAAGGGCAGCTCCTTCTGTTGGATCTGTACCGCTTCCAACCTCATCCAATAAAACCAAAGAATTTTCGCTGACATTTTCTGTAATTTTTACAATATTTGTTAAAGATGCTGAAAAAGTTGAAAGGCTCATCTCAATTGATTGGGTATCGCCAATATCCAAAAATATATCATCAAAAACATTTACCACACTATCTTCATCACAAGGAATATAAAATCCTGCTTGAGCCATCAAAGAAACAAGACCAACTGTTTTAAGAGATACAGTTTTTCCTCCTGTATTTGGTCCTGTAATTATTAATGTCTTGTATCCATCTCCAATTTTCACATCAATTGGAACAACATTTCCTTTCAAAAGTGGATGGCGGGCTGACTTTAGATTAATTATTTTTTTGTCGGTAAGTTTTGGCATAGTATATTCGTGTGCCAAAAAATATTTTACCTTTGCTTGTAAAAAATCTATTCTTTGAATTAATTTTTGGTTTTCTAAAATTTCTTGGTCAAAGCCTTCTACAAATCTTGAAAGCCTATCCAAAATTCTTCTAATCTCATCGCTTTCTTCTATTTGTAAATTTGAAAGGTCATTGTTTAATTCAACGATAGCATTTGGTTCAATAAAAAGTGTATTTCCTGATTGGGATCTGTCGTGGATTATTCCATTTAAAACTGATTTTTTATTTGTTTTCACTGGAAGAACATATCTTCCGTCCCTAATTGAAACAACCTTATCTTGGAGAGATTCGTCAAATTTTGGAGATGAAATATAAAAGGATAATTTATTTTTAATTTCAGATTCTTTTTTGCCTATTTTTTTCCTAATAGACCTTAAATTTGCTGAGGCATTATCTGCTATTTCATCTTCTGAAATAATTGACCTTTCAATTTCATCTTTTATAAAATCATTTACTGAAATCCTATCAAACAAATCTTTTATGTAAGGATTTTCAATATTTTCTCCATATTCTTTTAAATAATTGCTTACTCTGAGCAAGTCCAAAACTTTTAACAGCTCAAAGGGTTCTAGTATTCCTTTTTTTCTTACATAACCAATAATTTCTTTTAAATCATAAAGGCCGAAAATATCTATATTTCCATTTTCTACAATGACCTCTTCCATGGCTTTGGTTTTATCAAGTTCATCTTTTATTTCTTTTAAATTATTTTTAGGTTTTATTTTTGAAATTTCTTTTTTAACAAGTTCACTTCTTGCATAAGTTTGGAGTTTTTCAAGAATTTTTCCAAACTCTAAAACTTCTAAGGTTTTTTCCTGCATTAAATAACACCCCTGTCATATCCAAGATTGTTAATCTTATTTTTTCTTATATTTTTTAAATCTTCATCTTCTCTTACAAGATACAATAAAGATACTGATTTTTCAATTTTTTTAAGGTCGATGTTGGCACTTTCATTGGAATAAATTCTAGAAAGTCCATCCCTTCTTTTTATATCAAAAAGATTTCCATCTTCATCTTTTATTTTTGAATCTGAAAATTTACAAGATTCACAGCCAATAAGTCCACATTTTTTTATGGCAGAAAATGGACAATGACGCATATTCATAAGTTCAATTGGACCGTATGCCAAAATTTCTATAGGATAAATTCTTGAATTTTTGTTTATATTTTCAAAAGAATTTTCAACTGAAGATGAAATCATTGAAGAAAAATCACTGTAAAAATCAAAAGTATAGGAATTAAAAACGTTGAGATATCTACCAATCCTGATTTCAAATCCATTTTTTATAAGTTCATCTTTTAAGACAAAATCTTTGTAATTATTAAAAATTACTCCCTTAAAATTTTTCTCTTTCAAAAAAGAAATAAAATCAAGGTCATATTTTTGATCAGCATCCATAATATAAAAAATATTTAGCCCATCAAACTTTTTGTCGTATTTTCTCAAATAAATATTGTCAAAATCTTTTAATAAAAAAATATCTATGTCATTTGACAAAAGTTCTATGTTTTTTTCTCTTTTAATTTTCTTTTTATCTTTTAATTTTCTTTTTTCAATTTTTACTGGTTTATTTTTATAAATAGCAAGCCTTTTTTCATTTAAACTTTCTATCGCTCTTCTTCTCATTGAATTTATATCTTTTTTTCTCAAAAATATATTTGTGTCGATATTTATTTCAACTTCATTAGCCTTATAAATTGTATTTCCAAGTTTTGTAAGATTTTCTGAAATATCTTTTTTCGTTAAAGAAATATTTTTTCCTTCTTCAACCAAATTTTCCCCTTCATAAGAAATTTTTGTATCTTTATATTTGAGGGTAATTTTTGGCTTTTGTCCAATTTTCGCTTCAAATTTTATGTCCAAAGGCAAATTTTTGTAAGAGTTTAGACCTTGGTCTAGATTTTCTTTTAAAATTTTTGAAGAAAGAAGATAAATATTTGAATTCAATTTTGCATCTGGGAAATCTTTTAATTCTAATTCTTGATTTTTTTTCAAATCCTCTGTCAAGGTCAAAGGAAGTTCTCTATTTTTTTCAGTTGTAACTTGAAGAATTGATTCTTTTATCAAATTTGAATTTGATTTAAAAAATCTCTTGCCATTTTTTTCATAAACTTCGCCAATTTCTCTGTGTTTATTTTCATTTTCAAGAGCAAGATAGGATGATTTTTGTCCAAAAACAAATCCATTTGTGTAGGACCTATTTGAAATATCTCTTAATTGGTCCTTATCATAAGAGTTTTTCTCTAATTTTTGCCTATAATTTTTTACAGTATTGTATACATATTCATCAGTTTTCATTCGTCCTTCAATTTTTAAGGAATCGACTCCAGCTTTTATTAAATCATCAGTAAAATCTATGGTTGATAAATCTTTCATTGAAAGATAGTAATCTTCTCCCAAAACTTTGCCATCATTTATAAGCTGATATTTTTTTCTGCAAATTCCTGCACACCTACCCCTGTTTGCGGATCTTTTTCCAAGATATGATGACATCAAACATTCTCCAGAAAAAGAAACACAAAGAGATCCATGAACAAAAACTTCTGTATCAATATCTAGTTTGCAAATTTTTTCTATCTCATCAATTTCAGTTTCCCTTGCAATAACCACCCTATCAAAACCAAGTTTTTTCGCAGTGATTGCTCCCTCATAATCTTTTATCGCCATTTGGGTTGAAGCGTGAAATTCTAATTTGTGCTTTGCATTTTCATTTATATCTTTAACCAAAGAATATAGGCCAATATCTTGGATCAAAATCGCATCAGCTCCGTATTCAAAAAGTTTTTCAATATAAAAAATAGCCTTATCAATTTCTTCATCTTTAATAAGAGTGTTTATAGTTATAAAAACTTTCTTATCAAATAAATGAACATAATCAATAACTTCTTCTATGTTTTCTAGGGAGAAATTTTTGGCGTAGGCTCTTGCCCCAAAATCGTCAAGTGCCAAATAAAAACTGCAAGCCCCTGCAGAAAGTCCAGCATAAAGCATGGACATTTTCCCAACAGGAGCTAATATTTCAACTTCTCTCATTATAAATCTCTTTTCAAATCTTCATTTTCTTTTTGTAAATCTAAATTTTCTTCTTGCAAAGAAATAAGATTTTCTCTTAATTTTTGAAGATTTTCATCTTTGGATTTATTTATTTTATTTTTTTTGTCAATTTCATCATTTAACCTATTGATTGTAGAATTTAATTCATCGATTTTTTTCATAGATTCCATAAAATCTTTTTTGGATTTTTCAAAATCATCTTTTATAAGTTGATTTTCTTCTTCCAAATCTTCATAGGCTTCTTTTATTTTTGGATAATTTTCGATTGGCTCTTCGGCTTCTTTTCTTAAATTTTTGTGCTTTATCAAAAGTTTATACATTTCATCAGCAATATTTAAAGATGCCAAAACCAATTGGTTTTCACGAGTTAGCTTGTCATTATCGATTTCTCTTATTTTTTTGTCGACATAAGCTGCTATTTGTTCAATTTGATTTTCGTCTTGATCACTTATCAAAGTGTAGTCCATGCCAGCAATATTAACAACAATTTTATTATCTGCCACTTTAACTCCTAACTACGCAAGTTTATATTTTCCTTACTTAAATCTTCTAAAAATTCTTTTTCAATTTTTTCTACTTCTTTATCTTTTAATGTAGCGTCATTTTTACCGTAGGAAACTTTGTAAGAAATTGATTTTTGTCCCTCATCAATTTGACTTCCAGTATAAATATCAAATATTTCTATATTACGAACAAGCCCTTTTGCTTTTTCAATAATTATATCTTCAATTTTTTGACTTTCTACATTCCTATCACAAGTAAATGAATAATCACGTAAAATTGATGGGAATTTTGAAAGAGCCTTGTATTTTACTTGGTCAATTTTTTTATCTTTAATCATAGAAAGATCAATTTCAAGTGCCAAGGCTGGATTTTTGATTTTAAATTCTTCCATAACTTCATAGGAAATTTGTCCCATAATACCAATTTTTTCTCCATCAAGATAAATATTTGCACATCTTCCTGGGTGGAAAGTCTTTATATTTTCTTCAGTTTCAAATCTAAATCCATAAAAACCAGTTTTTTTCATAGCTTTAATAAAGAAATCTTTCAAATCATAAAAAGAATAATCCCCATAAAGACCCATAGTCAAATATTGTTTTTCTTCTGGAAGGTCAGCTCCATCTTTAATAAAGGCAGTTCCAATTTCATAAAATCTCAAATCATTTTGTTTTTTGGAAATATTTTTATAAAAAGTATCTAGCATATTTGAAAGAAGGGTTGTTCTCATTACAGAATAATCTTCTCCCAAAGGATTTATAATTTTTATATAATCTCTTAATTTAGAATTATCATCAACTAATAATTTGTCATAATCTCTTGGAGAAATAAATGAATAGGTTGTAATTTCTGAGAATTTTTGTCCAAATAAATTATTTTTTAATTCATCTTTCAATAATCTCATAGGAGTTTTTTCTCCTCTTTGCAAAGATGAATAAAGTGGTTTTGACTCAACTTTTCCCATTCCATAAAGTCTTGCAACTTCTTCAATTAAATCAGCCTCAATTGAAATATCCATTCTAAAGTTTGGAATATTTGCTTCAATTGTGTCATCATCAATATCCTTAACATCAAATTCCAAATCTTTCAAATAAGAAATAGCCTCATCTTTTGAAAAATCTCTTCCAATTAAAGAATTTAGTCTAGAAATTCTAAGTTTCACCTTGTTTTCTGGACTTTCTTTTATTCCTTCATCAAAATGATCTTCTAAGACTTCTCCAATTCCAAGATCAGTTATAAGTTTCATAACTCTTTTTGATGCAAAGTCTGCATTTTCTACAGAAATTTCTTTTTCAAATCTTGAAGAAGCCTCACTTCTTAAATTTAAAAATTTGGAAGATTTTCTAATATTATCAGAATCGAAATTTGCTGATTCAAGAAGGATAGTTTTTGTATTTTCTGTAATTTCACTATCCATTGATCCCATAATTCCAGCAAGACCAATCGCTTCCTTTCCATCAGAAATTACCAAAACTTCCTCATTTAATTTTCTTTCTTCTCCGTCAAGAGTTTTAATAATCTCTCCTTTTTTTGCATCTCTTACAATTATTTTTCTATCATGTAAAGTTTCAAGATCGTAAGCGTGAAGAGGTTGTCCGGTTTCAAGCATTACAAAATTTGTAATATCTACAACATTATTTACAGGTCTCATTCCAGCAAGCATCAAACAATTTTTAAGCCATTGAGGAGATTCGCCAACTTTTACATTTTTAATAATTCTTCCTGTAAATCTTTTACAATTTTCAGATTTAATTTCAATTCCATTAAAGTAATCTTCTTTTTTATCAGAAACTGTTGGATATTCTAATGATGGGTAGGTGATTTTTTTATCAAAAGATGCAGCAGATTCCCTTGCCATTCCAATAATTGAAAGACAATCAGGTCTATTTGGAGTAATTTCATATTCAATTACTGGAGTATTTGAAAATAAAACTTCAACGGCAGGAGTTCCTGGTTCAAATTTTCCAGATAAAACTATAACTCCATCTTTTGATTTTTTTTCAATAACTGAATCATCATAACCTATTTCTTTGTATGATGTAAGCATACCTTGGCTTACAATTCCAAAAAATTCATGGTCATCAATTTTTTGTCCGTTAATTTCTGATCCTGATTTAATTACTATAAGATAGTCGCCTTCTTTTGTATTTTTTGCAGAAGTTACTATAGTAATTTCTTCTCCAACATCAATTGTAAGAACAAATAATTTGTCGGCATTTGGATGTTTTTCTTGTTTTAAAACTTTTCCTACAACAAGGCCATCAAGTTTATCAGAAATAAAATTTACACTTTCAACGTGTGATCCTGTCTCTGATAATCTATCTGTAATTGTTTTTAAATCTTCGTCTAATTTTATATAATCATTTTGCCAAATTAAAGGTACTAACATAATCCCTCCTAGAATTGCTCAATAAATCTTTTGTCATTATCAAATAGTAATCTAATATCATCTAGTCCGTACTTAACCATGGCAATTCTATCAACTCCAAGACCAAAGGCAAAACCAGTATATTTTTCACTATCTATTCCACAATTTTCTAATACATTTGGATGAACCATTCCTCCACCCAAAAGTTCCATTGACCAACCAGTATTTGAACAAGCAGGACATCCCTTGCCACCACAAATTGGACAAGTTACATCTACTTCAAGAGATGGTTCTGTAAATGGAAAATGATGAGGACGATAACGCATTTTCATTTGGTCACCAAACATTTCTTTTATAAAAGTTTCAAGAGTTGCTTTTAAATTTGCAAGTGATACATTTTCATCAACAACCAAACATTCCAATTGATGAAACATTGGAGAGTGAGTTGCATCTACTTCATCATTTCTAAAAACTCTTCCAGCTGAAACCATTTTTATTGGAAGTTTTCCTTCATTCATCACACGAATTTGCATACTTGATGTGTGAGGACGAAGAAGTGTATTTTCATTTATATAAAAAGTATCAGAAAGTGATCTTGATGGGTGATTTTTTGGAGAATTTAAATCATCAAAAACATTTTTCACCGTATCAATTTCTGGTCCTTCAACAACGTCAAAGCCCATATTTTGAAAAATTTCTTCAAGCTCTGCCATTGTTTGATTTATAACTGAAAAATGTCCGCTAGAATAAAGGTCGAAATTTGCAGTTACATCAATTTTTTCTTCTTTTATTTTTTTATCAAGAAGAATTTTTTTAATTTCTTCTTTTCTTTTTTCTAATTTTTCTTCAACTTCTTTTGATATTTCATTTATTAATTTACCAGCCATCGGCTTTTCTTCATTAGATAATTTTGAAATATTTTTCTTTAATGAAGTTATTTCTCCTTTTTTTCCTAAATATTTAACTCTTAATTCTTCCAGATTTTTTAAACCATCTGTACTTTCAATAGCCTTTTTTGCATCTTTGACTAAGGCTTGTAATTGTTCTTTCATTTTTTCTCCTTTAATTTTTGGTACAAAAAAACTGCCCTGTAAAAGGACAGAATAATCTGCGGTACCACCTAATTTGATTGTAATAATCCACTCAATAATTATAACGCATTACCGTCTCAACTACTTAATTCGTATCAAAGCTAGGCGGGGAATTACTATACCGTTACAAGGTGGCCTCTCATCATCTACCACTTGCTTTACTTGGATAGTATAGCTTTTATCCGCTTTGGCTAAAATTATTCATCAATATTGATGCAGCAATTGCCGCATTTAATGATTCGATTTTTCCATCCATTTTTATGGATACAAAATCATTTGATAAATCTTTTAAAGATTTACTAATTCCATTAGCCTCGTTTCCTATTGCTAATATTATTTTATCACAAGATTTGTAATAATCTACTGATTTTCCATTCATATCTGCCAAAATCAGTTTGTAATTTTTATCTAACAATTTTTTTAAATCATTTATTTCAAATTCGATAAAATTTAACCTAAATAGAGAACCCATACTTGCTCTAATTGTTTTTTCGTTGTATATATCTACACAAGAATTTAATAAAATTATATCCTTAAAAGAAAATGCCTCAGCACTTCTTATAATCGTGCCAAGATTTCCTGGATCTTGTATATGGTCTAAAAGTAAAATTTTATTAGAAGAAATTTCTTTTTGATTTTTTATTTTCAAACAAGCTGAAACACCTTCAGGATTTTCTAGCAAAGATAGTTTATCAAATAATTTATTTGAAAAAACTATCTTTTTAAAATTAGTTTCATAATCTTTCATATCTTCATTTACAAAAACAAATTCACATTCAAAGTCTTTTGGAATTTGCTCTACAATTTTTATTGATTCAACTATGAAAGAATTAAACTTTTTCCTGTATTTCTTCTTTTTTAATTTATTTAAATACTTATATTTTTCGTTAGATTCTGATTTTATTATCATTAAGCTGCTTGGTTAGCTAATTCTACTAATTTTGTAAATTCTTCTGGATTTGATACAGCAATTTCTGCAAGCATTTTTCTGTTTATATCTATATTTGCTTTTTTAAGATTTCCCATTAATTTAGAATAGCTTGTTCCATTTGCTCTTGCTGCTGCATTTATTCTTGCAATCCATAATTTTCTAAAATCTCTTTTTCTTCTTTTTCTTCCAATGAATGCATATTGTAAAGATTTCATTACTGCTTGGTTTGCAGTTTTGAAAAGTAATGATTTTGAACCGTAGTAACCTTTAGCTTGTTTAAGAACTTTTTTATGTCTTTTTTTAGCGTTTAATGCTCTTTTTACTCTTGCCATTGTTTCCTCCTATTAGATATTTAATAATCTTTTGATATTTTTTGTATCGCCTTTAGATGACATTGTAGATTTTCTTAATCTTCTTTTTCTTGCTGGTGTTTTTTTAGCTGTAAGGTGTCCCTTGTAAGCTTTGTGTCTTTTTATTTTTCCACTGCCTGTAACTTTAAATCTTTTTGCAGCTGCTCTTTTTGTTTTGATTTTATTCTTAGCCATATTTTCCTCCTATTTTTCTTCTGTCTTTGGTGAAATGAATAGTACAAGTGATCTTCCCTCCATTGCTGGTTTCTTATCAACTTGTGCACAATCTCCAACAAATTCCATAAATTTATCTAATACATCATAGCCTAAGTTTTTATGACCCAATTCTCTACCTTTAAATCTTAATGAGACTTTTACCTTGTCTCCGTTGTTAAGAAATTTCTTTGTTTGATTAGCCTTGGTTGCTAGGTCATGATCTTCGATATTTAAGCTAAATCTTGTTTCTTTTGTTTGAGTTGTTTTTTGTTTTTTCTTATTTTCTTTAGCTTTTTTCTCTTGGTCGTATTTAAACTTCCCATAATCCATAATTCTTGCAACTGGTGGCTTAGCATTTGGTGACATTAATACTAGATCCAATTGTTTATCATAAGCCATATCCAAAGCTTCATCTTTTGATACAACTCCAATTTGTGATCCGTCTTCGTCTATAAGTCTAAGCTTATTGTCTCTAATTTCGTCATTAATTTTTAAATCTTTTATAATGTTACCTCCAAAATATTCAAATAAAAAAATGGGCACTCAAAGTACCCATATAAAATACAAAATATAATTAGAAAATTATTCTAACAAGAGATTGTAACCTGAAAACAAATTGTCGGCAGGTGAGTTGTGGGTACTTCTTTAACTCTCTTTTGTTATGATACAAGAATTTGTATTTTTTGTCAAATATTTTTATTTGAAAATTCAATTTTAAAAATCAAAAATTTTTAAATGAAAATTTTAAATTATTAAGTTCTTTCATTTAAAATTCTTGCCATTTCAACTCCTGATGCTGAAGCTTGTGATAGGGAATGTGTTACTCCCGATCCATCGCCTAGACAAAATAGATTTTTTTGGCTTGTTTCAAATTCTTCATTAACTTCTACAACTGAATTATAAAATTTAACTTCTATTCCATATAAAAGTGTATCGTCGTTTGCCATTCCTGGAGCAATTTTATCAAGAGCATAAATCATTTCTATTATGTCATCTAATTGTCTTTTTGGCATAACTAATGACAAATCTCCAGCTGTTGCATTTAAGGTTGGTCTTAGGAAAGATTTTTTCATTCTTCTTTCTGATGATCTTCTTCCCTTTACAAGATCTCCAAATCTTTGCATCAACACTCCGCCACCTAGCATATTTGAAACTCTTGCTATTGATTCGCCATATTCATTTGAATCTTTAAATGGTTCTGTAAATTTATTTGTAACCAAAAGAGCAAAATTTGTATTTTCTGTTCTAAGTTCTGGGTTTGCATAAGAGTGACCGTTCACAGTCATAATTCCATTTGTATTTTCTGTTACAACTTCTCCATAAGGATTCATACAAAATGTTCTTACAAGATCGTTATATTGTTTTGTTTGATAAACAATTTTTGCTTCATAAACTTTATCTGTTATGTGTTTGAAAATTTCTGCTGGAACTTCTACACGAACTCCAATATCAACCCTATTTTTTTTCATTTCCACATCAAATTCTTGGCAAGTATCTGAAATCCATTTTGAACCAGATCTTCCTGCAGCAAGAACTAAATATTTACATTTTATTATTTCATTCTTGTCAGTTTTTACAAAATAATATCCATCTTCAAAATCTACACTTATAACTTTTGTCATAAATTCAAAATCTACAGTATCTTTTACATAATCGTATATTTTTTGTAAAATTTCTCTGTTTCTTTCTGTACCAAAATGACGAACTTTTGCTGTTAATAAATGCAAATCATTTTTTAGACATTCACTTTTTAATCCTGTATTTTCTGTTGAATAAAGTGTAGCATCTCCCTTATCAAAATCCATAAGAACAGAATCTACATATTCCATTAATTTAAGAGCCTTATCTTCTCCAATATAATTATGTAAATCTCCACCAAAATTGGTTGTTATATTATATTTTCCATCTGATAAAGTTCCTGCTCCTCCAAATCCATACATTATATTACAAGGATTGCATCCTATACAAGAATTAACTTTTCCTTCTGATATAGGACATTTTCTAGCTTTTACTTTTCTTCCTGCATCTATTACACAAACTTTTTTTTCTGAATTTAATTTAGTAAATTCGTAGGCCATAAAAGATCCGCTAGCGCCGCTGCCTACTACAACAACATCATATTCTTTCATAATATTCCTTTCTTGTTTCGCATACATAATTATTATAGCATTTAAAAATAAAAAACAAAATGATTTTATTTTTAAATTTTTAAACTTATATACTTTTGCAAGCAAATTTAATATAATGATATTAATTAAAGTAGAAAGGTAGGTGAGTTTTTTGAAAGAAAATAAAAAAAATTTAATTTTTGCAACGATTATTTTTATTTTATCTATAATAATAGCAATTATTTTTTATGATAGGCTTCCAGTAAGAATTCCAATTCATTATGATTTGTATGCAAATTCTAATTTTTATACAAATAAAACTAATGCTTTGTTGTTTGTGATTACTTTTATGATTTTGCTTTATATAGCATTTTTTCTTATCATTAGCCTTGATCCAAAATCTGACAAACACGACAAAAATTATAAGCACATTTTTTTATTATTTATACCAATTTTAAATTTTCTTATCGTAAGTTTGACTGTTTGGAAAACTTTTAATGATAATATTGATGTTGGCAGAATTTTACTTGGACTTTTTTCTTTGCTTGTAGCAATTAGCGGAATTTTTATGCCAAAAATAAAAAGAAATTATACCATGGGATTTAGGACATCTTGGGCTATGGAAGATGATTTAGTGTGGAAAAAAACTCAAAAGTTTGCAGGGATTTTATTTTTCTTTAGCGGAATTATTTCACTTACATCCTTGTCATTTTCTTTAAATATTTGCTTTTATATTTTTATAGCTAGTCTAGTAATTTCAACTTTATTTTCCTTTATTTATTCTTATTATATTTATAGGAAAATAAAAAAATAAATTTGTAATTTTAAAATGAGATTTTTTGTAAGAACCTATTAAATGTTTTTGATGAATGTTCTTACAAAGAATCTTTTTTTCTTGTTTTAGATGGGGATTTGATATATAATTAATAAAAATTATTAATAAAAATAGAAAAGAGTAAAGAAAGAGAGATAAAATGAGCAAAGAATTTTCGATTACAGGCAACAAAGCCATATTAAATTTATCAGAACAATTTTTTAATGATGTAAATGAACTTTTAAATAGTGAATCCTTTCTTGATTTGACAAAATGTTTTATAAATTATCACAAAAAGGATTCGACAAGAGTATATGCTTATATTGAACAGTTTTTTATAAATTCATCTGTTGATTCTCTTGCAAGAGAGCTAACTGATATTTTAAAACTTTTGACAGTGATGAATATTGATGAAGTTTCATCAAAAATTAATAAATATCATAATTTAAATAAGGAAAAAGATGGCTTACTAAAAATCGTTGAGGAATTTTATAATTATTGGAGAAATCTTGAAAGATATTCAATAATACAACAAAATGAAAATTCCAGAGGAGTTGGAGTTGTAAATTTTGTTGAAATAAATGAAAAATTAAAAAATATGATTCTTCAAGCCTACAGGCGAATTGAAATGTCAATTCTTGGAGAATGGCCAAAGGTTTATAGGCAAGTCCCAGCAGCTGCCGATGCGTCTATTATGATTAGGCAATTTAATAAAAATTATCCAGAAATTTATAAAGATTTAAATAAAATTCCTTTTATAACTCAAGTTATGATTGAAACTCCTTATATAACTTATACAAAATCAAACAAGAGAGATGGGTTTTTTGAAGAAGTTTATGAAAATCCAATTTTAAATACAAATATAAATTATCCACACTTTTTCTGTTATCCAGCAAAAGTTGGCGATAATTTAATTTTTATATATTTTCATAGAGATTTATTAACACACGGGGTTTCTGCATCAAACCTTTTTGAATTAGCTGATGTTAAAGAAATCGAAGAAAAAACGCCAGATGCAATTTATATTTATGGACCAAAAGATGAAGGCGAAAGAAAAAATTCTTTTTACTATGATAAGGAAAATAAATTATATGTAGGCTACATTGCTTACTCTGATAAAATTGATTATTTTGGTTATTTGAAAAAAATGGTCCTTACTTTAAATAACGTAATAAATATTAAAAAAGAATATTTGCCAATTCATGGTGCAGGTCTTTCTGTAGTTTTGCAAAATAATAAAACTGTAAATATTGTAATTCTTGGAGATAGCGGAGCAGGAAAAAGCGAATCAATAGAAGCTTTCAGATCACTTGCCAAAGATTATATAAAAGAAATGACAATTGTATTTGATGATATGGGCTCATTTAGAATTAAAAATAATAAAGTTTATGCTTATGGAACAGAAATTGGAGCCTTTGTAAGACTTGATGACCTTGATGCAGGTTACGCATTCAAACAAATCGACAGGTCAATTTTTATGAATCCCGACAAAGTAAATTCAAGATTAATAATGCCAGTCGCATCTTTTGATGAAATAAATTTAGGCTATGAAGTTGATTTTTTCCTATACGCTGACAATTATTCAGCAGTTCTTGATGGCTGTGATTCAATAGAAATTTTCGATAAAAAAGAAGAAGCCCTAAGAGTTTTCAAAAGAGGTGCAAGACTCGCCAAAGGAACAACAACCGAAACAGGACTTGTTCAAACATATTTTGCAAATCCATTTGGTCCAGTTCAAAAAAGAGAAGAATGCGATAAATTATTAGATAAATATTTTGATAACTTATTTGAAAATAAAGTAAAAGTAGGAACAATAAAAACCCAACTAGGACTTAACAACATGCAATTTGAAGGCCCAAGATCAGCAGCCATTGAGCTTTTTGAATTAATTAAAAATATGTAAAAAAATAGACCCCGCGGCCTATTTTTTTTTGCATAAATCATTTTATTTTTCTAAGTTTTTTAATTATTTATCTCATCCATTGCATCTTTTATAAGCTTTGGAGAAATTTTGCATTTTTCTTCGCTTACTGCACATACTGCAAATCTTAATCCTTCTCTATTTGCAACTATATACATATCTTTTTCTTTTAATTTTTCTGCAATTTTTTTAGAATTTTTGCAAGGTATTGATATGAAAAATCCTCCAAAATATGGAAGGGTAACAAGTCCTACTTTTTTTGAATTTTCTGTGAAGGCTTTGGCTCTTTTTTCAAGCATTATTCTGTAAAATTCTAATTCTTTTTCGTAGGATTTTTTCTTTTTTTCATCCTTTTCTAAATCTACCAATATATTCATTCCTGCATGAGTTATATTTGACCAAATTGCCCTGTTTGAGTGTTTCATTGAATCAAAAACTTGATTTGCAATTTCTTCATTTGACGAAACAATTATACAAGCTCCTGACCTTAGTCCATAAGCTGTGTAGGATTTACTCATTGAATAAGCAATTGTTGTGATAATATTTTCTGGCAATTCTCCAAATTTTTGGAAAAATTTCTTTTGCCTTCCATCTCCTGCAAATTCAATGTAGGCTACATCTAATAAAATCACAATATATTTCCCATTATCCGCTCTATCTTTTATAATTTCTAAAATTTTATCCCACATAGAATCTTCAATTGAAAATCCTGTTGGATTATTTGCAGGCGAATTAAAAACGCACACTACCCTATCTTTTTTTTCTAAAGAAAAATCCAAGGCTTTTGTAAATTCTTTTAAATTAAATTCAAAATTTTCATCCAAAAATTCATAGTTTAAAAATTCTCTATTGTATTCTTCGCACATTGTGGCGTAAGCTGGCCAATACCAATTTGGACAAATTACATAATCGCCTACTCCTGATAAAGTCCAAATCGTATGTCTTACTGCTCCACTTCCCCCAGCTGTTGCAACTGATTTTATAAATCCATTTGGTTTATAAGCTCCAAAACATTTTTCAATTACTAGATCCAAAAATTCTTTGTCGCCTTCTATCGCTCCATAGCTTGCTATATCCTTTTTGTCCATATTTTTTAAAGTATCATAAACGATATCAAATGCAATAATATTTCCATCATCATCGATTAAAGTTCCCAAAGTGGAATTTATAATTCTATCTTTTCCTTTTTTCGCTATTGCTTTTTTACACTCTCCGCTAATTTTAAAAATTGCATCTTCAAGTCTAGGCCATTTCGCATGGTCTGCTATAATATTTTTCCCCATAATTTATCTCCATTTTTCATTATTATTGAAAATATTGTATCACTAATTAATTCATTTTAAAAGTAAATAAAAATTATTGCCTAAATTATTATAAATTAGTAAAATATTTGTAAGGAGGATATTATGGATGAGAAAATAAAAAAAGATAAACTCAATAAGATTTCTAAATTATCTTATGAGGTTACTCAAAAATCTTACACAGAAAAACCTTTTTCTAGTATCTACAATGATTTTTATAAGGATGGAATTTATGTAGATATAATTAGCGGAGAGGTTTTATTTTCATCTTTAGATAAGTTTGATTCTGGTTGTGGCTGGCCTTCTTTTACAAAGCCACTAGAAAATAATATAAAAGAAAATGAGGACTTATCTCATGGAATGATAAGAACAGAAGTAAAATCCAAAAATGCAAATTCACACCTAGGTCACGTTTTTCCTGACGGACCAAAAGAAAAAGGCGGACTAAGATATTGCATAAACGGCGCAAGCCTTAGATTTATTCCAAAAAAGAAATTAAAAGAAGAAGGATACGAAAAATATCTGGATTTATTTGAAAATTAAAAATAGATTTTCAAATAAAATTTTTTTATTTTGATAGACGAAAAAATGAGCCAAAATTTTTATGTTAGAAATTTTTGGCTCATTTTTATAATTTTTTTATTCGTTTATAGCTTCTGGCATTTCTCCTAATTTTGCATTTTTGCCGTATTTATTTATGGCGTAAATAAAGGCATCCAAATTTTCTATTGGAGTTTTTACTGGAGAACCGCATCCTGTTGCTGCTATATATCCACATTTTGCATCTGCTGCTTTTTTTATGCAAGTTTTTACTGATTCTATTACATCATCAACCTTCCCATATCTCATTACTTCTACTGGAGGAATATTTCCTACAACAATTAATTTATCTTCAATTTCTTTTTTACATTCTTCTAAATCTTCACAATTATCAACTGAGAAAAAATCTATATCCAAATCTTTATAATATTTCCATTGTTTTTTTGTGTGGCCGCAAATATGTAAGTTTGCTTTTATGCCGTTTAATTCGTAATAAGCTTTTAATTGTTTTTTCAAATATGGCATAGAAAATTCTTCAACTTGCTTTGGACTTAAAATATCATCGCAACCAACTGGATCTACAACCATAACACTTGTTGGTCCAAATTCTTTTTTGAAAGCTTTAGCCCATTTCATATTTGCTTCAAAACAAAAATCTAATAATTCTTTTACTCCTTGGGGATTTTTTCTCAAATCTCTCAAAAGTTTTTCAATTGGTCTAATGGCGGCAGCTGTTGTTATCGGCCCTGGAATTTCTGTTTCGATTGCCATATTTGGAAATCTTTCTTTTTGGATTCTTGCTCTTTCTAATTTCGGAGCTAAAATTTTATTTGTAAAAGGATCTGGCAAATCAATTAAATTCATATCAAGCTTATCATCCATTACAAATTCTTCAATGTAATCAATGTCATCTTCTGGAAAAATTAATTTTGAACCAACAGCATGGCCCATAGTCCTAAGGCTTAATTCTTCTGTTAATCCCACAATTTTATAATTATCGTATTTGTATTGGACAATATCTGATAATTTGTCCACATCTTCCATATCACTAATTGTATAATTTAGATGATTTGCAATAATCCTATTTGTACTCATAATTGCAAATGGAATATGGTCAACTCTTTCGCCGCTTAAATATTTAGATATTCTTTCTGATGAAGTGATTTCTGGTTTATAATTTTTCATCTCTTCTTTAAGTTCTTCTTTGTTCATAAATCCTCCCATTAATCTTCCCACACAGCTTGTGGAATTTCTCCGATTTTTGCATCTTTTCCGTATTTTTGAACTGCATAGACAAAAGCATCCAAATTTTCTTTTGGAGTTTTTGCAGGA
Source organism: Anaerococcus vaginalis (assembly GCA_018363915.1). Taxonomy (GTDB): domain Bacteria; phylum Bacillota; class Clostridia; order Tissierellales; family Peptoniphilaceae; genus Anaerococcus; species Anaerococcus vaginalis_C. The sequence goes on from JAGZMY010000013.1 coordinate 22,158, forward strand.
GTTGCACAGCCTGTTGCACAAATAAAGCCCATTTTGTTATCTGCACCTTTTTTTATACAAGATTTTACAGAATTTATTACATCATCCACGCTACCATTTCTCATTACATCAACTGGCGGAACATTTCCCATCAAAGATAATTTATCTTGAATTATTTCTTTGCATTCTTCAAGGTCATGGCAATTATCAACACTAAATGATCCAATTTGTAATTTTTTCAGATTTTCCCATTGCCTTTTTGTGTGACCGCAAATATGAAGATTTGCCTTGATATTATTTACCTTATAAATCCTATCGGTCAATTCTTTTAAATATGGAAAGGAAAATTCTTTTACTTGTTTTGGGCTTAAAATATCATCGCATGAAACTGGATCTGCAATCATCACTCCCACATCTCCAAATTCTTTGTTAAAAACTTCAATCCATTTCATATTTGCTGCCAGAACAAAGTCAAGCAATTTTTTTACTCCTTGGGGATTTTTTCTCAAATCTCGCAAAAGTTTTTCAATAGGCCTAAGGGCTGAAAGAACAGTCATAGGTCCTGCTACAAAAGTAGAAATTTTATGGTCTGGGAAATTTTCTTTTAGCATTCTCGCATTTTCAATTTTTCTTTTTAAAAATTTATTCTTGTAGGGATCTGGCATTTCTAATGAATCCATATCAATTTTATCTTCTAACAAATATTTTTCGACATGGTCTATATCATTTTCTGGAAAAATTCCACTTGAACCAAGGGCATAGCCCATTGCCCTAAGATTTAAACCTTCAGAAATTCCATAAACTTTATATTCTTGGCATCTTTTTTTAATAATTTCTATTAAATTTTCAATTTGATCAGTTTCTTTTAATGTATATCCCAAATTCATTCCATAAGCCATATCAAGGCTCATCAGATTAAATGGCAAGTGGTCAACTCGCTCTCCATTAAAATAGGCTTTTAATCTTTCATCTGAAGTCATTTCTGGTTTATAATTTGAAATTTCTTTTTGAAGTTTTATTTTATCCATCATCTCTCCTTAATTTTTAAAATGCTTTTCTCCTGTAATATATTTTTCAAGCCTAAAGATAAGAAAAATATATATTACAATATTTCCTACCATATGGTTAATATCAAAAGGAATTGATCCAGCATAAAGTCCAAAAAAAGTAAATTTATTTCCATTTACCAAAAAAACTTGCATCAAAGTTATCAAAAATCCATAAATAAAACCAGAAAGCCCAAGGGCTATGGCCTTATTTATTTTTGTTTTTTTGACCCTTATTTTGTTAAATATCATATAATTTGAAATTCCCAAAATTCCAAAATCTAAAACTTGAAATATAACCCAATAACCAAAACCTAGAAAAAAACTTGTTATGATCATAGTAATCGCATTTACAATCAAAGATTCATCAAGTTTTCCATTTATTGCAAGAATTAAAATTATATCTGATAAGATTTGGACATTTGGGATTAATTTCAAATATATCCTTGTGATTACACAAATTGCACAAAGACCTGCAAGCCTTGTAAGTTTTTTTGTATCCATCTACATTTGTTCAAATCTAAATTCTATTTGGTCATTTTCTTTTGGAAGGTAATCGCCTATTCCAACTTCAGCCATTTCTCCATTTACATAATACATCCAGTATTGATTTTTTTCTTTGTCTTGTTTTATTCCTTCAAGCTCTGTCATCATTCCGTCTTCAAATTTTGCCTTGTGATTTTCTTCAAGATATTTTTGAAGACCATCCTTATCAATTTTTCCGTCTTCTTTTAAAATTTCTTTGTCATTTACTGTATCTTTAATTAAAATACTTACACTTGTGACCTCTTTTTTTTCGTTAGACTCAATACTTACAATATTTGATGGGTTTGAGTTATTAGAATTTTTTTCTTCATTTTTGTTCCCACATGAAGTAAGAGTTAAAGTTGTTAATGTAAGAACGGTTAATAATTTTTTGTAATTTTTCATTTTTTTCTCCTTAAAATTGCATTGCTTTCGCAAATTTTCTTTCATAATTTTTACTTGTTGCAAGGTCCAAATAAGTTATATTTTTGGATAATTCTTCCATTTCTTTAATTATATTTTCATTCATCAATGCCATATAGGCTCCGATTAGAGAAGAATTTCCAACATATCTTATCTTTTTTTCTATACTTTTTGGCAAGATGCCAACACCTGTCAAATCTTCTTTTTTAAGATGACTTCCAAAGCCACCAGCAATTATTACAGAATTTAAATCTTTAATTTCTATATTTTCTTTTTCAAGAAGAATCAAAAATCCTGATAAAATTGCCCCTTTTGCAAGTTGAACCTGCCTAATGTCTTTTTGGCTGATATAAATATTTTCTTTTGGATCAAGAATTATAATTCTTTTTCTCTTTTCATCTTCCTTTATAAATTTTCTCCTGTAATCCTCCTTATCCAATTTTTTTGGATCTAAAATCCTTCCTCTTTTATTTACAAATTCTTTCTCAATGATTTGAGATACTGAACTTAAAAGCCCACTTCCACAAATCCCTCTTGGCTTTTTATTATCTATTGTAGAAAAATTTATTTTTTCATTTTGAATTTTTACCGAATCAATTGCCCCGCTTTCTGCTCGCATTCCACAAGAAATATTCATCCCCTCAAGGGCGGGACCTGCTGCAGTTGACGTTGCATAAAGTTTATCCTTTGTTTTTAAAACTATTTCTCCATTTGTTCCAATGTCGATAAAAAGCGTATTTTTTTGATTTTTTAAATCCGTCAAATATACCCCTGCTACAATATCACTTCCAACAAAAGCTGAAACATTTGGAAGAGTATAAATTTTTGCAGAAATATTAAGGCCAAGGTCTTTGGAATTAATTTTTAAAGAATTTAAAAATTTTGCCTTGTAGGGAAATTTCCCCAAAGATTTCACATCTTCGCCAACTAGCATGTGAAGCATAGTAGTATTTGCCCCAATTACAAGTTTTTTAATTTGATTTCTTTCAATTTCGTTTTTTCTTACAAGATCATCAATCAAATTATTTATACTTTTTATGATTTCATCTTGAAGTAGATTTTTACCATTCTCATTTTCATATTCAAAACTAATTCTTGTCATTACATCAAGGCCATATTTTATCTGAGAATTTATTGAGGATATTTTATCGATTATTTTCCCATTTGATAAATCAACCAAGTACATGGCAAGACTTGTAGTCCCAATGTCAAGGGCAAGGCCAATACCTTTATCAAATTTCATTTCAAAATCAGGAATTTCTCCATAATCTAAAATTTTAAAAGCTAAATTTTCGCTTTGAGTTTTAATTTTAAGGTCAGATTTTGGAAAAGTTAAGCAAGCTAGTCTAATGCCATTTTTTATTTCGTCATCAGTGAGCAAAGATTTTTCCGCTAAACTTATTGGATTAAGCTCTCCTTTCAAAATTTTAATTTTACATTTTCCACAAGTCCCCTTGCCGTTACAAAAATTATCGATTTTTATATTATTTGCAAGTAGACTTTCTAGGATATTTTTTCCTTTTGAATCAATAATTTTATTCAAATTTTCAATTTCAATTTTCATGATTTTTAATTAAACTTTTCGCAACTTTTACTGCCTCGTTTGCATTTTCACTGTAGGCATCAGCTCCAATATCTTTTGCAAAACTTTCAGAAACTGGACCGCCTCCAACCATAACAATAAATTGGTCGCGAATATTTCTTTCATTTAAAATATCAATTACTTTTTTCATATTTGCCATAGTCGTTGTCATAAGTGTTGACATCATAATAAATTGAGCCTTATTTTTAATTGCCTCATCAACAAATTTTTCTGCTGGAACATCCTTACCCAAATCAATCATATTAAAACCGTTGACTTCAAGCATTAATTTTACAAGATTTTTCCCAATATCATGAGTATCTCCCTCAACAACTCCAATAACAGCTGTGGCAAGATTATTTTCTCCGTAGCTTTCAATTTTTTCTTTCAAAACATCAATTCCGTTATACATAGCATCTGAACAAATTAATAGATCAGAAATAAAATATTCTTCCTCTTCAAAAAGTTTGCCAACTTCATTCATGCCCTTAATTAATCCATTAAAAATTGCATCTTCTGGATCATAACCTTCTTTTAAATATTCACGGCACAAATCTCCTATTTCCTCATCTTCCATTTCAACAACCATCTTTGCCATTTTTTCTAAATATTCTTCTTTACTTGCCACTTATTCCTCCTTCAAAATTATTTTATTTACACTTTTAAATTTTTTATCTGCCAAATTCAAACACCTATCTCCCAAAAAACATTTGTTTTCATACAAAATATCTATATATTTTTTAGGACTTTCATATTCAATAGGAAAAAAATCTGCCTTAGCTAAATCAACAAGGCTAAGGCTTGATTTTGGACAAAGATGAAAGGTAAAGGGATTTTCTTTTTGCAAAATTCTTATTTCGTTTAAAAATTTAAGCAAAAAATCATCCACATAATTTCCTACTTCTCTTGGTCCAAATAATTTTATATCCAAGATACTTTCAGCAAAACTAAAAATTGTAATTCCCATCTCTTGCATCTTCTTAATATATTCAAGATAAATTTCAATAAATTCATCGTAGAGAAAATTTAAATTTTCCCTATTTTTTCTCATAGACCTCATTATCTTTTCTATTCCCAAAAGATTATCCAAAATAGCAAGAGGCCCTCTCATTTCTATTACAGTTTTTTTATCATCAATAATTTCTATGGCTTTAACCATCGCCTTGTATTCTTCTTTTTCATAATCCATTTCAAGTTTTACATCTTGAATTTTTTCAAAAATCGGATTTGCCTTGATTCCACTTTCAAATTCAACTCCCAAACAAAGAGAAATCATAGGAAGAAGTGGCAAGGAAATAAATTTTTCTCCACAAGCATAATCTTCCATTTTATTTGGATTTAATAAAATATCATAGCTAATAGGTTTTTGTGGATTGTCGATACATTTATAAGATCTAATCATAAACTCCCTCTCCAAAATCTGAACAAATTATTAAAAACAAAAAAATTAATGACTAAAATAGTTTCAAAATTTGATTTTAACTAAAATAATCATTAATCACATACTACATATCCAATTTAAAATTTAGATATTATTTATATTAATTTATCATTTAGGAAAACATTTGTCAAGTTGATGGCTTTAAATTGATTTTTTTTAAATAAATTTTCACGAAAAAATTCTCCCTCTTAATTTTAATAGGGAGAATTTAATTTATTTTTGCTTAAAATATTTTCTTATTTTTATTTTTGAGAAATTCCTTCTTCTCTCGCACATTTTGCTACAGCTTCTGCAACTACATCAGCAACTCCTAAATCAAATGCTGATGGAATTACATAATCTTCTGAAATTTTTTCATCAGGAATTAAACTTGCAATAGCTTTAGCTGCTGCAACTTTCATTTTTTCTGTAATTTTTGTTGCATGAACTGACAAAGCTCCTTTAAAAAGTCCTGGAAAAGCTAAAACATTATTTACTTGATTTGGATAATCGCTTCTTCCTGTTCCAACAACTCTTGCTCCTGCTTCTTTTGCATCTTCATAAGTAATTTCTGGATCTGGATTTGCCATAGCTAATACTATTGGATCACGTCTCATAGATTTTACCATTTCCTTACTTACTTTATTTGGTACAGAAACTCCTACAAAAATATCAGCGTCTGCCATCGCTTCTTCTAATGTTAAATTTTTATTTTCTTTGTTTGTTTCTTTTGCAAGTTTGTTGTATAAATCTTTTGAATATTTTTCGTCTTCTCTTAAAATTCCTCTAGAATTAAAAGCATAAATATCATTAATTCCAAAATCATTTAACATTCTTACAATTGAAGATCCTGCAGCACCTACTCCTGAAATTACCACATTACATTCTTCTGGTTTTTTATTTACAAGTTTTAAAGAATTAATTAAAGCTGCAATTGTAACTATTGCTGTTCCATGTTGGTCGTCGTGAAAAACCGGAATATCTAATTCTTCTTTTAATCTTGTTTCGATTTCTATACATCTTGGAGATGAAATATCTTCAAGATTTACTCCGCCAAAAGTTGGAGAAACTTGTTTTACAAATTTTATAATTTCTTCAGTATCTGTTGTATCAATTACAAGTGGAACTGCATTAAGTCCACCAAATTTTTTAAACAAACAAGCCTTACCTTCCATTACAGGAAGTGCTGCTTTTGGTCCAATATTTCCAAGTCCCAACACAGCTGTTCCATCAGAAATAACTGCAATTGTATTTGCTTTTCCAGTATAAACGTAAGCATCGTCTCCATTTTCGTGGATTTTTTTACAAGGTTCAGCAACTCCTGGAGAATATACTAAAGATAAATCATCTTTGTTTTCCAATTTTGTTTTTAATTCTGTTGAAATTTTTCCTTGAATCTCTTTGTGTAAGTCAAGTGCTTTTTCTTTTAGATTTTCCATTATTTTCTCCTTATACCATTTTTTCTGGTTTTACTATTTCATCAAATTCTTCATCGCTTAAATATTTTAATTCGTGACAAGCTTGTTTTAATGTTAAATTATTTTTATAAGCATATTTTGCAATTTTGCTTGCCTTATCGTATCCAATATGTGGAGATAAACTTGTTACAAGCATAAGAGAATTTTCTAAATTTTTTGCAATATTTTTTTCATTTGCAACAAGTCCTTCTAATAATTTTTCCCTAAAACATTTTAATGATTTAGACAAAAGCGTAATTGAATTGTCCATTGAATGAATTATCAAAGGCATGTATGTGTTTAGCTGTAATTGGCCTTGAGTGTTTGCCATTGAAATTGCAAAATCATTTGCCATTATTTTTATACAAACCATAGTAATTGATTCAACTTGAGTTGGATTTACTTTTCCAGGCATAATTGATGAGCCTGGTTCGTTTGCAGGAATTGTAAGCTCACTTATTCCACATCTTGGACCACAAGATAAAAATCTTATATCATTTGCAATCTTATAAAGATCTGTCGCAAGGGCCTTTATTGTTCCGTGAACATTTACAAGAGCAGATTTTGATGATAATTGATAAAATTTATTCTCATCTGATTTAAATTCAAAACCATAAAAATCTGAAAGCTCTTTTGCCATTTCATCTCCAAATTCTTTTTTTGCATTTATTCCTGTTCCAACTGCAGTACCACCTATAGCAAGGTAGGTCAATTCTTCTTTTACTTCTTTTAAAACTTTCAAATCTCTTTCAAGACACACTCTCCAAGCAGAAATTTCTTGAGAAAGTTTTAAAGGAGTTGCATCTTGAAGATGAGTTCTTCCTGTTTTTATTATATTTTTATTTTCATCTTCCAATTTTTTTATTATATCAATTGTTTTTTCTAATTCTTTTAATAATTTTTCTGATAAATTTTTGTAAGTTGAAAGATGCATTGCTGTTGGGAAAACATCATTTGAAGATTGGCTCATATTTACATGGTCGTTTGGATGAATTATTTTTTCATTTTCATTTGCAATATGGCTTATAACTTCATTGACATTCATATTCGTTTGAGTGCCAGAGCCTGTTTGCCAAACTGTTAATGGAAATTCGTTGTCAAATTCTCCCTTTAAAATTCTATCGCAAGCTTTTACAATCAAATCTTTTTTATTATCATCTAATTTTTTTTCTTTATTATTAACAATAGCTGCACATCTTTTTATACTTGCTATTGCCATAATTTGAGAATGTGGCATTTTTTCAACTTCTTGAGGAAAATTTTCTAAAGATCTTTCAGTTTGTGCTCCCCAAAAATGATTAGCTGGAACATTTACTATCCCTAGAGAATCTTCTTCTTGTCTGTATTTCATTTTTTACCTCGATTTTAAAATTCTTCTTTAGCGTATCTTTTTAACCTATCTATAAATATTTTTGCAATAGTTTTTAATTTGTGATTTTTGGAATAATTTATCATAGTAGTTCTTGATGATAAGCCTTCTTTTAATTTAAAATATATAAGATCATTCTTTTCTTCTTTTAACATTGACTGAGGAAGAATGGCAAGTCCCATATTTTCTCTTACACATTTTTCAGCTATAAATATTGAATCTGTTTCAAAAACTGTATTTAAAGAATTATCTGTAAATTTATCAAGCTCTTGGTATTGTAAAATAAGATTTTGTCCTTTTTTCATTCTTATAATATTTTGCCCCGCAAGTTTTTTGGCACTAATTGTTTTTATTTTTCCTTTGCCTAACAAATCATTTTTTAATTTATTTTCTTTTGACATAGCCAAATATACATCTTCTCTATAAAGATTTATGCTTTCCAAATCATCAAACCTATCAGTTTCATAAGTTATTGAAAAATCACACAAACCATTTAAGGCAAAAGTGTTTAACTGATTAGTTTTTGCTTCTAATAAATTTATTTTTATTCCTGGATAATCTTCATTAAAATCTTTTAAAACTTTTGATAGGAAAAAATAAGTTTGATAATCGGTAGAACCAATTGATAGCTCTCCGATTTTTAACTTATTTATTTCTTCAATTTTTAATAGAGTATTTTCTTTTAATTTTTCTATATCTTCAAGGGACTTTTTATAAATTATGCCAGCCTCAGTAAGTTTTATAGGTTTAAAATCCCTATTAAATATTTCAACTCCCAATTTTTTCTCAATCCTAATTATGTGTTGGCTTAAAGCTGATTGGGAAATATAAATTTTTTTTGAGGCTGCGGTAATAGAACCATATTTTAAAATAGCTCTAATATATTCCAAGTCCATCTCTGACATATTTGCTCCTAAATTTCTATATTTTTTTGAAGTTTAAGTCCTAACTTCAAACTCTCATTTACCAATTCTTTTTCACTATCAATTAATGGATAAAGATTTGAATTTTCATCTTTACTATTTATATATGAAGCTTCTGTGCATCCTATAATTATATAATCGCATCCTTGATCCATCATTTCTTTCAAAGTGTTGTGATATCTTTCAAAATTAATTGTCCCTTTTTCTTTTACATCACCATAAAGACATTCATTTATATTATCTTGAATTTTTCTTGATGAAACGAAAGCCTTATGAGAACATCTTTCTATTATATTATTAAATAATTTACTTTTTATCGTTCCTTCTGTTGCAAAAATTCCAATTGTAGAAGGCTTTTTGATTTTATTTAATTTATTTTCAACAAGCTCAATCATATTTATGATTGGTTTTTTTGTTAATTTTTGTAAATCATCATAGAAAAAATGTGCTGTGTTACAAGTAATCACATAAAAATCTGGATTTAATTTATCAACACTTTCTATATCTTCTTTTAGAAAATCAAATGGATTTTCTTTTGATTTTTTTAATATAAAGGAAGTCCTATCAGGAATTGTGGCGTGGTTTACTACCAAATAATTTAAATATTCTTGATCTGAGCTTGGCTTATAAGCTTCGTTTAAATCATTTAAAAAATTTGTTGTTGCTAGGGTTCCCATTCCTCCCAAAATCACAAAGAAATTTTTCATAATTAAAAATCAACCTCTTCCATTTCTGGTTTTTCATCAGATAAATATCTATTTTTATCTAATAAGTTTTCTTTAGTTGCAGAAACAAATGTTGACACAACATCTCCTGTTACGTTAAGTGCTGTTCTAAACATATCTACAATTCTTTCAACACTCATAATTAAGCTTACGCCTTCTACTGGAAGACCTACTGATGAAAGAACCATTGATAGCATTATCATTCCACTTCCTGGAACTCCTGCTGTACCAATTGATGATAAAACAGCTGTCAACACTACTGTAACTAAATTTCCAAATGTCAAATCTATTCCATAAGCATTTGCTATAAATATTACTGCGCATCCTTGATAAATTGCTGTACCATTCATGTTGATTGTTGCTCCTAGTGGAATTGTAAATGATGAAATTTCTCTAGGAATTCCAAGTGTATCACATGATGAAAGTGTTAATGGTATTGTTGCATTTGATGATGCTGATGAAAAAGCAAAAGTATAAACTGGGAATACTTTTTTCAAAAAATGGCTAGGACTTGTCTTTGATGTAATTACAATTAATGGAATGTAAGCTAAAACTATCAATATTACCATTGAGCTTAATACTGATCCCAAAAATGTAAGAAGTGGTCCTACTATGCCAAGTCCAATATCTGTAAATGTTCTTGCTATTAGAGCAAATACTCCGATTGGAGCAGCTTTCATAACTAAAGCTGTAACTTTCATCATAAAATCATTGCCAACATTCATAAAATCTTCTAATAATTTTAATTCTTGACCAAATCTTCCTATAACTATACCAGACAAAAATGCCCAGAAAATTACTTGGAGCATATCTCCGTTTGCCAAAGATTCTATAGGATTTTTTGGAATTATATTTACCAAAGTTTCAATTAATGTTGGGGCTTCTTTTGCATCTGCTGCAGGTGCTGCTGATTTTGTAGCCTCAGCAAGATTCATTCCAACGCCTGGTTTTAATAATTTTGCTATGAATAAGGCTATGGCAATTGCAAGTGCAGTAGTTATCAAATATAAAACAAGAGTTCTTATAGCAACTCTTCCAAATTGTGAAACATCTCTCATTTGCATAACACCTGTACCAATTGAGAAAAATACAAGTGGTACTACAAGCATTTGTAATAATCTAACAAAGCCTTGACCAAATAAGAAAAATACTCCATCAATCAAAACAGATTTTTTAAAAAATCCGTCGGGTACTATATAATGAAGTCCTATACCCACTACAAGACCTATGAGCATTGATAACAATATTTTTTTAGTTGCGCTCATTTTTTTATTTTCATTTGTAGTCATCTTATCCTCCTAATATTTATTATCTAAAATTTATTTTTCTTCCAATTTATCCTCTTCTAAGATTCCAGGTGTAATCATTTTTTTGAAATCTAAAATCCTATCGAGTTCATCTTCTCCTAATAATTTTTCTTCAAGAACAATTTCTCTTACAGTTTTTCCGCTCTCTTGTGCCTTGTGTGCAATCTTACTTGATTTTTCATATCCAATATGTGGGGCAAGGGCTGTAACAAGTCCTACACATTTTTCAACTTCTTCTAATAATAATTCTTTATTAGCAGTTATCCCATCAATACAATTAACTCTTAATGTATAAATTGCACCCTTTAAAGCTCTTAGTGATTCAAAAAGTTTATAAAATATTACAGGTTCAAAAGCATTAAGTTCAAGTTGTCCAGCTTCAACTGCCATTGTAACAGTAGTATCATTTCCACAAACTGCAAAAGCAACTTGACTTACAACTTCTGGGATTACAGGATTTACTTTTCCAGGCATTATTGAAGAACCTGCTTGTCTAACTGGCAAATTAATATCGCCAATTCCTGTTTGAGGCCCTGAAGACATTAGTCTTAAATCGTTAGAAATTTTTGAAAGTGAAACCGCAAAAGTTTTTAAAATTGATGAAGCATATAAAAATCCGTCCAAATTTTGTGTTCCATCAACCAAATCTTCTGCTTGTTTTAAATCAAGACCTGTTACATCTTTTAAAACACCAACAATTTCTTTTACATAAGTTCTATCTGCATTAAGACCTGTTCCAATTGCAGTAGCTCCCAAATTTACATTTGATAATTCATCAATAGCTTTTTGAATTCTCTTATAATCTCTTTTAATTACAGAATGATAAGCATTAAATTCTTGACCTAAACTTATAGGAACAGCATCTTGCAATTGAGTACGGCCCATTTTGTAAACATCTTTAAATTCATCCGCTTTTTTCTCAAAAGATTTTAAAAGTTTTTCACATTCATCTTTAAGTTCAATAAAATATCTAACAAGAGCAATCTTTCCACTTGTTGGAATAACATCATTAGTTGATTGACCTTTATTTACATCATCATTTGGATGAACCTTATCATAGACGCCAAGTCCACCACCAAGTTTTTCATTTGCAATATTTGCAATAATTTCATTTGTATTCATGTTATAACTTGTTCCAGCTCCACCTTGAATTGGATCAACAATAAAATTATCCCTATATTCTCCAGCAAGAATTTTATCACAAGCATAAACAATAGCATCCTTTTGCTCTTTTGAAATTAAATCTAATTTTTCATTTTCAAAAGCTGCAGCCTTTTTAACTTCAACCATAGCATCCAAAAATTTATCATCAGCTTTAAGACCTGTTATTGGGAAATTTTCCTCAGCTCTTTTGGCATTAGCACCATAATAAGCATTTTCTAAAATATCCATTTCACCAACAGAATCATGTTCTCTACGAAACTTAGTCATTATTTCCTCCATAAATTCACTAAGCGATTTTCAATTTCTAATTTCAAATCACTTACAATTATAATAAATATTAGTAGCTTTTTTCAAATATAATTATATAGAAAACGTTTTTAATAGTAAAATTATTAATTTATAATCGCAACCATAAGTCAAAACTTATAACATCTATATTTAAAGTGATAGACTTCATAGAAATTTGAATTTTTTAAAAATTTTTTTCAAAAATCAATTAAAAACAAAAACAAAAAAAGCTTTTCCTTTTAGATAAATTTATAACTATTTATTTTCACAAGGTGCTTATTGAATTTTAATTAAAACACAATTCTTTTTTAAAATTTTTATAAGAAAAAATCAAAAAATATATTTTAAAAACGAAAATTTAAAAATAAGCACAAAAAAAGCACTCGCTTTTGAGTGCATAAATTTGGTGCAGGATAGAAGATTTGAACTTCCACGTCCTAAAATCGGACACAAGATCCTTAGTCTTGCGCGTCTGCCAATTCCGCCAATCCTGCGAGTACTTAAATATAATACCAAGTTCTAAATGTCTTGTCAAATATTTATATTTTTATTTTGGGTATAAATTAGTAGGAGGTTTTATGAAAATTATTGCGCACAGGGGCTTTTCTTCCCTTTATCCAGAAAATACTATGCTTGCTTTTAAAAAAGCTTATGAAATGGGAGTTTATGCTATTGAGCTTGATGTTCATTTATCAAAAAATAAGGAATTGATTATAATTCACGATGAAAAAATTGACAGAACAAGTGATGGTTCTGGTTTTATAAAAGATCATAGCCTAGAAGAATTACAAAAATATTCTTTTTCTTACAATAAAAATTTTGAAAATATAAAAATTTCTGATATTGATGAATATTTTTCTTATTTTAAGGACAAGGATATTATCACAAATATCGAAGTTAAAACTAATGTAATTGAATATAAAAATATTGAAAAACTTTTGATGGGAAAAATTTACGCTTACGGCTTGGTCGATAAAATTATTATTTCTTCTTTTAATTTAAATTCTTTAAAGAAAATTAGAGAAATTGACACTGAAATTCCCCTTGCCTATTTGACTAGCAAAAAAGTTGATAATATTAAAAATCTTTGTAAGGATTTAAATTTGCAATATTATCATCCAAAAAATACTGCCGTTAGTCAAAAAGAAATTATTGATTTGAAAAATATGGGAGTTTTGACTAATATTTGGTTTTCAAATAAAAAGGAAGATTATGAAAAATTAGAAATTTTAAATCCAAATGGAATTATTACAAATCATGTTGAAAAATTTATAAAAAAAATCTAGCAAAAAATGCTAGATTTTTTTATGCTTTTACATTTTCTTTTAGATTTTCTCTTGCTTGGCTCATCATTAGTTTTACTCTATTTATTTGATTTACTTCGCTTGCACCTGGATCGTAGTCTATTGCTACTACGTTTGCTTGTGGATAAATTTCTCTGATTTTTTTCATTACTCCCTTGCCTGTGATGTGGTTTGGTAAGCAACCAAATGGTTGAATGCAAACTATGTTTGGTGCATCTTGATGAATTAATTCTATCATTTCGCCTGCAAGAAGCCAACCTTCTCCTGCTTGATTGCCAAGACTTGTAACTTCTTTTGCAAAGTCTTTCACGTCATTTATATAGACTGGCTCATCAAATCTTTTTGAATTTTTTAAAGCCTTTCTTATTGGCTTTCTATAAAATTCTATTGTGTTTATGGCTGTTTTCCCAAAAAATGCTGTCATTGGACTTTTGCCATATAAATCTTTTTTTATTTGTGTGTTTGCAAGACAATACATAAAGAAATCCATCAAATCTGGAACTATTACTTCTGCTCCTTCAGCTTCTAGTGTATCTTGCAGATGGTTGTTTGCTTCTTTTAAATATTTTACAAGTATCTCTCCAACAATTCCTGCTTTTGGTTTTTTAATATCTAAAACTTCAATCTCATCAAAATCTTCTACAATATCGTTTATAATTTTTCTGTAAGATTTTGAACTAATTTTTACAATATTATCTCTACAAATTTCAATCCATTTTTCTTTCAATTTATCTACAGAGCCTTTTTCTTTTTCATAAGGTCTTGTAGCGTTTGAAACTCTATTTATTAAATCTCCTAATAACAAGGCTCTTAGTGAATTTACTAATAAAGGAATATTTGAAACTTTTTTTAAATCAAAACCTGAGTGTGATTCTATTCCTTGAGCTGATAAGGCAATAACTGGAATTTGTGGATAGCCAGCATCTTTTAGTGCCTTTCTAATATAGCCTACATAATTTGATGCACGACAAGCTCCTCCTGTTTGAGTCATAAGAAGTGCTAATTTATTTGGATCATATCTTCCAGAATTTACAGCTTCCATAAATTGACCTACAACTGTAATTGAAGGATAACATGAATCATTGTTTACATATTTTAATCCATTGTCTATTACTTTCTCGTCAACTTTATTTAAAAATTCTATCTTGTATCCATTTCCATTAAAAAGTTTTTCCAAAATTTGGAAATGCTCTCTTGCCATTTGTGGGGCAAGAATTGTATAGCCTTCTTCCTTCATTGCTTTTGTAAATTCATGATTTTCATAAGAAATTTTATCTTTTCTTTTTCTTAAATGAAGGTCTTTGTCATCTTGTTGGTCTAGAGCTTGGATTAATGATCTAATCCTAATTTTTACAGCTCCAAGATTTGAAACCTCATCAATTTTTAACAAAGTATAAATTTTTCCGTTTGCCTCTAAAATATCTTGAACTTGGTCGGTTGTAACGGCATCAAGTCCACAACCAAATGAATTTAATTGAACTAATTGAAGGCAAGGATCTTTGCCTACAAATTCTGCCGCCCTATATAATCTTGCATGATAAGACCATTGGTCCAAAACTCTTGTTTCTTTTTCCAAATCTTCTGTTGAATAAGCAAGGGCATCTTCTGATAAAACTGGAATTCTCATTGATTCAATTAATTCTGGAATTCCATGATTTATTTCTGGATCAATATGATAAGGACGACCTGCAAGAACGATGGCTTTTTCTTTATTTACATGAACATATTCTAAAATTTCTCTTCCTTTTTTTCTTATATCTTCATGATAATCAGCTTGTTTTTGCCAAGCATTTTTTACAGCATTTATTATTTGATTTTTCTTTAAAATAAATCCGTCATGTTCGTAGCCTTCAAAAATTTCAACCAGCCTATCTCCAATAATTTTTTCAGATTCAAATGAAAGATATGGTGCTAAATATTTTACATTTTTAAGTCCATCAACATTATTTTCAATTACATCAGGATAACCTGAAACAACTGGACAATTCATGTGATTTTGTGCCTTATCAAATTGCTTGTACTCATAAAAAATTGCAGGATAAAAAATCATATCTATATTTTTTTCTAGCAAATTTTCTATATGACCGTGGGCAATTTTTGCAGGATAGCATGCGGTTTCTGATGAGATTGTGGCAATCCCTTTTTCATAAATTTTCCTGTTTGATTCATCCGATAAAATAACATCAAAACCTAAGGAAGTGAAAAATTCATGCCAAAAAGGATAATCTTCGTACATATTTAAAACTCTTGGTAGTCCAACTTTTCCAAAAATATTTTTTTCTCCCAAAGTCTTCCTATTAAACAAAAGTTTATTTTTTAATTTGTACATATTAAGATCTGCCAAAGTTTCTTCTTGTTTTACTCCAGCTCCTCTTTCACACCTGTTTCCTGTTATAAATCTTGATCCGTCAGGGAAAATATTTATTTGTAGGGAACAATTATTTGTACATCTTCCGCACCTTGCAGATTTTTGTGTATAAGTAAAATTATCTATCTCACTTTCTGATAAAATTTTGGAATGGCCTGTTGATTTTTCTTTGGAAATCAAAGCCATACCCATAGCTCCCATAAGGCCAGAAATTTCAGGTCTTGTTACATCTCTTGATGATAATTTTTCAAATGCTCTAAGGATTGCATCGCCATAAAAAGTTCCACCTTGGACAACTATATTTTTTCCAAGAGATTTTGGATCACGGACTTTTATAACTTTTTGGATGGCATTTTTTATTACAGAATAACAAAGTCCTGCCGCTATATCAGAAACATCTGATCCTTCTTTTTGGGCTTGTTTTACCTTTGAATTCATAAAAACTGTACATCTTGAACCCAAATCTGCTGGTTCTTTTGCAAAAAGGGCTTTTTGTTGAAATTCTTCTACAGAAAGACCAACGCTTGCTGCAAAAGTTGATAAAAATGATCCACAACCTGATGAGCATGATTCGTTTAATTGGATTGAATCTATAATTCCATCACGAATATGCATAGCTTTCATATCTTGGCCTCCAATATCCAAAATAAAATCTACATCTGGATTGAAAAATTTTGCCGCAGAATAATGGGCTATAGTTTCAACTTCGCCGTTGTCGATATGAAGAGCATTTCTTATAAATTCTTCCCCATAGCCACAAATTCCTGAAGAAACAATTTTTGCTTTTGCAGGAATTTTTTTATAGGCATCTTTTAACATAGAAATTACAACTTCAAGAGGTTTTCCCAAATTCATCCTATAATCATCATAAAGAATTTCATTATCTTCACTTATAAGAACTATTTTTGAAGTTGTAGAACCTGCATCAATTCCAAGAAAAATTTCTCCCTTATAATCTTCTAATTTTCTATATTTTACAAGATTTGTCTTGTGAGTTATTTTGAAATTTTCATAATCTTTTTTATCTTCAAAAAGCCTATCCATTTTCTTGGTCATTTCCATATCAACTTTTTTATCTTCTTGCAAAGATTTTATAAGAGATTTGTAAGAAATTGGCTTTTCATTTTCAGATAAAATTGCAGCACCCTTTGCCACATAAAGTTCGGCATCGTCTGGAATATAAAAATTATTTTCTTCCTCACCCAAAGTTTCAATAAATCTATCTCTTAAAGCCTTCAAAAAATGAAGTGGTCCTCCCAAGAAAGTTACATTTCCCTTTATTGGTCTTCCACAAGCAAGATTTGAAATAGTTTGGTTTACAACCGATTGGAAAACAGAGATTGCTATATCTTCTCTGCTTGCCCCCTGATTCATAAGAGCTTGAATATCAGTTTTTGCAAAAACCCCACAACGACTTGCAATTGGATATATTTTTTTATAATTTTTACTCAATTCATTTAAACCTTTAGCATCTGTATCAAGAAGAGCTGCCATTTGATCAATAAAAGCTCCCGTTCCACCAGCACAAATTGAATTCATTCTTTGCTCAACAGAGCCTTTGAGATAAGTTATTTTTGAATCCTCGCCCCCAAGTTCTATTACAACATCAGTTTGAGGAATAAATTTTTTTATAGCTTTTGTTTCGGCAATAACTTCTTGCACAAAATTAATGCCCAAATATTTTTCAACAAACATTCCACCAGAGCCTGTTACATTTACAGTAAGGTAATCATCTTTAAATCTGTCGTAAGCTTCTTTAAGAACATTTGCAACTGTTTGTTTTACATCTGATTTATGTCGTCTATAAACTGAATAAAGAGTGTTAAATTTATCATCAGTAATAACAATCTTAACAGTCGTAGAACCGACATCAAGTCCCATATGTAAATTCATACATTTTCCTTTCCTATATATCAAAATATTTAAATACAAATAGAATAAAAATATCTACCTTATATATTTTATTATAAATAAAGTCAAATACAAGCAAATAAGTCGGTTTTGCCAATTAAATTATATAAAATATTTTTTGTAAACTTATTGCAAATTTACCTAATATTTTTAACAATTTTAAAACACAAAACACCAAACTTGTATCAATATATAATAAGATAAAAAGAAAAATTCATCAAGGATTATTTAGATATTATTTATTATAAAAAAAAATAAAAATAAGCACAAAAATAGCCTTCATAAGAAGGCTTAGACTGTTGAAATGTATACAAATCCTCATGCTAAGAATATCATACGTAAAAAATTGATTTGATTTCAAATTCCAAAATTCGTCAAGAAATCGCACTGTTTGAGAGCGTAGCTTGAGTTTGCGATTTTAGAATTTTGAAATTTAGAAATCAACAATTTTTGGAGTCAGATATTCGTGCTTGAGGGTTTGTCTACGTTCTGTGCCTTCATAAGAAGACTAAATTATTTTCTTAAATTTTTTACCATTTTAGAAATTTCTTTAAAATTTTCATCTTTTGCATCACTTGCCAAATCGAACATCAGCATTTCTGTATTTACAAGGCTTGCTCCCATATCAGACATAGCTTTTAATCCCAAATCTTTTTGCTCTTTATTAAAACTTGATACAGCATCTTCAACCACAAAAACCTTATATCCTTCAAACAACAATCTTCTTACTGTTTGATAAACACAAATATGAGTTTCTGCTCCTGTAATTATTACATTTGTGATTTTATTTTCTTTTAAATAAGAAGAAACTTCATCTGTGATTGCATCAAAGCTTGTTTTTGAAAAAATATTCTTATCATCAAGATTTTCTTTTATTTCATCTACACTTTGACCAAGCCCTTTTGGATATTGTTCTGTTGCAATTTTTTTGATTCCATACATTTCAAAAACTTTTAAAAGCGTCGCTGAATTTTTAATTATTTTATCGGATTCATAAATTGCTGTCATCAATTTTTCTTGCAAATCAATTACCAATAAAAGTGTATTATCCTTGTTATCATAAGTTTTTGTGTCAAAATTATAGCCTTCAATATAAAAATTTCCTATTTCTCTTTCCATAAATCCCCCTGATTTTTATTTCTATCCTTTAATTTTTTATCAATTGTAGATAAAACTTTTGCCTTATTTTTTGACCAAATCGGCCAAATAATTTTATCACGACGTCCATCTCCGGTTAGTCTTTGGACAATTATATTTGGATTTAAATTCTCCAAAATAAGTATAACATAATCGACAAACTCATCCAAAGTCATAGTAAATTCATTTTGATTTTCCAAATAATAATCATAAATTCTAGAACCTTTTTCTATATAAAGATTGTGAATTTTAATTGCCCAAAATTCTCTTACGTTTATATAAGAAATTGCTCTAAGATAATCATCCAAATCCTCATTTGGAAGTCCAATTATAAGATGAGCCAAGCATTTTATATTTTTTTCTTTTAATTTTAAAAGTCCCTTATCAAATTCCTTGTGAGAATAGCCTCTGTTTATAAATTCTATAGATTTTTCATTTACAGATTGAAGACCAAGCTCAACGATTAGAAAAGTTTTTTTATTTAAATCATCAAGTAAGTCAATTACTTCATCAGAAAGACAATCCGCACGAGTTGCAATAGATAAGCCCATGATATTCGGATTATTTATAGCCTTATAAAATAATTTTTTAATTTTTTCAAAATCTCCATAGGTCGATGTGAAATTTTGAAAATATGCCATGTATCCTTCATTTCTATTTGGTTTTTTTAATCTATTAATTTGAAAATCAATTTGCTTATCCAAATCATCATTTCTTGTAAAATCCCCTGCCCCATTTTCCGAACAATAAATACAACCTAATTTTGAAATTTTTCCGTCCCTATTTGGACAAGTAAATCCCCCATCAAGAGGAATTTTTATTATTTTTTTATTAAATTTTCTTTTAAAATAGGAATCCACATCCCTATATCTTTTTTTATTTATTTCCATAATTTTATTTTACTTTTATATAAAAAAAAGACACCCTTAGGCGTCTTTTGCTTGCTTATTGAAAGTTTATATTTTTATTTATCTTTAATTATCTTCGTATGGCAATAAAGCTACTTGTCTAGCTCTTTTGATTGCTCTTGTAATTTCTCTTTGATGTTTCGCATTTAGTCCTGTAACTCTTCTTGGAAGGATCTTTCCTCTATCAGAAATAAATCTTTTTAGAGTTTCAATATCCTTATAATCTATTACTTTTGAAGGGTCTTTGACAAATGGATCGACTTTTTTTCTTGGTCTGAAATTTCTACGCATTTTATCCTCCTAAAATCTAGAAAGGAATTCTTCCGTCGTCTTCAATTTCTGTAAAGTCATCGTCAAAAAAGTCATCGTTATTATTCATGTTTTGATTGTTATTTTGTTGGAAATTATTTGAATTATTGTAAGAATTATCTTGGTTCATATTTCCAAAACCATTATCTTGGTTCATTGGATTATTTTGATATTGACCATCTGATCTTGATTCTAAAAATTCAACTCTGTCTGCAATAACATCTGTTGTGTAGACCATCTTTCCATCTTTGTCTTGGTAAGAACCTGTTTGGATTCTACCATCTATCGCACATTGATTTCCTTTTTTTAGATACCTTGATACATTTTCAGCTTGAACTCCCCACACTGTAATTCGTGGAAAATCAGCTGTTGGACGATTCATTGATTCCATTTCTTGTCGTTTTTGTTTACTTAAACCTCTATCAACTGCTAAAGAAAAACTAACAACTGCTTGTCCTTGTTGAGTGTATCTCAAATCTGGATCTTTTGTTAATCTTCCTATAAGAAAAACTTTATTCATTTAGTCCTCTTTTCTGATTACCATGTATCTAAGAATTAAATCAGATATTCTAAGTCTTCTTTCAAATTCTTTGATGTGGTCACCACTAGCTTTGAAATCAACGATATAATAATATCCTTCTTTGATGTAGTTGATTTCGTATGCAAGTTTTCTTTTTCCCCAGTCATCTACAGATTCTACTTCTCCACTTTCAGCTATAATGCCTTTGAAGATTTCTAAAGATTTATTTCTTTCTTCATCTGAAATTTCTGGTTTGTAAATCAATACTGCTTCGTAGTTATTCATCTTATTCACCTCCCTTTGGTCTTTGACCCCGATCTTTTGTCGGAGTAGAGAATTCTTATCTATGTTACTATAATTAGTTTTAAAAGTCAATAATTTTATTAAATAAATTCGCTAGAATTTTCTATATTAGAAAAATAAATAGCATTTGCAATTGCACGTGCCATAACTTTTGCCCCAAGGCTTCCTACAAGATTTAAATCTGCTTTTATTTTGTTTGTAGCAAGAGAGAAAATTGTATCTCCATCCATCATTGTATGAACTGGTCTAATCGCTCTGGCATAGCCGTTGTGAGTCATTGAGGCGATTTTTCTAAGTTCAGTTTTAGAAAATTTTCCATTCGTTGCAACAATTCCAATTGTTGTGTTCAAAGAATTTTTTTCAGATATTTTTTCTAAAACTTCAAGAGTTGGAATGAATTTATTATTTTTTAAAATTCCTGCAATTTGTTTATTTTTTTCATCATCAAAAATATCTCCCATGGCATTTACTGCAACAATGGCAGAAACTTTTAAATCGCCAACGCTTATTGTGGCAGAGCCAAGTCCTGATTTCGTCAAAAATTCTTTTCCCAAGGCCTTTCCAACTGTAGCTCCAGTCCCTGCCCCAATTATTCCTTGACGATTTTCAGTAAAACTTGCATTTTTGTAAGCATCGCTTCCCATTTTTTTATCTGGTCTAATTTTATAAGATTTATAATCCAAATCATATAAAATTGCTTGAGGAACTATGGGAACAATTCCACTTGGAACTTCAAATCCTCTTCCATCTTTTTCTAATTCTTCAACAACACCAATTGAACCTGCAAGGCCATAAGACGAACCTCCAGATAAAACTATAGCTGAAACTTCACTTACAGTATTTACAGGATTTAAAAGATCAGTTTCACGTGTTCCTGGCCCTCCTCCTCTTACATCAACACTTGCAGTATTTCCTTTTGGAGGAATCAAAACCGTAAGACCAGTTCCTGCATCAAAATTTTGAGCATGACCAATTTTTATTCCTTCAATATCTGTTATATAGCCCTTATACATTTTTTCTCCTTATTAAAATTTTAAAAAATATAAATCCTACTTCCTATATCTATCCATCATTTCTCCAAAAACTTCTGCTGATGATGGTGCTGTGTATGAAATTGCATTTGCTCCTGCGTCAATTGTTTTTTTAATTGATTCAGCTTTACTTCCACCAGTTGCTATAATTGGAAATTTATCTCCAATTAATTTTCTAATTTCAGCGACAAGCTCTGGTGTTTTTGGTCCGCCAGATACATTTAAAATTTCTGCGCCTGCTTCTATTTTCCCCAAAACATCATCTTTAAAGCCAGTTACAGTTGCAATTACTGGTATGTCTACAAATTCTGATATTGCTTTAATATCTTCATTTGGAATCGGAGAATTTACAACAACACCATAAGCTCCTTCAAGCTCTGCATCAAAAGCAATATATTTTGATCTTGCTCCTTGAGTTGTGCCTCCACCAACACCAATAAAACAAGGAACTGATGCAGTTGAAATAATTGATTGGGCAATTGTATTTTGTGGAGTGTAAGGATAAACTGCCATAATAGAATCCGCATTAGAATTTCTTATTATTGCAAGATCTGTTGTAAAAAGTAAAGATTTAATTCTTTTTTCGTAAATTTTTATCCCACTTGCCCTATAGATTTCTTCTGGTACTGTGATAAAAGATTTTCTTAGTTTTGAATGTACTTGTGGTACAAATTTTTTCATTTTTTCTTCCATAATTTCTCCTTTACAACTTATATTTTTTTATTGAACTTGTAAAAACAATAGACTCATAGGCTCTCAAATTTATATTTTTGAAGATTTCCCTTTGAGAAATATTTCCAACTAGAAATTTCGATTTTTTTGTATCAAAAAATTCTGGTAAATCTAATAACACATCTTTTTGTGATAAATTATTTAAAATTACCAAAGCCTTATTCTCCTTACAATAAAAATAAGCAAGTATGTCCTTGTTCTTAAAATTTAATGGATAATATCCGTCTTTTATTATATCAAGATTATCATATCTTATTAGGATAATTTTTCTATAAAAATCAAAAATTTCTTTTCTAATATTTTTGTCTATTTCTTTTTTATAATATAGGCTTTCCTCACCTTCTTTTATAAAAATGTCTTCACTTCTCATTATAGATATAATAGCCATAAGTTTTGAACAATTTGTGTAAAAATGCTTAAAATCTAAAAAATTTTTAGAAATAAATCCATCATCTCCATTAAGGGCAAAGGAAAAATCATTTTTATTCTGTTCTAATATAAAATTTCTAAAATTAAAATTTTTAGAATTTTTCCAATGAGAAAAATTTACATATCCATCAAAATTCTCTTGTATTTTTTTATCACTTGTATTTAAAATAAATTTTATATTCTTGTAAGAATTTTTTAAAGATAGGATATTTTCTCCAAAAAATTTATAAGAATTTGAAAAATCATCAAGGATAAAACCATCAACTCCCTTATTTATCCAAAAATTTAATATAGACCTAATATCTTTCTTGCTAATTTTTCTCATTTTACTTAAATCAAGCCTTAAAAAAATCCCAAGATTTAAATCATGAGCCTTTGAAATTTGACTTACAAAATCTTGATCTTGTCCCAAGTTTTTATTTATTTGAGAAAAATCTAAAAAATCTCCATCTCTTTTAAAAATATCCTCAATTACTATAAAGTCTACTCCCAAAATTTTCCCAACCATAAATCTTTGGTCTAGATCGTAAATATCAAAAAATCCCAAATTAGATTTATCTTTATTAAATTTTTTTGGATAAGTCCTATAAAAAATATTTCCCATAATCTTTCCTTTAATTTCATTATATTTTTTATGTTGAAATATTCAAAACAATTGATTAAAGAGTATAATCATCGAGTAAGAAGATAGAAAGGAAAAATATGTTAGAGCTTAAAAATATAAGTAAAATTTATAAAACAGGAGAAAGTGAACAAAAAGCTCTTGATGATATAAGTATTTCATTTAGAAAAAATGAATTTGTTTCAATTCTTGGCCCATCTGGTGGTGGTAAAACTAGCCTTTTAAATATAATCGGTGGCCTTATGAATTATACATCGGGAGATTTAATAATAGACGGAAGATCTACTGAAAAATTTAAAGATAGAGATTGGGATTATTATAGAAATAGGTCGGTTGGATTTGTTTTTCAATCTTACAATTTAATTGGCCACCAAAATGTTTTAAAAAACGTAGAACTTGCCTTGACTCTTTCTGGTGAGAGGAAAGAATTAAGAGAAGATTTGGCAAAAAAAGCCTTAGAAAAAGTTGGACTTGCTGATCATATCTACAAAAAACCTGCCCAATTATCAGGTGGACAAATGCAAAGAGTTGCCATAGCTCGTGCCCTTGTAAATAATCCAGAAATAATTCTTGCCGATGAGCCGACTGGAGCTTTAGATACTGAAACGTCAAAGGAAATTATGGATTTATTGAAAGAAGTTGCCAAGGATAGACTTGTAATTATGGTAACCCACAATCCCGATTTGGCTGAAAAATATTCAACTAGGATTATAAGATTAAAAGATGGGCAAATTTTATCAGATTCAAATCCATATAAAGAAGAAAAAACAAGGGATGAATTTAAAACCAAAAAATTATCTCTCTCCCTTCCAACTGCCTTAAAACTTTCTTTTAACAATCTTTTGACAAAAAAAGCAAGGACTATCCTTACAGCCTTTGCTGGTTCGATTGGAATTATTGGAATTGCTTTAATTCTTTCTTTATCAAATGGAGTTGATGATTTTATCAAGGAAAGTCAAAGAAAAACTTTGAAATCTTATCCTATCGAAATCAAAGAAGAAAGTCTAAATTTGGGAGATAATTTTTTGAAAGATCCGGCTGGGGATAAAATTTACAAAAAGGACGATAAAAATGTTAGTGCCAACAACGATATTTTAAAAAGAAAATCTTCTCTTTCCTCATCAATTACAGAAAATAATCTCTCCCCTTTCAAAACTTATCTAGATAAAAAAGATTTAAATAAAAAAATTGGCAAACATGCCATAAATTATATATATGATTTAAATTTTGAAATCTATGGAAAAGATGAAAATGGAGAGATTATAAACACTGACGGTTCAGATTTTGAAGATAAAGAAGATTCGATGTTTAAATCTAATGGTCCATCCTTTTTAAATATAGGCTCAAGTGAGCACAAAAATTTCAAACAAATAATTTCAAACAAGGACGGATCAATTTCAAATATAGTCAAAGAAGAATATGATTTAATCGATGGAAAATGGCCAGAAAATGCCAATGAATTGGTTTTATTTACAGACAAAAATAACTCTATTGACAGGGAAAGTTTGTATGAGCTTGGAATTTTACCAAAAAAAGATTACAAAAATATCCTAAAAAAATTAGATGAAGGCGAAAAAATAAAACTTGACGATAAAAAAATAAAAAACGAAGACTTTTTAAATCATGAGTTTAGCGCCCTAATGCCTGCAGATTTTTATAAAAAAGAAAATAATAGGTACAAAAATATAAAAGAAGATGAAAATGAAAAGAAAAAGGCAATTGAAAATGCCTATAAAATAAAAATTGTAGGAATTGCAAGAGCAAAAAAAGATAGCGAAGAAAACCAAAATATAACAGCTCCCCTTGGTTTTACCTCAAAATTTACTGACCAAATGATAAAAAGAGCAGGTGAGTCAGAAATCGTAAAAGACCAAGAAAAAAATAAAGAAATAAATATTTTAAATAATATTGCCTTTAAGGCAAAAGATCAAAATGAAAAAAGAAAAGCAAGCAAATCATATCTTGAAGACCTTGACCAAGACCAAAAATTAAAGGCCCAATCATTTTTACTGGCAAATTCAGAAAGATTAAAAGAAAATATAAAGAAAGCTTCAATGAATTCAATGAATAGACCAAGCCAAAATCAAGATCAAAATATTGATATTATTGATCTTTTCCTAAAAAATCCAGAAGATAAGGTTTTGGATAAATTATACGAAGAAGAACTTTCATCAAATTCCTACCAAAATAACCTAGAAGATTTTGGTTTTGTTTCAAAATCTGCCCCATCAGAGATTAAAATTTATGTAGAAGATTTTGAAAACAGGGAAAATATAAAAAATATAATAAATGACTTTAATAAAAACAAAAAAGAAAAAGATAAAATCCACTACACAGATTTTGTAGGACTTTTAACCTCATCAATTAGAACAATAATAAATGCAATTTCCTATGTTTTGATTGCCTTTGTCGGAGTTTCCCTTGTTGTTTCATCAATAATGATTGGAATAATAACCTATATTTCCGTTTTAGAAAGAACAAAAGAAATAGGAATTTTAAGGTCAATCGGTGCAAGCAAAAAAGACATAAGAAAAGTTTTCTTGTCAGAAACATTTATGGAAGGACTTTTGTCAGGACTTCTCGGAGTTTTTGTAACTATTTTATTAAATATACCAATCACAAAAATCATGAGAAATATAACAAATATTTCCTACATCGGCTCATCCCTTCCAAATAAGGCCGCAATAATTCTTGTAATAATTTCAGTATCTTTAACCCTTCTTGCAGGAATTATCCCATCATCAATAGCAGCCAAAAAAGATCCGGTTGAGGCTTTGCAAAGTGAATAAATTTAAAAATAATTTCAAGTCAAATCTATTTAGATTTTTTTCGAAATAGATTTGACTTTTTTAATTTTCCATTCTATAATAAAAATAGCTATTTAGATAATTATCAAAATAGAATGAAAGGTTGTGATAATTTGTTTTCCGATACTTTTAAAGCTTTATCTGATCCGGTAAGAATTGAAATTTTAAATTTATTGAGAAAAAAAGGATCTATGAATGCGGGAGAAATTGCTGAAAATTTTGACTTATCAAAGGCAACCATCTCCCACCATTTAAAATTATTAAAAAATGAAGATTTAATTTATGAAACAAAAAAGAAAAATTTTATTTATTATGAGCTAAACACAAGTATTTTTGAAGATATAATGGCTTGGTTTGTGAAATTTAAAGGAGGAGAAAATGAAAAATAAAATAAAATTTAAAAAAGAAAGTATAATATCAGTAGTTTTTTCAATCTTGCTATTTGCCCTTGTAAATTTCTTATTTTACAAAAAAATGCCAGAAACTATACCAACTCATTGGGGATTTAACAATGAAATTGATGGCTATTCAAGTAAATTTACAGCCCTAATAACAACGCCCTTGCTTTTGATTTTTTTAAATATTTTTTCTTGCTTTATGCTTGATAACGATCCAAAAAACAAAGACAAAAATAATTTTGTAATAACAATCGGCAAGGCAACAATTCCTTTGGTTATGCTCATAACTTTTGTAATCAGCGTTTTTTATGGGCTTGGAAAAAAGATCAATGTTATGGTAATAATTTCTATATTCGTAGGTTTTCTTTTAATTTTAATTGGAAATTATTTGCCAAAAACAAAAAGAAATTATACAGTTGGAATTAAACTTCCTTGGACTTTAAATAGTGACGAAAATTGGAATAAAACTCACAGACTTGCAGGATATTTTTTTATACTTGGAGGAATATTTTTCTTATTGACTCCCTTTATAGGAAATGAATATTTGATTTTTTTAACATTTATGATAATAGTAATAATTCCTGCGATCTATTCTTTTTATCTTTATAAAAATGGAGTGTAAAATATAAAAATATAAGTAAAACACAAAAAAAGCATTGAACATAAAAGTCCAATGCTCAGCCTGTTGACAAACCAAAAAAATATCCATTTCGAGCGAACGTAGTGAGTCGAGAAATCTCATGAGATCTCTCCGTGCGTTCGTTTCACTCACTTAGTCGAGATGGTTCGTAGCTTAATTTTTATTTTAAAATAAAATATTATCTACATTCATACTTTGTCTACGCTCTGAGCATCGAACATAAAAGTCCAATGCTTTTTCTAAATCTTTTATTTTTCTTCTTTGAATTGTTCAAGAAGTATTTTTAATTTTTTAGGAATTGGCAAATCCATAGCAAGGGCATTTTCAAGAATTGAAAGTCCCTCATTTGCAATATAAAAAAATATTATCGAACTTCTTATCATAGCTTGGTTCTTAATTAAATTTTTATCGCAAATATTTGCAATTCCTACTATTATAAAAATCATAATTTTTTTCAAAATCCCTTTAAAGCCTATTTTTGATGATAATTTTCTCTCAAATCCCGCCCTTATAATTCCAGAAATATAATCGCAAATTACAAAAGCTGTAAGAGAGTAAATGAAAATATCCAAATCTCCAAGAAAAAATCCTATTAAAGATCCAAAAATAGTAAAAAAGATTTTTACTAAGTCCTTAAATTTATCCATACTTTCTCCTTTTATAATTTTTTCCATAAAAAAATCACCTCCTACTTATAAATAAGTAAAAAGGTGATATTATCACAAAATATTTAATTTTCAAAAGATTTAAGTTCAATATCTTTTTTGATTTTATTTATTTCCTTAGATTTTTCCTTAGAAAGTTTTTTTATAAGAGTGATAAGTTTTTTTTCGGATTTTTGAATATCCAATTTCTTTTTTCTCATATCAATCCTTAATTTCATATCAGAAAAAGCATTTCTAGGTCTAGAAAATTCACTAAGTTTATAAGGAAGATCTAGAATACTTGCAAGATTTGGATCAAAAAGTAATAAATCAGCATGAAGTTTTAATAAAACATCTTGACTTCTATCAATCGATTTATTAATTACATTATTTTTATTTGATCTTAAAAAATCTCCAACAATATTTCGTCCAACAAGACCTGTAATAGAATAATCAGACGCCTTTCCCACTCTTATACTTGCTCTTTGCAAAACTCCAAGGGCTTCTCTCGCCTCATCAAGCAATTTATTTATTTCTTTTATTCTAGCATTTTCATAATTATAATCTTTCATAAATCTCTCCCCAAATTTTTCTCTTATTATATTATACCCAAAAGTGAGCAAAATAACTTTTTGGGTATAGTAATAATAATTAAAAATAAAAGGAGATTGTATGGCTTTAATAATTTTATTTAACGCTAATGATATAGAAAAAGAAAAATTAAGAATTTTATGCAAAAAAGAAAATGTAAAATTAAAAATAATTGGCATGGAAGATGTTGACCAAAAAGTAGGCTATCTTGCAGAAATTGATGGATATGAAAAAATAGAATCCAAGGGAGAATATATAAAAGAATTTGATTTTACCTTTGCGTTTTTTAAAGATTTTGGAGAAAATGATTTATTTCCATTTATAGATAAAATGAGAGAAAACGGCATTGTGATAGAACACAAAGCAGCAATAACTCCAACAAATATAAAATGGACACTTAGATATTTACTAGAAGAAAACGACCAAGAACACAAAACAATGCAAATTGTAGAAGAAATAAATACCTACTTAGAAAAAGCAAGCAAAATAAAAGAAGAAAGTGGCAAAGAAAATCCAGAAATAGCAAAAGCAGTAAAAGAATTAAACCACTACTTCCAAACAGCCGGCGAAAATTTCGATATAAAAATCGCAATAGAATTTAGAGATAAAATTAAAAATTTGGTAGAAAATTTATAGGAAAAACTCTTACATTAATTTGTAAGAGTTTTTAATTTTAAAAATTCAATTATTTTTATAAAAATCAAAAAATCTTTGCTGCACTCTAAAAGTGAAATATTAAAATATTTATAAATTTATTTGACAAAGTGTAAAAAGCATGGTATTATTTTATCAATACGAAGAAGAGTTTAGTAAATTAAAAAATATTAATCGCAGAGAGGTTTCGTTTGCTGAAAGAAACTATGATATTTTTAATTGAATAGAGGCTTGGAGTTGGAAGTATAATACATAAGCTTCCCGTTGACTGCGTTTTAGTCTTACTAATGAGGCAAAATTTATTTTGCGAATTAGGGTGGCAACACGTTTATATCGTCCCTTTATCGGGGCGTTTTTTTTTATAGAAAAATATTAAATTTTTTTTAAAAAATTCAACTGACTACAGATTACATATATAAATATAAACTGTTATAAACGCTTAATTTACCTAAAATATATATAAATAAAAAATAAAACTACCAGTTTTGACCTGAACCCCAAAATCCGGAATACGGATGGAGGGGTTTTTGTATGCCAAAATACACAAAAGAATTTAAAATTAAACTAGTGAAGGAATACTTATC
>JAGZMY010000040.1 GCA_018363915.1 Anaerococcus vaginalis
AATAACATTCTTTTTAAAACTCTTAAAACCACCTGATTTCATAACCAGATCACTGATAATTCCAAATGGAATATATCCCACTAACGCTAACCATGTATAGCCCATAAAATACCAAAACACACCAATAATAATTGACATAATCGTAACCATGCCAAATTTTTCTATTTTGGTTAAAAACAACATAAATGGAATTCCTGTGACTATAGGAATGAGAAGATAGATAGCTGGGTATAAGATAGGAATTGCATTCATCATCCCTACTACAAAAAACAGAACTAAATAAATAGCTGTATAAATTCCCACATTGATTAGATCTTTAGCTGACAATCCTTTTTTCATTTTTTTTAATCCTCCTTAAATTAAAATAATACAAATCTACATGAGCTATATTTAAATAATTCTCATATAAATCATTTTCACTTATGACAATTTCCAATTAACTGCCTTTTGTCGTGCCTCAACAAAATTTTTATAGATACCTTCTGCTTGAATTAGCTCTTCATGTGTGCCTTTTTGATTTATTTTTCCATTTGCTAAAACAAGTATTTGGTTTGCATTTTTTATTGTCTTTAGTCTGTGTGCTATCATTATTACTGTTTTATTTCTTGTGAGTTCTTCCATAGCAACCTGCAATTTATCCTCATTTTCAGGGTCTACATTTGCAGTAGCTTCATCGAAAATAATAATAGGTGCATTCTTTATCATTGCTCTTGCAATTGATATTCTTTGTCTTTCTCCACCAGATAAACTTGCACCTCCCTCTCCTATAACTGTTTCATATTGTTCAGGAAGCTTCATAATAAATTCATGACAACACGCTTTCTTTGCAGCTTCTATAACTTCCTCATGTGTAGCATCTGGCTTAGCAAACTTTATATTGTTCTCAATAGTGTCTTGAAATAAATAAACATTTTGAAAAACCATACTAATTTGTCTCATTAATGACTCCAATGAATATTCTTTAATATTATGTTTACCTATGCTGATTTCTCCTTTTTCTACATCCCAAAATCTCGCTATCAAATTGCAAAATGTAGTTTTTCCAGCTCCTGAAGGTCCAACTATAGCTGTCATTTGGTTTTGTGGTATCTTGACAGAAATATCATCAAGGATTTTTTTGCCTGAATAAGAAAACTCTACATTATCAAAAGAAATATCGAAAGTAGTAGGCTTTATGTCTTTTCCATCAATATCCATCTGTGGAAATTTCTCTAACTTCTTTGTTTGCTCAATAGATCCACTAACAACTCTGAGAGAAGTTGTTGCACTTCCTGCCAATTTTATTTGAGAAAAAGCAAGAAAAGAAATTATAATCGTCATAACTGTATTTAAGAATGAGAGTTCTCCATTGATATAAAAGAAAATACCTGCACCTATTATCAAAATGCTAAACAAATCCAAAAGAATATTTTGCAAAATCGTATAAGGTGTAAACAGTTTTTCACAATCAAGATTTATTTTTCTACTATTTTCAATAGCACCTCTGACTTTTTCATCTCCTTTCCCTGTTAAATTGAAGGATTTTATAACAGACATTCCTCCAATTTGTTCTAAAATGGCATCAACTAATTTAGCAGATGCTTTTTGTCTTTTAGGAAGAACACTCCTTGATTTGCTTTCCATTTTTGAGAGAACAAATAAGTACAATAGGCATCCAATTGCAACAATAAAACCTATTCTCCACTCAAATGCTAAAATCATTATTGTAAATATTATCGTGTTTATAAAACCTGATAATGTATTTACCATAACCATTGCTGCGGTATTTTCTACATCTTCTAAAACAGTTGTAGAAATTCCAACCACTTCACCAATATTGTTTTCATTGAAAAATCCCATAGGTATTTTTTTTAACATTTCACCTATTGCTACTCTTTTATTTGCAACCATGAAATAACTTGCATGGCATTGCTGTAATTGTGAAAAATAATTTGTAACACTTCTTCCGATTATGCTAATAACAAGAAGTATTAATGCGATCCACGCGGGCATCATGCTCATGTCTTTTTGGACAATTGCTTTCACTATAAAATAAATAGCACTGATTTGAAGCATATGAAAAATCGCAAACAAAAAACTTACCCATATAGAGTGATATACATTTTTCTTTTCATCACCTGAGAAATCTAAAATCTTTTTTAAAGCACTTAACATTTCATCCCACCATCCTTTGTTCCTATATGAGCGTTCCACATATTTCGGTATAATTCACAACCTTTTAATAATTCATCATGCTTACCGTATGAAACAAGTTTTCCATTCTCAATTAAGAATATTTGTTCTGCATCTGTTATAGTTGATAATCTATGAGCAATAATAATCACCGTTTTATCTTTTATAAGCTTTGATAAAGCTTGCTTTATAATCACTTCATTTTCAGGATCTATATATGAAGTAGCTTCATCAAGTATTACAATAGGTGCATTTTTGAGCATTGCTCTTGCTATAGATATTCTTTGCCTTTCTCCACCAGAAACATGGCTACCACTACTTCCGACAACCGTATCGTAACCATGTTCCATTTTCATAATAAAATCATGACAACCCGATTTCTTAGCAATGTCTTCTACTTCTTTATCACTGGCACTTGGATTACCCATTCGGATATTTTCCCTAATACTTTCGTTGAACAAAAAATTATCCTGCGAAACAAAGGCTGTTAAACTATATAATTGCTTTAATGGAATTTCATTAAGATTGTATCCACCAATATTTATATTTCCTTCCGTAATATCCCAATATCCAGCTATTAATTTTGCTAAAGTTGACTTGCCACTTCCACTTGGTCCAACAAAAGCCACTGTTGTCCCTTCTTTTATGTTTAGGGATATTCCATGAAGAATTTCTTTTTCTTCTTCATATCCAAACTTTACATTTTGTAAATCAATATTATATTGCTGGATAGTTACTTCTCTATCAGAATGCTCTTGTTCTTTTCCTTCTAAAATTAAGTTAATAGAATTAGCAATAGTTCCTATCTTAGCAAGACCATCAACAAAATTGATTGTTTCAAGTAAAGGTCCTGCAATACCTAAAGATAGAATAATTACAGATATAAATACTTCTGCACTTAAACTGCCGCTAATGTAGAAATACCAACCAAATGGAAGCACTGTTATCATTGTAGTAGGAGATATGTTTTTAGATAAAGATACAGGTAACTGACAGCTCTTCATCCATTCATAAAAGTATCTTGCATTTGCAATGACTTTATCTTTGTACTTTGCGTACGATCTCTTGTCTTGATTAAATGTTTTTATCACTTCTATTCCATTGACATACTCAATAATTGCAGAATTCATTTCTCGATTTACCTTTACAGATCCTTCATATTGAACAGCATAATTTTTCATTACGAGTCCCATAAAAAGCATTCCCACAGGAATGGATACTAATGATAAAAGAGCCATTCTCCAATCAAGAAATAATAAGTAAATAAATATACTCAAAGAGCCTAATAAATTTGAGGTCATT
>JAGZMY010000014.1 GCA_018363915.1 Anaerococcus vaginalis
GTTCGACTTGCATGTGTTATGCACGCCGCCAGCGTTTATCCTGAGCCAGGATCAAACTCTCAATTATTGTTTGATCTTGACTTTTGTCATTTTTCGTTTTGGTTTACTCAAAGTAATTCACTTTACTTTTATTGTAGTTTTCTATATATTTTTTGAGGTTCAATGCCGTTACTTTGTAACGACTATTATATAATACCACGTTCATTTTATCTTGTCAAGTATTTTTTTAATTTTTTTATTAAAATCTTACTTTTTAGATTGTTTGTTTGAAGTGATATTAAATTTATAATACACTATTTAAATTACTTTGTCAATTTTTATTTTTCTCTTTGACTTTGCTCTTTAACAGTGCCTTTATATAATACTAGGATTTTTTATCTTTGTCAAATTTTTTTATTTTTATTTTTTTGCATTTTAAAAGAGCCTTATTTCAAAGTATTTTTACTCTTTATATAAGGCTCTTTTTTATTTTATTTTTCTAATGATTTTTTTAATTCTTCTAATTTTTCTTTGCAAGCATCCATTGCTTTTTGGAGTGAATCTTTTTTGGTCATATCTACTCCTGCATCTTTTAATACTTCTATTGGATATTTACTTTTTCCTGCTTTTAAGAAGTTAAGATATTTTTCCAAATCTTTTTTATCTCCGTGAAGTATTTTTTCTGATAGGCTTACTGCTGATGAGAAGCCTGTTGCGTATTGGAAGACGTAGTAGAACATATAAAAGTGTGGAATTCTTGCCCATTCTGTTGATATATATTTGTCTACTTCTATATCTTTGCCAAAATAATCTACGTTTAGGTCGTGGTAGATTTGATTTAATTTTTCTGCTGTTACTGGCATTGAATTTTCTACTAATTTGTTTGCCTCTAGCTCAAATTCTGCAAACATTGTTTGTCTAAATACTGTTGATTTGAATGAATTTACATAGTGGTTTAGTAAATAGGCTTTTTCTTTTTCATCTTTTGCATGGTCTATCATATAGTTTAATAATAGAAGTTCGTTAGTTGTTGATGCTATTTCCGCCAAAAATATTGAATAGTTTCCATAGATATATGGTTGGGTTTTTCTTGTGTAGTAGGAATGCATAGAATGACCCAATTCGTGGGCTGTTGTGAAAAGGGAGTCTAAGGATTCATTATAGTTTAATAAAATGTATGGTTCTGTATCATAAGAACCTGATGAATATCCTCCAGATCTTTTTCCTTCGTTTTCCATTACATCAAACCACCTATCATCAAAGCCTTCTCTTGCTTTTTTGATATAATCTTCTCCAAGTGGAGCTAGGGCTTTTAGGATTAATTCTTTCGCTTCATCAAAAGTGTAAGTTTTGTTATAATCTTCTACTAATGGCAAATAAATATCGTAAAATCCTAAATCATCAAGTCCCAAAACTTTTTTTCTCAAACTTGTGTAATCTCTGTGGATTTCTATATTGTCGTGGATTACTTCTACTAGATTATCGTAAACTTTTTCGTCAATGTTATTTGAAAAAAGGCTCATAGCTCTTGCCGAATCGAATTTTTTTAATTTTGCTATGGTGTTATTTGCTGTCATTTCGCCATCAAGAAGGGAGGCTGCTGTATTTTCAAATTGCTTGTAAACTGTATAATATTTTTCGTAAACTTCTTTTCTAAATTCACGATTTGAATCTAGCTCTAGGTTTGTGAAGTTTGCGTCTGTAATTTGGATTTCTTCATCACCCTTTTTTACTTTTGGAAATTTTAGGTCAGCGTTTGAAAAAATCATATAAGTGTTTTGTGGATTTTGGGATAATTTTGCAAATGATGCTATTATTTTTTCTTCATTTTCGCCCAAGGTGTGGTCTTTATTTCTAAATAAATCTTCAAAATAATGAGCGTAAATTTTTAGCTCTTCTTTTTCTTCTATATATGTTTGTACTTTTTTGTAATCTTCTGATAAAATTTCTGGTGTTATAAAAGAAAGTTCTTGGGCAAGATTTGCGAATAAATTATCTGCTATTTTTGACATTTCTTGGTATTTTGCAACTCTTGTATCTTCGTCAGATTTTAATGAGGCATACACTCCAAGTTTTGAAAATTTTCTTTCTAATTTTTCATCTGTTTTTAAAAAATCGTAAAGACTGTCGGCTGATTGTAAAATCTTTCCTTTATATGCCTTAGTTTTTTCAATTAAGTTTTTTACTTCTTCTACTTCTTTGTAGAAATCTTCGTCTGTTTTGTAAATTTTTTCTGTGTCCCATTTTAGAGACTTGTCTATATCTTTTCTATCCATCTTTTCTCCTTTTATTTTGTTTAATTTTTTATATGGCTTGTAACATTGATTTATTTCCTATAAATACAAAGCCTATTGCAATTAGCACAAAGGCTAGAATGGAAATAATTCTTGTGCTTGTTGGCAAAGTCATATTCATTATCGGGAAAAATCCTGCAAGAATAAATCCGCCCAAAAGCCCTCCAATATGTCCTGTAATTCCAATACCTGGAACCATAAAGGAATATATTATATTTATAGCAACAATTCCTATAAAGCTTGAGCCAAATTGTCTTAGAAATTCGTTGTCCCTGTAATTGAACATAATCCCCAAGGCAAGCCCAAATAAGCCGTACAAAGAAGTTGATGCCCCAGCTGATACGCTTGTTACTTCTCCAAAAGCATAAGTAAATAAATTACCCATTATTCCACAAAGTAAATAAATTATCAGAAATTTTGTAGAGCCATAAAGACTTTCAAATACATCTCCAACATTATTTAAAAAATACATATTCATCAAAAGATGTATTATCCCAATATGTATGAAAATCGGGCAAAAAAGCCTCCACCATTCGCCATAATAAACATAGATTTTGCTCATAGCATTAAATCTCAAAAGATTTTCAATATTTTCACTGCCACCTGTAACAGTCATCAATATAAAAACTAGGATATTTATTCCCATTAAAATTCTTGTCATTTTTCCCTTAGCCATAACTCCTCTTTCTCAAATTTATTTTCCATCTGTGAAAGATTATCAGAAATAAAAGTCCTAGCAATAGACCTAATTTCTTTCTCATAATCTCCCCTTTCAAGATTAGATTTTATTTTAAATTTATAAATATCATCTATATAAGGATTATCCCTCATATTTGGGTAATCTTCATCTTGCAAGAAAATAATTTTTATATTTTCATTATATCTTTTAGCAAATTTAGAAAGATTAATAGAATTTTCCCCATTAAATTCATCAACATTTTCCGTAATAATTAAAAGGTCTTTGTCCCTAACCAATTTTTGAAAATCAAGCAAAGACAAAACAAGTTCCATAGAATTAGAAATTTTTGCCCTAAAAAATATATAGAGAGCCCAAGAAACTCCGCCACCAGCACCAAGGTAAGGAAAATCTATTTCGCTTACACCCAAAGCCTCACTAACTTTTTTAGAAAAATGCTTGCAGGCTTTTTCAAGTTGTAAAATTTCATCAGGACTTGCTCCCTTTCTAATAGGTCTTTTTTCCAAAAAAGAATTTCTTTGAAAAAGAGTAAGAGGTTGGCTTGTAGCAATCTCCAAATCAACATCCATTATTCTTCTATCAAGACCAGACATATCAATAGAATCAACCTTAATCATATTTTTTGCAACAGGATTTAAAGAATTAAGATTTTTATCAAAAAACCTAACCCCCAAAGCATAAAGCATACCCATGCCCATATCATTAGTTGCAGTATCTCCAATGCCAATAAAAAATTTCTCACAGCCATTATTTAAACCATCAACAATCATCTCCCCAAGGCCAATCGAAGAAGATTCCATAACATCAAGCTTATCCTTATACAAAAGCCTAAGCCCACAAGCCTGAGCCATCTCCATCACACACAAATTTTCCTTTATAATATATCTAGAAGTTACAGCCTCACTCAAAGGATTATGAACATTAACATAAGAAAAATCCCCGCCAATAACTTCCTTCATAATTTCAACAGTCCCCATTCCCCCATCCAAAAATGGAAGAATATTAACCTCATTATTCACATTTTCACTTTCCAATTCTTCCTTGAAATAATTACCAATCTCAATAGAATTTTCAAAATCTTTAATAGAATCCAAAGCTAATAATATATTCATAATTCACCTCAATTAAATTATACCCAAACTATGTGGACAAATTATTAATTATCTTTACCAATTGTAAATTCAATGATATAATTAAATAGAAAGTTTAGAAAATAAACTTTTACTGTTTAACTCATGGAAATCTTTGAAAAAAGATTTCGCCCATCAAAGAGCCACTTAAATACTTATAAGTGGCTTTTAAAATTGGGAAATTTAAAATTAAAAATCGACTAGAAAAATTTTAATTTCCTAGTCGATTTTTTTAATCACTCTTTTTTAAAAATATAATAAAACACAATAAAAGGCGAAATTATAAAAATTATTGGCAAAACTAATTTTGAAAATGCCAAATAATCTATTTTTTCTAATTTTTCTCCCATATCTTTTATGCCTTGGGGGAAGGCTATTACTGACAAGGCTAGAAAAATTGTAAGTATTAAAAATGGCATTTCTTTTGGGTTTTTGTTTAAGGCTCCTTCTACTATTCCAAAATAATAAATTAGGTAAAAGGCAAAGCCAATTATGGCGTATAGAAATGACCAAAAAATTTTTCTTATTTTTGATTCTTCTTCTTTTTCATTTTTAAAATATCCTATGTCTACTCCAAAAATTTCTGACAATTTCACCAAATTTTCCATTGATGGCTCGCTTATTTCTTTTTCCCATTTGGATACGGCTTGTCTTGATATATTTAGTTCCTTTGCCAAATATTCTTGGGTAAGGTTCAATTCTTTTCTTTTGTTTTTGATTTTTTGTCCAATCATAAGTCCTCCTTAATATTATTTTAAGTAATGTTTTTCAAAAAAGCTAGCAACTATAGGGCAACTTTGGGGAAATTTTATGATTTTTTTATTTTTTTATACAAATTATGATATAATTATAAAAAATAAGGAGAAATTTATGGGAGAAATTATAAAAATTGAAATTGATGATATAGTTGTAGGTCTTGATGATGGATCTGTTGTAAGGGTAAAACTTTCTGATGTGAATTTTATTCCTCAAATTGGGGACAAGGTCAAAGTTTTTAAGGCGGATGATGGATATTTGGTAAGTAAAATCAAAGAAAAAAATTTTGTTGAAAATCATAGCTTAAATGAAGATTTTGATGAAGATGATTTTAAGGTAAATAGGATTGAAGAAAAAAGTAATGTGACTAATAATTATTATATAAACTCTTACAATAAAAGGGCTGTAAATAAAGTTGCTTATGTACTTTTGGCATTTTTCTTGGGAGGAATCGGAGCTCATAAATTTTATTCTGGAAAAATCGGCACAGGAATTGCCTATTTAATTTTTTCATGGACTTTTATCCCATCAATAATAGCCTTTGTGGAATTTATAATAGCTCTTACTAAAACTTCTGATGAATATGGAAATATATATGTTTAAAGGACTCTTGCAAAATTATGATTATTTATAGTTTTGCAAAAGTCCTTTTTTATTTGGATTTTTGTATTTTTTCTTTATAAAAATATATGTAAATTCCTCAATCTCTATTATTATTTTTTATCTTCTTCCAATTTTTTTAAGGCAAAAAATATTGCAACACACAAGTTTTCATCTTCATAAATTTCTAAGGTGTTTTTTGTAAAGTCAAAGTTTGCCAAAAATTCATCTTCTTTTATTAATGATAGATTTTCTCCATTTTCTATTAATTTCATTTGCCTATTTATAATTTTAGCCTCATTTATTTTTTGGTCGTTCATTTTTTCAATTTTTAAATTTCCTATAACAGCTTGTTTTTTTCCTCTTAGGCTAAATAAATTTTTTATTTTAAATCTTGCGACCAATTTTCCACTAGGACGCAATACATTGTACTTTCCTTCTAATTTATAGGTCATTCTGTCATTTTCAAAAATTTTTTCGTCTTTATATTGTAATTTTTTCATTTTTCCCTCACAAAAAAACCAGCAGGATTTCCCACTGGCTTAATTTTAATAATTTTCTTTTAGATATTCTATTATATCGTCAGATTCGTACATTTTTTTATCGCCAAAAACCATAAATGGAATTTGATCTTTGCCACCAAGCTCTATTAACTCTTTTGTGTTTTCTTCTCCACTTCTTCCATCTTTTACGTTGTAAGATGTGAAATCTACAATTTTATTTTCATGCATAAAGTTTAAAACTTTTAAACAATATGGACATTCTGGTTTAAAATATAAATCAAATTTACTCATAATACTTCCTTTCAAATTCTTTTGTCATTTCTCTTTTAATTTCTTACCCTTAAATTTAATTTGTAAACTAAAAGAAAAATATTAAGGATGTAAAGAGTAGAAGTATTAATAAAACTGGTGGTAAAAAAACTTTCATAGCTGCCAAAAACATAGCGAGTCTATCGTCTTTTTCTAGATTATCTTTTTCTAAAAGTTCTTCTTTTTCATAGATTTCTTCTTTTGTTTTATTTTTGAAAGGATCTACTGGTCTTTTCATAGATTAGCTTCCTTGGCTAATTCATGTTCTTTTTTAAGTCTTTCTTCTTCATTTTTTTCGAAGGCTTTCATTTTTGTTTCTTCTGATACATCCATCAAGTGGCAAGCTACAAAGTGGCCTTTTTCAACTTCTTTAAGCTCTGGCTCAAATTGTTTACAAATATCCATGCAATATTTACATCTTGTGTGGAAACGGCAACCCTTTGGTGGTCTTACTGCTGATGGAATATCTCCTTCAATTGTTTGAAGTTCTTGCCCCTTATCAACATCAGTTCTAGGGATTGCTTGCAAAAGTGCTTTTGTGTAAGGGTGTTGTGGATTTGCAAAAATTCTATCAGAATATGAAAGCTCAACCATAACTCCCAAATACATTACTCCTATCCTATCAGAAATATATTTTACAACTGAAAGGTCGTGGGTTATAAATAAATATGTTAAATTCAAGTCAGTTTTTAAATCTTGTAATAAGTTTATAATTTGTGATTGGATTGAAACATCAAGAGCTGATACTGCCTCATCGCAAACTATAAATTTTGGATTTAAAGCAAGGGCTCTGGCAATTCCAATTCTTTGTCTTTGTCCACCAGAAAATTGGTGAGGATACCTGTGAATAAAATATGGAGCAAGTCCACATTGGTTCATTATATCTTGGATATATTCGTTGTAGCCAGCTTCACTTCTTGATTTGAAAAGTCCATGGCCCAAGACACCTTCTCCAATTATATTTCCAACTGTCATTTTTGTATCCAAAGAACCATAAGGGTCTTGGAAAATTATTTGAAGATCTTTTCTAAGCTCTCTCATTTCTTCGTTTGTAAGTCTTGAAAGGTCTATTCCATCATCTACAAAACTTTCGAATTTTTCAAAAAGCTCTTTTGATTTTAATTCTTCTTTTTTAGCAGATATTTTTTGCTCTTTTTCCAAAACTTCCTTATCAAGTTTTTCTTTTTTATTCAAAAGTTCCTTGTATTTCGGATCATTTAGAATAGCATCTTTTAATTCTTTTTTATCTCTAATCCTTACTTCGTCTTTTTCTTCAATTTTTTTAATGTCTAGTAAAACTTTGGATCTTTCCTTGATTTTTTTGTAATAATCATCAAGAATAGAAGAAATTTCTGACAAATTGTCGCTTGCAAGAAGTCCTCCTGCTATTCTCATCATATTTTCATAATCTTCTTGAAGAAGTCTTCTTTGATGCATAGCAGCTTCGTTTAATTCAGCTTTTTTTTCTTCATCTTCAGTTTTTTCTAGTTCATCATAAATTGAATGAAGTTTTTCCACTTCTGTATCGTATGAAGGGAATTTTTTTGGAATTTCTTTAATATCTTTTCCCATATAAGCTGGGGCAAGTCTATCAAGAGTTGTTCCATAATAAAGAGTAGTTCCTTCAGTTTGTTCATAAATTTGAAGGATTGTCCTACCAAAAGTAGATTTTCCACAACCACTTTCTCCAACCAAACCAAAAGTTTCGCCTTCAAATATATCTATAGAAATATTTTCATTTGCATGGACATATTCGTTTGCTCCCCTAGAAAAGATAGATTTTTTCTTGATTGGGAAATATTTTTTGAGATTTCTTATTTTAAATAAGATCTTTTTATTATTTTTCTCCATCTTCTCTCTCCTTTCTATTTGGAAAGTGGCATCTTATTTTTTGATTTTCATTTACTGCCACAAGCTCTGGCATTTCTTTTCTACATTTTTCAGTAGCAAATTTACACCTATCTGCAAATTTACATCCATCAGGAAGGTTTAGTGGATGTGGAACAGAACCAGGTATAATATCGAGTCTTTCATTTCTATCACTTGTAATTGCTGGAATAGAATTTAAAAGAGCGATTGTGTAAGGATGGTTGTAATTTGTAATATCGTGTTTAAAAATATAATCAACTGGAGATTGTTCAACAATTTGTCCACAATACATTACAGCAACCTCATCTGCCATTTGATTTATTACTCCCAAATCGTGAGTTATAAATAAAATTGAAGTATTTTGTTTTTCCTTTAATTCGTTCATCAATTTTAGAATTTGAGCTTGGATTGTAACGTCAAGGGCTGTTGTTGGCTCATCTGCAATTAATAATTTTGGCTCACAAGCAAGGGCCATAGCAATCATAACCCTTTGGTTCATACCACCAGAAAGCTCGAATGGATATTGTTTGGCAACAACGTGAGGATTTGGAATTTTAACTTGAGCAAGTAATTCCTCCACTCTTTTTGCCGCTTCTTTTTTATTCATATGTTTGTGAAGAATTAAAACTTCAGAAATTTGTTTTTCCACTGTAAAAACTGGATTAAGGGAACTCATTGGCTCTTGGAAAATCATAGAAATATCATTTCCTCTTACCTTTTCCATTTGATTTCTATTAAAGTCAGAAATCTTTTTACCATCAAAAATAATTTCTCCGCTGTAGATTTTTTGGTTTGGCTCAAAAAGTTGCAAAATACTCATAGCAGTTTGACTTTTTCCAGAACCACTTTCTCCAACCAAACCCAAAGTTTTTCCTTCTTCAATTGTGCATGATACTCCATTTACTGCTTTTATAAGACCACGTCTTGTTTCAAAGTAGGTATGAAGTTTTTTTATTTCAAGTAAATTTTTCATTTTTACACCTATCTCTCATTTGATCTTGGGTCTATTGCATCTCTTAGGGCATCTCCAATCAAGTTTACTGAAAATGCTGCCAAAAATACTGCAAGAGCTGGAATTACCCATCTCCACCAATAAATATTAATTACATCTGATGATTGGGCACTTGTCATCATATTACCCCAAGATGGCATTGGCTCTTGAACACCAAATCCTAAAAATGATAGACCTGCTTCAGTAAGTAGGTTTCCTGCAAATCCAAGAGTTGCATTTACAATTATTATTGATAGGATATTTGGCAAAATATGTCTTACAAGAATTGACGAATTTGTAACACCAAGGGCTTTAGCTGCGATTACATAATCTCTTTCTCTTTCAGCAAGAATTTGTCCACGAACAAGTCTTGCAATTCCTGTCCATCCAATAACACCAAGTAAAACCATGATCATCATAAGTCTGGTATTTTGACTAGTATTTACAGGAAGTAGGGCTGAAAGTGTAATAATTAATGGATAAAATGGGAATGATTGAACAATTTCTGTAATTCTCATCAAAACATTGTCAACACGTCCGCCAGCATAACCTGAAACCATACCAATAATTACACCAAGAACTACTTGGATAAGAACTGATACAAAAGAAATTATTATGGTCATTTTTCCACCGTGAATTAATCTTGTAAAAATATCACGACCTTGGTCATCTGATCCAAATTTAAATCCTTTAAGTCCCCATGTATCAATTTTAGAATCCTTGCTTACAGCATAATTGTTGAAATAACCAGAAAATATTTTTTCATATTTTCCACTAGGAGCATCTGCTTCGCCATAATTATTATTTCCCCAAGAATACAATTTTCCATCTTCATCAAGGGCAGTAAAATGATTTGTTCCTGCAACTATATCTTTAATTTTGCCCTTAATTTTTGGAACATTATCTCCAGATAAGTTATCTCTAGAAGGTCCCCAAACATAAAGTTTTCCATTTTCATCAAGGGCTGCCGCAGAATTTGAAGTTAAGGCAACCTTAGAAATTTTAACTTTATTATTTTTAATTTCATCTGGCGCTCCAACATCTACCTCAGCTCCTCTTACACCTAAAAGTTTTGTAGAGCCATCTTTTAATACAGCCAAAATATTTGAACCGCTTGTATCAAAATCAACAACTTTTCCTTGAACTTCTTTTGGAATAAGATCAAGTCTTGAGTTCATTGTTGAACCCCAAACATATATATTATTTTTTTCAGTTAAAACTACAGAATATTGAACTCCACCACCAAGTTTTTTGATTCCTTCTTCTTTTATTTGACTTTCTTGCATTGGTGGAAGTTTTGTTTGTTGGAAGGAATCATTACCCCAACCATAAACTTCATTATCTTCAGTTGCAACAAGAATATGTCTATCCCCAGCTGCAACATCTTTTATTTTTTTACCATCAAGTTTTTCCTTTATATCATCAGGCATTTTCATAACATTATCTTCGTTATTTTTGCCCCAATAATAGAAATTTTTCTTTTTAGTAAGACCTACACCAAAAGTATTTCCTACAGAAATTCTTTCAACACCTTCTTTTTCCATTTCAGAAGGATATTTCATATATCCAGAACCTGGAGAAACATTTATAAGGTTACCCTCAGATTGGTAAGGATTAAAAGGAATTAATGCAGATCCAACAAAAACTGCTAGAATAATTCCAAGCATCAAAAGAAGACCGATAACTCCCAAAGGATTTCTAAAATAATTTTTTACAGCCATTTTCCCAGGAGAAGTAATGGCATCTTCTTTCAAAGACTCATTTTCATTTTTAGGATTAACATCTCCAAGATTTACATCAGATTCTTCATTATTTGCCCTAGTTCCAAAAGTAAACAAAGAAAGAACTAATCTACCAAAAGATTTAAATGATTTATTTAATTCATCTTTCATATTAAGCCTCCAATTTTACTCTAGGATCTACAAGAGCATAAGCAATATCCATAATCAAGTTTCCAAGAAGAGTTAAAATTGCATAAAACATAGTTAAAGCAAGAATAACATTATAATCTTGAGCTAAAACAGATTTAATAAGAATATTTCCAATTCCCCTGTAGGCAAAAATAGTTTCAGTTATAGCAGAACCCGAAAACATTGATAAAACAGCCCAAGTCATAGCAGTTACAACTGGAATTAGGGCGTTTCTAAAAGCGTGAGAATAAATTACAGTTTTTTCCTTTAAACCCTTAGCC
This sequence comes from Anaerococcus vaginalis, assembly GCA_018363915.1. GTDB lineage: Bacteria > Bacillota > Clostridia > Tissierellales > Peptoniphilaceae > Anaerococcus > Anaerococcus vaginalis_C. The sequence continues at coordinate 11,320 of JAGZMY010000014.1, forward strand.
CTTGCAGTTCTAATATAATCCTCATTTAAAGAATCAAGCATAGAATTTCTTACATATCTAGAAATAGATGCCATAGAACCAAAAGTTAAAGTTAAAGTAGGTAGGATTAAATACTTAACCCATTCGCCAAAAGTATTATTTCTAGGCATACCATTAGCAGGGAACCATCCTAGCCTAAAAGCAAATAAGAATATCAAAAATAATCCTATAAAAAATGTAGGCAAAGAAATTCCAACAAGAGTAAACACCTGGAAGAACTTATCAAAAAATCCTCCCTTATGAACAGCCGATCTTATTCCAATAAGCACCGAAAGCACAAAAGAAACAAGAGTCGAACCTATATTTAATAAAATTGTATTTTTAAGTGGTTCAGAAAGATATTCCTTAACAGGTCTTTTAGCTTGAGTAGATTCACCAAAATCTCCCTTCAAACTTCTTCCCATCCACATAAAATATTGCTCTGGCAACGATTTATCATAACCATAACGTTTCTCAAGATTTTTATACATTTGTTCTTGTTGAGCCTTGGTCATTCTTCCATCCTTTGGCATCATAGCTAAAACAGGATCGCCAGGCATTGATTTAGAAAGTACAAAAACCAAAATAGATATAATTATGGCTACAGGAATCAAATTAATGATTCTTTTTACTATGTATTTTAACATATTCATCCCTTCCTTATGTTTTTCAAGCTTACCAACTAATATTTTATTCACATTGATTAATTAAAAATCTTTATAATTTTCAACAAAGATTTTGACTAAGAAAATATTACTTATAGAAATTTATAAATAAATATAAAAAAATTAGATAGAGTAAACTTATAATATCATAACCATTATATTAATATAAAAACCTATATTTGTCAACGAAAAATTTGTCATAAACTTATAAAGATTGACATTTATTTTTAAAAATTCATTATTCATGAGCAAAAACTTATCTCAATGCATATTAATTGAAAAATTATTCTACAATACGTTAATACTCTAATGATTTTAATTTATAAAGATGAATTTGGGAATTAATAAAAATAAAAAATATAAATTAATAAAAAATGATATTAAAAAAGGAAAATAAATTTGATTAGAAAGCAAAAAAATATTGTGGCTTTTCTAGAAATAGATTTCTATTAGCTAAATTTATGAAATGTAAAAAAATCATAGCAAATAAAAAACTCCTTATAAAACAAGTTAATAATTTAAATTAATTACAGTTTTTTTACTATTTATATTTCTAAATTTCAAAAAATTTTGTAATCATATTCCTTTTCTAATTTTTATACTAAGCAAATAAAAAAGAAATTTTATACTCATCAATTAAATCAATTAAAAAGAAGCCAAATTTATGGCTTCTTTTTGTCTTTTATTTGATTAAATCTTATTTAAGACTCATTTGATTGATTTGGCAAGATACTGCCCATTCTGGTGTTAAACCATCAAATCCTTTAACTCTTGATGATGCTGATGAGTGGATATTGTTAGAATAAAGTGGAATTTCTGGAAGGTAATCATTGTACCATAATTGGAATTCTTCCCATTTATCTAAGTAAGCTTCTTTATCGCCAGGTTTTACTTGTCTTAATTCTTCAGTTATTTTATCAACTTTTGGATCATTTGTCTTTGTTTTATTATCATTTCCTTTACTATTGTATTGGTAGTAAGGATCAAATGGTGATCCAAATCCAAGTCCCATGTTGAATGCTGTATATTCTGCTTTATCTCCTTCTTTTGGATTTTCTCTGTAGTTTAGAAGGGTATTAAAGTCACCTGCTTGAACGTTGTATTCAAGTCCTGCTTGTTTAGCATTGTCTGGTAATTGGTTTGAAAGAAGTGTTGTTATTTCTGATTCTTTTGCACCAAATTGGTTGATTTGTAATTTCTTTCCATTTTCATCGTATCTGTAGTAATCAAATTTGTCAGCATTATTTTTGTATTCTTCTGCTGCTTTTTTAACATCCCAAGGAGTTTTTCCATCTTTTTCAAATTTGTATGGAGAATTATCTAATCTCTTGTTAGCTTCATCAACATTTAATGTATATTTTGTAAGTTTAGCTTCTACGTCAGCTCCTCTTTCTTTATACATCCATTGGCTAGAACCATACATTCCGTTTGTTACTACTGCATATCCACCTGCAAAGTTTTGTACGAAATCATCTCTGTTCATTAAAAATGCTACTGCTTGTCTTACTTCTTTGTATTGAGTTGGTCCCCTATCATCTAAGAATGATAAACATCCATAACCATTTCTGTCGTAAGCTACATATTGCAATTTCTTTTCTTCAGCAGCTTTTCTAATTTGAGAAATTCTTGAACCATTCATTTCATCTTCGAATACATCTATGTCCCCATTTTTAACAAGGTCTACAGATATTTCTGGGTTTATTGCTTGAATGATTACATTTGGAATTGTAGCTTTGTGTCCTTCAAAATCTCCAGCATATTGGTCGTTAAGTTCCATTTTAACCATATTATTTTCAAATGAAACAAATTTATAAGGTCCACAAGTAACTTTTGGTGCTTTTCTGTAGTCATTTGCATCAAAAAGCATAGCTTGTTCAACAAGCATTTCTGTAGGGTCTATATCATTTCCGCTTTCTGCAGATTTTTTCTTATCTTCAAGAGTTTTTAATTTCTCTTCGTGTTCTTTTTTGTATTCTGGATCTTCTTCGCCAGCTTCTTTTACTTCTTCATCATAAGAAGATTTTTCTGTTTCAATTTGCTTATCAAGTGATTCAACAAAGGCTTTTTTATCATCGTCTGATAATTTATAACCATCTTTAAGAGCAAATTTAGATCCATCAATTGTTAAGTTTGGAGCTATATAATGAATTGGTCTTGGGTTCATTACCTTTAAAGATTCTTCTTCAAAGTATGGTAAGAATGATGAATCAAGTGTAATTTCAAAAGTATGATCATCAATTTTTTTAACACCTTCAAATTCTTTAGTTTTTCCTTCTCTAAAGTCATTGTAACCCTTTAATGAATCTCCACCTATTTCAGTAGATCCTGTTATTAGAGCATAATCTTGTGGTGAGTGTAAAAGAGCTTTAAATAAATAATCATCAGCTGTTACAGGCTTACCATCAGACCATTTTAAATCTTTTTTAATTTTAAAAGTAAAAGTTTTTGATCCATCTTCATTTTGTTTTTCTTGAGGATCTCCATCAAGAACTGTTTTATTAACTACATATTTTCCGCCCTTATCTTTAACGTAAGTATCATAACCAACAGAACCTTGGATTCCCATAAATTCTCTTGCTCTTACGTCATTTTGGCTGTTATTAAAACCTTGGATGAATTCTCCACCAAGTGAATCAACACCTACTACAAGTGTGTCATCATTAGTTTGCTTTTTAAATTCTTCATCCTTAGCTTGTTCGTTACTTGCATTGTTGTCTCCAGCATTTGAGCCGTTGTTGTCTTTGTTTCCGCTACCGCCACAAGCAGTAAGTGTTAAAACTAAGCCAAGCGCAAAAGCTTGTGAGAAAACTTTTTTTACATTCATCCTTCTCTCCTCTTTTCTTTTTTATTTTTGATTTATATGAATACATTATAGTTTATATTTATGTTTTTGTCAAACTCCATTTATTGCTGATAATTCCAATAAATTTAAATAAAAAAATTTTTTTTAAAATTTTATATTTTTATATTTATACAAAATTTTAAGTTTTTTTTGTAGAAAAATCAGAGATTTTTTTTGATTTATTAAGCTAAACTATTGAAATAATAAGTTTTGCTTCATTTGCATATTAATAGACTAAATTGTAATTTATAAAATTTAAAAAATTATATTTTCAAAAAATATTTGAGAAATTTTCTTAAATTTTTAAAAATTTTCAAAAAAATAACTAGCAGATAAACTGCTAGTTATTATTGCATTTTTTGCATTTCTATTGTGAATTTTTGTAGAATTTTTTTCTCTATTCTTGATACTGTCATTTGAGAAATAGAAAGTTTATTTGCTATATCTACTTGGGTTCTTCCTTCGTAGTATCTTAATTCTAAAATTTGTTTTTCTAAGTCGTTTAGTCTTTCGGTTGACTTATCTATCAAATCTTTTAATTCTACTGAATCAAAATTTTTGTCGTCTTCTCCTATCATGTCGGATAAATCTACGGAATTTTCTCCTTTTTGGACTTGATATTTCATATCCAAACTTTGTGGAGAATAAACCTTGCTTGCCTCTATTGTTTCAAGAATTGTTTCTTCGTCTTCTCCAAGGTAAGCTGCAATGTCTTTTATAGTTGGGGTTCTTTGGAGTTCTTGTGGAAGAATTTTTTTTGCTACATTTATTTTTTTGTAGAGATTTTGAATTCTTCTTGGAACTCTTATTACCCAACCTTTGTCCCTGAAATATCTTTTTAGCTCGCCCATTATTGTTGGGGTTGCAAAGGATGAAAATTCGTATCCTTTTGATGGATCGTACCTATCAATGGCATAGATTAGACCAAGAGATGCTACTTGATAAAGGTCATCTTTTTCGATTCCTTTTCCTACGTATTTGTTGGAAAGGATGTCGACTATATACATATGATCTTCTATAAGTTCATTTCTCAGATCCTTGTCCCTTGTTTTATAAAATTGTTCAAATTTTTCTTTGATCTCTTTTTTTCTTTCAAGAGATTCTTTTGTATCTGCCATAATTATTTCTCTTTTGTAAGTATTATCTTATCTTCAACAACTTCTACCTTGTCTGCTAATTGTTCAAGGATAATTTGTTTGATTTTTAGATTTTCCTCTTCAATTTCCCTATCTTTTCCTATAACTTCTACTTTCATTAAATTCTCTTTTGTATAGAAATTTATTTTTATATTTCTATCGCTCATTTTATAATTTATTGCTTCTGATACAACGACTCTTATATCTTCAACTTCTTCTATATCAAAGCCAATGTCGCTTGCAAGGCTTGCTGCTAAAAGTCTCATTGATTTTAAATAAATGGTTTTTGGTGGAATTGTTAAACTTATGGTATCCATTATTCCTCCATCTCAAATAAATCACTTATGTCTGTTATTTTAAATAATTTTTTGATATTTTCTTTTGGATTAATTATTTTTACAATTTTGTCTTTTTCTTTTTGGTCTTTGTATATATTTATAAACATACCAAGGCCTGTTGAATCTATATAATCCAATTTTTCAAGGTCTATTATAAAATCTGTATCAGTATTTTTTAAATACTCATCGCAAAATTTAGAAAAATCTTCTTTTGAATAAACGTCTAAATCTCCAATAAGTTTTACTAATAAGTGATCATTTTTTTCTTCAATATTTGCCTTAAACATTTCTAGTCCTCGCTGTTTTCTTCATAATATTTGGTTACAGAAACAATAAAGTCCTCAGTATTTTCTAAATTCTTTAATTTTACTCCTAGGGTATTTCTACCTGTTGTTGATATGTCTCTTGCTGATATTCTAATCATATCTCCTTTTAAGGAAACCATCATTATGTCGTCATCCAAATTAGCAGGAAGAGTTGCTACCACATTTCCAGTTTTTTCTTTGATTTTGTGGCATCTTACACCTTTTCCTCCCCTATTTTGATTGTTAAAATTATTGAAGGATGTTTTTTTACCAAAACCATTTGCAGTTACAACTACCAAATAAACTTCATCTTCAACTATATTCATTGACACAACTTTATCATCATCTCCAAGTCTAATTGCCCTTACTCCTTGAGCATTTCTTCCCATAGACCTGATGTCTGATGAGGCAAATTTTATTGCCATTCCTTTTTGAGTTGTTACAATTATATCACAAGGATGATCTATTTGCCTAATTGAAACAAGTCTATCATCATCTTCAAGTGAAATTGCTATGATTCCATTTCTTTGAATATTTGTAAATAATTGGGCATCAGTTTTTTTGATTTTTCCCTTTTCAGTTTGGAACACTAATTGGCTGTTGTCACTTAGCTCTGACAATTCCATTATGTCAGTTATTTTTTCATTTGTTGCAAGAGAAATTATATTTATTATAGCTTGACCTCTTGATTGCCTGCTTGCTTCTGGAATTTCGTAGCATTTTAGTGAATAAACTCTTCCAAGATTTGTAAAGCAAAGTAGGGATTCGTGAGTGTTTGTTGTAAGAATTTTTTGGATAAAGTCATTTTCCTTTGTATTTCCAGCGGAAATTCCCTTTCCTCCCCTATTTTGTACCTTATAAGTATTTATTGGAAGTCTTTTTATATAACCATCATGAGTTAAAGAAATTAATACGTCTTCTTTTTCAATTAATTCTTCAATATCAAATTCTCCCTCATCTGGAACAATTTTCGTTCTCCTATCATCAGCAAATTTTTCTTTTATTTCTAAAATTTCTTCTTCGATGACGCCAATTAATTTTTCTTCATCATTTAAAATTGATGTGAAATATTCGATTTTTTCAGCTAATTCCTTATCTTCTGCTTGCAATTTTTCAATTTCAAGACCTGATAGTCTTTTTAATTGCATATCAAGGATAGCTTGAGATTGTAAATCTGTTAAGCCAAATCTTTCATTAAATATTTTTTTGATTTGGTCGTTATCATAAGATGATCTGATTATTTTTATAATTTCGTCGATATTATCTATGGCAATAATCAAACCTTCAACTATGTGTTTTCTCTTTTGAGCCTTGTCAAGATCGAATCTTGTTCTTCTTCTTACTACATTTTTTTGATGTTCAATGTAGTATTTTATAAGCTCTTTTAAATCAAGAATTTTTGGAACTCCATCAACAAGGGCAAGATTTATAATTCCGAAAGTTGTTTCAAGTTGAGTTTGTTTGTAGAGATTATTTAGGACAATATTTGCATTTGCATCCCTTTTTACCTCAATTACAATTCTCATTCCCTTTCTATCGGATTCGTCCCTAATATCTGAAATTCCTTCTAGCTTTTTATCTTTAACATATTCAGCAATTTTTTTGATTAAATTTGCCTTGTTTACTTGGTAAGGAATTTCTGTAACAATTATTCTTTCCCTGTTTTTCTTAAATGGCTCAATTTTTGCAACAGCACGAAGTTTTAATTTTCCACGTCCTGTTTTGTAGGCTTTTTTGATTCCAGCTTTTCCAAGAATTTGTGCTCCAGTTGGAAAATCTGGTCCTTTTATGATTTCTGCCAATTCTTTTATAGAAATTTCTGGATTTTTCATATAAGCAATACAAGCATCAATAGAATCTCCCAAATTATGAGGAGCCATATTGGTTGCCATTCCTACTGCTATACCATTTGATCCATTTACCAAAAGATTTGGAAATCTTGATGGAAGAACTGTTGGTTCTTTTTCTTCTTCATCAAAGTTTGGCATAAAATCAACTGTATCTTTGTTTATATCTCTAAGCATTTCCTTGGCAATTTTGCTCATTTTAACTTCTGTATAACGCATAGCCGCTGCATCATCGCCATCAATTGAACCAAAGTTTCCTTGACCGCTTGCCAAAGGATACCTAGTTGAAAAATCTTGAGCAAGTCTTACAAGGGCATCGTAGATTGCAGAGTCTCCATGAGGGTGGAATTTACCCATAACCTCTCCGACAACTCTGGCTGATTTTCTGGTTGGCTTATTTGGATCAAGTCCAAGTCCTTCCATTCCGTATAAAATTCTTCTATGAACTGGTTTTAATCCATCACGTACATCTGGTAGGGCTCTTGAAACAATTACTGACATGGAATATTCCAAGTAAGCACTTCTCATTTGCTTTTCGAGATCTACCTCTATGATATTTTTATAGCTTTCTTCTGTCATTTATCCTCCTAGACATCTAAGTTTTCAACATATTGGGCGTTTTCTTCTATAAATTCTCTTCTAGGTTCTACCTTTTCACCCATTAGCATTGAAAATGTTGCGTCTGTTGACATTTGTGAATCTTCTTTTTCATAAACTTGAAGTAAGACTCTGTTTTCTGGATCCATAGTTGTTTCCCACAATTGCTCTGCGTTCATCTCTCCAAGACCCTTGTATCTAGAAATTTTGTAATTATCTACTTTCCATTCTTTTACAATTTCATCTAACTCTTTATCTGTATAGCAATATCTTTCTTTTTTTCCACTTGAAATTTTATAAAGTGGTGGTTGGGCAATATAAATATGTCCTCCATCAACAAGTGGTTTCATGTATCTGTAGAAAAATGTCAAAAGTAAGGTTCTAATGTGAGCCCCATCTACATCGGCATCTGTCATAATTATAATTTTTCCATAACGAAGTTTACTTATATCAAATTCTGAACCAATTCCTGTACCAAAAGCTGTAATCATTGATTTTATTTCTTCATAATTTAAAATCCTATCAAGATTTGCCTTTTCTACATTCATTATTTTTCCTCTTAGAGGAAGAATTGCTTGAATTCTATTGTCACGACCGCCTTTTGCAGATCCACCGGCTGAATTACCCTCGACTATAAAGATTTCATTTTCTCCTATATCTTGTGATTGGCAATCAGCAAGTTTTCCTGGAAGAGTTGTTGAATCAAGAATTGATCTTTTTCTTGTTAAATCTCTTGCCTTTCTTGCAGCCTCTCTTGCCCTTCTAGATGCTAGGGCTTTTTGAATTATTGATTTAGCGATTTTTGGATTTTCTTCTAAGAAATTTCCCATGTGCTCTGAGAAAAAGGCATCAACTGCTCCTCTTACTTCGCTATTTCCAAGTTTTCCCTTTGTTTGTCCTTCAAATTGAGGATTTGAAATTTTTACTGAAATAATTGCAGTAATTCCTTCTCTTGCATCATCTCCTTGAAGATTATCTTCATTTTCTTTTAATAAATTATATTTTCTAGCATAATCATTTACACTTCTTGTCAAAGCTGACCTAAATCCTGAAAGATGAGTTCCACCTTCTAGGGTGTAAATATTATTTGCAAATGTTAGGATATTTTCGCTATATCCATCTGTATATTGAAAAGAAATTTCTATTTCTGTAGATTCTTGACGTCCTTCAAAATATGGAACTTCTTTAAAAATTGGAGTTTTATTTCTATTTAAATATTCTACAAATTCTTTGATTCCACCGTCATATTTAAATTCAATTTCTGACTCATCTCTTTTATCTTCAAAAATAAGTCTTACTCCCTTATTTAAAAAGGCCATTTCCCTAAATCTATTTTCTAGGGTTTTTTTATCATAAACAGTTACATCAAAAATTTCTGGATCTGCTTTAAAAGTTATTTTTGTTCCACTTTCTTTTGTATCCCCAATTATTTCAAGATCACTTGTTGGTTTTCCTCTTTCAAAAGTCATTCTATGAATATGACCTTCTCTTTTTACTTCTGCAATCAAATATTCACTTAGAGCATTTACAACTGAAACTCCTACTCCGTGAAGTCCTCCTGAAACCTTGTAAGCCTTATCGTCAAATTTTCCTCCAGCGTGCAAAACTGTAAGAACTGTTTCTAAGGTTGATTTTCCAGTTTGTGGATGCTTTTCAATAGGAATTCCTGAACCATCATCTTCTACTGTTACAATATTATTTTCATCTATACTAATTTTTATGTAGTCACAACGACCTGCAAGAGCCTCATCAACAGAATTGTCTACAACTTCGTAAACTAAGTGATGAAGTCCCCTTTCGCTTGTTGAACCTATATACATTCCAGGTCTTAGTCTTACTGGCTCAAGTCCTTTTAAGACCCTAATGTTCGATGCATTATATTCTGAATTTTCCATAAGATTCCTTTCTATTATTTAATTCGACCATCTTTTATTTTTCTAATTTTACTCCTACTAACCCCATCCAAACTTTTGGTGTTTGTTGCTGTAATTATTGTTTGAAATTCTCCTAAATTTTCCAATAAAAAATTTGATCTTTTTTCATCAAGTTCTGAAAAAACATCGTCAAATAAGATTATCGCCTTATCTTGGCTAGTATTTTCTATTAAATTTACATTGGCAAGTTTAATATTTAAAATAGCAGATCTTTGTTGACCTTGAGATCCAAATTTTTTTGTATCTTTGCCATTTATTATTATATCAATTTCATCTCTTTGACTGCCTGATGTAGTCCTATAATATTTTAAATCATCAGAAATATTTTCCATAAATATTCCACCATATTCTTCCATTGAATTTGCTTTGATGTTTGGCTTATAAATTATGGTTAAATTTTCCTTATTTTCTGTAAGATTCAAATGATTTTTATTGGCATAGGTATTTATTAGGGAAATATATTTTTCCCTAAACCTATAAATTTTATAATTTAGCCTAATTATTTGCTGGTCAAATGCCATAAGCTCAGTTTTAAAATATTTTGACCTTTGATTTTTTAATAATTTATTTCTTTGGCTTAAAATTTTATCAAAATCTTTTTTAACTGCCTTGTAGCTAAAATTAACACTAATTATTATATCATCAATCAAGTCTCTTCTAAAATTTGGTCCATCTTTTATTATATTTAAATCTTCTGGGGTAAACAAAACCAACTTGAAAAGAGATTTTAAATCCTTATTTTTGTCATATTTTATTTCATTTACAAAAATATCTTTTTTATTTTCATTTACATCTATATGAACATTTTTAAAAGATTGATTTTTTCTAATAATTCCATCAAGGGACATTTCTTTTTCATTAAACATAATAAGGTCCTTGTCCCTAAAGGATTTGAAACTTTTTGCATTTGCCAAATAATATATGCTTTCAAGTAAATTTGTTTTTCCTTGGGCGTTATCTCCCAAAAATATATTTATATTTTCATTAAATTCTATATTTTGAGAAAGATAATTTCTAAATTTATTGAGTTTTAAATTTTGAATCCACATTATACAAGACTTATTAAAAATTGATTGTCAAATTCTATTTCATCGCCCTTATAAAGTTTTTTACCAGCTTGGAAAAATTCTTCGCCATTTACCAAAATTCCATATTCTTTTATAAGATGTTTGGCTTCTCCTCCGCTTTGGGCTATGTCCGTTGCCTTTAAAAGATCTTTTGCTAAAATCTCGTCGCATTCAAATTCTATCTTTTCCATAAAAACTCCTATTCTGCAAGTCTAACTGGAAGGGCAAGATAAGTAAATTCTTCATCATCATATTTTGATTCGTTTGGATAAATTAGGCATGGATTTAGAGATGATTTTAAATGCATTCTTATAGTTTGGGTATCACAAGCCTTAACTCCTTCTATCAAATATCTTGCATTAAAAGCAATTTTTACATCATCGCCTTCTTTTTGAATTTGTAAAACTTCTTTCAAATCTCCAATTTCAGAATTTGATTCGATTAGGCACTTATCATCTTCTATATTTATTTTTATAAGATTTGCTCTTTGGGTATTGTTTAATAATTGAGCTCTTTCCAAAGAATTAATAAGTTCTTGCCTATCAACTACAAGACTTGTTGTAGAAATATCTGAAATTATATTTGTGTAATCAATATAATTTTTATCAATTACCTTGCAATACATTGTAGTATCTCCAGATTCAAAAATTATATCCTTGTCGTCCTTATAAATTTTTGTGATTTTTTCATCATCAATTATCCTTGTCCATTCAGAAATAGATTTTCTTGGAATAATAAGTCTAGCCTTATCCATTGATGATGGATATGATAATTTTAATTTTTTAAGGGCAACCCTATATCCATCAAGGGCTACAAAATTTAAATATCCATCTTTTAATTCAAATAAAATTCCTGTAAGGGCAAGTTTTGTTTCGTCCAAGCTTGTTGCAAATTCTGTTTGTGAAATTGATCTTTTCAATTTATCATTTTGAATTTCTAAATAATCAACGCTTGGTATAGAAAAATTTTTCTTTTCATAATAATCAAAAGCTAGGATATTAAAGTTTGAACCATTGCATTTGATTTTTATTTTTGAATCTTCTAGATCAATTTTTATTAGCTCATCTGGAAATTTTCTTACGATATTTGCAATTATATTTGCATTTATTGCCATTTCGCCTTCTTGTACTACCTTACAATTGGCTTTTGTTACAATAGATATTTCTCCATCTGATGATGTTAGTGTTAAAGTATCATTTTTTGCTTCAAAGTATATTAATTCATGTATTTGTATATTGGTTTTTCTCGAAACAGCTTTCAAAGCTATGGAAATTTTATTTAATAAATCTTTTTGTTGAATTTCTATTTTCATATTTGCTCCTAACATATTATATAAACTTAGTAGTATTAGTATTAGGTAGTGTATATATGTGGATAAGTCTTACAAAGCTTTATTTATAAATTAAAAACTCAAATAATAAGTTTTGGATAAGTTTTTATAAGTAATCCACTTTTCCACACAATCCACAAGCTAAAATAATTTTTTTAGAAAGTTAAGCTTATAAACAAGCTTATCCTCAAACTTATACACAATTTGTGGATAACTAAGCTTTTATTTCTTTAATAATTTCTTCTATTTCTTGCCTAAAATCTTGGTCTTCTTCCATTAAATCTTTAATTTTATCATGACCATGCATAACCGTTGTATGATCTCTATTAAATTCATTGGCAAGACTTACCAAAGAAATTGATAAAAGATCCCTGCAAAGATACATAGCAATTTGTCTTGGCATAACTATTTCTTTTTTTCTAGATTTACCTCTAAGATCAGCAAGTTTTACATGGTATCTTTCAGCAACTTTTTTTTGAATATCTTCTGCATTTATTTTTTTTCTATCATTATGAACTCTTGAACTTACACCAAGTCTTGCATCCTCAAGGCTTACAAATGATCTATTATTTGATTTTGCACAAGCAATTGAAGTTGCCAAGGCTCCTTCAAGATCCCTAATATTTGTTTCAATATTTTCTGCAATATATTCTAAAATTTTGTAATCAACGACAGCTCCAAGCTCATCTTGTTTTTTTTGTAAAATTGCAACCCTTGTTTCAAAATCAGGTTTTGAAATATCAACTATAATTCCCCAACCAAATCTTGATACAAGCCTATCTTCCAAGTGTTTGATTTCTTTAGGTGGTCTATCTGATGAAATTACAATTTGTTTTCCTTGATTATATAAATCTTCGAAAGTATGAAAAAATTCCTCTTGTGTACCAGTTTTATTGGCAATAAATTGAATATCATCAATCAAAAGCATATCAACAGAACGATATTTTTTCCTAAATTCTTCATTAGTATTATTTCTAACAGCAGAAATCATTTCATTAGTAAATTTCTCACTAGAAAGATACATCACATAGCAATCATCTCTTTTTTCAAGAATTTCATGAGCAATTGCCTGCATCAAGTGAGTCTTGCCAAGACCACTTGCTCCATAAATAAAAAGCGGATTGTAGACTCTTGAAACCTTATAATTAGCCATATTTTCAGCAACAGATTGGCTTGCTGCAAGAGCTAATTGATTTGATTTTCCTTGGACAAAATTTTTAAAAACATTATTTTTTTCAAGAAGAGGTTTAGGATACTTATTTACATTATTAAGTCTTAGTTGCCCATCATCATCAACATTTTTTCCAAGGCTTAAAACTTCATCATAATTAGGTCCATCTTTGGCAACAATTTCAATTTTATATGCCTTATTTTCTCTCTTATTTATATCATTTAAAATAGACTGGAGTTGAGGAACCCAAATTTGGTCAAAAATAAACTTAGTATCATTTTTTGGAATTTCTAAATAAATAGTATCTTCATATTTATTTAGTGGCTTTAAAATTCCAATCCAAGTTTCGTATTGTTGAAGATCTGGAACATTCATTTTCATTTTTTCTTTTAATTCATTAGTTATGTATTCTAGATTCATCTTACAGCTCTCTTTCATAAAATATTATCCACACTTAACAAAATGGTAAATTGTAATAAGTTAATTATATTTTTCGACTTATCCCCAAATTTTGGATAAGTTGTGGATAACTTTAATGTGGATAGGATAAATCTTTATTTTTAGAGAAAATTTTTGCTTATTTTTAAAAAAATAAAATAATACAATTAATTTATCCACAAAAAATATAAGCAAATCAATAAAAAATAGACTTATCATCATCTTTTACACAAGAGATTATACACTAATATAGCCATTTTGTAAAGTTATCCACAAATTGTTGATAAGTTTGGGATAAGCTAAATAAATTTAAATTTAGAAAAATTAAAACTATGTGGATAATGTGGATATCTTGATAAAATATAAAAATTTGTAAATATTTTTATGAGTAAATCTTTGATTATAGGAATTTATTAAAAAAATATTTCAAGAAATTTAAAAATTATTCAAATAGAGAACAATCAAAATTGTATGTGTATAAAATATAATTAAAAAAACTTATCCACACATAAATAATAATTTAAATTCGGTGGATATTTGCATAAAATTTATAAAACTGATATTAGCTTTAAAATTTTAAAAAAATTAGAAATTTACGCACAAAAATTTTAAATTTTAAAAAATTTAAAGAATTATTTTTTATTTTCAAATAAAAATATAAACCTATAAAATTTAAGCATTAATTTTTAATTTAAATTTTTGTATTTTTATATTTAAAACCTTGACTTTCTACCATTATTTAAATATAATAAAAGACAGCGTAAAATAATAGGAGGTGATAATATGAAGAGAACTTATCAACCAAATAGAAGAAAAAGAAAAAAAGACCATGGCTTTAGAAAAAGAATGTCAACTCCCGCTGGTAGAAGAGTTTTAAAATCCAGAAGACAAAAGGGAAGAAAGAAATTATCTGCATAATAAAAAAGCTACGGCTTTTTTATATTGTAGATAAGTTAGAAGTTAGGTTTTATTCTTATGGAAAAACAATTTAGTTTAAGAAAGAATGTAGACTTTGAAAGAGTTTATAAAAAATCTAAGCACTACTACAATAGAGATTTTACCGTTTTTATAAAAAATAACGGTGTAAATAGGCCAAGGTTTGGCTTTTCTATTTCTAAAAAAATAGGCAAGGCAAATCAAAGAAACAAACTTAAAAGAAGACTTAGGGCAATTGTTTATGAAAATTATAGGAATATTAATAATGTAGATATAATTATTATTCCAAAAAAACATACCACAGATTTTACTTACCAAAAACTTAAATCTTCTTTGGGACACGTACTTAGTAAAGCCTTTAAGGACAAGAAAATTAGATATGTTAAATAAACTTTTTCTAATATTAATTAGATTTTATCAATTGTTTATTTCTCCACTATTAGGCTCTGGAAAATGTAAATATTATCCTACTTGTAGCCAATATGCTATTGACTGTTTTAAAAAGTACAATTTTTTTAAGGCCTTTTTTAAGGCTTGTTGGAGAATTCTAAGGTGCAATCCTTTTTCTAAAGGAGGATATGATCCGGCCTAGCAATTGATTTTTTATATTTACACTAGAGATTAGGAGAGATAATGTTAAGTTTTATAGCACAAATATTGGGTAGCTTAATGAAATTTATTTATGATTCTTTAGTAAATAATTTTACTGAACCATCTAATATAAGTTTTTATGCTATTTCAATTATTTTAATGACAGTTTTGGTATCATTAATTACTATACCAATGACTATGAATCAACAAAAACAAGCAGCAAAAAGTGGAGAAATTCAGCCAAAAGTTGAAGAAATTAAGAAAAAATATGCCTATGATCCTCAAATTATGCAACAAAAAATGCAACAATTATATAAGGAAGAAGGCGTAGGACCAGGAATATCTTCATGTTTGGTTATGATTTTCCAATTATTAATACTTTTATCTTTATATAGGGTTATTCAAAATCCAAATAAATTTATATTTGCAGGTGATATGCACCAAGTTAAAGATAATTTTTTATGGGTACCAACCCTTTCTAAGGCAGATCCTTTATTTTATGGTTTGCCACTTTTAACAAGTATAAGCCAATTAGGTGTTCAACTTTTCACAATGAAAACATCACCTCAAGGTCAAGCTCAAAATACTCCTGGTATGGGTTCTATGAATAATATGCTTTTGGCTATGCCAGTAATTTATTATTTTGTATTTAGAAACCTTCCTGCAGGTTTGCCTTTATATTGGACAACAAGCTCACTTGCAAGACTTTTAATTCTTGGAGGACAATATTTAGTTGGCCTAAGCAAAAGAGATAAAGAGGAAAAAGATGAAAAGATCAATAGTAAAAACAGCAAAAACTAAAGATGAAGCTATTAATGAAGCTTTGAAAGAAATTAATAAATCAATAAATGAAGTTGATATTGAAGTTATAGAAGAAGAATCTACAGGATTTTTGGGTTTAATAGGACAAAAAGATGCTGTTGTTAAAATTTCTTATGATGAAGATATTAATGAGGGAATTGATTCATTAATGAAAGAAATTGAAGAAGATAGCAAAAAAGAGCTAGAAAAAGAATTTGATTTGGAAGATTTATCAGAAAAAATAGAAGAAGAAAATTCTTTTGAAGATGAATTGGATGAAAAAGAAAATTTTGATGAAATAAATGAATCTTTTGAAGATTTAATAGAAGAAGATTTTGAAGATGAATTAGAAGATTCTGACCAAAAAGAAGACGAAGTAAGTCTTTATTACAAAGCAAAAGATTTATTAGAAGAAATTTTAATCCAAATGCACTTTGAAGATGTAAAAGTTATTGGAAATTTAGAAGATAACATAATTAAGCTTGATGCAAAAATTGATCCAAAAGATACAGGAATTGTAATTGGGAAAAATGGAAGAACCCTTGATGCAATTGAAACTGTAATAAGAAAAATTATAAAAGCAAGATCAAATAAGGTTAAGCTTAATATAGATATAAACAACTACAAAAAAAGACGCGATGATAAAATTGTAATGCTTGCTGATAAGGCGTGCAAAAAAGTTCTAAAAACAAGAAAAAGTTGGAACTTAAAATATATGAATTCTTATGAAAGAAGACTTGCTCATGAGCAAATTTCAAAATATGATAAGCTTGATTCTCACTCAGAAGGAATTGAACCAAAAAGATATGTTGTAGTTGATTATAAATTAGATTAATATAAAGGATGTTTCACGTGAAACATCTTTTTTAATTGGTAAAATTAATGTATAATATGGAAAGAATGAAAATTTTGTTTATGTCAAAGGTAAACAGTCATTTTAGAAAGGATGAATTATGAGTGAATCTACAATAGCAGCAATTTCTACGCCACAAGGTAGTGGTGGTATATCTATAGTTCGTATGAGTGGCGATAAATCTTTTGACATTATAAAAAAGATTTTTAAGCCAATAAATAACAGGGCTTTAGATAAAGAAAAAGATAATAGGATGATGAGATACGGTCATATAGAAAAAGACGGCCGTATTTTTGATGAAGTTATGGTTAATTTTATGAAAGGACCAAATACCTACACAAGAGAAGATATTTGCGAGATAAATTGCCACGGTTCAATGATTTCTGTAAGAGATATTTTGAATTTATTATTGGATATGGGCTGTGAGCTTGCAGATAGGGGAGAATTTACCAAAAGAGCTTTTCTTAATGGAAGAATAGATTTATCCCAAGCTGAGGCAGTTCTTGATATTATAAATTCAACCAATGAATTATCACAAAAACAAGGCTTAAAACACTTATCAGGTTTGTTAAGAGAAAAAATTGAGGAAATTAGAAATATAGAACTTGAAGCTTTATCAAGAATAGAATATTCGATTAATTTTACCGAAGATGGAGAGGATTTGCCAGTTGATAATATTATAGCTTTTATGCAAAAGGCCTATGATGAAATTTCAAAACTTCTAGCAACAGCAAATAAGGGAAAACTTGTAAAAGATGGGATTGAAACGACTATAATTGGCAAGCCAAATGTAGGAAAATCTTCACTTTTAAATGTCTTATTAAATGAAAACAGGGCAATTGTTACAGATATCCCTGGAACTACAAGAGATTCTATAACTGAGTATATAAATCTTGGGAATTTAACTTTAAAAATTAATGATACGGCAGGAATTAGGGAAACCCACGATGAAGTTGAAAAAATAGGAGTGCAAAGATCAAAAGAATTAGCAGAAGATGCAGATCTTATTATAGCAATATTTGATAGGTCCAGAAAACTAGATCACGAAGATAAGATGATTTTGGATATGTTAAAAGGAAAAAATGCTATTATAATTTTAAATAAAATTGATTTGGATTCAAAAATTTCAAAAAGTGATTTTGATGATTCTTTCAAAATTATCGAAACATCTATGGTTTCACGAGATGGAGTTGATAAATTAGAAGGAGCTATTTTTGATATTTTTGATTCAAAAGAATTAAATAAAGAATCTTTGATGATTACAAATCTTAGACATGAAAGATTATTAAATTCTTCAAGAAAAAAATTGGAATCATCATTAGATGATATAAAAGCTTATGTTCCTATTGATTGTGTAGAAGTTGATTTGAGATCTTCTTATGATGATTTGGGACTTATAATAGGAGAAACTGTTTCAGATGAAATAATGGATAAGGTATTTAGGGAGTTTTGTGTTGGAAAATAATAAGTTAGAAAATAAAAATCATAAATATATAGATGAAGCCTATGATGTAGTTGTTGTAGGTGCAGGTCATGCTGGTTGTGAGGCAGGACTTGCTTCTGCTAGGCTTGGATTTAAAACTTTGGTTCTTACAACAAGTATGGAATCAGTGGCTGATATGCCATGTAATCCTAATATTGGAGGAACTGGAAAGGGACATATAGTAAGAGAAATTGATGCTTTGGGTGGAGAGATGGCAATAAATATTGATAAAACTTTTATCCAATCAAGGATGTTAAATACATCAAAAGGACCTGCTGTTCATTCATTGAGAGTTCAAGCTGATAAAATCAAATACCATCAAGAGATGAAAAAAACTCTTGAAAATCAAGAAAATCTTGATTTGTTTGAACAAGAAGTAGATAAAATTAATATTGAATATGGGAAAGTAAAAAGCGTTGAAACAATTCAAGGGGCAATTTTTCCTACAAAAGCTTGTGTGGTTTGCACAGGAACATATTTAAATGGAAAAATTTTGATGGGAGATTTTCAAAAAACATCAGGTCCACATGGTTTATCTGCAGCAACTCATTTATCCGATAGTTTAGAGCAATTAGGTTTTTCATTAAGACGTTTTAAAACTGGAACCCCAGCAAGAGTTGATAAAAAAAGTCTAGATCTAACAAAGACTGAAATTCAAAAAGGAGATGAAAATGTTGTTGCCTTTTCATTTTTAAATGAAGATAAAGATTTTTCAGATAAAAAACAAGAAGCTTGTTATTTGACTTATACAACAGAAAAAACTAAAGAAATTATTATGGAAAATTTGGATAGGTCACCAATGTATGCAGGCCTTGTAAAGGGAATTGGTCCAAGATATTGCCCATCAATTGAAGATAAAATGGTAAGATTTCCAGATAGGGACATCCACCAAGTTTTTATTGAACCAGAAAGTCTTTCAACAGATGAGATGTATATTCAAGGCGTTTCATCAACTCTTCCTCAAGAAGTTCAAAAAGAATTCTATAAAACCATAGAAGGCTTAGAAAATTGTAAAATCATTAGACCTGCTTATGGAATTGAATATGACTGCCTTGATTCTACAAATTTAAAAAGAAGTTTAGAGTCAAAAGAGATTGAAAATTTATTTTTTGCAGGACAAATAAATGGTTCAAGTGGATATGAAGAAGCTGCAGGGCAAGGTCTTATTGCAGGAATAAATGCAGCTTTAAAATTAAGAGGAGAAGATGCCTTAATTCTTGATAGGTCTGATGCTTATATTGGAGTTTTGATTGATGATTTAGTAACTAAAGGAACTAATGAACCATATAGGATGATGACTTCAAGGTGCGAATATAGACTTACAATGAGACAAGATAACGCTGATTTTAGGCTTACAGAAAAAGGACATGAAATAGGACTTGTATCAGATGAACGTTATGAAAAAATGGTGGAAAAAAGAGAAAATATAGAAAAAGAAATTTCTAGATTAAAAAATGTAATGATTAGTCCTAACGAAGAAAATAATGAAATTCTAGAAAAAATAGGTTCAAATCCTATAAAAACTGGCTATAGTTTATTTGATCTTATAAAAAGACCAGAATTAACCTATAAAAAATTGGAAGTTTTGGATCCTGATAGACCAGAATTGCCAAAATTCCAACAAATTCAAGTTCAAACAGAAATCAAATATCAAGGCTATATCAAAAAACAAATGGCAGATATAGGAAAATTTAAAAAACTAGAAAACAAAAAACTAGACCATGATATTGATTACAGTAAAATCAATGGATTGAAAAAAGAATCAGCAGAAAAATTAAATAAAATAAAACCAGATTCAATAGGTCAAGCCTCAAGAATTTCAGGAGTTTCGCCAGCTGATATAAATGTACTTCTTATAAGACTCAAGTCGGGAGATTTAAATGGATAAGTTTAAAATATATGAACAAATGCTAATAGAAACAAATAAAAAATTTAATCTAACAAGCATAGATGATCCAAAAGAAATAAGGATAAAACATTTTGAAGACTCTCTTACTATAAAATCATATATAAATAAAGGAATGAAAGTCTTGGACATAGGATCAGGAGCTGGATTTCCAGGAATACCTCTTAGAATTGAAAAAGATTTTGATTTAACTTTGATAGATTCAGTAAATAAAAAAGTAAATTTTATGAATGAAGTTATAGAAGAATTAAAACTTGAAAAAGCCAAAGCTATTCATGTCAGAGCAGAAGATTATGCAAAAGATCATAGGGAAGAATTTGATATGGTTATTTCAAGAGCTGTTGCAAATTTATCAACACTTTCAGAATATGCTCTTCCATTTTTAAAAGTTGGCGGAATTTTTATAGCAATGAAAGGCCCCAAAGCAGAAGAAGAATATGAACAAGCACAAAATGCTTTGAAAATTTTGGGAGGAGAATTAATTAATATTGACACAATTGATCTTTACGGAAATACAAGAAAAAATATTTTGATAAAAAAAGTAAGGTCAACGAAAAAGAAATATCCTAGAGGAAAAAATCAACCAAAGAAAAATCCTTTATAAAAATAAAATAAATAAAAGAAAAAATGTTTCACGTGAAACATTTTTTTATTGAAAATATGTTATACTATTATAGAGAAAAGAGGATTTATGAAAGCACAAATTTTTTCTGTAGGAACAGAAATATTATTAGGAAATATTACAGATACAAATTCGAAATTTATAGGACAAAAACTTACAGAGTATGGAATAGATGTCTATAAGATGGTAACTATTGGAGATAATTTTGATAGATTGTACCAAGCAATGAAAAATGCTTATGGAAAAGTTGATTATATTTTTGTAACAGGAGGGCTTGGACCAACTGAAGATGACATAAGCAAAGAAGTTGCCATAAAAGTTATTGGCAAAGAAGACCAAGTAGAAATTGATAAAAAATCAAAAGAAAGAATTGAAAGTTATTTTTCTAATAACAAAAAAGCTGTTAAGGTAAATTTAAAGCAAGCAAAATTTCCAAAAGGTGCAATTATTTTAGATAACGACAAAGGAACAGCTCCTGGTTGCATAATGGGAGATAAGACTAAGATAATTCTTCTTCCAGGACCACCAAGAGAAATGGAATATATGTTTGAAAATAAACTTTCAAGTTATTTAAAAAAAGATGCTATTATTAAATCGAAGAATTTAAGAATTGGACTTTTAGGAGAATGGGATATGGCAAATAGAATTGATTTGTCATCAACAAACCCTACAATTTCTCCTTATTTTGATAATGAAGGTGGATTTTTAAGAATTACTGCAAAGGCTAAAAGCGAAAAAGAAGCAGATTTTTTATTAAATGAAAAAGAAAAAGAAGTAAAAAATGTTTTTGGAAGTTTGTTTATTTCTAATGATGGTTTAAGAAAAGAAGAAACTTTAATAAATTTATTAAAAGAAAGAAATGAAAAAGTTTCTACTTGTGAATCTATAACAGGGGGATTGATTGCTTCATCAATAATAGATATAAGTGGAGCAAGTGAGGTAATAGAAGAATCCTATATAACTTATTCGGATAGAATTAAAGAAAAGATTTTAAATGTTTCACGTGAAACATTAGAAAAATATAGTGCAGTAAGTGTTGAGTGTGCAAACGAAATGGTGGAAGGCTTATACAAAATTACAAATTCAAGTCTTTGTATAGGATCAACTGGCTATGCCCACAAGGGAGAGGTAATTCTTGCTATAAAATATAAGAACCAAAAAGTTATAAAAAAATTTCAATTTTCAGCTGATAGGAATAAGGCAAGACTTTTTGCAAAAAATCGAGCCTTGGATCTTGCTATAATTATTATGAGAGGTAAGTATGAAGACAATATCGATATTTAATCAAAAAGGTGGAGTAGGAAAAACTACAAGCGTTGTAAATCTTGCAGTAGCTTTGTCAAAACTGGATAAAAAAGTATTGGTTATTGATTTTGATCCACAAGCCAATACAACAACAGGTCTTGGTTTTGATAAAAATGAACTTGAAAAATCAATATACAAGATGTTTTATGATGAAGGGGATAATTACAAGGATTATATTTTAAAAAGTGAGGAAGGGCCTTATCTAATAGCTAGCGAAAATTCCTTGTCAGGTCTTGAAGTAGAGCTTGTAAGTCTTGATGAAGAGGAAAGATTGAAAATGCTTAGCCAAATCATTGAAGAAATAGAAAAAGATTTTGACATTATTTTGATAGATTGCCCACCATCTTTGGGACTTTTGTCTTTAAATGCTCTTGTAGCTAGTGATTCTATAATTATTCCTATTCAAACAGAATACTATGCTCTTGAGGGAGTAAGCGAGCTATTAAAAACTTATCAAACAATAAAAGAATCCATAAAGGAAGATTTAGAAATTGAGGGAGTTTTACTTTGTATGTTTGATAAGGATACGGATTTATCTTATGAAGTAGTAGAAGAAGTAAAATCATTTTTTAAAGAGAAGGTATTTTCTACTATGATTCCAAGAAATATAAAACTCGCAGAGGCACCATCATTTGGAAAATCTGTTATATCTTATGATGAAAAATCTAAGGGAGCTAGAGCTTACTTGTCTTTGGGAAATGAGCTTGTAGAAAATATTTTTGGAAAAAAAGAAAAAAATTCAAAGATTGAAGAAAAAAATGATAAATTAAATAATGCTGAGATAAAAAATTTAGAAAAAACTAAAGAAATTCGTGATGAAAAATCTAAGGAAGATAAAAACATAGTTAAGAATGATAAAAAAGAAAATTCTGATGAGACAATAGTAAAGAAAAACAAATTTTCTTTTAACCAAAATAAACTAATAAATAATGAAAAGAGGGATTAGCTATGACGAAAAAAACTTTGGGTAGAGGACTTGGATCCCTAATACCAGAAAATAACAAAAAAAATAAGGCCATAGTTAGGATTCCTCTGGAAAAAATTTATGCTAGAGATGATCAACCTAGGAAAAATTTTGATGATAAATCATTGGAAGGACTTAGCCAATCAATAGAAAAATATGGCTTATTAAATCCAATTGTTCTTAAAAAAAATGGGATAAGATATGAAATAATTGCTGGAGAACGTAGGTTTAGGGCAAGTAAGCTTTTGGGTTTAAAAGAAATTGATGCAATTATAAAAAATGTAGATACAAAAGATATTGATATTCTTTCAATAGTAGAAAATGTTCAAAGGGAAGATTTATCTGGTCTTGAAGAGGCCAATGCTTATAATGAGCTTTCAAAAAACTATGGTATGACTCAAGATGAAATAGCAAAAACTGTTGGTAAATCAAGATCTTACATTGCAAATACCCTAAGACTTTTAAAACTTGATGAAAATTCAAAAAAAGAGCTTGAAGAGGGAAATATATCTTCATCACAAGCAAGAACACTTCTTTCTATAAAGGATGAAGATGATAGACAAAAAAGCCTTTATGATTTTAAAAATAAAAAAACAAATATAAGAAAAGTTGAAAAGATTAGTTCTAGAAATAACAAAAAAAATCAAAAGGAAGATAATTTAGATAGGATTTTATTTGAGGATTTTGAGGAAAAATTTATTGACCTACTTAATTCAAAGGTAGAAATTAAAAAAAATAATGAAACTTATAGGGTTACTATTGATTGTTTTTCTATTGAGGAGATAGAAAATTTATATTGGAGATTAAAAAATGGAAAAGAATAGAATGATAGATTTTTCTGTAGACCATCTTATAGAAAACACCAGAAAAAAAACAGCTAATCCAGGCGGAGGAGCTATTACAAGTCTTGTTGGAAACTTAGGCTTAAACCTTATTTTGATGATGGCAAAAAAAGATTATAAGGATGAAAAATTAAATAAAAAATCCAAAAAAATTGAAGATAAATTCAAAAAATATTCTGAAGAATTAAAAGAACTTATGCAAGAAGATATTGATAAGGTAAATCTTTTAATAAAAGCTTATAAAAATAAGGAAATAAAAAATTACGACGACTATATTATAGAGGCAAACAAGGCACCAAAAAGAACTATAGAGCTTATGATAATTGTTATGCAAGATTGTGATTTTATTTTAAAATATGGAAATATTGATGCGATTTCTGATGGAGAAATAGGACTTAGACTTGTAAAAGAATCAATCCATTCTTCTTTTATAAACCTTATTTTGAATGAGGAAAATATTACTGATCCAAATCATGAAAAAACAAATTACAAATCTATTATAAATTTCTGTGATAAACTATATAAGGATAATATGAAAATCATCGAAGAAAGGGAAAAGAAATGGGACAAATAATAGCTATAGTAATCTTATTTATTCTTGTTATTTTTGAATATTCTATGATAAAAGCTAATAATAACAAACTAAAAAGACAAAAAAGAAGGTACGACCATCTACTTAGGGGCAAAAATCCTGATGTAAATCTTGAAGAATTAATTTTACAATTAAATGACCAAATCGAACAATCAAATAGGGAAATAAAATCTCTTGACCAAAGATCATCAGATACAAAAAATACTACAATGGGAGCTGTTAGCAAAATGGCAGTTGTTCATTATGATGCTTTTGATAGCCAAAGAGGAAGAAATTCGTTTTCATTAACTCTCCTAGATTCATATCACAATGGAATAATTCTTACAAATTTATATTCCCAAGATGGCTCAAATACTTACTTAAAAGAGATTACAAATGGAGAGTGTGATATAGAGCTTTCCGAAAGGGAAAAGGAATCTTTAGAAAAAGCAAAATTATAGAAGATAATTAAAATTATTGGGGTATAATATTAATGCTAAATCGATTTATGATTAGGAGGTAATTATGGCAAACGATGGAGTTATGGAGCTTGCTACTGAAAATATTAGGGGCAAAAATCGCAGAATAGTATTTCCAGAAGGCAATGACTCAAGAGTACTAAGAGCAGCTATTAGACATCAAAATGATGGTCTTATAGTACCAATTCTTTTAGGAGATAAAGAAGAAATTCAAAAAGTAGCAGAAGAAGAAGGGGTAAAATTAGGAGATATTCAAATAATAAACCCTAGAGAAAGCGAATTACTTGATGAATTAGTAGATAAATACGTTGAACTTAGAAAAGGCAAAAACACCAGAGAAGATGGTGAATATATATTAAAGAAAGATAACAATTACTTTGGGACAATGCTAGTTCAAACTGGAAAAGCAGATGGAATGGTTTCAGGAGCATCAAATCCAACTGGAGATACTGTAAGACCAGCCCTACAACTTATCAAAACAAGAAAAGGTGTAAATAGAGTATCCGGTGTTATGATTATGCTTGGACCTAATGGAGAAAAATTATTATTTGCAGATACAGCAATAAATATTACTCTTCAATCAAACGAACTTGCAGAAGTTGCAGTAGAAGCAGCAAAAACGGCAGAAGAATTTGGAATTGAACCAATAGTTGCTATGCTATCATTTTCAACAAAAGGATCTGCAAAACACGAACTTGCAAGAAAAGTAGAAGAAGCTACAAAACTTGCAAAAGAAATGGATCCAAATCTTAAAGTTGATGGAGAGATGCAATTTGATGCAGCAATTTCACCACAAGTTGCAAGAAAGAAAATTCCTAATTCAGATGTAGCAGGAAGAGCAAAAGTATTTATTTTCCCAGACCTACAAGCTGCAAATATTGGATATAAAATTGGACAAAGACTTGGTGGATACGAAGCTTTAGGCCCAATACTTCAAGGATTGAACAAACCAGTTAACGACCTTTCAAGAGGATGTAACGAAGAAGACGTATATAAATTAACAATACTAACAGCAAATCAAGTTAGAGATTAATAAAAACTTCAAAAGAGACAGTCGTTAGATTGCCTCTTTTGTTATACAAAAAATTAATATATAAAATATAAAAATAATAAAACAAAAAGAGGTGATGATAATATTTAGAGAAGAAATAAAACAAAATTCCAAAGCTGTTGTTCCTATAGCAGTTTTAGTTTTAATTTTAAATTTATTTAGACCAGTAGAAAACAAAATTATTATAAAATTTTTAATAGGATGTATTGGGATAATTTTTGGTCTTTCTATTTTTCTTACTGGAGTTAATCTATCAATTTCAAAAATTGGAACATATATGGGAGATTTTATTGCAAAATCTGAAAAAATAATTAAAGTTATTATTTTTGGAATTTTTATAGGATTTATAATTACAATTGCAGAACCAGATCTTTTAATTTTAGCAAATCAAGTAAGAAGTGCTATTGGGCTTTCTTCCTTATTAATAGTAGCTATAATTTCAATTGGGGTTGGCTTTATGATTTCTCTTGGTCTTTTTAGGATATTTAAAGAAATAAAACTTTCAACGCTTATGATGTTAATTTATGGTGTGATTTTTATTCTAATGTTTATAGTAAATGATTTGGGCCATGCCATAGCTTTTGATGCGTCGGGAGCAACTACAGGTGCAATGACAACTCCCTTTATTATTGCTCTAGGTCTTGGAGTAAGTAAATTAAAGGGAGAAAAAAAGGGAGAAGAAAATTCCTTTGGCCTTGTAGGAATCGCATCAACAGGACCAATTCTTGCGGGGCTTTTGATGACTATGTCTATAAATTCAAAAAATATTTTGCTAGAAGAACAAGCTCATCAACTAGCTTTGATTTCAGGATTTAAATCGGCAAGTTTTGCAATTTTACCAATAACTTTGGTGTTTTTTATAATGGACAAGTTAGTTTTTAAAATTAAAAATAAAAAATCAATAAATCTTGGTTTGATTTACACTTATGTAGGACTGATAATATTTTTGGCAAGTGTAGAAGGTGGATTTATGGAACTTGCAAGACTTATGGGGGAGAATTACTCTGATTTTAGATTTGTACCTATCATTGGATTTATTTTGGGCCTATTGGTAGTTTTGGCAGAGCCTGCTGTTTTTGTTTTGGCAGAACAAGTCGAAGAAGTTACAGGAGGTTCAATCCACAAATCTTCAATAATGAAAGCTCTTTCTGTTGGAGTTGCTTTTGCAGTTATGCTTGCTATGCTTAGAATAAAAATAGAAGGCTTTAAATTATGGATGATAATTGTTCCAGGATTTTTAATAGCTCTTATTTTATCAAGAAATGTTTCCCAACTTTTTGTAGGAATTGCTTTTGATTCGGGAGGAGTTGCGTCAGGGCCAATGACTGCGACTTTTATATTAGGTTTTTGTCAAGGAGTTGCAGGAAATATTGAAGGTGGATTTGGAGTGATTGCATTTGTAGCTTTAATGCCAGTGATTACAATTATGATAATGGGATCTTTTTATAAGGAGGCCATAGAAGGATAATGAAATATTTAAGAATAATAACACCAAGATCAAAAGGGTCAAAAATTATGAACCAATTAAAAGAAAAAGGTGCTAAGTCAATATCTTGCCTTTTGGCAGAAGGATCTGCCAATGCACATATTCTTGAAGTTTTAGAAATTGATAAGGAAAAAAAAGAAATAGTTTCGGCACTTGTAAATGATGATTTGGTAAATGATTTATTAGACCAAATAAAAGATAAATTTGATAAGAAAAACACATCTATAATGTTTACGACACCAGTAGATTACAAAGGAGAAATAGATATGGAATATGAAGCTTTGTATGTGATAGTTAATAAGGAAAATGCAGATAAAGTTATAGAAATATCCCAAAAAGAAGGAGCAAAAGGCGCAACTGTTGTTCATGGCAGAGGATCTGGAATTCAAAAAAAATCTGTGTTTTTAAATATGACTATAGAGCCTGAAAAAGATATTGTCATAATGCTTATAAAGAAGGAAATTTCAGAGAAAGTAAAATCAGCAATTTATGATGCAATGAATTTGGATGAAAATTCGAAAGGGATTTTATTTTCACTTCCTGTCACAGATGTGCGCGGGCTTGTTGATCAAAATTAAGACGGTATAATTTAAAGAGAAAAAATGGAGGATATTATGAAAGAAATAAATACAAGTGAATTTGATACACACGTTTTAGAAAACGAAGGAATAGTTTTAGTGGATTTTTCAGCAACTTGGTGTGGACCTTGCAAAATGCAAAAACCAGTTCTTGAAGAAATGGAAGGCGAAGTTGATTTTGAAATATATTCAGTAGACGTAGATGAAAATCCAGACCTTGCAGGAAGATATAATGTAAATGCAGTTCCATCAATGATGTTATTTAAAGGTGGAGTTTTAAAAAATACTCTAGTAGGTTTTCAAGCTAAAGAAGTAATTCTTGAAGAAATAGAAAAACTTAAATAATGGATTATGATTTAATAATAATAGGATTTGGGCCTGCAGGAATTTCTGCAGGTCTAAATGCTAGTATAAGAGGAAAAAAAGTTTTAATTATCGGAAAAAAATCAAAAGCCTTGGAAAAAAGTCCCTCAATAAAAAATTATTTGGGATTTAGTGATATAAAAGGCTTGGATCTATACGATAATTTTATACATCATATAAAAAATTATCCTGTGGATATAATGGATAGGAAAATAAAGGCAGTTTATGCCATGGGAGAATATTTTTCAATAGATTTGGGCGAAAAAATGCTCACATCAAAAGCTTGCATAATTGCAACAGGAATTGATATGGGAAAAAGCATTGAAGGAGAAGATGAATTTTTTGCCAAAGGAATTTCTTATTGTGCAACTTGTGATGCCAGCCTATATAAAGGAAAAAAAGTAGTCTTGGTTGGATATAATGAAGAAGCTATTGAAGAAGCAAATTTTATAAATAAAATGGCAAGCCAAACAATTTTTGTAAATCCTAATAAAAAACCTATAGAACTTGACGATGGAATTAAAATTATAAACAAAAAGCCCAAAAAATTTCTAGGAGCTTTGAAGGCCGAAAGTCTTATATTAGAAGATGGGGAAGAATTGAAGGCTGATGGATTTTTTGTAATAAAAAATTCTTCAAAGCCAAAAAGTCTTGTTCCATCAGTGAAGATTGAAAATAGCCATATAAAAGTAGACTTAGATATGAAAACAAATATAAAAGGTCTATTTGCTTGTGGAGATATAGTCGGTACACCTTATCAAATAAATAAGGCGGTAGGTCAAGGACAAATTGCTGGATTAAATGCGGCAACTTATATAAGTAAAAATAAATAAAATGTTTCACGTGAAACAATTAATGTCATGCAATGAAGTGTGGCATTATTTTTTTGCTTAAAGAATTTTTTAAAAAATCCATTTATAATTTATTTTTTATGCTTGGAGATTTTTTGATTTCAAAAAAATTTATCATAATTTTAGCTCTAACAATATAAAAATTGTAAAAAACATAATTAATACATAATTAAAATTAATTATCAAAAATATTCTTTCTTTTTACTTGAAAAATGTCGTATTATATGTAGAATAATATTTAAGTAGATTATTCTATTCTAGATTACAGTCTATAAATTGTAAGGAGGTTTATATGACAAGAAAACACATAGAATTTTTTGAATTTAATAACTCTATATTTTCAATGATTAGGGAAATATCACATAAGATAGATTTGCTTTTACAAGAAACAGCTCAAGAAATGGGCGTTACAACTCTTCAACTTAAAATGATTATGACTCTATCAGCATCTGATGAATCAGTTTCTATAGGAAATCTTGGTAAATCAATTGGAGTAAATGGCGGAAATATTTCTAATATTTGCAAAAAATTGGAAAAACAAGGATTTGTTGATAGAAATAGATCTGATGAAGATGAAAGAGTTGTTAATGTAAAATTAACACAAAAGGGTTTTGATGCTGCTGAAAAGGTAAGCGAATATTTTGATAAAATTAGACCTAAAGATGACGAAAAAAGTATAAATTCTAATTTAAAAACAATAATTAATGAATTAGATTCACTAGATAATTTATTAGACGATTACATTGTTAGGAGTGGTTTATAGATGCCATCATTTAAAAAAGGCAAAAGGCCTCTAGTCTATTATTGGATTATTGCCATTGTGGCGTTTTTGGTTATTCAACAAATTTTGCAACCAATTAGGGCTGAGGGAAAACCAAAAGAGATAACTTATTCTCAATTTGTATCAATGATTGATAATGGACAAGTTAGAGAAGTTACAAAAGATGATTATAATTACACTTTCACAGCGGTAGTTGATGGAGATAAGCAAAAATTCATCACAGGCTTGTGGCCTGATACTGACCTTACTGAAAGGCTTCTTGAGGCTAGCAAAAAACACAAAAACTTGACATTTACCAAGGAAGTTGAAACAAAGATGAGCCCATGGCTTACCTTGTTTGTTACAAGTATTTTGCCATTGTTGTTTTTACTTTTTATATTTTATATGGCAAATAGGTCTTTATCAAAGACTATGGGAGGCCGTGGCGGCGGAGACTTTATGAATTTTGGTAAATCAAACGCCAAAATTTATATGGAAAACAAAACTGGCAAGACCTTTGCAGATGTAGCAGGTCAAGAAGAAGCGAAAGATAGCTTAAATGAAGTAGTAGATTTCTTGCATGGACCACAAAAATACAAGGAAATAGGTGCGGTTTTACCAAAAGGAGTACTTCTTGTAGGCCCTCCAGGAACAGGTAAGACTCTTCTAGCAAAAGCTGTTGCAGGAGAGGCAAATGTTCCATTTTTCTCAATTTCAGGTTCTGAATTTGTAGAGATGTTTGTAGGAATGGGTGCTAGCAAGGTTCGTGATCTTTTCAAACAAGCAAAAGAAAAAGCGCCTTGTATAGTATTTATCGACGAGATAGATGCCATTGGTAAAAAACGTGATGTTTCAGGATATTCTGGAAATGACGAACGTGAGCAAACACTTAACCAATTGCTAAACGAAATGGACGGATTTGATGCGACTGAGGGAGTAGTTTTATTATCTGCAACCAACAGACCAGAAATTCTAGACCCAGCCCTAACAAGACCAGGACGTTTTGATAGAAGGGTTCAAGTAGAATTACCAGATTTAAAAGGTCGTGAAGATATATTAAAAGTTCATGCAAAAAAAATTAAGCGTGAAGATGAAATTGATTATGAAGAAATAGCAAAAAGAACTGCAGGAACAAGCGGAGCTGACCTTGCAAATATTGTAAACGAAGGAGCTTTGAGAGCTGTTAGAGAAGGACGTAAAAAACTAACCCAAACAGACCTTGAAGAATCAATCGAAACAGTTATAGCTGGTGCTCAAAAGAAAAATGCAGTTATTTCAGACGATCAAAAGAAAATTATCGCTTACCACGAAGTAGGACATGCTCTTGTTGCAGCAATTCAAACACAAAAAACCCCAGTAACCAAAATTACAATTGTACCAAGAACTGGTGGAGCTTTGGGTTATACAATGACTGTCGACAAAGATGAGAAATTTATAATGACAAAACAAGAGCTATTTGATGAAATAGTAACCTTGGCAGGTGGAAGAAGTGCAGAAGAATTAATATTTAATGCAAAAACCACTGGAGCAAGCAACGACATAGAAAAAGCCACAGCCATAGCAAGAAATATGGTAACAATTTATGGTATGGATGATGACTTTGACTTTATGCAACTTGAACAAATCCAAGGAAGATACCTTGGCGGTCAAAGATCAATGATAGTTTCAAATGGAACTGGAGATAAGATTGACCAAAAGGTAGGAAAAATTATTGCGCAAGCTCACATGAGAGCTATAGAAATTTTAAAAGATAATTTAGAAAAACTTCATGAAATTTCAGATTTCCTTTTAAAAGAAGAAACAATTACAGGCGAGCAATTTATGGAAATATTAAATAAAAAACCTGTAGAAAATAAAGAAAATCCTAAACAAGAACCTTCAAATGAAAATAAATTAGAAGAAAAAGCAATCGAAGATGAAATAAAAACATCAGATGACAAAAAAGAAAATTCTAGCGAAATTTCAAATGAAGATTTGAAAAAGGAATTGGAAGAAACTTTGAATGAAAATGAAGAAAAATCTTCAGATAAAGATTTAGATGATACAATAGCCCTAGGCTCAAGTGAACAATCAAATCAAGAAGATGAATAATAAAAAGAGCCTAATTGGCTCTCAGATCGTAGACAAAGTATTAATATAGATAATATTTTATTTTATAATAAAATTAAGCTAAATACCATCTCGACTAAGTGAGTGAAACGAACGCATGGAGAGA
The DNA here is from genome assembly GCA_018363915.1 of Anaerococcus vaginalis. Classification (GTDB taxonomy): domain Bacteria; phylum Bacillota; class Clostridia; order Tissierellales; family Peptoniphilaceae; genus Anaerococcus; species Anaerococcus vaginalis_C. Next base: position 43,665 of record JAGZMY010000014.1, read on the forward strand.
TCTCATGAGATTTCTCGACTCACTACGTTCGCTCGAAATGGGCAAATTTTTAGTTTGTCAACAGACTGAGAGCCTAATTGGCTCTTTTTGTTTTAAGGAAAAAAGATTAAAAATAGAAAAAATTAACTTCAAATTAAATTTTTGGGGTTTTGAGGTTTATATGGAATATATAATTAGAATTGAAGATAAAAAAGATAGTTTTACTCAGACAGATAAAAATATTGCATCTTATATATTAAACAACAAGGACTTGATAATAAAACAATCGAGCATTGACCTTGCAAAAAATACAAAATCATCTCAGGCTGCTGTTACAAGATTTGTAAAAAAAATCGGCTATAATTCCTTTGTGGATATGAAAATATCAATTGCAAAAGCCTTTGAAGAAGAAGGTGATTTTATAGAAGATGAAATAAAAAAATCTGACAAAACAAAGGATATAATAAATAAGTCTAAGGCAAATATACAAAAAACAATAGAAAAAACTTATGCATTAATTGATGAAGAAAAAATTGAAAAGGCGTGCCAAATTTTAAATAAGGCTAAAAAAATTTATCTTTCAGGAGTGGCAGGTTCTGGACTTATATGCGAAGATTTTTATTATAAATTATTAAGGGCAGGGGCAGATGTATATTATGAAAAAGACGCCCATACAAATCTTTCAAGAATTTCTCATATAGGAAAAAATGATCTTTTAATTGCAATAACTTATGGGGCAAAAACAAAAGAAGTCTTGGAATCATTTAATTACGCGAAAATTAAGGGAGCCTCTCTTATAAGTATAAGCAAAAATGAAAATTCAAAACTTGCAAAAGATTCCGATGTTTTTATAAAAATTCCATCAAGTGAAAAAGAAATTAGGTATGGAGCGATTGCGTCGAGATTTTCATCTTTAATCATAACGGATATTTTATATTTTTCTTATATAGGATTAAATTATGATTATGTAGTGGATAATTTAAAAGTGACCAAAGAATTTACGGACAAACTTAAAATTTAATTTTAAAAATATAAAGAAACACTTGAAATTATATTTCAAGTGTTTTATAATGTAAATGTGAAAAGCTTTTCTAGGAGAAAAAGGAAGTATTTATGTTAGGTTTTAGTTTGTATCTTAATCAAAATAAAGAAGAAATTATAAAAAAGCTAGAAGAATTTAAAAATTATGATTTTTTGTTTACATCTATGCACTATCCTCTAAAAGACGATAATATGGATAAATTATTGTGGCTTTTAGATATGTTAAAAAATTCAAAAACGAAAGTTTGTGTAGATTTAAATGGAGAAGTTTTGAAAAAATTTCCTAAACTTTTAGATTTAAACATAATAATAAGGCTAGATTTTGGATTTAATAATGAACTAATAGCTAAATTATCTAAAAAAAATAAATTGGCTATAAATGCATCGACCATAGATTATAATAATCTAATGGATTTGAAAGAAAAATATTCAAATTTTTCAAATATTAGTGCTTGGCATAATTATTATCCTCTTTCATATTCAGGACTTGGAAGAGATGAATTTATTAAAAAAAATAAAATGTTAAAAGCATTTGGCATTGATATTTTTGCTTTTTTTCAAGGAGATAATAATTTTAGGGGACCAATGTTTGAAAGTCTTCCAACTTTGGAAGAAGATAGGTGGGAAAATCCTTATTATTCTTATTTGAAACTTAAAAGAAAGTATAAAATAAAAAATCTCTTGTTATCTGAAGGAATCTCACAAAAAAATAAGAAATATATAGAAGATTATGAGAAAAATAAGCTAATAAATTTAGATGTTTTTTTGGAAGATGATTATAAAGATTTGAAAAAAATTGAAGTTAGAGAGGATATAAGCGATTATTTGATAAGAAATAAAAGATCCTATAAATTGATTGAAAAAATCGATGATAGAGAAATAAAAAAGGGCGATTTAGTAATTTTAAATAAAAATGCCAAAAGATATTCTGGAGAGCTTGAAATAATTAGAAAAGATATAGGAGAAGATAAGATGAGAAATATTATTGGACATGTAGATAAGTCTCATCTTGGAATATTAGATTTGATAGGAGGAAGTGATAGACTTGTCATCAACAGAATCAAGAAATAACAAGAGCAAGGGTTTGGACACCAAGTCAACTCTAGAAATTTTAAAAATAATTAATAATGAAGACATGACAATAGCTAAAAAAGTTGGCGAAAGAATTCCAGATATTGAAAAATTAACAGATGCTATTGTAGATGTATTTAAAAAGGGCGGTCATTTATATTATATTGGCGCAGGAACTAGCGGAAGACTTGGAGTTTTGGATGCGTCCGAGGCATTTCCAACTTTTTCCGTAGATAAAAATATGATAAAAGGAATTATTGCAGGAGGAGATAAGGCACTAAGAAATCCAATTGAAAACGCAGAAGATGATAAAAATTTGGCAAAAAAAGATTTGGAAGACTATGGATTTACAAAAGATGATTTGCTTGTAGGAATAGCAAGCAGTGGAAGAACGCCTTATGTTATTGGGGCATTAAAATATGCAAAAAAACTTGGGGCAAAAACAGGTTCTATAACTTGCAATATAGGTTCTGAAATTTCAAAATTTGCAGATTATCCAATAGAAATAGATACAGGAAGCGAAGTTTTGACAGGTTCTACTAGAATGAAAGCAGGAACTGCAACAAAAATGGTTTTGAATATGATTTCAACAACTTCAATGGTAAGAATTGGAAAAGTTTACGATAATCTTATGGTTGATCTTAGGGTATCAAATGAGAAATTAAAAAATAGGGCTTTGAAAATGATTGAAGATATTTGCAATATCGATAAAAATCATGCAGAAAAATTACTAGATGATGCAGATGGCAGGGTAAAATGTGCAATTTTAATGGAAAAAAAATCAATTAGCAAAAAAGAAGCGCTTGAATTGTTGGAAGAAAACGAAGGATTTTTAAGAAAGGGAATACAATGAAACAAGATAACAAAAAAATCGCCACAGACCTTATAGAAAATTTTGGTGGAAAAGATAATATAACAGAAGTTATAAATTGTATGACAAGAGTAAGGGTAAAAGTTGTAGATGAAAGCAAGGTAAATTTCAAAGAAATTGAAAAAATTGATGGAGTTTTGGGAGTTTTAAAAGGCGAACAAATTCAAATAGTTACAGGCCCTGGCAAAAGTGAAAAAATAGCAAAAGAAATGTCAAATATGGCAAATGCAAAATTTTCTGAAGAAACGGAAAGTGATATAGAAAAAAGAACTAGAGAAAATAAAGCAAAAGTAAAAGAAAAACAAAATAAATCAAAATTTAAATCATTTTCAGCAACAATAGCATCAATTTTTGTTCCATTAATACCAGCTTTTGTAGGAGCAGGACTAATAGGTGGTATTGCCTCTGTTATGCAAAACATGATAACAGCAGGTTCACTTTCACAAGAAAATTTTGGAGCAGTACTTCAAGTTTTAAATATAATAAAAACCGGACTTTATGGATATTTGAATATATTTATAGGAATAAATGCAGCAAGAGTTTTTAAAGGAAACGAAGGCTTGGGTGGAGTAATTGGAGGAATTGTTTATCTTTCAGCAATGAATCCAGAAGAGCCATTAAAAAATATGTTTTTAGATTCAGCCCTACTACCAGGACAAGGTGGAGTAATTGGAGTAATTCTTGCAGTATTTATACTTGTAAAAATTGAAAATGCCCTTCACAATATAATTCCAGATTCACTAGATATAATTATTGTTCCAACAATATCCTTATTAGTTACAGGAATTTTGACAATATTTATAATAATGCCAATAGCAGGATTAATATCAAACGGACTTATAGGAATAATTAATTCTGTAATAGAATTAGGCGGAGCGGTTGCAGGATTTATTCTTGGTGCAGTATTTTTACCAATGGTAATGCTAGGATTACATCAAATTTTAACACCAATCCACATTGCAATGATTGAACAACAAGGCGCAACATATTTATTGCCAATTCTTGCCATGGCAGGAGCAGGACAAGTAGGAGCTGCAATAGCAATACTTGTAAAATGTAGAAAAAATAAAAGATTAACAGAAATAGCAAAAGGTGGATTGCCAGTAGGGATTTTAGGAATTGGAGAACCATTAATTTATGCCCTAACTCTACCAATGGGAAAAGCATTTATAACAGCATGTCTTGGCGGAGGAGTTGGAGGAGCAATAATTGGTGCAATAGGATCAATTGGAGCAACAGCTGTTGGCCCAAGTGGACTTGCACTAATTCCACTAATTTATAATGGAAAAGCCCTAGGATATATATTTGGACTTATCGGTGGATATGTTGGAGGATTTATACTAACATATTTATTTGGAATAGATAAAAAATATATAGACGGAGAAGACTTAGTAGATAGTATAGATTTTAAATTTTAATTAAATAAAAAAATAATCTTGCCTTAGGGCAGGATTCAGAGCGTAGACAAACCCTCAAGCACGAATATCGGACTTCAAAAATTGTTGATTTCTAAATTCCAAAATTCTAAAAACGCAAACTCGCTAACGCGATG
>JAGZMY010000041.1 GCA_018363915.1 Anaerococcus vaginalis
GAAAATCTTCACAATTCTCAAAAAGATAAGAAGAATTTTACAAACAAGGAATTTTTATTCCTTGTTTTTTTGTGGGAAAAATTATAAGATTTTTTTCATGATAAGTTGTAAAATTAAATGCGACACTAGAATAAAATAGAAAACTCATACTAACTTCGTGTAAAATGTTAATAACGACAAAAACACACACGAAGGTTAATATGAGTTATAAACATCTTACCATAAATGATAGAAATAAGATAGAGGTACTAAGTAATGAGGGTTATTCTTCTAGAAGAATAGCAAAAATTTTAGGTTTTCATCACTCCACAATATCTAGAGAATTAAAAAGGTGTGACAATGAGTATGAAGCTATCTATGCCCAAAAAGACAAGATTGAAAAATGAACTTTTACCATTGGCAGATCTAATAACACCAAATATTCCCGAAGGCGAAATTTTATCGGGGATAAAAATAAATGATTATTTATATGAAAATAAAAAAGGAATTTGGTTTAAAGGAAAAAGAATAAAAAATAAAAATACCCACGGTACAGGTTGTACCCTATCATCAGCCATTGCAGCAAATCTTGCCAAAGGCTATGATATGGAAAATTCAATAAAAATGGCAAAAGAATTTTTGTCAAACGCTCTTTTGGATATGCTAGATTTAGGCAAAGGCTCAGGTCCAATGAACCATGCTTTTGATATAAAAGATTCTTACAAAAAATTATGTGAAAAGTGAAAGTGGATTTGATTTTGTATTTTTGTTAAAAAGTTTTACCTTTTTATTGTAAAATTAAAGTTGAAAATAAAAAGGTAAAACTTATTTTTTATCAAGTATTATATTTTTCATAATAGCTCTTGGCTTGTTCAAATGTATTTATTAAATTATAATTTTTAGCAAGGCTTGCTATTAAAATTGCCTTGTCATAGTCTTCTTTATAATCCATATTTTTGAGTCTTTTGTACAAAGCTCTAGTGAAATACAAAATAGGATTAGGAATTTTATTTCTAATTAAAAAATAAGAAATAGCATCATTTATTATTTCTGGACATTTTTCATAATCTTCTAAAATTATATGAGCATTAGTTAAGTTTAAGCTGATAATAGGGAATAATGATGAATCTTTGTTGGTTTTATCATATACAAAATTAAGTAAATCAAGATATTTTTTGTTATCAATGTTTGTATAAGTCATAGCTATATCCATTAAAATTCTTAATTCAAATATAGAAAAAGATTGTATTTTGAAGTTATCATATTTATTAGTAAAAGAATTTAAAGCTTTTATTAGAATCTCTCTTTCTTCTGATTTTGATAAGTCTTCATTCATTGATTTAAGAAATAAAATAACTTGCTTACATGAAGTTTTGATAAATTCAATATCAGTAAAATCTTTGAGATAAATAATTATTTTTTCTTCATCATCAAAAGGCAATTTATTTTCTACCTTATCAATTATTTTTTCAAAAGTTTCATTGAAAATCAAGTAATCTTTTAGACTAGAATTCAAATAGTCTTTTATAAAATCGTGATTTAAGATATATGATATTTTATAAAGAGTAGAAAAAGAAGGCTCATTAATACCATTTTCTATACGACTTATAGTTTTTCTGTCTATATTAGCTTCAATAGATAAATCTAGTTGACTAATTTTTCTATTTTTTCTAACTTCTTTGATTTTTTTAGCTAATATTGTTAAGTCATAATTCTTCAAAATATTTTCCTCCAAATGTACCATATATGCCGTTGTTTTAATCTTATTATAGACAATATAATTAAGATAATCAATAGCAAAGGAGGGGGAAAGAAAATGTTTGCCGAGTTGCCAAATTTTAGTCGAATCCCGTATTTTTGAAAAAGCATTAAGTATAAATTATAGAGAATAATGATATTGTAATTATCGATTTGAAAATAATTGTGATATATAAATTAATGATAGGAGAAAAAAATGAAAAAAAGGAATTTGATTATTATTTTATCTTTAATAGTATTTATACTTATAGGGATTTTTAGTCAGAAAGCCAAAGAGAAAGCTGAAAAAGAAAGAGAAATAAAAAATTATGAGTCTAGTGTTTCGAAATATGAAGAAATAACAGACTTACAATTCCTAAATAATGATAAAACTCTAGAAGGGTTTGTATTTATAGGAAGAAAAACCTCATCATCATGTCGATTATTTGTAAAAGTCATCAATGAAATTACTTATGAAAAAGAAATAAATATAAAATATTTTGATACAGATAAATATAGAAATTCAAAATATTATGATGAAATATTAGAAAAATACCAAATAGACCAAGTGCCTTATATGGTATTAGTAAAAGAAGATGGTAGTTTTGAAACTTTTGACAAAAAAAATATTGATAAAGGCGAATTATTTAAAGATTGGTTAATCAAAAACAAAGAAAACAATGAGAAATAAAAATGAGAAAAACTTTTGCTTTTATATGTGCAATAATATTTATTATGGCTAACTTTTCTAAAGCTTATGCAATAGATGTAGATGAAAATTATAACGATAATTCAGGTTTGGAAATATCTGATACAACACCACCAGAGGCTGTAGGAGACAGAGGAACTCTTAGAGATCTTTGTGCTGCAGGTTTCAAGCAATATTGCCCTGAAAATAGAGGCAAATATAAAAGAAAAATGACTAATAGAGAGATAAAATGTATAGCTAGTTTAGGAGTAGCTACAAGGAATACTTTGAAAAATCTTACAGCTTTGAATGCGTTGATGAATTATGGTTTTGCTATAATATCTTGTTTACCATAAATAAATTGAAAAACTACGAGAAATAGAAAAAAAGCTTGATAAAAACACGATTTCGGTGTATTACTATTTGATATGAAAAAAGTTCCCAATACTTTTGACATAATCGCATATCCTGAGGGCGATTCATAAATGTCAGGACGAGTAAAGCCGCCACCTATCCGAGCGGTTTCTAAATTTATAGGCAAAATATTTAAGGAGGAACTTGATGATTATTTTTCATATGATACATTAAAAATCATAGCAAAAGCACCATTAAAATTAACAGAAAATGAATCAACTTATGATATTAAAGTTAATGTACAAGGTGGAGGATTTAACGGACAAGCAGGAGCAATAAGACACGCTATAGCAAGAGCTTTACTAGAAGTAAATCCTGATTATAGACAAGCTCTAAAAAGAGCAGGTTTTCTTACAAGAGACCCAAGAAAAAAAGAAAGATACAAATACGGTCAAAAGAAAGCAAGAAAATCTTCACAA
>JAGZMY010000015.1 GCA_018363915.1 Anaerococcus vaginalis
ATTCGTATCCTACTCTTTCTACCCAAGCTTTTTTGATGTCATTTGTTTCTTCTTCATCATCGCAATCATAGTAGAGAAGAGTCTTAATAGCATTAGCTCCCATTTCCTTTGCCCTAAGTACGCTCATGAAGTTAATAAGTCTTGGAAGTCTTCCTTCATCGTATTCATCATAGCCTGTTTGCTCGTAACTTAGGATAAGGCCTGCATTATTTGCCCTAGCTGCAATTCCTTTTTCTCCATAGATTGGGTCAAGTAGGATTGATGAGGCAAATGGTGTTAGCTCTTTTGAAACCAATTCCTTGTAAGCTCCGATTCCTTCTACATTGTTAAGGTCAGGATTAGCTGCTCCTATCATTTTTTCCATTGATCCTCTTTGGTCTATCGCAAGAGCTGCTATGGCTCCGTCGTCATTTACTAATTCTTTAAGATTTTCTAGTTTTTTTTGTGAGATTTTCATTATACTTCCTCCACTTCGATTTCGTTAAAATATTTATCAAACTTTTCTATTTCTATATGGGCGATTTCTTCTGTAAGAACATTTAATAGACCACAAGTCATAGAAGTCTTAATTATTTCTTCATCAGATTTTTCTTTATCTATTGCAAAAAGCGCCCCTGCAAGAGATGAATCTCCACTTCCTACTGGATTTATAGCTAAAACTTTTGGAACTTTAGCATTATAAATTTTATTTTTAATCTTGACAATCGCTCCATCTTTGCCCATGGATACAACTATATATGGAATATTTTTAAAGGGTTCTTCTTTTAATATTTCTTTTAAGTCTCCTTTTTCAATATTTCTTCCTAATACGTATGATATTTCTGTTTCGTTTGGCTTGATGAGATCTGGCTTTTCTTCTGAATTAATGATATCTTTCAAAGTGTTCCCAGATGTATCTATTGATACAAATTTATTGTGCTTTTTAGCATACTTAATTATTTGCTTGTAAAAATCACTTGTAAGCCCTTTTGGAAGTGAGCCTGAAATATTTATTATATGGCAGCCTTCACTTATTTGATTGAGATTATTTATAAATTCTTCTTTCTCATCTATACTTATAGTTGGTCCTGCCTCGAGAATCTCTGTTTGTTTTCCTTCATGAAGAATAGCTATACAATTTCTTGTATCGCCTTTAACTTTTACAAATCTTGTCTTTTGACCCCTTTTTTCTAAGTCTTCTTCTATAAATTCTCCAAGCTTCCCCCCTACAAATCCTGAATGTACAGGAGCTGCTCCTAATTCTTTCAATACATATCCCACATGAATTCCCTTACCACCAGCGTGTTTTTCTATATCGCTAGTTCTTGTAACATCGTCGATGTTGAACTTTTCTAATTGATAGGAAATATCTACAGAAGGATTCGCTGTTATCGTTAATATCATCCAAATATCCTTTCTCAATTATTTAAGATTACAAAATACCTGGGATGCAATTAATTACTATATCCACATCATAGCCATAATGAATATAAGTATCTACATTAGTTCACTCTATTATTTCTCCCTAGTATTAAAAATTTTCCAGATTTTAAAAAAATTATTTCTTTATCTTTCACTTTAATATAATAAGTTTATAAAATTATAACGCTAAATATTTAATAATATATTTAAATTCCTAAGATTATCTCAAACTATATCTAAGATAAACTTGATATTTCTACTTAAGTTCCTTTGTTTCAGCTAATTCTTTATACCAGTAAGCAGATTTTTTAGGAAATCTTTCTTGGCTATCAAAGTCTACATAGAAGAGCCCATATCTTTTTTCGTAACCATTAGACCATGAAAATACATCCATCAACGACCATAAGAAGTATCCTCTTACGTCAGCTCCATCATCTATAGCATCACAGATTGCTTCGAAATGTTGTTTGATATAATCAATTCTAGCATCATCATATACTGTTCCATCTTCAAATTTGTCTTTATATCCCAGTCCATTTTCTGTAATATATATTTTCTTATAGTTAGGATAGTCTCTTTTCACTCTCATTATCTGATCGTAAAGTCCTTTTGGATATATCATCCAGTCCCAGTCTGTTCTTGGAACATCTACATCAAACATTCTCTTACCAACTCCTTTGATTTGATAAACTGATCCACCCTTTACACCTCTTCCGTTGTGAGTAATTTCAGTTTCTCCATCAAAGTGAGCCATCCAGTCACTCATATAGTAATTTATTCCCAAAAAGTCATTTAAGTCTTTTGCCTTAGATAGGGTTTCAATATCTTCATCCCTTATATCAAGACTACCACCATTTATCTCGAGGATGTGCTTTACTCCATCCATAGTTTTTTCTGAATACTTACCAAGATAGGTTGCATCTAGGATAAATTTGTTGTGAATTATGTCCTCAAGCTCTGCTGCTCTTACATCTCTTTCATCTTCAGGATTATACGGATACTTTGTAGGTAGGGCATGAACTATTCCAATCTCTCCATTATAGCCTTTTTTCTTGTAGAAGAGAACAGCCTTGGCATGTGCTAGCATCATGTTATGATGAGATTGGAAGACTTTTCCCAGGTCATATTTTATTCCTGGAGGAAATTTTCCTACAAGATATTGACCATCTCCTATTGGTCCTATTTCATTAAAGGTAGTCCAATAATTTACTTCTTTAAATTCTTCGAAACAGAACTTAGCATAATCTACAAAATGCTCGATGGTTTCTCTATTTAAGAAATCTCCATTTGAGTGTAGGGTTTCTGGCGTATCAAAGTGATGAAGAGTAACAAAGGCTTCTACTCCCCTTTTCTTGCACTCAGCAAATACCCTATGGTAGAAGTCAACACCTTTTTGGTTAACTTCTCCAAAACCTTTAGGGAATATTCTAGACCATGCTATAGAGATTCTTATTCCATTTACACCGAACTCTTCAGCAAGTTTTAAGTCTACTGGATATTTGTGATAAAAATCACTTGCAGGTTCAGCTGTGTACCAATAATTATCTTCAAGGTACTTATCCCAGGCCACTGGCCCTTTGCCATCAGTTTTTGTTGCGCCTTCGCATTGGTAGGCGGCTGTTGCGCCGCCGAATATAAAGTTTTCTGGTAATTTTCTCATTATTTCATACTTTCTTTTACGAAATCAAGTGAAGCTTGCCCATCTCTTGAAAGTCCAATATATTGAGCTCCTTGGGTCTTCACTAGCTTGATTCCCAGTGGATCAGTTTCTTTTTTCATATCATCATAGTTTGAAGCTACTTGTGGAGCAAGAATTACTAGGTCAAAATCTTCTAATATATCTCTATGAGCTCCGTAACTATCAGCTACTGCCGTAACATCTTCACCATATTCTGCTGCAGCTTCATTTAAAGCGTTAGCTAAAAGCCCACTTGTTCCTCCACCTGCACAAAGAACAAGTACATTAATAGGCTTATCACTAGCTACACTTTCTTTTACTTTAGTCTCTGTCTTTACTTCTTCTTTTGTATTTTCTTCTAAAATCTTATCAGCTTTTTCAGTATTAAAATTTGCCTTTACTTTTTCTTGTAGCTCGCTAGAACCATCAGCTTTTCCGCTTCTTTCTTCTTCTAATATTTGCTCATCATAAACCCTAAAGAAAGGATAGTATATTAGACTATCAACAATTAGAAGAACGAAAATTAAAATTATTGCCAAACCTTGGAAGTTAAGCCCTAAAAGCATACCTAAAGGTGCTGGAGTTGTCCAAGGAAGATTGGCTGTAAAGCTGTTCATTCCTAGAGTATCTACAAAAAATTTAAATATCCATACATTCACTATTGGAGCTAAAATAAATGGTACAAAAAAAACTGGGTTTAGTACTATTGGGGCACCGAATAGTATTGGTTCATTTACCCCAAAAAATGTTGGAACAACTGAAGCTCTTCCTACCACCTTATTTCTCTTAGATTTAGCTAAAAGCATAAACATAAACGGTACTATTAAAGTAGCACCTGTACCACCAAGGGTTACTATAAACATTTGAGTACCAGATGTTATTACCTTATCTGCATGTTCTCCTGCTTGCATTAGACCTAGGTTGATTTCTGCATTTGAATACAAAACCGCTGCGATTGCTGGTTCTACAATAGATGGTCCGTGAATACCAACAAACCAGAAGAAGGCATAAGCTCCAAAGATAATAGTTAAACCAAGATAACCGTCTGCTGCTTGGAAAAGTGGAGCTAGACCTAAACTTATTGACTCAGCCACACTTGTTGCTGAAATATTTCTAACTATAATATCTACTAAATAAAGTAAAACCACAGATAGAGAAAAAGGAATTAGGTCAGTAAATACCCTGGAAATATTTGGCGGTACTTCTTTAGGCATCTTTATTGTAACGTTATTTCTAATACAAACCTTGTAAATATTTACTGTAACAAAAGCTGAAATGAAGGCTGTAATTAAACCCTTAGTTCCCATAAAGGCACTTAAAAATCCACCCTCAGCTACTGGGTCTGATGAAAGAATCAAAAATCCAATCATAGCTGCAAGCATTGTTGACATAAAGTTTATTTGTTTAGTTTTCTCCATAGTCCTATTGACCATGTCAGTAAATGATTTGGCTGTTGTCCCTGCTACTAAGAAACCTAATATACCCATAGAATAATTGTAAGGCTTCATAAGCATATCTACAGTCTTATCACTCCAAACGATACCAAAAGCATTTGGTACAAAGGCTATAAGTATAAAAATACTCGAAAATAGTACAACTGGCATACCAGCTATAAATCCATCTCTAATAGATCTAAGATAAATATTTCTAGATAATTTTTCAAAGAAAGGCTTGAGCTTTTCTATTTTTTCTACTAATTTTTCCATATTCTACCTCTTCTTATAAATCTCACATATATCATAGACAATATCTCTTAATAACATAGTTGTCATTAAATGATCTTGGGCATGAATCATAATTATTCCAATATCAAGATCTTTGCCTTGAGCGTCTAAAGCTAACATTTCTGTTTGCTTATTATGGGCAATATTTAAATTCTCTTGAGCACTTTCTACAAGACCTTCAATTTTATCAAATTCTCCATTTCTTGCACATTTTATAGCTTCTAATAGTGTACTTCTTGCATCTCCTGCATATGCTACGATTTCAAAACCAAGCATTCCTATATCTTTTCTTGACATTTCTTTATCTGACATATTTTCCTCCCTTTTATATTTTTAAAAAATATCTAATCGTGATATTCTCCTCTGTCCCATTTTTCCAAAAATTCATCAAAAAACTTCTCGTTAGCTACTTGACTTTTCTCATCATCCTTATACTTTTCCTCTATAGCCATAAGTTTCTCTATAATCTTTTCATTTTCATCACTTTTCTTATATTCTGCATTTATAAATGAATCAATTATTTCAAAGGCTAGATCTCTTCCTACTATCATTCCACCAAAAGATATTACATTGGCATTTAATTCTTCTTTAGCATAGATTGCAGTCGCACAATCTCTTACCAAAGCACAACGAGTTCCAAAGGCTTTATTTACTGAAGTTGATATACCTACTCCCGTTCCGCAAAGTACTACACCTAGATCACAATCTCCACTTGCTACCAACTCTCCTACTTTCTTACCAAAGATAGGGTAATGGGTTCTTGTATTATCATAGGTTCCTACATCTACTACCTCGAATCCTTGACTTTTGAGGTGATCAGATACTTCCATCTTTAAACTTGTAACTATATGGTCACATCCTAATGCTATTTTCATATTTGCCCCCCTACATCATCTTATTAAGCATATCAATTCTGATTTGGTGACGACCACCATCATATCCATGACTTAGGAAATTTCTTAAACAAGATTTTGCCAAGTCTTCTCCAACTATTCCAGATCCCATAACTAGTATTCTTGCTCCGTTATGTCTTTTTGTCATAAGAGCACTTCTCTCATCAGATACTTCTGCAGCAACCATTCCTTTATGCTTTGAACATGCTATATAGCTTCCTGCCCCATATCTATCAACAACTACTCCAACACTTGCATCATCATTTCCTGTAGTTAAGATTCCATCAACTTCTAAAAGCTTTTCACAAACTGCCTTAGAACTATCCACAAAATCAAACCCATCCTCTGTCAAATCTTCATAATCGAAAGATAAATTCTCAAGTTCTTCGATTAGAGCATCCTTTAACCTTAACGCATTTTTATCGGAAGAAATATAAACTTTCATAATTACCACCTTTCTATTAAACCTTATTATCATTAAAATTTTTATAAATTTACATTTTAAATTCAAATATTCTTAAAATCATATATAAATTCTATTCCTATTTTTCTAATCTTATAAATTGTATTTACTACCATTTTCTTCTAAAAACCAAATCTTGGAAAACCATTTCTAGATATAACTAATTCTAATTTGTTAAAAATCACTTCTATAATAAAAGTAAAACTCACTCTCCCTTCTTTTTTTGTTTGAATTTGTTTTATTTTTTTTGTTTTTGTTTGCTTACCAGTATAGTACAACACATTATTATATTTGTCAAGAATTTAGGTTAAAAATATTTCAAATAAAAAATTCCTAGGCTATTTTATCAATAACCTAGGAACTTATTTTGTTTAATTAATCAACTTAGTATAGCTCTCTATATTTTTTTTACAATTAGGTGATATCTTATCATCACTTATAACATCAGCATTTTCTATATTATAAAAAGCATAAAAATCTTCCAAGCCAATCTTTGATGAGTCTGCAATTAGATAAGCCTTATTTGAGTTTTTTAATATCTTAGATTGAAGGATTCCTTCATCTACACTATAAGTATAGGCGAAAGAATCACAAATACCGTTTACTCCAATAAATGCCTTGCTAAATCTAATTTTTTCAACAAAATCTATGGCAAGACTTCCAACAAAGGCCCCTGTACTCTTTCTAAACTCTCCCCCTATAAGAAAGACTTTAGCCCCTCTTATTTCCTTAATTTTTTCAAAAAGATATAAAGAATTTGTGTATATATTGCAGTTCTTATCGGTTATGTAAGTACTTACATATTCTATAGTTGTTCCTGCCCCAAGAAATATATTCTCATCATTTCCTATAAGATGAGCTATAATTTTGGCAATATATTCTTTCTTATCCTTGTTCTTCAATATTTTCTCCTCATTAGAAAACTCCCTATGAAGAGATCTATCCAGACTCTTTGCGCCTCCATGAACTCTAACAAGCTGATTTTGGCTTTCTAATTCCTTTAAGTCACGCCTTACCGTCATCTCTGTAACTTCAAGAATTTCACTCAATTTAGAAACTTGAACTACTCCATCATTCGCTAATTGAGATAAAATTATTTCATGTCTTTTTTCTTTTAACATACCTTTCCCTCTATATAATATAAGTGACTGTCTTAATTCTATTAAATATTATTTCCATGATTTGTATTCCCTGCTTCTCTTGTTTATTTCTTTTCTATAAAAATAGATAAACAATTATTAATACTAGAAAAATAAGTTTTTAATTTCCACATTATAAATCAGCTCATCCTAAAAATTAGGCTATATCCTTATCGATGTTCATATGAAAGTTGAGTTTATAATGAGAACTGATTTAGAAAATCTTTATAATAAAGTCTTTACCTATCTAATCACTTATGTAGTATAAACAACTACAAAAATGCCTTATCATTTGAAATTTGATAAAATGGACAAACTTGTAAACTATTCTTATTATTTTATCACTAATTATTAATAAAAACGCTAGTGCAAATACAATTAATATTATACCACCTAATAGAAAAACTTTATTTCAAGAAAGTATAATTTTTTATAAAAATCATATTTGGCTTAATACTATAGATTTATGGAATCAAAAAAAGAATTGATAACTCTTTATATTTTAAAAAATCTCTTACAAGAATTTTGATACTTTTTTTTATTATAATAAAATCGTCCAAAGAAACTTATAGTTCATTAGAAGACTAAAAAAGTGAAAAGTCAACTCATGTTTTTTACAATTTAAAAATAACACCAAAAACTGCACCCATTCCTATTATTAGTAGTGGATGGATTTTTTTGTATTTTCTTAATAAAAATAAAAATCCTAGGAACAAAACAAGTTGGATTATTTGAAATAAATCTAGAAAATTTCCTGTTTTTTCATATAATTTTACATTAAATAAGGAAATTATCATTACATTTAACATCGCTCCCAAAATAAGTCCTGCTGTTGATGGTCTTATATATTCAAAAGCATTTTTTACTGTAAGAGATGTTTTAAATTTATCCAGAGATTTTGCTATTATTAAAATTATAATTATTGCAGGACTTATTAAAGAAATACTTGCAAGGATTGCTCCAGTAATTCCGTAGGCCCTATATCCTGCAAAGCTTGCAACATTTATTCCTATTGCTCCGGGCGTTGATTCTGAAACGGCAATCATATCTAATAATTCTTCGCTTGTAAACCAATCGTAATTTTCTGCCATTTTTTGCAAAAATGGAAAAGTTGCCATTCCTCCTCCAATTGCAAAAAGTCCAGTTTTGAAAAATTCCCACATCAACCTAAGCATATTTGCCTCCAAAAATAATTCCAAAAATTCCGCAAGAAATCACTATAATAATTGGCGAAATAGAAAAAATTCCTATCGCAATAAAAGTTAATAAAAAAATTAAAATTTTTATTTTTGTATCAGCAGTTTTTTTGACCATATTTATTACAGTATTTAAAACTAGAGCTGAAACTGCAATTCTAATTCCAGCAAAGGCGTGTTTAATTAAAATTATATGAGAAAATGCTTTTAAAAAATTTGCAATTATTGTAATGATTATTATTGATGGAGTAATAAAACCAAGTGATGCAACAATTCCTCCAAGATTCCCTTTTCTTTTTCTCCCACAAAAAGTCGAAGTATTTACAGCAATTATTCCTGGAGTTGTCTGCCCTATTGCGTAATAATCTAAAATTTCTTCTTCTGTAATCCATTTTCTTTTATCAACCAATTCTCTTTGTAAAAGCGGAAGCATGGCGTAGCCTCCTCCAAAGGTAAAAGCTCCTATTTTAAAAAAAGTTATGTAAAGCTCAAATAATATTTTCATTTTAAATTTCTCCTTTGTATTTTATTATAGCACAAGGCAAAGGCCAGGCTAAATGTCTTGATTTTAAGCTTTCTTGCAGTATGATTATTTAATATATGTAAAGAAAAACGAAAGGGACTTTATGAATTTAACTTTATCAGATTCTTATTTAGAACACTTAGAAGAAATTAAAAATTTATATATAGAAGCTTTCCCAAAATCTGAAAGAAAACCTCTAGACCAAATTATAAAAGTTTGCGAAAATTCTTTGGGAAGAATTATTCCAATTTTGCTTGATGATGAATTTGTAGGAATGTTTATCACCTTGGATTCGGATTGCGACGATACGCTTTTGATTGATTATTTTGCCATAAAAAGCGATTATAGGGGACTAAGTCTTGGTTCAAAATCTATAGAACTTTTGAATGAAAGAGAAAATAAAACAATAATAATTGAAATTGAACCTTGCGTTGAAGATGCTTGTAATCTTGTTCAAAGGCAAAAAAGAAAGAATTTTTACAAAAATTTGGGCTTTAGGCAAACTGACATAAACATTTCATGGTTTGGAGTTGATCTTGAACTAATGAGCCTAAATAAAACCATAAATTTTGATCATTATATGGATTTATTAACTTCAATTTTCCCAAAATCTTACATTGAAGATAATATAAAGCTTGCATAAGAAAATTTTAAGGAGTTTTTATGAAATTATTTTTTGATTGCGATGGAACAATCCTTGATTCCATGCACATTTGGCTTGAACCAATAGCAAAACTTTTAAAAGAATACAATTACAAACTTACAACCGAAGAGAAAGGAAAAATTGAAGCCTTATCATTTTTGGATACAGTAAAATGGTTAAAAGAAAATGTCTGCACAGACAAAAGCGAAAAAGAAGTTTTAGATTATTTTTCTTCTACAATAACAGATGCCTACAAAAATCATTTGTTAGCAAAAGACGGAGCTGTTGAAATTTTACAAAAATTAAAAAACGATGGCTATGATATGTGTATTTGTTCATCAACTGACAAAATGCATCTAGAAAATGCCCTAAGAAGACTTGGCATAATAAATTTATTTGATTTTATCCTAACTCCAGATAAATTTCCTTACAAAAAAAGCGACAAGGAATATTGGCAAAAGGCACTTGATAATTATAAAATTGATGCAAAAGACGCAGTTTTATTCGACGATGCCCTTTATGCAGTAAAATCTGCCAAAAAACTTGGAATAAAAACCGTAGGAATAAAAGATTTCCCATACAACAAAAACGAATGGGACAAAATAAAAAAAGAAGCAGATATGGTAATTGATAATATCAAAGATATTGATATGGAAAAAATTAAAAATCTATAAAATAAAACCACCTAAAGGTGGTTCAGAGCATAGACAAAGTCAGTTTAGTAATTCGTTAATGATTTAAAAACAAAATTACGCTACAACCAATCTCGACCTTGTGGAGAGATCTCATGAGATTTCTCTGCTACTTTCACACGATAAATCAGGAAAAAACAGAACGGGCAGTTGTTTATGTTATTGATATGGTTGAAATTTTTAGTTTGTCAACTCTCTGAAGCCACCAAACGGTGGTTATTTTTTTGAATATTTTTCTTATTTTAAAAAATCATCTAAAATCTATAACTTTCAAATTCTTTTTCATTTTCTTTTTCAAAAGAAAAAGTGAAAGAAGTCCTTTTATAATTGATGTTATTGTCATTGATAGCCAGATTCCCAAAACGCCAAAATATGGCATTAATAAAATTGATATTGGAATTCTTGCTGCATTAAATATTATGGAAATTGCTGATGGCGTTCTTGTATCTGACAAGCCTTGGAAAATTCCTGTAGAGCCTATTTCTAATGCCATCATAAGTTGGCTTGCTGAAAGAATTGCCAAATATTTTGCGCCCAAATTTATTGTTTCCAAATCGCCTGGCACAAAAATTTCAAATAAATAATTTCTAAATGCAAACAAAATAATTGTAGCAATAATTCCAATTGCCCCAACAAGTTTTAGACTTTCTTTGACGCCTTTTTTTACCCTATCCATTAAGCCTGCTCCGTAATTTTGTGCGATTAATGATTGAACTACAACTTGGCATCCTTCTGTTGTTTTCCAAGAAATTGATTCGAGCTGACTTCCTATCGAATAAACTGCGACTGGTTTTGGTCCAAAATTTGCCATTAATTTATTTAAAATCATAGTTATTAGAGCGTGGATTCCGCTGATAAAAGCAACGGGAAGTCCTAGTTTAAAAATCCTTACTTGCCATTTTGTTGAAAGTGTAAAATTTTCAAGGGAATCTTTTATTACGCCAACTTTTCTTTTCATAACAAATAAAAATATAAAAAATACAGTTGCTTGTCCCGTAACAGTCGCTATTGCCGCACCCCTTATTCCTAATTGAGGAATTGGTCCAAAACCAAAAATAAAAATCGGATCAAGAACTATGTTTAAAACCAAACCAATTGTATTTATTTTAAAAGGAGTAATACTTTCTCCAATCGAATAAAATGATTGGGAAAAAATCGGATTTAAAAATACAAATATATAACCCAAAGCTGTTATAGAAAGATAAGCATTTGCAAAATTTGAAACCTCTGCTCCTAGTTTATAAAAATCTATAATATAAGTTTTGAAAGTAAATATTAAAATTATGTAGATTATTGAAGTAATACTTCCTTGCAAATATCCATTTTGTAAAACCAAAGACGTAAGTTTTTTATCTTTTCTTCCATAGGCTTGAGCCGCATAAACTCCTCCGCCAATTTTTGCAATCAAAGACAAAGCCTCAGCAATCCAAGCCAAAAAATAAGAAACTCCAACAGCAGCGACAGCATTAGAGCCAAGTCTACCAATCCAAATAATATCTACCAAAGTATAGGCGATTTGGACAAAAGCTGTAAGAGTTAAAGGAATGGATAATTTTATTAAAGATTTTCCAATATTTTCCTTTGTAAGATCAATATTTTTTCTTTTCTCCATAGGCATCTCCTTTATATTTTTTAAAATTTTTTATCAAATCTATTAGACTAATTAAAAATAATTATTTAAATCTCTATAATCTCCTAAATTTTACAAAAAACGAATTTAATTGTCAATATTTATCAATATCAAAAATAGATTTTTTGAAATTTTTAAAATTTGGAATTTTTTAAAAAATATTTCTTTTAACTTTTAAAAAATTTTAAAACAAAAAACTCCTAATCGCTTTTGATTAGAAGTTTTAAAAAAATATTTACCAGTTTTTTATTTTTTATTCTATTATAAGAGAAGTTTCTGGATCAAAGAGATAGGTTTTTTCCATATCAAAAGCAAATTTTACTTCTTGTCCAACTTTTGCTTTTGTTGATGGATTTACTCTTGCTGTTATTTGATCTTCGCCTAAATCAAAATACAAATAAACTTCTGCTCCCATTAGCTCAAATACTCTAATTTTTGCATTTATTATTGAGCCATCGCTTGCTTTTTCTAAAAAGTCTTCTTCGTCATAAATTGATTCAGGTCTTATTCCAAATACAACTTTTTTTCCTATATAATCCTTATCGATTAATATGTCTGCTTTTTCTTTTGGAAGTTTTAATTTTAAATAATCATTTTCTACAAATACTTCTTCGCCTTCTTTTACCGCTTTAACATCTATCAAATTGATTTGTGGTGAGCCTATAAAACTTGCAACAAATAAATTTTTTGGATGATCGTAAAGATTTTGTGGTGTATCAATTTGTTGAACAACTCCATCTTTCATTACAACTATTCTTGTTCCAAGAGTCATTGCTTCTGTTTGATCGTGAGTTACATAGATCATTGTTGTTCCCAATTTTTGATATAATTTTGAAATTTCAATTCTCATTTGAACTCTAAGTTTTGCATCAAGGTTACTTAATGGCTCATCCATCAAAAATACTTTTGGATTTCTAACTATAGCACGTCCCATAGCAACTCTTTGTCTTTGTCCACCTGATAATTGTTTTGGTTTTCTTTTTAATAGGTTTTCTATATCCAAAATCTTTGCTGCTTCTTTTACTTTTTTGTCAATTTCATCTTTTGGCACCTTATTTATTTTTAATGAAAATGCCATATTATCATAAACTGTCATGTGTGGATATAGAGCATAATTTTGGAAAACCATAGCTATATCTCTATCTTTTGGTAGGACATCGTTGACAACTTTCCCATCAATTTTTAGCTCTCCAGAGCTTATATCTTCAAGTCCTGCTATCATTCTAAGAGTTGTAGATTTTCCACATCCTGATGGTCCTACAAAAATTATAAACTCTTTGTCCTCTATTTCCATATTAAAATCTTTTACAGCATGAAAGCCGTTGTCATAAATTTTATTTATATTTTTTAAACTTAAATTCGCCATTTTTTCTCCTTTAATATTAAAATTTACAGGGTAAATCCAGACTGTTGATAAAGTATACAAATCCTCATGCTAAGAATATCATACGTAAAAAATTGGTTTGATTTCAAATTTTAAAATTCGTCAAAAATCGCACTGTTTGAGCGTTAGTGAGTTTGCGATTTTAGAATTTCGAAATTTAGAAATCAACAATTTTTGGAGTCCGATATTCGTGCTTGAGGGTTTGCCTACGCTCTGAATTTACAGGGTAAATCTATAATATTATAAATTTATTTCCTATTTTTTTCTATAATTTCTTTCAAAAATTCTTCTTTTTCTTTTAATTTTTCCATTGATTTGAATTTATAAGACCAATTTTTTTCATCCAAGGTGGCTGGTGTATTTATTCTTGCTTCTTTGCCCAAGCCCAAAATATCTTGTAGAGGAATTATTACATATTCGCTATCACATCTGATTGCAAATTCAAAAAAATTATCGTAAATATTTTCGTTTCTTATGCCAATTTTTTGGAAAAGTTTGTTTATATTTTCTTTTTCTTCTTCGCTTAAATCTTCAAACCAATCCATAATCGTTTTGTTATCATGGGTTCCTGTATAACAAATCGAATTTTTTGGTGCATATATATAATTTTTATCAGTTGCTCTTATATCTGTTTGAATTATCACCATTCCTTTTAGGTTAAAATAATCTCTAAGCTCAAAAACTTCTGGTCTTATTTCGCCTAAATCTTCTGCGATAAATTCTACATCTTTCAAATCTTTTTTTATTTTTTCAAACAATTCATAGCCAGGTGCAAAAAGCCATTCGCCTTCTATGGCTGTTTCATTTTTTGAATCTATTACCCAATAAGTATCAAAGGCTCTAAAATGGTCAAGCCTTACTATATCGTAAAGTTTTCCGTTATAGGCAAGTCTATTTATCCAAAAAGAAAAATCATCTTCTTTTATTTTTTCCCAATTATAAATAGGATTGCCCCATCTTTGTCCTGTAGCTGAAAAATTATCTGGTGGAACACCAGCAATTAATTTTGGATTGCCATCTTTTGTTATTTCAAAATATTGTTGATTTTCCCAAACATCAAGGCTATCAAGTCCTACATAAAAAGGAATATCTCCAACAATTTTTATATTATTTTCGTTGGCATAAGCCTTTAATTTCATCCATTGTTTGTAAAAAATATATTGAACAAAAATTTCATAATTGATTTTGTCTTCATAAGCTGCTAAATCGAATTTTTTATCTACAATCCAATTTTTCATCTCATCTGGCCATTCATTCCAGCTTCTTAAATTATTTTCTTTTTTTAAAGTTATAAAAACGCCATAATTATACACAAAATCAAATTTCAAAAAATCTTCGTAGGCTTTTGTTTGATTTTCTTTGGTTTTTTTGAAATTTTCGTAGGCAATTTTTAAATATTTTTCTTTAAATTTTCTTACAAAATTATAGTCAATTCTTTCTTTTTGTTCTATTTTTTCAGCCCTTTTTTCAAGCAGTCCGTCTTCATATAGCAAGTCTAAACTTATATAAATTTCATCTCCAGCAAATGAGGAATATGGCTGGTAGGGAGAATTTCCATATCCTAAGGGATTTAATGGCAAAATTTGCCACATATCGAATCCTGATTTTTTGATTATATCTATAAAATCAAATGCAGCTTTTCCAAAATCTCCAATCCCATTTTCTCCATTTAGACTTTGAAGGGGTAATAAAATACCTGCTTTTTTCATTCTAACTCCTTACTAACAATTGGTGCTGTTGTTTTTCCTACAAACAATTCAGCATCAAATTCCATTATCTTTTCATACGGTTTTTTCTTTATTATTTTAAATAAATCTTTTACTGACTCATAAGCAATTTCTGATGCTGGTTGGACTATGGTTGTGATTGGTTTTAATAAATATTTATTTATTTCCAATCCATCAAAACCTGCAACTGAATAATCTTGCGGAACTTTTTTACCAAAATCATCTATTGCCTTAATTGCTCCCATGGCGACTACATCAGATATTGCAAAAATTGCTGTGCATGGAATATTTTTTTTCACAATTTTTTTGCCTACTTCATATCCGTGTTCCATGGAATAGGGATTTGTTCCCTTTTTTGGATAAAAAATTAATTTTTCATCAAATTCTATCTCATTTTCTTCTAGGGCTTTTTGGTAGCCCATAAGCCTTAACTTTCCTATACTTTGATCTTCAATTCTTGGCGCTATAAAAGCAATTTTTTTATGCCCAATGCTTATCAAATAATTTACTATTTTTTTGCTTTGAACAAAATCATCTACACCAAGACAAGCTGATTTTTTTATTTTTAAATCTTTGTTTATTATTGTCGTCATTGTAAAAGGAATTCCCAAAGAATTTAATTTTTTTCTATCTTCTACAAAATATCCGCCCAAAAATATTATTCCTTCAGGCTTTAAATTTTTTACAACTTTATAAGCTATATCAATTTCACTTAAATGTTCTTCTACTTTTTGTAGGGCAAAAGTGTAACCTGCTTTTGTTATTTCTTCTTCGAGAACCTTTAACATTGGTGTAAAAAAGGGATTTGTAATTCCTTTTATGAGAACTGCTATTGTTTTTGTTTTTGTAATTTTTAAATTTCTTGCATTTTGATTTGGCACATAGCCTAAATCATCAATGGTTTTAAGAATTTTTTGCTTGGTGGAATTACTTATTTCTCCACCATTATTTATAGCTCTTGAAACAGTGCTCACACTTACCCCACACATAGATGCTATGTCTTTTATGGTTACTCTTTTCAATTTTTTATCCTTTAATTGCTCCTGCCGCAACTCCTTTAACTATGTGTTTTTGCATTGTCAAATAAAATACTATAACTGGCAACATACTAAGAACAAGCATAGCCATCATAGCTCCCAAGTCTTTGTTTCCATTACTTCCTACAAGCATTTGGATTACAACTGGAATTGTTTTGTATGGAGTGCTTACTCCTATTACAAGATATGGAAGAAGATAATCATTCCAAATCCACATTGTATTTAAAATTGCAACTGTAATTGCTGTTGGTTTTAAAATCGGAAGAATTATATAAAAGAAATGTTTTATTGGCGAACATCCATCTATCATTGATGCTTCTTCGATTTCTATTGGGATTGATTTTATAAATCCTGAAAACATAAATACTGAAAGCCCACTTCCAAATCCTAAATATAAAACAACCATGCCGATTGGATTATTTAAATGTAGAAAGTCTGCAACTTTTATTGTTGGAAACATAACCATTTGGAAAGGTACTATCATTGAAAATACAAACAAGTAATAAATCACTTGTGTAAATTTATTTTTTACTCTTGTTAAATAATAAGCAGTCATTGCTGATAAAAGTACAACTACAAAAACTGAAATTATTGTTATAAAAAATGACCAACCTGCAGCTTGGAAAAATCCTGTTCTTGCAAGTCCAGAAACATAATTTTCAAGCCCTGCAAAAGTATCTCCTGTTGGAAGTGTAAAAGGAGAATCGCTTATGAAAAATTTTCCTTTAAAGGAATTCATAAGGATAAAGGCAATAGGAAATAGGAAAATCCCAAGTAGAAATAACATTATTACAAACAAAATTGCATTTATGGTTTTTTCTTTCATTATTGTTCCACCTCTTTTTCTCTGGTAAGTCTGATTTGAAGATAGGCAATGGCTGCTACTATAATAAAGAAAATAACTGCTTTTGCTTGTCCAACTCCTTCAAATCCATTTCTTGAAAACATAGTATCTACTATATTCAAAGCTAACATTTCCGTCTTATACAATGGTGCTCCTGCTGTTAAAGCAAGGTTTTGATCGTATAATTTGAAACTGTTTGTTAGTGTTAAAAATGTACAAATTGTAATTGATGGCATAACCATTGGAATTGTTATAGATTTTAAAATTTGCCACTTACTTGCTCCGTCGATTTCGGCAGCTTCTATAAGTGATGGTGGGACATTTTGAAGACCTGCTATATAAATTACCATCATATAACCAATCAATTGCCAATTCATAAGTATTACCAAGCCCCAAAATCCATATTTTTGATTTGCTAAAAGCGTTTGTCCAAAATTTAATAAAAATGAATCAATCATAACTTGCCAAGTATAACCAAGGACTATTCCACCGATTAAGTTTGGCATAAAAAATACAGTTCTAAATAAATTTTTGCCCCTAATTTTTCTTGTAAGAACAACAGCTAGGGCAAAGGCTATAACATTTATAGAAATTACACAAACTATAGTAAATAAAACCGTAAAAACAAAAGCTCTACCAAATCTTTGTCCGCTTGATAAGGCTGTTACATAATTTTGAAAACCTACAAACTCAGAATTAAAAATTGTAGTGAATTTTGTAAAAGAAAGTCCGATTCCAAGTATAAAAGGAATAATAAAAACAATACAAAATACTAAAAAAGTAGGTAATACAAAAAACGGGAAATATTTTTTCAATATTTTTTCCATAAAAACCTCCTTTATGGATTTGTTTTAAAAAAGTCTGAATGCAGGATTGATTTTTAATCAAGCTAACATACATTCAGACTATTTTTTTCTATCACAAAGATAGATTAATTTAACCTATAATTTTTTTTGGCTGCTAATTTTTTTATTTTGCAGCAGCTTTTTCATCTTTCCATGTTTTTACAAAAGAATCTTTAACTTCATCCCATTTCATTTCTCCAGATGCATATTGTCCTAGAGCTTGTCCAAAGAAATCTTTGAATGCTTGGCTTGGGAATGATGTGAAATTCCAATCAATATTGTATAAGTCTTTGTCAGACATATATTTTACAACTTCTTTTGCAAGAGGATCTGATGGTTGATCTTTTTCTTCAAATGTATCGAAAGGTGAAATGAATCCTAAATCTTTTGTTACAAATTCTTTTCCTTTTTCAGAAGTAAATAACCAAGTTAAAAATTCTTCTGTAGCTTTTTGATCTTCTTTGCTAGCTTGTGAATTTACAGAGAAGAAGTTTTCTGTACCAACACAGATACTTTGTTTTTCTTCGCCTTTAACACCTGTATAGATTGGTAAGAATTTAATGTTTTCTTCTTTTACTTTGTTTCCAGAAACTTCAGAAATTTGGCTCCAAGCCCAGTTACCATTTTGAACAAAAGCAGCTTTTTCAAGAGCAAATTCAGCCATAGAATCAGTAACAGCTTTTCCTGTTAAAGCATTTGGTTCAACTGTTGAATTTTGAATATAAAGGTCAAAAATATTTTTGTAATTATCAGAATATTTGAATTTAACTTCATCCATATCTTTTACTTTATTATCTTTATATTCATAATAAATTGGTAAGTTTGCTAAGTGAGTTTGCCATCTCCAATCTTCACCTGGTTTTAAAGATGTAGAAGCAAAAGCTCCGTCGATGCCAAGCTCTTCTTTTTTAGCTTGCATATCTTCAGCAACTTCTTTTAATTTTTCAAAGTTTTTAATTTCATCAACACTTTTAATCTTTGCACCGTCAAGGCCTATATATTTTTGTAAAATTGCATCGTTGTAGATAATTCCATATCCTTCAACTACATAAGGAATACCAAATACTCCTTCTCCATCCTTAACAGCAAGTTCTTTGTCGATAAGATGTTTGTAAAGTTCAGAATCTTTCAAATCTTTTGTGTAATCTTTCCAATTTTGGTAACCAATAGGGCCGTTGATTTGGAAAAGAGTTGGTGCATCCTTTTTAGTGATTTCCGCTTTCAAAGTAGATTCATAAGTACCACTTGCAGCAGTAACAACTTTTACAGGAACACCAGTTTCATCAGTATAAGTTTTTGCGATTTTGTTCCAAACTTTCTCAACTTCAGGTTTAAAGTTTAAATAATAAACAGAACCCTTTGCACTTTTT
Organism: Anaerococcus vaginalis; assembly: GCA_018363915.1. Classification (GTDB taxonomy): domain Bacteria; phylum Bacillota; class Clostridia; order Tissierellales; family Peptoniphilaceae; genus Anaerococcus; species Anaerococcus vaginalis_C. Next base: position 19,190 of record JAGZMY010000015.1, read on the forward strand.
CCGCCTCCTGCATTAGAATTGCTGTTATCAGCATCATTTTTTTGTCCACAAGAAGTAAGAGCAAGAGAAGATGCAAGCACTAAAGCAGTTGTCAATAACGTTTTCTTCAATTTCATAAAAAATATTCCTCCATTTTATTTTCCAACTAACCAAAAACTTTTATAAAAAGAAAACCCTAAAAATCCCTCTATTAATATTTTTTTAGAATTTTTCAATTTCTTTGCATTTTAAAAAATTTAAAGCAAACAGTTTTCGGTATCGTTTCCGTAAATTCACTATATCATATTCCAAAATAAAAATCAAGACTTTTTTTCAAAAAATTTAAAAATTTTCAAAAAATAAAATCCCACAATTCCAAAGACTAAAAAGAAAAATAAAATTTTTAAAAATTTTTCCAAAAAAATTATGAAATTTTTTATAAAAAATAAAAAATATTCATCAAAAAAATAATGATTTCCCTAAGACTTTTACTTCAAATTATTTTATCCAATAAAAAAAGACCATAAGGTCTCAGACTATCGTCAAAGTATACAAATCCTCATGCTAAGAATAGCATACGTAAAAAATTGCTTTGATTTCAAATTTTAAAATTCGTCAAAAATCGCACTGTTTGAGCATTAGCGAGTTTGCGATTTTAGAATTTTAAAATTTAGAAATCAACAATTTTTGGAGTCAGATATTCGTGCTTGAGGGTTTGTCTACGCTCCGAGACCATAAGGTCTTTTTACAATTTATTAAAAATAATATCCAATACTCATAGTAATTGGAAAAGCAAGTATTAAAAAAATATTTAAAAACGATAATATGATATTTCTATTTTTAATAGAAAAAAGCATTCCAATTATTCCCAAAATCGGGCAAATAAATATTGTTGCAAGTCCTAATGGCCTTAATCCGTTTCCCAAAACAAATTCCAAGCTATCAACTGGCAAAAATATTGCAACAACCCATATTACAATTCCCAAAATAAAAATTGGTACTTCAACTTGTCTTTTCATATCTCCTCCTAAATTAAATCACGAAAACTTGTAAGCATTATAATACCAAAACCAAGAATCATTAAAAATCTAAAAACAAATTCACTTTTTTTAAGTTTTTCTTTTTTTATAAAAGTTTTATAAGTCAATCCAAATAATATCATTGTCGAAAATATAGCGTTTGGTCCGCTGGTATTTAAATTTTTCACCCATGATATTATCATGACAAGAATATAAGAAAGACTTGCTCCTATAATTTGAAAATTTCTTGTCCTATCTTCCATATTTCTCCTTATTATTTTTCAAACTCAAATACTTACTCTCTCTTTTAAATTTTTACCCCAATAAAAAATATTAAATCCAATTTTATAATATAAATTTTAAAAAATAATTATATTATTTTCTTTAATAAATTAGATAAAACAATTAAATGTATTATTTTCACAAAAAAAGGAGCTTGGGCTCCTTTCAAACTGTTGACAAAGTATATAAACCCTCATGCTAAGAATATCATACGGAAAAAATTGATTTGATTTCAAATTTTAAAATTCGTCAAAAATCGCACTGTTTGAGCATTAGCGAGTTTGCGATTTTAGAATTTTGAAATTTAGAAATCAACAATTTTTGGAGTCAGATATTCGTGCTTGAGGGTTTGTCTACGATTTTAAAGGAGCTTACGCTCCTTTATCTACTTTTTTCTATTTTTTTCTGGCAAATATTTCCAGTATTTTTTTGGCATATTTTCTATCATTAGTTTTTTATTTTTTCTTTCTTTTATGGCTATAGCATCGTAAAATCCTATCCATAGATTTTGAAAAAATTCTTCCTTCTTACTTTCTTTTATATCAAGATTTAATATTTCTACCACTTCAAAATTTCCATAAATTGATACAAAAGCCTTGTTTCTATTTTTGTCGTATATTACAAATTTTTCCTTTGGCATTCTTTGTAAAAAATGTCTGGACAAATCTTCTAAAATATCGTTGTGGGATTCGTATTTGGCAAACAAAAATCCTTCTTGAATCTCCTTAAATCTCAAAAGCCCCTTAAAGGCATGAGCCTCTCTGCTGTAATTTTTTACCATTTTATTAAAGGCTATGGCGTATTTGTTGGTTGATTTTGTAATTTTTTCTCCCTTTAAAAAAGAAAGTTTTATTAATCTTGCAATTATCGTGTCCTTGTTTTTATAATCTGATTTAAAGGCTATTTTTATATCACAAAAAAAATCTTTGGAAATATTTTTCTTTATGGAATCTTCAACTCTTTTGGCTTTTTCAAAATTTGTTTTTATATATTTTTGGTCAAGAAAAGAAATTTGGTCTTTTTCACTTTCTATTTTTACTTTAAAAATTTCTTTATATTGTGTAAAAATTACCGTCAAAAAACCTTCAAAAGTTCCGTCATAAACTATAATTTTCATATTTCACCCAAAAAATGATAATTGCTCAAAAGATTTTGGATCAGAAAGGCTCATCCTGTCTTTTAAACCTTTTTGGTCTTTGACTTTTAAACCTTGGTACTTGCCATTTACAGTTATAAAATTTCTGGCTTTTTTTACAGAAATATTTAAGGCTTTCAAATGCCAATACTCAAGTTTTCTGTATTTTCTTGCATTTACAATTTTTCTTGCAGAAATTATTCCGATTCCTGGAATTTTAATTAAATCATAAAAACTCGCCTTGTTAATTTCCATTGGAAACTTCGAAATATTATTTATCGCCCAATCTGTTTTGGGATCTATTCTTAAATCAAAATTTTTATTTTTCTCATTTAATAAATCAGAAGATTTAAAACCATAAAACCTCAAAAGCCAATCAGCTTGATAGAGTCTATGTTCTCTCAAAAGTGGAGCTTTTTTTATGTCTTTTGTAAATTCACTTTTTACAACCGGAACAAAAGCTGAATAAAAAACCCTTTTTAATGAATAATCTTCGTACAAATTTTCTGCCCTACTTACAATGTCAAAATCACTTTCCTCATCTGCTCCTATAATCATTTGGGTTGTTTGTCCTGCTGGAAGAAATTTTGGAGTATGCTTGTATAATTTAATCTCATTTTTCCTTTGGACAATTTTTTTATTGGCAAAATCCATAGAAGATTCAATCGCCTTTATAGATTTTTGGGGAGCTAGAATTTTTAGAGATTTTTCTAGAGGAAGTTCCACATTCACACTCATCCTATCCACCAAAAGTCCCATTTTTTTGAGCAAATCAGAATCAGCGCCTGGTATTGATTTCATGTGAATATAGCCATTGTAATAATATTCATTTCTCAAAATATCAGCAGTTTTTATCAAAAGCTCCATTGTATAATTTGGATTTTTTATAACGCCAGATGATAAAAATAAACCCTCAATATAATTTCTCTTGTAAAAATTAATAGTCAAATCAGCAACTTCTCTTGGAGAAAATTCCGCTCTCTTTGTGACATTTGATGACCTATTGATACAATATTCACAATCGTAAATGCACTTATTAGTAAATAAAATTTTTAAAAGAGAAATACATCTGCCATCCTCACTCCACGAATGACAAATCCCAGCAAGATGACTATTGCCCAATCCTTTTGAGGAATTTTTCCTATTAGATCCCGATGAAGAACAAGACACATCATACTTTGCAGCATCCGTCAAAATTTTCAATTTTTCTAAAGTATCCATAGCCCGCTCCTTTTAGACTCTTAATGTCTTATTATTATATAAGAATTTTTAAAAACTTTCAAGAAAAATAGAGGCCATAAGCCTCTTTAATATTTTTATCTTAATTGAAATTTATGAAAGATTTAATTCCTTATTTATATAACAATACAAAATTTTACTTTCTATCAATTGACATAAAAGTAAAAGCAAGTCTATAACCTGCATTTATGGATAGGTTCATTGAATCTATATGGGAAAATTGACTTGCTGTAATTGGTAATATTTCTTTATTATTTTTTAAAATTTCATAGGTCATATTGTTTAGCATATAAGCCATAATTTTCTTATATTTTGGATCTTTGGAAAATTTTTGACAGGAAAATTCCCAAAAATATTTAGAGTTTTTGCTAAAAGATCCTAATCCTATTAATTTTTTATCATCATAATAGGCATAGGCAAATTTAGAGTTAAAATAGGGGTCATCAAAATCAAATACAAATTTGTATTTTTTGTATTTTTTGGCATTTTTAAGGTCGATTTTTTCAAATTTAAAGGGACTTTCAATTTTTTTAAAATTTTTATTAGGCTCAAATACTGGACCATAATTTACAATTTTTTGACCATATTTTCCAATAATTTTATCTATTTTATAAATATTCTCATATTCAAAAAACCATTCTGAGGGAAAATCTCCCAGTTCATTTTTTAATTTTTCTAAAATTTCTTTATCATCTGACTTTACAAGAAGATTTTTCCCACAGCCAATTATAGAAGTTGGAAAAAGATTGTAGGTCAAGGATTCTTTTTTATATTTCATATTTATAAAAATATTTTTATTTTCAACTAAATCATCATTTTCTAAACCAAAGTCGTAAAGAATTTGTTTTTTTGTTAAATTTCTCATTTTATCCCCTTTCTTTTTAAAACAATTAAGTTTGACATCTTTTTTTATCTATAATATTCTATAAATAGAGAAAAAGAAAGGATTTTTTATGAAAACAACAGTGATTTTTATAGTAATTTTAATAATAACAGCAATAGTTAATTTCCTTTTATTGTCAAAATTCAGTTTTGGTGATGATAGGGATAGGAAAATTTTTAATAAAACCTGCTCTCATACCCTAATAGCCTTTATAATATATCTTTTACTTGATATGATTTTACCTTTTACAAATAGTACTGATTCTTTTACAAATCTTTTTGTAATTTCCTTTTTATTTTTGATCAATCAACTTGTCTATAGAAAGAAATTCTCATGATTTTTAATAAAAATTTTAAAATTTGGAACAAAAAATCGACTTTAAACTTTCTTTACAATTTAAAGTCGATTTATTTTATATGTCCACTAGCACAGGATTCTGTTTTTGGTTCAATCACTCTTATTGTCCTTTCTTTTTTCATATCTCTATATTTATATATTAAATATCTTAGCACATTGACAGTTTTTGTATATTTTTTTATTTTATGGGAAAACTTCCTCCTAACAAAATCTTTATCTATTCAATTGTTAGCTTGCTTTTTTTCTATTTATCCTATAAACAAATCTTTTAGAAAAATGTCAGATGGCTCTACTTTAACAATTAATTTCCACCACTTTTTCCACGAAAACCTATATTATTTTCTTTTTTTAAATAAAGCTTCACTATTATAAAGTTTTATAATATAAGATTTCAGATTCTAAATCCATTTAAATTTTTATAGTCTAAATACATTTATAGCTTTAAATCTCATATATCACTATAAATTTAAGCATTTTTATTATCCATGCTAGTGGACTATCAGAAGATTTTATCTTCTGTTATTATAATAATACCCAGTGAAATCGATTCTAAACATTTTTTTGAAAAATTTTTTAATTTTTTTATTTTTTATTTTAAAGCTTATAAATTATAAAAATTTCTACAGTTTGACAGTCAAAATAATTTTTGCTCTTATTAACTGAATTTACTAAAATAAAGAAAAAAACTAGGATGAAATCATCCTAGTTTTGATTTTAATTTAATTATTTTCTTTTTGATTTGAAAAGAGCTGTTGAAGCTGCTGCAAGTGTTGCAACTACTCCTGTAAGTCCAGCTACACCTGTTTGTACATTATTGTTGTTAGCTTTAACTGCTGGTTTTGCTGCTGGTTTAATTTCTTTTCTTTCAAGACCTGTTGTTTTCTTAGCATCAACTGTTAATTCGATATAATATTTTCCATCTTTACCTTTAGTAATATTATATCCTTTGTTGATTTCTGATTTAGCTACGATAGCTTCTGCTGCTTTTATAGCTTCTGCTTCTGTTGCATATCCTTGGTCAGGGTTGAATTTACTTTCAGCTAACGCTTTTGGTTGTTGTTTATAAATATCATCGTGTTTCTTTTGTTCATCAGAAGGTTTATTTAATAGTCTATAATGATAGTTACCATATTGTAAGTAAACTTCATAATATTTCTTAGATGCAGCTGCAGCTGCTTTTCCTGCTGCATCAGCTGCAGCTTCTGAAGAATATCCATTTTCATTGTTTTCTGCTTTTGGTTTTTCAGGTTTTGGATCTGGTGTAGTTTGTGAACCTGTGCCTGTTGGAGGTGTTTGATCAGTATTATCTAAATTATCTTCTCCATCAAATCCTTGATCGCCTATTCCATTATCAGCTGTATTGCTGAACGCAGAGAATGTGCTTGGATCTGGAGCTGGTTCTCCTTCTCCATCAGCATAAGCTGTTCCACCAAAAACTAATCCAGCTGCTAGTGCTAATGCTAGTACATTTTTCTTTTTCATATTTTTCTCCTTATTTTTATAATTTTTTTATATCTCCATTATATATATATATATATATACAATGTCAAATAAATATTTTCATTTAATTCAAATTGTTGTATTACTTTATCTAATAAAATATTTTTAATTAATTAAGTTTTTTAAAAAATTAATTTGTTTAGATTATTTCTTACAAAAGAGAAAAGATTTTGCTTATTTCTGATAAAGAAATAAAGAATAAAGACTATTTTTGGTAACGTTTGTCTATTTTTTTTAATTGATTTATAATATGAATTGGAGGTACACTATGAAAATGTTTAATAAATTATGTGTTTCAATATTAAGTGCAGTATTCTTATTTACTGCCTTAGCCTTACCTGCAAAAGCTTGTACAGGCGTTATAGTTGGTAGCGATTTGACTGAAGATGGTACTACAATTTTTGGTCGTACAGAGGATTTGGAAATAAATCACAACAAGGTTTATAAAATCAATGAAGCTGGCAAATACAAAAAAGGAGAAAAACTTGTAGATGTTTCTTACGCTGAAAAAGGTGGATATGAATTTGAACTTCCACACGATTCTTACCGTTTTACTTCTATAAGCGATACTACTCCAGAATATGGTATGTTTGATGAAGCAGGCTACAATGAAAAAGGTCTTATGGCTGATATGACTGTTTCTGCATCTGCAAACGAAGATGTTCAAAAGGTTGATCCATATCTTGATGGAGAAGAAGAAGGAAAGCCAATTGGCATTAGTGAGGCAATAATTACAACAGTTGTGTTATCAAGTGCTGACAATGCACTAGATGCTGTAAAATTAATAGCTAATGAAGTTGCCACAAAAGGAGCTGCTGAAGGAAATGCTCTTGTAGTTGCTGACAAAACAGATACTTGGTATGTAGAAATTTATTCAGGCCATGAATTTGTTGCAATGAAATATCCAAAAGATAAATTCTCAGTTTTCCCAAATACTTTCTGGATAAATGAAGCAAAACTTACAAAAGGCGAAGAAAGTGACAATTATATAATGAGCGAAGACGAAAATTATCTTTATTCTAAAGGAATTTTTGAAACAGCAAAGAAAGCAAAAACTTTTGAAGGCAATGAAGATGATAGAATTATAAATTTGGCAAAATCTTATGCAGAAAAAGAATTCTCTCCATCAAACCGTTCAAGAGTTGCATCAGGAATCAAATTCTTAAATCCTGATTCTAAAGTTGATATGGAAACTGAAACTTATGAATTCCTACAAGATGCTAAAAAAGGTTCTATTTCTGTTAAAAATGTAATGGACTTTACAAGAAACAGACTAGAAAATTTTGATTTAGAAGCAAATGACAGGGGAAGAGATGAAACTTATCCAATAGGAAATAGAAATACTATGGAATCACACATCTTCCAAGTTTCAAAAGACGCAGAGGCAACAAATCCTGGAATAATGTGGCTAACACTTGGTTCCCCATTAGTTCAACCATACGTTGCATACTATCCAAACCAAGAAGATGCAATTGATGAGGTTAAAAACGAAACAAATGATCCAGACAAAGACAAGTCACATTATTGGATGGCAATGGATACCCTACACATGGTAGAGGCAAACAGAGATGACTTTATGAAAGACATCACTCCAGAAATTGACAAATTTGAAAAAGAACAAATAGCAAATACAAAAGTTTCAGGAGAAAAAGATCCAACAGAAAAAAATAAAGAAGAAGCTAAAAAAGCATTCGATTTATTAAAAGGATTCAACAAAGACTTAGAAGACAAATACAAAGATTATTTAAAGAAAAACGAATACGAATATACATTCTATGGAAGAAGAGCTACTGAAAACTTCACAGATACAACAATGGAAGTTAAAAAAGATACAAGCGATAAAGCTTTAAATCTTCAAGTTACACCAGACGAAGACGAAAAAGGTGGAAAAATCGAAATAGTAGACTCTTACGGAGAACCTGTAGAAAAATTAAATAATCCAGTAAAAATCTCAGTTCCTAAAAAAGCCTTTGAAAAAGAAGTTGCATTCGGCTCAAAAGATGACAAAATTGATGTAAAAGAAGAAGATGACAAATACGTATTCGAAACAGACAAATCATCAGTAGAATACAAAACAGAAGGCAAAGAAGAAGAACCAAGCCAATCAAACGATGCATCATCAAAAGAAACATCACCACAATCATCAAGCAATGAACAAGAAACAAATAAAACAGAAAACAAATCAAACAAAACATTAATAATCATTGCAGTTGCAGTAGTAGCAGCCGTTGTAGCAATATTTTCAAGAAAAAAGAAAAACTAGAAAATAAAATAAACTAAAAGCAAAAAATCGTATTGGAAAACCCAATACGATTTTTTTGTAAGAAAATTTAAAAATTTACTATAAAAATTAACAATAGCTTAATCCCCACCAAGCATATTATTCAGAGAAAGCTCATATAAAATATAAAAATAAAACAAAAAAATCCCAAGGGAAAGCAAAAATAAATATCTAAATAAAACCAAGGGATCTCTCGACTAGGCTCGAGATGGATAATTAATTTATATAGTCAATTTCTTCGAATTGTTGTAATCTCCTATTTATTATTTTTAAAATCAGCAAATAAAAAAATGAAATAAAAATAGAAAATCAAAAAGTATAAACTTTAGAAACAAATCAAGCACATCACTAACCCATCTCGACCAGATAAACAACCACCCGTTCGTTTCAGTTGTTTATCCCGATTTATCGTGCGCAGCGAGCGGAGAGATCTCTTTGTAAAAGCAAGCGAAAAATAAAAAATCTCCCCCGTGGGGAGATTTTTCATATAATTTTTATATTAGGTCTAAGGCTTGATTTAAGTCTTCTATTATTTCGTCTGCATCTTCTAGACCTACTGATAATCTGATTAAGCCTGGTGCTATTCCTGCTTCTTTTAGGGCTTCTTCTGAGTAGGTTGAATGTGTCATTGTTGCTGGATGTTCGATTAATGTTTCTGCATCGCCTAAGCTTACTGCTAATGAACATAATTTTACGTTATTCATGACGCATCTTCCTGCTTCGATTCCGCCTTTTACTTCGAATGTTACCATTGCTCCGTAGTCTTTCATTTGTTTTTTGGCTACTTCGTGGTTTTTGAAGTCTTCTAGGCCTGGATAGTATACTTTTTCTACGTTTTTGTGTTTTTGTAATGCTTCTACAACCTTTTTGGTGTTTGCTACGTGTTGTTTCATTCTTACTTCTAGGGTTTTCATTCCTCTAAAGATTAGAAATGCATCGTGAGCTGATAAAACTGATCCTGTGAAGTCTTTTTGGCCTACTAGTCTTACTTGAGTCATTAATTCTTTTGATCCGCATGAAAATCCTGCTATTACGTCGCCGTGTCCGTTTAGGTATTTGGTTGCTGAATGTACTACTATATCTACGCCTAGTTTTAATGGATTTTGTAGGTATGGGGTTGCAAAGGTGTTGTCTGCGATTACTAATGTGTCTTTTGAGTTTTTCTTTGCAAGTTTTACTACTTCTTCTATATCTATTACATCTAGGGTTGGGTTTGCTGGTGTTTCTAGATATACTATTCTTGTGTTGTCTTTTAAATGTTTTTTGACTTCTTCTAGGTCTGTCATGTCTATGAATTCTACGTCTACGTTAAATTTTGTTATTTCGTTTAAAAATGCGAATGTACATCCGTAAAGTGTACCGCATGCTAGGATATGATCTCCTGCTTTGATAAATGGCCAGATTGATGATGTGATTGCTCCCATTCCTGATGATGTTGATACTGCTGCTTCTGCTCCTTCAAGGGCTGCTAGTTTTTTTTCTAGGGCATCGTTGGTTGGGTTTCCTAGTCTTGAATAGATAAATCCTTCTTCTTCTAGGGCAAATCTTCTTCCACCTTGTTCTGCATTTTCAAATATAAAGGTTGATGTTTGATATATTGGTAGTCCTAATGAACCGTATGTATCTTTTATTGCGCCTGCGTGTATTGTTTCTGTTGCAAATGATCTTTTTTTGTTTTCTGTCATTTTTTAATCCTTTCTTACTATTCTTTCATTTTTACTAAATATTTAATATAATATATCCAAAGACACTAAGGAGATATTATGAATTTAAACAAAATTAATTATGCTATAGAAGTTTCTAAGACAGGTTCTATTTCCAAAGCTGCCAAAAACCTCTACACATCCCAGCCTGCCATTTCCATGGCTATAAATGATCTTGAAAAAGAACTGGGTTTTAAAATTTTTGAGAGAAATCAAAGTGGAACTCAAACAACCGCCAAGGGACTTGAGTATCTCATAAAATGCCAAGATTTAATCAGCAAATATAAGGAAATCCAAAGACAATATGCTCCAGATAATAGGGATATTTCTGAGCTAAGAGTGTCAAGTCAGCACTTTAATTTTGCCGTTTCAGCTTTTATGAAATTAATTGACAAGTACAAGGATAATTCTTTCAAATTTTATTTAAAAGAAACCACATCCCTTGATGCCATTAACCACGTTGAAAACGATTATTCTGATCTTGCCTTTATTTACATAAATGAACCTTATAGGCAAGCTATTTTTAATTTATTTAAAGAAAAATCTTTATCTTATGTTACAATTGCAAAGGTCATTCCTCATGTTTTCATTAACAAAGACCATCCATTAGCAAATGAAAATTTGATTAAGATAGATGATCTTTATAATTATCCTATGATAATTTATGAGCAAAATGACACTGAGATTTTGCCGGAAGAATTTGTAAACTTACCTGATCACAAACAGGTTATCTATACCCAAGATAGGGGCACGACTTTAGGTCTTATTTCCAACACAAATTCTTTTAATGTAGGAACAGGTTGCCTTCATCCAAATAGTGGATTTCCTAATATCAAAACTGTTAAGCTTGAAAATCCAGAAAATTTATCTATGGATATAGGTTATGTTTACAAATCTTCCAAAAATCTTTCAAAGCTTTGTAAGGAATATTTATCCCTAACTAAGCGTGAGCTTGTTCATTGTCTTCCAAATTTTTAACATGACCTGCAACTTTTGATTCTGCCATATCATATTCAAAATTCCATTTATCTTTTGCAGCTGTAAATGGTACATAGATAGAAATTATGGAAACAACTCCCAAGATAAATTGATACCAGAAATATGGTATGATTTGGAATGGTGCTACAGCGCCTTTTGTAAAGCTTGCAGCTATCAATACTTGAGCAGCATAAGGTACTATTCCTTGGAATACACAAGAGAATGTATCAAGAAGTGATGCAGATCTTCTAGGGTCGATCTTATATTCATTACACATTTTCTTTGCAATTGGACCTGAAATAATAATTGCAACAGTATTGTTAGCAATTGCTACGTCAGCAAGGGAAACAAGTGCAGCTATACCAAGCTCACCAGATTTTTCTCCCTTAGCAAATTTTCTAATTTTTGCAATAATCCAATTAATACCGCCCTCTTTGGTAACCATATTAGAAAGACCACCAATTAACATAGAAAGTAAGAAGATTTCAAACATTCCAGTAAAGCCTTCCCACATAGTTTGAGAAAGAGCAAGCAAGTCAAATCCATTGTTCATAAGAAGAACAATACCAGATAAAACAATACCACCAGTTAAAACTAAAAATACATTAACGCCCATAAGAGCAACTACCAATACGAAAATATAAGGAATAATCTTAATAATATCGTAAGATAAATCTTTTTGAGCAGGTTGACTTTCAGGTGCACCCAAAATTAATAGCAAAATAAAAGTAATTATTCCAGCAGGAAGAGCCATCTTCAAGTTCATCCTAAACTTATCTTTCATTTCACAGTTTTGAGTTCTAGTTGCAGCTATAGTTGTATCAGAGATAACAGATAAGTTATCACCAAACATTGATCCACCAACCAAGGCACCAAGCATCAAAGCCATATTGATACCACCAGATTTAGCAAGACCAACAGCTATAGGTCCAAGAGCAGTAATAGTACCAACAGAAGAACCAGTAGCAATAGAAATGAAACAAGCTATCAAAAATACACCTGCAGTTAAAAATTTAGCAGGAACAAAAGAAAGTCCCAAACCAACTACAGAATCAACTCCACCAGAGGCAGAAGCCAAAGCAGAGAAAGCGCCAGCCAATATGTAAATCAAACACATAATAATAATGTTTGAGTCGCCACAACCTGCAACTAAATTGTCAAATTTTTCATCAATACTTCCACCAAATAATAAAAATGCACTAATAATACCAACAAAAGCTGCAATAGGTGCAGGCAATTGATAAAATGCCATTTCTACTCCTCTTAAATGAAGTACGATACCTGTGGCAAGATAAATAACGATAAAAACCAAAAATGGAATTAACGCCTTTCCTGAAATTTTTTCATTTTCTTTCACAATATTCACCCCTTTTTAAAAATGATTACGTTTTCACTACTATAATACATTAGATTAAAATTGTTGTAAAATACATATAAGTTATGGTGCATATAAGAAAAACTTATAAAAGCTTTTGCACATTTTTATTGATAAAGATTCTCATTCGTATTATAATAAAAAAAAGATTATATGCTTGTTAATCTTTATTTGTAATTTTTTATTTAGAAGGGGTAATTATGATTAAAATTTCAAATTTACATAAGTTTTATGGAAAAAATTCTAACAAGATAGAAGTTTTAAAGGGAATTGATTTATCTTTTGATGAAGGAAAAATAATTTGTATTTTAGGGCCTTCTGGTTCTGGAAAATCTACCTTGTTAAATATTATTGGTGGAATTGAAACAATTGACATAGGTAATGTTAATATTTTGGGTCAAAATCTAGGTGAATTAAATAAAAAAGATTTGGAAATTTTTAGGCGTAATAATTTGGGCTTTGTTTTTCAATTTTATAATTTAATTAGTGATTTAAATGTTATAGAAAATATTGAGCTTGGTAAATTTTTGTCTGATAATCCTCTTGATATTGATGATTTGATTGATAATCTTGGTTTATCTGACCAAAAATATAAATTCCCAAATGAAATTTCTGGAGGTCAAGCTCAAAGAACTTCTATTGCAAGAGCTATGGTAAAAAGCCCTAGAATTTTAATTTGTGATGAGCCAACTGGTGCTCTTGATTATGAAAGTGCCAAGGATGTTTTGAATTTAATTGAAAATTTAAATAAAATTTATAAATCTACGATTTTAATTGCAACTCACAATACTAATATAAGTAAAATGTGTGATATTATTTTAAATTTACATGATGGTAAAATAAAGAATCTTTTTGTAAATCCAAATAAAATATCTGCTAAGGAGGTTTCTTGGTAATGAAAAATCCTCTTAATAAAAGAATTTATAGGCAAATAAAATCTAATCCTTTTAAATTTTTTTCTATTTTTTTAACTTTAACCATTTTAATTATTTTTTCATCATCATTTTTTACTGCCCAACAGTCTATTAAACATTTGTATTACAAGCAAATTGATGATGGAAAAGTTGAGGATGGAGAATTTGTTTGTATTGATAAACTATCTAATAAAACAATCAAAGCCTTGGAAGATCTTTCTTTGAATGTTTATGAAAATTTTTATTTTGAAGAAAAATATAATGATGATAGGACTTTAAGAATTTTTAAAAATAGAAATCGTATCAATATTAGTCAAATTTTTGATGGAAGATTGGCAAATAATGACAATGAAATTGCTATTTCTGCTAATTATGCAAGGGCAAATAAAATAAATATAGGGGATTTTTTGAAAATTAAAAATAAAAAATATCTCGTAACAGGCCTTGTTTCTTTGCCTGACTATTCTACTCTTCTTAAAAATAGGGAAGATATTGTTATGGATACAGGATACTTTGGTGTTTGTCTTTTGTCTTCTAAAACTTTTGATAAGATAAAGGATAAAAAAATTGTTTATAATTATTCCTATCATGATAAATTTTCTAAAAATAGTAAAGTTGCAAATAAAAGGCTTAAAAATTTTGGAAAAATTATCAATAAAAATAATCTAATGATTGATGGTGTTACAAGATATGACAATAAATGCATAACTTATATTATGGATGATATGGATGGGGATGTGCCTACTATGATTTCGGCTAGTATTTTATTATTTATTTCTCTAGCCTTTATTAGTGCTGTGCAAATAAAAAATTTAATCGAAAATGAATCTCCAATAATTGGTTGTCTTTTAGCTTCTGGTTACAAAAAAAAGGAATTATTAAAAAATTATATGGCTATGCCTTTGTTTTTGGCAATTTTGGCATCCATTTGTGGAAATTTTATAGCCTTTACTTATTTTTATAAAAAATATGCTGATGTGTATTATCTTTCCTTTGAACTACCAAAATTTGAGCTAAATACAAGCTATCTTACCTTTGCATTTACGACTATTTTGCCTATTTTTATATATTTAGTAATTAATTTTTTTGTTGTATATTTTTCTTTAAATCACAATCCTATTGACTTTTTGAGGAAAAATTTATATAAGAGAAATAAAATATCAAAACTTAAATTGAAAAATTTTTCTTTTATGCAAAAGACAAAACTAAGATTGATATTAAACAACAAACTAAATTTTCTAGCCCTACTATTTGGAATTTTCTTAGCAAATTTGCTTTTGGTTTTCTCTCTTTGCCTTGAACCTTCTTTTGAAAATTATGCAAAAAAAATGAAAGATGAGATGAAATATGACCATATTTACTTTGTAAAGACAAAGGATGAACTCATAAAATCAGATATGGCTAGCATTGTGAATGTAAATTTGGTAAATTTTGATGACAAAAAAATTCAAATTTATGGAGTTGATAAAAATAGCAAGTATGATAATGAAAATTTAAATGAGCTTAATAAATATGAAGTTGTTATATCATACGGTCTTGCACAAAGATTTAATCTAGAAAAAAATGATACAATAGAAGTCTTAAACTCTTATAATAATAAAACTAATACCTTAAAGATAAAAAAAATTGATGATAAGATAAAAACTTTGCAAATTTTAACAAATAGACAAAACTTAAATAAATTAATAGGAAAAGATTCTTCGTATTTTAATAGTTACTTATCAGATAAAAAGTTAGATATTTCAAAAGAAAATTTAATAACAGAGATAAACAAAAAGGATATGACAAAATTTATGGACCATTTTTTTGACCACTTTAAATTTGTTTTTAAAATTGTCCTTCTTGTTTCGCTAGCCTTTTATTTTATAATAACGAGCGTTATTTCAACAACTATTATTGATAAATCAAAAGAAAATATAAGCTACCTTAAAATATTTGGATTTAAAGATAGAGAAGTTGTAAAAATATACATCAATACCATACTCTTTTTACTAGTAATTTTTGAGATTGTTCTAATGCCACTACTGAATACAATACTAAAATTTTTAATAAAAATTTCCATGGAAAAAATAGATATTTTTGTGGATATATCTATCCCAAATAAAATATTTGCCTTTGCATTTTTCTTGAGTTTACTTACTTTTATAATTACACAAATTATTGAAAGCTATAAAATTTCAAAATTAGACATGGTAAAAGAGCTTAAAAATATCAATGGATAAATAAAAATTACACCTTGGTATCTGATGCTTTTGCTTATTTTTTAACATCTCCTTTTATATTTGCTAATTTATTATATCGATTTCTACAATAAAATTTAAAAAATCAAATTTTGGGTATATCAATATATATAAGATGAAAATATATATAAAAAAGGAGCAAATAATGAAAATAAAAAATGTAACCGTAGCTGGTGGTGGCGTTTTGGGTGCTCAAATTGCCTACGTCGCAGCTTTTCATGGATTCAATGTAACGATTTGGGGAAGAAGTGAAGGTTCTATTGAAAGAGTTAAGCCAAGAATTGAAAATTTACACAATATTTTTTCTAAGGAACTTATGGCTTGTCCTTCATATATTGGAGCTGAAAATCCAAATTATCCTAGGTCTTTTTTCAAGGATAAAAACGAAATTACTAATGAAAAAATAGAAGAATTAAAAAATGTAAATGAAAAAATTTTTAAAGAAATAAAATACACTACTGACTTGAATGAGGCTTTTTCTGATGCTGATCTTGTTATTGAGGCAATTGCAGAAATTGTTGATGAGAAGAAAGCTTTTTATGAAAAAATTTCTCCTTATTTAAAAGAAGATGCAATTATTGCAACAAATTCTTCAACTTTCTTGCCTTCAACTTTTAGGCAATATACAAAAAGAGAAGATAAATTTTTAAGTCTTCACTTTGCAAACTCAATTTGGAGACAAAATCTTGCTGAGGTAATGAAGCATGACAAAACAAGTGATGAGGCTTTTGAAAGTGTTATTGAATTTGCAAAAAATATAGGAATGTATCCAGCTGTAATCAAAAAAGAGCAAGCAGGATATATTTTGAATTCTTTGCTTGTTCCATTTATTAACGCTGGTCTAAATCTTTATGGAAATGATGTTGCTGATCCAAAAGATATAGATATGGATTGGAAAATCGGAACAGGCTCTCCAAGAGGACCTTTCGAAATAATTGATATAGTTGGTATTACAACTGTAATAAATATTTCAAAAACAAATCCTCAAGCAAATGATCCAAATTCTCCAATTGCAAAAGCTATTAAAAAATTGGAAGAAAGAGCTGCCAAAGGCTTAAAGGGTATTGAAACTGGGGAAGGATTTTATAAATATAAATAAAAATATAAGGCGATAAATTATTTTTATCGCCTCAGACTGTTGACAAAGTAGGTGCAAATGCACCTACTTTTTAAACTTCTAAAGGAATGTGTTTAAATTCATTTACATCAAACAATCCTTTGTCTGTCATCTTTATATCCGGTATAACCGGTAGAGCCATAAATCCAAGAGTCATAAATGGATCTATTCCATCTCCTACTCCAAGCTCTTTTGCTTTTTCTAATAATTTCTTGATCTCTTCATGTACTTCTGTCATTGATTTACTACTCATAATGCCTGCTATATCAAGTCTTAAAGACCCTTCTAATTTTCCATTTGAAGATATTGCCATTCCACCACTCATCTCATCTATTTTCTTTATTACGTTTAGCATATCTTCATCATTGTCCCCAATAACAACTAAATTATGGCTATCGTGTGCTATTGTAGTTCCAACAGCGGCATTTTTTATATTATATCCCTTTATCAATCCTATTGCTATTGCAGAATTTCCGGTGTGTCTTTCAATTACCACTATTTTTCTTATTCCATCATCTGAGTATTCGAAGTAACCATCTTTTACATCTACATCACAGATAATTTTCTTAGTTAAAAGTGATTCTTTTTCCATTTCAATTACATGGACTCTGTTTGAATTCAATCTAAGTTTTAAATCTTCTAATTTAAAATCTCTTATATTCATTTTTGAAAGTACCTTTGGGGAAAGTTTTTGTGGAAAATCTACTATTACTTTTCCATCTTCTGCTACTTTCTTGCCTCCAATGAAAACTGCTTTTGCGTTTATGTTATTCAAATCATCGAATAAAAAGAAATCTGCAACATACCCCGGTGCAATTGCCCCTGAATTTTCCATTTTGTAACACTGAGCCGGATTTAAAGTTGCCATTTTAATTGCATATAAAGGTTCCATCCCCAATTTAATTGCTTTTCTCACATTGTTATCTACATTTCCATCTTTTAACAAGTCTTGCGGATGTCTATCATCTGTACAGAAGAAACAACGACTTATGTTATCTTTTGTAACTCCTTTTATCAGTGCTTCTAAATTTTTAGCAGCTGTACCTTCTCTTAATTGAATGTACATTCCTCGGCGAATCTTTTCTTTCATTTCATCTACAGCTGAACACTCATGGTCTGTTAAAATACCAGCTAGTACATAATCGTCCAACGCCTTTCCTGATAAAAGTGGGGCGTGTCCATCTACTACCTTATTGCTATTTTTAGCCAAGTCAATTTTTTCCAAGATGTCTTCTGATCGATTTACTGTTCCAACAAAATCCATCATTTCTCCTAACCCCAAAACTCTCGGATCATTTATCATCTCTTTATAATCGCAAGCTTTTAAAATAGCTCCACTTGTTTCAAATGGTGTACATGGAACGCATGATGGCAACATTACATATACATGTGCCGGTAGATCTTTTGTTTCATCTATTATGTATTCAAGCCCATCAAGCCCACACACATTTGCTATCTCATGTGGATCTGCTATTATAGTTGAAACTCCTCTTGCAACTAAACATTTTAAAAATTCAGCTGGAGATACCATAGAAGACTCTATGTGCACGTGTCCGTCAGTCATAGTTGGTGATAGGTAGGATCCTTTTGCATCTACAATCTCATCTGCATCTTCATAATCTCCAATGCCAATAATTTTTCCATTCTTCACTGCTACATTTCCCTTGTAAATTTCATTTTGAAACACATCTATTACTTTGACATCTTTTATTATCAAATCCGCTTTCATATCACTTTTTAACATTTCTCTCTCCTTATAAAAATAACATTTTAACTAAAGACAAAATTCCCATAGCATACATTGGTAAAGATATTTGTTTAAATTTACCAGTTATAATATTTAATACTACATAAGATAAAATTCCTATCATAATACCATCCGCAATACTGTAAGTAAGATGAATTATGATAAAGGTTAAAAATGCAGGTATAGCTTCTGTTATATTATCAAAATCTATAGCTTTTACTGCACTTGTCACTGCCATAAGTCCTGTTCGCCCTCCCTCTTCTATGCCGGCTGAAGTTTCTAATGTTGTTCCCACAACACTTGTTCCTAAACACCCCGCTACAATTGTTCCTAAAGAATCTACTAGAAAAGATTTATTCATATCTTTTGCTTCATTCATTATTTTCATCTGTTAATCCCGCTTTTATTGAAATGCCCGTTACAGTCCCTATATTGTTAAAAATAGACATGAAAATGAAAACGAATACACATATAGCCATGTCTGTAGTAAAAATTTAATGAGCAGTTAAACAGAAACAATCAGCCCAGATATTATAACATTCATTAAAAATTTAATAATATTAGAAAACCCAGGAGATTTTTCCTGGGTTTGTCTTCATTCTGAGGCGATAAATTATTTTTATCGCCTTTTAAATTTATATAAGCCCAGCTAATCCAAATAAATAATTTACAAATTATTTCTCAAAATCTTCCCTCAAAATACCATAAACACAAGAATCAACAATCCCCTGATTATTATAATCAGCCTTTCTTAACCTACCCTCATAAACAAGACCACATTTTTCCATAACCTTGCCAGAATATGGATTATTAGGATCATGTGAAGATTCGATCCTATCAAAACCAAGAGAAAATAAAAAAGAAATTATAGCAGAAAAAGCCTCAGAGGTATATCCCATATTCCAAAATTTTTTCCCAATACAATAACCAATATGACAAGAATTAACCCTTTTATCAATAGAAATCACACTAATAGTTCCAATCGGTTCAGCTAATTCTTTAAGTTCAATAATCCATTGAAAAAAATCATCATTTTTATAAGAATCAACCCAATTTTTTATAACTTTTTCACTTTCAAGAACATTTTTATGAGCTTTCCATCTTAAAAACTTAGTAACTTCCTCATCATACATCCAATTCTTATAAGCCAAAGAGGCATCAGAAATCTTAGCCTTTCTTAAAATTAACCTATTAGTGAAAATTTTTTTAGTTAAATTCATAAAATTTATCCTCATTATTAAATATTTTTACATATATATTAACATACTAGATTTTCAAAAGTAAACTAAAACTTTAAATAAATTAAAACACAAAAAATGAGCTGTTGAAACAGCCCATTTTTTATTGATTTTTTTAAATTTCTTTTATTATTTTTAGCTTATATGTTATTACTGTTTCATCTTTTTCTCTTTGCATTTTTAAATTATATTTTTCTCCACACAAAAGTTTTATCCTATTATTTACATTTTCCATGCCTATTCCTCCAAGTTTTGTTGGAATATTTTCTTTTTTTTCTTTTGGGCCAAGTCCATTATCTATTATTTTTATTATTAAATATTCTGGATTTTTTTCTACTATAATTTTAATGTAAGACTTGGATTTTTTTTCTCTTATTCCATGATAAATTGCATTTTCTATTATTGGTTGGAGTATTAATTTTGGAACGTATAGACTGCTTGTTTCTATTTTTTTTATAAATTCGTAGGTAAATTTATTGTCATATCTTATTTTTTGTATATCTAGATAATTTTTTGCATGCCCTATTTCCTTATCAAGTTTTACGAAATCTTCGTCAATGTTTAAGCTGTTTCTTAGAAGCATTCCTAAATTTTTGGTTACTTTTATTGCTTTTTCATTTTCGCCAAATTCTACAAGCCACAAAATTGTATCCAAGGTATTGTATAAAAAATGTGGATTTATTTGGCTTTGGAGAGCTTTGACTTGGTAGGTTCTTTTTTGTTCTTCTTTTTTTTCTATATCTTCTGTTAGAACAAAAATCCTATCTATTAGGTTGTTGTATTCTTTTGTTAAGATTTGTATTTCGCTTGATGCTTGAGGGAGAGATTTTATTTTATATAATTTTTTGTCGGTTTTTTTGATTTCTCCAATCAAATAAATTATTGGTTTGCTTATTTTTTTTGACACAAAAATCGACACTAACAAAGTCAAAATAAAAACGATTAGGGCAAGAATTAGGGAGCTTTCTATTAATTGTTTTTTTAAATTAGAAATTGCGTTTGAAAAGGAAATTCCTACCAGCTTCCATTGGGTATTTGGAATAAAAACATTGGATGAAACAAAATCCATTTTTTCTGGTTTCATCCTCTTTTTTAAAAGTTTTTCGTAATCTTTTTTGCCAAAATCTTCCATATTTTTTGATTTAAAAAGGAGTTCTTCTTCTGAGGACAAAATAAAAACATAGCCATATTTGCCAAAATTTATTGTCGATAAAAAATCTTCCAAAAATTTATAGGAAAGATTTATAACCACAAAGCCCAATCTTTTGTTGTTTTTATCTTTAATTTCTTTGGAAATACTTATTATATTTTTTGACGAATCGCTAGATATTTTTGAAAAATCAGCCTTGCTTGCAAATGCCATATTATTTGAATTTATAAGTTTCTTATACCAAGAAATATTTTTCATATCCTTATTTGTTTCTAAATTTACTTTTTCATTTGAAATAATATTTCCATTTTCAGAAACTAGGAAAATTTTTTTTATAAATTCATCGCTTTTTTCGCTAACTTTTATTATGTCTTTCAAATTTTTAAAATCCGTCTTATCATCCATTATATTTTGACTTTCGGCTGACATAGCCAAAAGAGAGGCAAGATTTTTGTTTTTTTCTAGATAACTTGCCACATAAATACTTGCATTTTTGACTTCTTGGCTTGTTTCTTCTTTTTCGTATGTCATAAGCTTTGAAGAACTTTGCTTGTACCAAGAAAAAAGCATTAGGGATATTATGAGAATAGAGATTACAAAAAAGCAAGCACTTATTTTAAATTCTATTTTTTTAAAAATCTTTTTCATTTTATTTTTTCCTAATTTGTTTTGGACTTTTGCCAAAATATTTTTTAAATTTATTAGAAAAATATGAAACATCATAGATACCAACGGCATCTGCTATCTCTTGATTTTTCATATCGCTTGTCAAAAGCAAAATCCTTGCCTTTTCCATTCTCAATTTATTGGATAAATCCTGGAAAGATAAACCGTAAATTTCTTTTATCAAACTGCTTAAATAATTATTATTGTAACCAATGTCGCTTGCCATCTTGTTTAAAGAAAAATCTTCACAAAATACATTTTTATCAATATATTTTTTTATATCTTCATAAGATTCTTTTGCCTTTAAATTCTCATCATTATACTCTTTCAAAGACTCATTTTTTCTGTTAATATTAAGCTTATTTACAGCAGTTTTTAACATATATTCTACATCTTTTTTGCTAACAGGTTTTAGAATATAATCATCCACCTTTGCCCTAATAGCAGCTTGGGCATAATCAAAATAATTGTAGCCAGTAAGAATTAACAGGTAAGAATTTGGATTTTTTTCCTTTATTTTTTTACTAGCACTAAGACCATCAACTATAGGCATATTTATATCCATTATAACTATGTCAACCTGATTTTTTAAAGCCAAATCAACAGCCTCTTTCCCATTTTCCGCCTCAAAAACTTGATCAATTTCCAAACTCTCAAAATCTATTAAATTTTTTATGCCCTTTCTTATGATTGATTCATCATCTGCTATTAACAATTTATACATAATCCCCTACTTTACAAGATGTTTTAAATATCCATATCCCCTATCTTCCATATCTTTAAGTGGAATAAATTTAATCGAAGCTGAATTTATACAAAAACGAAGACCACCAAGTTCTTTAGGGCCATCATTAAAAACATGTCCCAAATGCGAATCCCCAGACCTACTTCTCACTTCAGTTCTGTTCATATTATACGACTTATCTTCACGATATGTCACAACATCTTTGGCTATTGGCTTAGAAAAAGATGGCCAACCACAACCCGAATCAAATTTATCACTTGATGAAAACAAAGGCTCGCCTGTTGCTACATCAACATAAATACCTTTTTCCTTATTATCCCAATATTCATTAGAAAAAGAAGATTCAGTTTCATTTTTTTGAGTAACCCTATATTGAATATCCGTAAGTTTTCTCTTCAAATCATCATCCGATGGTTTTGGATATTTAGCAGGGTCAATCACAACTTCACCCGCCTTTGACAAGTCGATATGACAATATCCATTCGGATTTTTCCTCAAATAATCTTGATGATAATCTTCAGCCACAGTAAAATTTTTAAGTTTCATATTTTCAACCACAATTTTTTCGCTGTATTTTTTTGCCTGAAAATTCATAACCTTATCTATAACTTCCTTATCAGAATCATCCACATAATAAATCCCAGTCCTATATTGACTTCCCCTATCATTTCCTTGTTTATTAAGGCTAGTTGGATCAATTATTTTAAAATAATGATTAAGCAAGTCCTCAAGCTTTATTTTTTTACTATCATAAGTTACTTCCACAGTTTCTGCATAGCCACTTTTGCCACTACTTACCGTTTTATAAGTCGGATTATTAACCTTTCCATTTGCATAACCACTTACAGCATCATAAACCCCATAAATTCTTTGCATATATTCCTCAACACCCCAAAAACAACCACCAGCTAGGTAGATTTTTTTAAGATCATCCTTAGAATAATTTTCCTTTTCCTTATCCATATCTTTTTGATTTTCCATTTCCTTTAAATTTTTCTTATTATTAGAGTCAATAATTTCATCAATTTTTTTGCCAATTTCCTCATTTGTGCTAGAAATATTTCCATTATCCTTAGACTTATTCTTAGATTTATTAGAACAAGCCACCAAAAAGATAGCACAAATCAAAAAAACAAAAATAAATTTACTTTTCATACAAAACTCCTATTTAATCTGTTTAAAAATTTCATTAATAGTATCCTTATCCAAAGCCCCCGGAGCAACCTTGACAAGCTTACCCTCAGAATCCAAAAATACATTTGTAGGAGTAGATTTAACATTAAATTTTTTAATAAAATCCCCACTCGTATCATACAAAGTATTAATATTTTTATATTCCAAACCGTCAAACCATTTTATAAAATCCTTCTTAGATTTTTCCCCCATTTGGTCAGGAGCAACCACACTTACAACCTGATAATCCCCATCACTATTAGACAATTCATCCAATTCGCCAAGACTTGACAAACAAATAGGACACCAAGAAGCCCAAAACTTAATATAAGTCTTCTTCCCCTTAAAAGAATCCAAAGAAACCTTGTTTCCGTCCCTATCCTCAAGATTCAAAGAATTATCACTATTTTTATTTTCCATACTATTACTTGAAATATTTTTATCCTTCATATCATTCATATTTTTATCCACCGATTTTTCACTAGAGCATGCACTAAGAGCAAAAGCTATAACCAAAAACGGAATTGCTAAAGATTTTTTCATATATCCTCCTAAATAAATAAATTATTAAAAAATGAAGTAAGATTAGGCAATTGATTAGTCATAAGAACAACGCCCATTACCATTATCAAAAATCCACCCAAACGTTTCATAAAAATAAGATGTTTTCTAAAAAAATCAAAATTTTTATTAAGAGTGGAAGACAAAACAGCCATCAATAAAAACGGAACCATAAGGCCAAAAGAATAAACTAGCATCATAAAAGCCCCATAAAATTCCTTACCACTGCTTGCAGAAGTAAGAAGAACCGCTCCAAGAATTGGACCAACACAAGGTGTCCAACCCAAAGAAAAAGAAAGCCCCATAAGATAAGTCCCCAAAGCCTTAGTTTTCTTATTTTTAAAATTAACAGTCTTAGTAACATTCAATTTTTCAATATTAATAATTTCCATTTGATGAAGACCTAACAAAAACACAATAAGTCCCCCAATAAAAATTACCCATCTATTATTAACAAATTTTCCAAAAAAACCTGCACCAAAACCCAAAATAACAAAACTAGTAGCAAGCCCCAAAATAAAAGTCATAGTTTTAATAATAGCACCAATATTTATATAAATTTTTCCAAATTTAAAATTTTTATATTCTCCCCTTTGATCCGTAATGATACCAATATAAGCAGGCATCAAAGAAAAAGTACAAGGAGCAAAAAACGATAAAAACCCAGCAATAAAAACCGAGCTTAAAAGTAATTGATTTTCAATCATAAATACCTCCTTTTTTTTATAATATAATTATAAAATCAAAGGAAAAATAATAGAATAGAAATATCTTATGTAAAATATAAAAATAATCAGATATTAAATAATAAAATAAAAATACAAGCAAAAAAAATTTAAAATCAAAAAAATTATATTTATAGACAACAAAAAAGACTAGCTTATGCTAGTCTTGATTGTTTGGCAACTTCCTAGTCTCCCGGGAGGTCTCCCTCCGAGTACCATCGGCGTTAGAAGGCTTAACTTCTGTGTTCGGTATGGGAACAGGTGTATCCCT
>JAGZMY010000042.1 GCA_018363915.1 Anaerococcus vaginalis
AGGGATTATTGAAAATCTGATTTTCAAGGGATTTGTAGAAAGAGATAAAAAGAACCTTATTGCTACACATAAGGGAATCAGCCTTGTAACGATTGTAGCTGATACTTTTAAATCAGCAGAAACAACAGCAAAGTGGGAAATGGAGTTATCGGATATTGCACAGGGAAAATCATCAAAGAAAAATTTTTTAGAGGCAATTGAAACTGAGATAAAAGAAGTGGTTTCAACTTATATCAAGTAAGATGGCACTAATTTCAAGGTGGAAAAAATGCCCTAAAAATGCTATAATCTTTTGTAGGAAAAGTAGGGCGAAAGGAAACGGGTATGAAAGATACATTTATGGATACTGCAAAAGTTATGTCAAAAGGGCAGGTTACTATTCCGAAAAGGATAAGAGAACTTTTGGACTTACAAAATGGAGATTATGTTACTTTTGTAGTTAATAACGATAAAGTGCAAATTCAAAACTCCAAAATTTTTATTGAAGAAAACATTGATAAATAAAGGTGGTGAAATAACAAAGATGACGATAGATGAAATAAAAAAGTTAATTCAAAACGGAGAAAAGATAGATGTTGAATTTAAAGAATCAAGGAATGCTTTAACCAAAGATGTCTTTGATACAGTATGCTCTTTCAACAATAGAAATGGAGGACATATTTTACTTGGTGTAAATGATAAAAGAGATATTGTTGGTGTTAGTGAAGATAAAGTGGATAAGGTTATTAAAGAATTTACAACATCTATCAACAATTCGCAGAAGATGTACCCACCACTTTATTTATTACCGGAAGTCTTTGAAATTGACAGTAAAAAAGTCATTTATATCCGAGTGCCTGAAGGTTATCAGGTATGCAGGCATAATGGAAGAATATGGGACAGGTCTTATGAAGGAGACATCAATATCACAGACCATGCAGAACTTGTCTATAAGTTATATGCAAGAAAACAAGGAAGTTATTTTGTAAATAAGGTATATCCAAATCTTGATATTGATTTTCTTGATGCCTCTGTTATCGCTAAAGCCAAGAGAATGGCAGTTGCAAGAAATAAAAATCATGTTTGGGAAAATATGAGCGATGAGGAGCTATTACGAAGTGCAAATCTCATTCTGACAGATCCTGAAACAAAGCTTGAAGGCATTACATTAGCAGCGATTTTGCTATTTGGAAAAGACAACTCTATTATGTCTGTTCTTCCACAGCATAAAACTGATGCAATATTTAGAGTTGAAAATAAGGACAGATATGATGATAGAGATGTGGTAATTACAAATCTGATTGATAGCTATGACAGGCTTATAGCGTTTGGACAAAAGCATTTGAATGATTTATTTGTCTTAGATGGAATTGTAAATGTGAATGCAAGAGATAGGATACTTAGAGAAATTGTTTCTAATACTTTAGCTCACAGAGATTATTCAAGTGGTTTCCCAGCCAAAATGATTATTGATGATGAGAAGATTACCATTGAAAACAGTAACTTGGCTCATGGAATAGGAGCATTAGATTTACAAAAGTTTGAGCCTTTCCCTAAAAATCCGGCTATTTCAAAAGTGTTTAGAGAAATAGGACTTGCGGATGAGCTTGGTTCCGGCATGAGAAACACCTATAAATATACAAGACTATATTCAGGTGCTTTTCCTCTGTTTGAGGAGGGAAATATATTTAGAACGATTATTCCTTTAAAGAAAATAGCGACTCAAAAAGTTGGAGGAAATGGTGTCGCTCAGGATGTCGCTTACAGTGTCGCTCAGGATGTCGCTCACGATAAGATAGCTCTTGTAGAGTTTATAAAAGAAAAAATAAGAGAAAATGACAAGATTACAAGAAAAACAATTGCAGATGAAGCTGGAGTCAGTGTAAAGACTATAGAAAGAACCATAAAAGAAATAGATAATCTACGATATATAGGTAGTGGAAGTAATGGTCATTGGGAACTGACTGAATAGCAGTAAGTTGCAGCACATAGAATTGAAAGGTGATTAGAGTAAAATCTAACCGCCTTTTTTCATGCAAAAAAGAAGGAGGTAAACATGCGAATAAATGATTTTCATAACATCTTGGAGCTAATAAAACAAGATATTCTGCAGAGTGAAGCAGAGTATCTGAAGCTCTTAAAGGTTGTCGGAAACAATCAGAGGTACGACTTTAGAAGTCAGCTAAGTATTTATGACAAAAATCCTGAAGCGACAGCTTGTGCCAAGTTTGACTACTGGAGGGAACGCTTTAATCGAACTGTTATGAGAGGACAGAAAGGTATCCCCATTTTAGAGGACTATGGCACATATAAAAAGGTGGACTATATCTTTGATATAAGTCAGACCGTTTCCAAAAACAGAGATGTCAATGAGGTGAATCTTTGGAGATTTGATAAAGAGGCTCATAGAGATGTATTAAAAGAAATGATAAAAGCTGAAGGCTATGAAGAAAGTGAAAGCACCTTAGAAAATATCTTTTCTTTAAGTAGGCTCTACGGAGATGAAAAAATAGATAGCCTGATGAATGAACTTAGAATATCTGATGAGGACAGAATAGCCTTTACCAAGTTTGTGAGGAACTCGGTAAGCTATGCAGTAGCTGCAAGATTTAAGTTAGACTATCCTATAGATACGGAGCTGTTAAAAGAAAACTTTGCAATGCTTGACAGCATTTCCCTTATGAGCCTTGGAGAAACGGTATCAGACATTAGTGGAACAGTCATTGATGCAACCATTCAAAAAAGCAAAGAGTTAGAGCTTCAAAAAGAAGTGTTAAGAGGTAAAGAAGCAGGATATAATAAAATTAGAGAAGAATTAGAGGAGGTAGAAGAAAATGTACTTCGACGAGATGATCAGGAAAGAATTAGTGAAAACGAGCGAATTTTCCGAAATGGAGAGTACGGACG
>JAGZMY010000043.1 GCA_018363915.1 Anaerococcus vaginalis
AAAGACACAATCCTTTATCAGAAGATGACAACCAAGCCTGAAGAAGTGAGGTAGGCTTATGGGAAAGAAACTGAAAAAGGACTTTAAGGAAAGGCAAAGAGCAAGGATAGAAAAGGAAACATTGCAAAGTAATGGCAGTATAGAGCCTGAAGAAAGTAAGTTAAAGCATAACGATGATTACAGAGGAAAAATTGTCCATGATAAAGACCGATTTCAAGATAAGGTGCATGAAAAGGTCAGTAAGAGAAGTATAGAAACTGAACAAAACGGAAAAACTTCCAAAAGAAATGCAAGGTATAGAGCTTCTGATAAGGATAGCGTAGCTTTTGTCACTGAAACAGGAAGATCGGATTATATTACGGAGGTTAAAAATGGAATAATCTATGATCCTTTAGGAAAAGACCTCGACAATGACGGAATCATAGATAGATATGACAATGACTTTAGGGACAGCGACTATTTTGAGTCAACTTATGATGTGGATGATAATCTCCATAAAAAAGATGAGTTTATTGGAAGTTCCTCTAAAAGTTATGAGGCTAAAAAGAGAAAGTATAAGAGGAAAAACTACACCGAAAGCCTTTATACAAGAAAAAAAGAAGATGTATCAAAGGAAAATAAGACTGAAGGTAAAAAGGCGGGAACAGATGCTGTCAGCGAAAAAGTTCATAGCAGACTTTCTAAAGAGCAGAAGAAAAAGCTAAAGAAAGATATGGTAAAAGTATCTGCCCTTTCAGGACTTGCCAAAGGAAGTGAAACCGTAAGAGATTACTTATCCCATGGAAGCGATGAAAACAAAGGGGTGGAAGCAGGAGAAAAGACAGCGGACGCAAGCTCGAAACTCATTCATGGCATAAAGAAATATTCTGATAAGAAAAAGGCGAAGAAAGGATACGATCTTACAAATAAGGACTATAAAATCAGGAAGCGAAAATCGAAGCTTGAATTTCGTGATGCCAAAGAGAACCTGAAAAAGATGAATGAATATAAAAGAGCAAATGCCTATAAAAGATTTCAAAAGAAAAATCAGGTAAAGGCAGCCATTCGTCGTGAGAATAAGTCAAGACTCAGAGATCGGATTAAAGAAAACCTCATTGGCTCGTTGAAAGGCTCAAAGAGATTTATAGTAAGAAAAGCAAAGGGACTTATGATTATTTTCATAGGTCTTATTATTTTGGGAACTTTCTTTATCAACTTTGCAGGAACGGGAATGACGGGCTTTATGAACTCCACAAGTTCTATTCTTACAACAAGCTATTTGTCAAAGCCAAATGTCCTAAATGAAATCAATCAGAGCTTTTCTGCTATGGAGAGTGAGCTTCAAAATGAGGTTGATCATGTCAAAAATAACTATCCCGGCTATGACGAGTACATCTTAAATAACACAGAGTACATCGGTCATAATGTCCATGAGCTTTTATCCTACATTACATCAAGATGTGGAGAGGTAAAGAGTGTATCGGAAGTAGAATCCATATTAAAAGAATTGTTTGAGTCCATGTATGACCTTGAATATAGGGAAGAGGTTGAAATCAGATACAGGACAGTTACAGAAACCTATACCGATGAAGATGGCAACGAATATACCGAAAGTCATGAAGAACCTTATGAGTATAAAAAGCTCATTGTAACGCTGCATAAAAAAGAGATGGACAGCATTATCCGAAAGGTCTTTGCAAACTATCCCGATAATCTAAAGCACTATGAAGCCTTATTCCTTGCACAAGGAAATATGGGAGAAGCCTTTGGTAATAGCGACCTTATTGCTTCCAATGGAGGTATCGGAGGCGGGAAAGAGTATGAGGCTTCTACGGAAGTTCAAAAGAAGATTGTAAATGCTGCATACATTACGCCATCTCCGGGTGCAGGCTGGTGTGCTATGTGGGTGTCGCAAGTCTATCAAAATGCAGGACTTGGATATATTGGCGGAAATGCCTGTGATATGTATCGAAACTATACCTTTACATCAGACAAATCAAAACTCAAGGTGGGAATGCTTGTTGCGGTTGAAAGTAGTAGCAGCGGAAGTACAGCAGGACTCACCTATGGTCATGTAGGCATTTATATAGGCGATGGCAAGGTAATAGATAATATCGGGCGAATCAGAGTAACTACCTTAGATGATTGGATAGCATCTTTTTGTCAGCATCATCCAGTAGGCTTCGGCTTTCCGCCAAATGTAAACAGATAAGGAGGACACAATTTGAAAAAAGAACTGAAAGCAGTAAAAAACAGAATAAAGAAGTTAAAGGATAAAAAGGCTCTGATTGATGAAGAATTGGAGCCTTTGTTCATTCGTGAGGAAGAACTTGAAAACGAAGAAATTATTGCCATTTGCAGAAAGAACAACATTACAATTTCTGATCTGATGGCAAAAGTAAACAGAGAAAAAGCAGAAGTGAAAAAGGAGAAAACAAATGAAAACCAGTTTGAAAAATAAAAGAATTACAGCCATTGTTGTAGCTTTTACCCTGTTAATGGGTGGAGTTTTAGGGGTGTTAAAAGTTGGTGCAAAGACAGTGTTTGCGTCAAATGAACCGCCTGAAAAATATGAAACATATTATGAACTGAAATTTGAGGATCATACTTCAGATGACACCTTTAGAGGATTTTATTATGTCGGAAAAGAAAATAAAGAAGGTCAGCCATTGAAC
>JAGZMY010000016.1 GCA_018363915.1 Anaerococcus vaginalis
TACGATGATACAACCGATATTTCCAGTATTTACTCCATTCATCATTTCCATAAAGCCTGGTCTATCAAACTGTGTCCCGCTTATTCCGTCATCTGTAAAATGGATGATGTTGGTTAAATTATTCTTACTTGCATATTCTTCAAGGATTTTCTTTTGATTAACGATTGAGTTACTCTCTCCTTCAAGTTCATCATCTCGACTTAATCTCTCATAGAGTGCTGTTATCTTTTCAACATTCCTCACTTTTTCCTCCTTCCTCTTAATTTCTTAAATAAAAAAGAATTAAGAAGTACATGTTTCACTAAAACAGTGATTAAGTGTTCTCCTTAATTCTATTACTCCTGCTGCAAGTTTGTATTTTTTGTATTGTTTTACTGCGAAATGATTTGGCTTTTCTTTTTCTAATGCTTCAAACATATAGTCTACAGCATTTTTAAAATTTTCATCCTCTTCCCTAACTTCACTGGCATCAATCATGGCAAGAAGGGTTGTAAAGTTTTGTTCCTCCTTAGGCGCTTCGTAATAAATATAGCCAATAAGGGCTGTATAGTAGAGTTTTTCGGCTTTTACCCAAAAATCCTCAGTAGACTTTTCCCCTTCTCCCTTAGTATTGGCAATGATTGTCTGAACTAATTTTAATATATCTTTTTCAGACCTTAGATAGGCAAAGGGATTATATTTCATGGACTTTTTGAAGTTTATTGTGTTTAGTATTTTTATCTCATATCCATTTCTTTCCAACATTTTCCCACATTCTAGGACTAATGTTCCTTTTGGATCGGTTACTACATATGAAGAGTGCATTTGCATGAGATTTGGCTTTACAAAAAACCTTGTTTTACCACTACCAGAACCTCCAATTACCATTACATTTTTATTCCTCGCATATTTTGGATTTTTAGGTCTATTATTCATGGTAAGTCTTTCAGTTTGAGTTAGTAGCACATTGTTTTCAAACTTCTTGTCAATGTATGGCTCAATGTCTTTTTCATTTCCCCATCTTGCCGATCCATATTCTCTGCCCTCTCTAAACTTTTTTGCATTTTTCTTTTTCTGTATAAGGATTAACTTAATAACTACTGATAGAATTAGACCAGGTATCAGGTTTTTTATTTTTAATGATGGAATATATTTTAAAGTATCTATTTGACTAAAAGCTACTAGAATTCTATCTATTATATCTCCTCCTACATAAGAGTTGACATGGCTTGCAAAGATATTTCCTATATAAAAAAATAAGAGGTAAGGAAGATTTTCTAATACAAATTTCTTCTTATCTCTTATCTTAAAAACATTTTTTATATCTTTTATTATTTCATTTAGTATTTTCGAATTAATCACTTCCTCTCCATAAAAAAGAGTAGATTTCTCTACCCATTAGTATCTTATTTATCTTTTTTATATCTTATTACTGGAACTTGTTTTATTTTTTTACCTATCTTTTTTCTTTCCAAGACAAAAATCATATTCTCATTTCTTTTAAAATATCCTAAATCTCTATGATAGCTTATACCACACTTGCAATGTAATAGACCTATAAACTGTTGCTTCATCTTTGAGTTACATATGGGACATATTCTTTTATTTGTCATTTTAAACCACCATTATACTTATATTTTACTTTCAAAGGTATTTTTTAGTTTTTTCCCTAATGCTTCTGCTCTCATTTTTTATCTATAGATAAGAGAAATTCTTCTACTGGATGATTCCATCTTCTTTTTCATAGTATTCAACAATAAAGCTATTCATGCCTTCTCATCATATATATTATATATCCAAGTGTTTTTATTATAAACTTTGTTCCTGATGCTTATGTTTAACCTTATCTCTGTCAATAGTATCTTTGACTTTATCCTTGAAGTTATTAAGCCTTTCTATTACAGATTTTCTCTTTCTTGACTTATCTTTAGTAAATTTCTGGACTGTCTTTTTAAAAGCTTGTTCCATTACTTTTATATCTTTTGCTTGAAAAAAGATAATGTTGTTTCCATTTTCTAAATCTTTCTTTATTGAAAATTTCACCCCATATCTTTTTAATTCTTTTTTCAATGCTTTTAAGTCTATGTCATTTAATTCTAAGGTTTCTACTTTACCTTTTTTTACAAGATCTTTTACTTTTACTTTTTTAAATTTTTCTAAGGGTCTTGACTGTTCTGTCTGCGCTTTATGTTTATTTATTTCTAATATTTTCTTCATCAAATTTATAACTTGCTTGGCTGTAACTATCCCCGCTTTTTTTACTATGGCTATTGTTCTGCTATTTATATCATCATTTTGCATTCACTCACCTACTTTCATTCTTTTTTTAATATTTCATAGGCTAATTTTGATTTCTCCTTCATTTTTTCTATTCTTCTATTTTCTACTGTAAATATAATGGGACTGCATATTTCAAGTATCCTTGAGTAAATTCTTTTATCTTTTATAGTTTCAGGATTAGTTAAAGCTGATATATTTAAGTTTGTTGTTATAATTAGAGGTTTCCCACTTCTATATCTACTATCTATTATGTTAAAGATATGCTCAGCTGCAAAATCTGTATCTCTTTCCATTCCAAAATCATCAATAATTAATAGTTTCTTATGATTTAGGTTATCTATATACTTACTCTTATCAATCTCAAAGTTAGTCATATCATTTAAAATTACTGAAAAATTTGTCATTTTGACTGATATTTCTTTTTCTAGTAAAGCATTTGCTATGGCACTTGCAAAGTAAGTTTTCCCACAACCAACATTCCCTGTGAGAATTAGACCTATATTGTTTTCATATATCTCATCAAATTTTTCAACATAGTTTTTTGCTACTTTTTCATGCTCACTGTCTTTGTCCATATTTTTAAAATTCCAATTTATTAGGATAGGATCAGAAAAACACTCTTTTTTTAAGTGTTCAATTTTCAAAAGCCTTTTATTTTCTTTTCTTTTTTCTTCCTCTAATTTTTGTCTTTCTTTTTTACATTGACATAAAATACCAACTTTTTTTATTTCTCCAAAGAAGTCTATTTCTTTTTCAATTGGTGTTTTACATTTTGCACAATATTTTAATCCTGTTTTTTGATCTATATAACTCCTATTTTCTTCATCATTTGATGGACTATTTGTTTCTGCATTTTTTATTTTCTGTTCTAGGATTTCTTTTATTAATTCCATATGCTCCTCTCCTATCAAGTATTTAAAATTTCTCTCCATATATCCTCATCGTTACTATAGTCATAGTTTTCTCTTTTCTGATCTTCTCTCTTTATGACTTCTATGTTTCTAATACTTTCATCTGCATTGTATAATAGAGTCAGTAGATAGGCATTAATGTTTCTAATATCCTTTGGAGCATTTTCTCTTAGGTATTTCAAAACATAGTCTATGTGTTTATAGTTAAGACTTAGAAATCTTTCTTTAAAATTTTCATTTGATATATGCCTCCCTCCTATTTTAATGTTTGTAAAGCTAGTTAAGGCTTTTACAAGTACATTTATCATCACATCTACTTGCTTCTTTTCTTCTATTCTTACTTTTTCAAAGGTTTCATAAGATATATTCTTTTTTATAGTTTCTTTTAATTCTTCCTCCTCCAAAGTCTTTTTTGATTTTTCTCCTAGCTTTTCTAAGGGGGATATGGGGGTGGTATTATTAAAATCAGTATTATTAGTTTCAGTATTATTAATATTAGTATTATTAGAGTCCTCTTTTGAAACTTCTTGAGGTTTGTTTTCTAAACTTCCTGAAGTTTGTTTTTTAAACTTCTTGAGGTTTGCTTTTGAAACTTCTGTAGTTTTATTATTTTCTGTGTAAATAAAGTTCTTTACATAAAGTAAATTTGGCTTTCCAAGTCCTAACCTCTTTTTTTCTAATAATCCTATCTCTTCAATTTCTTTCATTACTTTGACCGATTTATTTCTCCCCCAATTTAATACTTCCATAATTTCTTCTATTGTATAGATGATGTATACCTTGTTTTCTTCATCTAACCATTTATTCTTAATTGACAAGCTCATTCTATCGAGTAGAATTCCATAAAGAATTTTTGCTTCTACGGATAGTTTTTTAAAATTTAAGTCGGTGAATAAAGTTTTGGGAATCCTAAAAAATGAATATTGTTCTGCTTCATTGCCATAATAGTATTCAAATTTAACTATTTCTTTCATCATAACCCCCTTTCTTTTCATATAAAAAGAGATAGCTTTGATTTTGCTATCTCTTTTTCATCGTTTTAATCTATTTATTTTTATATTTAAATTACTTTTATTCTTTCATTCACCCCTTCTATCACTTCTATAATAAAATATCCTAGCACTGGTAAACCATAAGGACTAAAAAGATATGCTAGTATAAACGCATCTATAGCAAGTGCTTTTTCTCCATGATAAACAGATCCTAAAAATCCCATAATAGCGATAAATGAAATCAGTTTGAAAAATATTGTGCTGAGTCCTAATACAAACGTTAAAAATAGAATTATGATACTTAACGCTATCCTAATAGGAAACAATATGATTTTGAAAAAAACTCTAAATATTATCATATTCTCTTCAATCCTTATTACTTATGTTTTCTTTTCTTTTTTGTTAATTTAATAAAAAAGATGACAGACTTAATCCTAAATCGTCTTGTTTAAAAGTTTTGTGGAAGCCTTTAAACTTTGATTTTAATGGATTTATTGTATCTGTCATCATTATATCACTGTCCCCAGATCCATTTCTTCCATAAACCAATGCCAATTTTGCCACTTTATCATTAGAACTCTTAAACAAATTTAACTCTGTTTGACTTACAAAATTAGCACCTTTTAATTTTATTCCTTTTATTTGCTCTAACATAAAACATCTCCACTTTACTTTTTTAACTATTAGTAAAAATAGCCCTTCTAAAACATCTATCTATTACCGTTTTCTTTTACTATTTTATTAATGAAATAATCATCTTCATGAATTTTAATATCTTTGAAAAATGCTCTTTTTTCACCTTTTGAAAGGCCACTACTAATCATCTTTAAAATTTGCCTTTCTTCCCATTTATCTGCGCGATAATAGTAATCTCTAATTTCAAGCAATTCTCCTCTCGATAGCTTTCCATCTAAAGACTCCAATAATGCTCTTCCAATATAATCTCCTGAATTTCTCTTCAAATTTCTAAACGAATTTAACAAAATTTCTTTATTTTCAAGTAAATTAGTAGAATATATTCGCACTAAATACACTTGAATATATTCTGGTACGTCCACATCTGTCATCCATTCTTCAAAATCATTTTGAATTTTAACTAAATCTTCCTTACTAATACCTTCGCATTTTATTACAGCATCAATAAAATAAGGTATAAATTGAGGAAACTTTTTTATTATATTAGGAAGTTCCGCCAATCTTCTGTATTCTTCTTTTGCAATTATAGTACGCATAATTGTGGTAATCGCTTTTTCTTCAATAAGCATGCTATTATTAGCATCATTAATAAGCTCATCCAAGTCATTCTCTTTTGATTTTTCAATTTCTGCGTTAGATAATTTTCTAAATTTGCTAGGAATCAGACCTGAATAACCTCTTATTATTTTAGGAAGATTTGGCTGCTTATCATCAACTTCGTCAAGAGCAACATCATTTTGAGCATTATTAACATCACTACTAAGATTTTGTTTGTTATAGTTTGAAATATCTTTAACTTTAGTTTTTTGAGTGTTTAAAAACATACCTTCTTTGCTTAATTTTAAAGTTAATAAAGCAAGATTACTGTGAGCTTCAAATGCGTTTTTAGCAAAAATCCTATAATCATCCACAAATCGGCAGAAGTCAATTCCTTTTGAAAAAAGATAGTTATCTACTTCGATTAAAGCAACCTCTGCAAGTATCCTTGAAGCATTAGAACCAACAGGTAACCCATAAGAATCTCTATTTGCCCAGTACAATAATAATTCATTAATTAAAGATATTATATCCACATCAATCTTTGGATTAGATCTTAGAATAGATTCAATTCTATGAATATTTAATCTATCATAAAAATTTGATATGTCACACTCCACTACAACTTTGTTCTTAGTATATTTGCTTTTTTCCAAGGTTCTTTGTCTAAAGGCAGTGTAATGAAATTTGTCATCAAAAAGTTTACCTTTAAAACTTCCAAATCTATAAGAAAAGACTCTATTTTCACTCTTGTTTATTCTCATTTTTTCTATCTCATCAGCAATACTAATTACCAATGTCAAATATACAATTTCATCATAAATGTCAATTAAAGCACATTTCCTATAATCTGACAAACTCTTCTTTGGCACCAATACATGCCCTAATTTATGAACTTTTAGTTCTGAAAATTTATTTTTTTGAATATAAGAGCAAACCATACTGCATAATTCTTCTCTTACTTCCTCATCTTTTAGATAATCAATTTCAAAAGCTCGATTAAACAATTCTACATCTGTCGTTCCTTCATACAAAATGTTGTCTATAGCTCTAAAACAGGATTTTCGTAATATTGTTTTCTTTAACATATACTTCTAAAAACCTCCTCTATCAACACCCAACTACTGTCATTCTTTTAAATCCTAATTCACTATAAAATTTTTTAGTCCAATAAATATCAAAAACTGATAATTCAGGAATTATTCTATTAAAATTTATCTATTTGTTACTTAAAATTATTATTTCTTTCCCTCTAATTTTTTAATATCACTTTCACCAAGTTTTTTAAGTGACATCAATTATGTTCTAGCAAGATTTCTTAGCTCTATCATTCTTTCTTTTTGATCCATACCTTTACCGATAAGAACCGCATTATAGCTTTCCAGATTTGCAAGAACCAATAACTCATTTAAACTTGCATAGTCTCTCATATTACCTTTTAAATCCTGATTTTTTCAAGCCACTCTATAGCAGTTTTATTAAATAATGCTACATTTAGCATATCCGCTTCATTAGCATACTTGAATGATAATTGTTCATTTGTCAAATCTTTAAGAAGATATTCTTTTATCGCATCTGTATGAATTTTATAATTAATCTTTGATATTTCTCTATGCAGATTCCAAGTTAATGATAATTTTGAGTTTTCATCTTCTTTTAGTCTTTTATAATCTTGAATAATATATAGCTTAAATTCTGGAGAAAGCCAAGACGCAAACTCCATTGCTATATCATAATGGGCATAAGTTCCACCATATCTACCAGATTTTGAGACTATTCCAATAGCTCCAGTAGATTCTATCCATTTACTTGGTGTCATAGTGAATCTATTTAAACC
This sequence comes from Anaerococcus vaginalis, assembly GCA_018363915.1. GTDB lineage: Bacteria > Bacillota > Clostridia > Tissierellales > Peptoniphilaceae > Anaerococcus > Anaerococcus vaginalis_C. The sequence continues at coordinate 7,233 of JAGZMY010000016.1, forward strand.
AGCTTCATTTCTAAACGTGTCGAATTGCACACGGTTAAAATTTGGATTATTGAGTGCTTCCCATAATCCTATAAATTCAAGAGTGTTCCTATTTCTCATCCAGTTTTGGATTACAAATCTTGGGTCATCTGTGTTTTTATATTTTGCTATATCAGTAAGGCTTATATAGTCATTTTTAAAATCTTCAGTATAAACTTGAATTGAAAATCCCTTAGCAGAAATTTGCTCTTTATTTATTTTTGACAATTTACTCCCCCTTATACTAGTGTACTCCTTACAATAGTCATTATATAATCATTACTCTAAGCAGCACACCAACTATTAATTTTTCGAGTTTTAAACTTTAGTAAAAATCTTGAACTACTTATATTTATATAACTATATATCTCTATCGCTATTATGACGCGAACCCCTCAAAAACATCCTATATTATTATTAATAATTGCAGACACTAGCTTTTCGATCTATTCAAGCGGATTGTTAATCACATTAACCGAAAAATTTATACTTTAGAAATTTATTTAGACACTTTTTACCATTGTTATATTATTGTATCGTGTTCCATCTTTCAAAATAAATGCTTCTGGAATTTCCCCCACTTTGACGAATCCTAGTTTCTCATAAAGAATCTGACCTCTTTTATTACCTGAGAAATAGTCCAGTTCAATTTGGGTAAGGCCCCATTCCTTAGCATGGTTTTCAAGACAAAGGAGCATCTTCTTTCCTATTCCCAAGTTCCAAAATTCTTTCAGTACTGTAACAGCGACATAACCTCGATGACGCATTTTTATTTTTTTTGATCTTGAAATCTGAGCACTCGCAATCAATCTTCCATCAAACTCTGCTATAATCATAAGAATGTCCTCAGATTCATTAAAACCTTTTATCATCTTCTCTTCCTGTTCAACAGTCAGAGCTATTTCTTCTGGATAAGAGGTTAAAAAGTTAGATTCTCCCATAACAGTCTTCAAATATTCAATAGTTTCTGCAGCATCTTTTACTTGAATTTCTCTAATTTGGCAAATCCTACCATCTTTCATTTCAAAACTTACTGGTATGTATTTCATATTTATCCCTACCTTATTTTTTATTGTAATATTTTCTTCTTCCTAAATCATTTTACAAATTTACTGTAAAAATCATTCAATCCTTATTTTTATTTTTTGTTTCTACTAATATAACTAATCTATCATTTTTAAATCTTATGCCTAAGTATTGATTGTTTGTATCTGTGTCTCCTTTTTGGTAATCTTTTATATTTTTTCCAACTGTTTTAAGTGCTTGAACATAACTAAACTCTCCTGATTCAGTGTTACCAATCTGATGCATGTTACCTATTTTTTATTATTTCGGATCTATTCATTTAATTACCTGACATAATCCATAATATCTTCAACCTTACAATCAAGAACATAACAAATCTTTGCTATAGTTTCTAAATCAATTCTTTTAACTTTATTATTACAATAAGAATTATGTTGCGTCCTTTGAAGATTTGCTTCTTTTTCTAATTTGTTTTTGCTTATATTTTTTTCTTCTAAAACATGGTCTATTTTAAAAATAATTTTACTAAAATTTTCATCGTTTTCTCACTTGAATAAAAAGTATGAAAATTAATTCAATTATATTCTATCATAATTACGAATCTTCTTATAGCTCTAAGATTATCTGATAGATTAATTTTACAGCAAAATCACTTATAAAATTAAATGCACAATTATAATTTATTTTATCTTCTTTAATTTTAATAATTGTTAGAAAAATAAATTTTTCAAACAAAAAAATGCAAGATGAATTATCAATCTTGCATTTAATATCCAAAATCCTGGAAGGGTTTTGGAAGGGAACTAGGTTAATTTTAATGATTTTTAATCATTTCACACCACGATAAATGTGTATTTTTAGGCATCTCCCTTTCAAGTAATCTTGTATCTTTATTCCCATTCAATTGTTCCTGGTGGTTTGCTTGTTATATCGTAGACTATTCTTCCTACTCCTTTTACTTCGTTTATCATTCTATTTGATAGAGTTTGTTGTAGTTCGTATGGCATATCGAAGGCTTCTACTGTCATTGCGTCTTTGCTTGATACTGCTCTTACTACTACTACATAATCGTAGGATCTTTCGTCGCCTTTTACTCCTACTGTTCTTAGCGGAGTAAATACTGTGAAATATTGCCAAATTTCTCTGTTTAATCCTGCATTTTTTACTTCTTCTCTTAGAATTGCGTCGGTTTCTCTTACTATTTCTAATTTTTCTTCTGTTATATCTCCCAACACTCTTATTGCAAGTCCTGGTCCTGGGAATGGTTGTCTCCATACCATTTCTTCTGGAACGCCAATACTTTCTCCAAGTGCTCTTACTTCGTCTTTGAAAAGTTCTCTAAGTGGTTCTACTACTCCTTCAAAAAGCATATCTTCTGGAAGTCCACCTACGTTGTGATGTGATTTTATTACTGAACCTTTTCCCTTTCCGCTTTCTATTACGTCTGGATAAATTGTTCCTTGTACTAAATATTTTGCATCGCCAAATTTTTTGGCTTCTCTTTCGAATACTTCTATGAAGTGATTTCCTATTATTTTTCTTTTTTCTTCTGGCTCTTCTACGCCTTTTAGTAAATCAAGAAATTCTTTTGAAGCATCAACCATTTTTACGTTTAGTCCAATTTTTTTGTATTGTTCCATAACGGATTTTGCTTCGTTTTTTCTTAATAAACCGTGGTCTACAAATATGCATTGAAGATCATTTCCTATTGCTTTGTGTACAAGTGTCGCAGCTATTGTTGAATCTACTCCACCAGATAATCCACAAATCATTTTTTCTCCAGCATATTTTTCTTTTATATTTTCTATGGTTTCTTTGGCTAAATCTTTCATTATCCAAGTCTTTTTTGCTTTACAAATATTTAAAACGAAATTTTCTAATATTTGAAATCCGTATTCAGAATGGGCAACTTCTGGATGAAATTGTACGGCGTAGATATTTTTTTCTTCGTTTTCAAATCCTGCTATTGGACAGTTCAATGTCCAAGCAGTTTTTTTGAATCCATCTGCAATTTTTGTAACTTGATCTCTGTGATTCATCCAAATTATTGATTCTTGCGCTACATTTTCATATAATTTTGATCTTTGGTCTACAAATAAAGGAGTTTTTCCGTATTCTCCTTTTTCTGCTTCTGTAATTTCTCCATCAAAATGGAAAGCAAGAGCTTGCATTCCATAGCAAATTCCAAGAACTGGCACGTTTAAATTTAAAATTTCTGGATTTAATTTTAGACTATCGTCACTGTGAATTGATTGTGGACCACCTGTCAAAATTATTCCGTCCAAATTTTCAAGATCGAGAGTTTTTAAGTCAACATCACAATCGTGAAGTGATGCATAAACTCCCATTTCTCTTATTCTTCTTACAATAAGTTGGTTATATTGGCCACCAAAGTCCAATACCATAATTTCGGATTTTTTTTCCATCTATCCCTCCTATATTTCTCCAAATATTGCAAAATATTTCATATAATCAAGATTATCCATCTTGTAGTAGCTATACTTTATATCTTCATCATACTTTTTAAAGTGTAAATTTTCTATAATAGATTTAAAAGCTCCATTATTTTTTTCTGCTTTTAAATAAATTTCTTTTTTCTCGCCAAGGGTAAAGAAATAATCTATGACTGCCTCAAGGGCTTCTCTTGCATATCCTCTGTTTCTTAGTGATTTATTTATAATTATAAAAAGTCCAACTCCATCATTTTTTTCGAAGGCTTTTATAACTCCTATTGAATCGTTTGTTCCTTTTTTTACTATATGCCAAAAATTATAGTCTTCTTTTTCTTTATAAAATTTTGAGACTTTTTCGATTACTTCTTCTTTTGTTTCTAAATTTGTGAAATAAAAAAATTTTGAATCTTTTATAAATTCTAGATTTTTTTCTAAATCTTCCTTTTCAAATTTTCTAATAATAAGTCGTCTTGATAAAATAAGTTTTGTATTTTCCATAAGCCTCCTCCACATAAAAAATAAGCTGCAAAAGCAGCATATTTTTTAAGAAAAATTCTTTTTGTAATATTCTAGAACGTCCGTAGCTGTTTGTTCTATTGTATTTAATGTTACATCAAAAACTTTACAATCCAAATCTTCAAAAACTCCCTTTGCGTATTTTAATTCTCTATTGATTCTTTCCTTATCAAAATATTCGCTTTTTGATTTTAAGCCAAGGCCTTTTGACCTATCTTCTCTAATTTTTGATAATTTATCAGGATCAATAGTAAGACCTATGATTCTTTTTGGATCAATTTCGAAAACTTCTTCTGGAAGTCTTATTTCTGGAACTAAAGGAAGATTAAAAACTTTATAATTTTTTGTTGCAAGAAGCATAGTCACAGGTGTTTTTGATGTTCTTGAAACTCCAAGTAGTAAAATATCTGCCTCTTTTATTCCTCTTGGATCTTTGCCATCGTCATATTTTACGGCAAATTCTATGGATTCTATCATTGAAAAATAATCATCAGATAATTTTCTTGTGAGTTTTTTCTCTCTTAGAGCTTTTTGCCCTGTAACTTCTTCAAAAAGTGAAAGAGCTGGCCCTAATATATCTATAACTTTTATATTTTCTTTTTTAGCTTTTTGTTTCAAATATTCTTCAAGTTTTTTCTCAGCTATAGTTTGGATTATTATTGAATCTTCAGGAATTTTTTCAACAATTTTGTTAATTTTTTTTTCACTATCAATATTAAATTTTCTATTAACTTCGAAATTCACATTTGGAAAATGAGTTATTACTGATTTTACAAATGTTTCTGCTGTTGCTCCAGTGGAATCACTGATTATATAAACATTCAATACATCACAATCCATACTATCACCTATTTAACTAAATCTTTTATATTAAATATTCTAGAAATATTTGTTGCTAGTTTATTTAATAATGCCAACCTATTATTTTTCAACTGTTCATCTTCAACCATTATCATTGTATTATCCAAATATTCGTTACCAAGGTCCATAGTAGAGGCAATTTCTTCTAGGGCTTTTGTGTATAATTTTTGGCTTAAATATTTTTCGCAATCCAAATTTTCTATAAGGTCGTAGTATTGTTTTTCTAAACCTTGGTCAAGCATTTCTACATTTACTTCTGTATTTTCAAAATCCTTGGTAAAATTATTAATTCTTGTAAAATAATTTAGAATTTCTTCGCTATTTTCTTTTTCTACAAATTCTTCAATAGATTTTACTTTTTCAATAACTGATAAAATATTTGTTTCTCCAGTAGCAAGAACTGCATTTACAAAATCATATCGGAAGCCCTTGTCTATGAGCATATTTTTAAGTCTATCGATGAAAAATTCTACTATTTTTTCTAAAGTTTTATCATAATCAAAAGAAATTTCATTTTTCTCTGTATAAACAAAAAGGGCATCTTTGATTAAATCTTTCAAATCAACATCAATTTTATTATCTGCAATTATATTTATAACTCCAATTGCTGATCTTCTAAGTCCAAAAGGATCTTGGCTTCCTGTTACATAATTTTCAATTATATAAAGTCCAGCTATTGTATCGATTTTATCTGCTATTGAAAGAACAATTCCTGCTACTGATTTTGGTAGAGAATCTTCTGAGCTTCTTGGCTTGTAAGCTTCCTCGATTGCATTTGCTACTTGGCTGTTTTCGCCTGAATTTGTCGCATAAATTCTTCCCATTGTTCCTTGAAGCTCTGTAAATTCTATAACCATTTTTGTTACAAGATCTGCCTTTGAAAGATATGCTGCTCTTAATAAATTATCTGAAACATCTTCTCCAAGCTTAAATTCATCAAGATAATTTTTTGAAAGCGAAATAAGTCTTTCAGTTTTTTGATAAACTGAACCAAGTCCTTCAAAAAATGTCAATCTATTAAGCTCTTCCACATAATCTTCTAATTTTTTATTATTATCTATATCATAGAAAAATTTTGCATCTTCAAGCCTTGCAGTAAGAACTTTCTTATTTCCATTAATTACATTTTCTTTTGCAAAATCATCCCCATTTCTTACAAGCAAGAAATATGGCATTAATTTTTCATTATCATCTACAATTGGAAAATATCTTTGATGATCTTTCATTGGAGTTACAATTACTTCTTTTGGTAATTTTAAATATTCTTGATCAAGCTCTCCCATCAAAACTGTAGGATATTCGACAATATTTATAACTTCTTCAAGTAAGTCCTCGTCTTTTAAAAATTTTCCACCAATTTCTTTGGCATAGCGATTAAGACCTCTTAAAATTATTTCTCTTCTTTCTTTGTAAGAAAGAATTACATAATTTTCTCTAAGTAATTCTATATAATTTTCAATTTTTTCTACAAGAATTTCACTTTTTCCTAAAACTCTGTGACCTTTTGTTGTATTTGATACTTTAATTCCTTCAGCATCAAATTCCAAAATTTCATCATCTAATAAGGATAGAAAATATCTGATTGGTCTTGCAAATCTAATTGATCTTCCTCCCCACCTCATAGATCTTGGGAAGTTTAATGATTTCACAAGCTCATATACATTTTTTTGTAAAACTTCTTTTATTGAAGGACTTTCTTCTTTTTTTTCTACATAAATATATTCTTCGCCCTTAAAATCTTTAATAATTACATCAGAAACTTCTGCTTTTTGTCCTCTCAAAAATCCCAAAAGTGCTTTTGATGGATTACCTTCATTATCATAGGCAATTTTTTTGGAAGGACCTTTTACACTTATAAGTTCATTTGATTTATTTTCTTCAAGTCCATCAAGTAAAATTGCAAATCTTCTTGGAGTGGATTCTACTTTTATTTCTTCTACGCTTAATTTATTTTCTTCAATTAATTTTTTGAATTTTTCTTCAAGCTGTTTTTTTGTCGAATTTATATAAGCTGAAGGAAATTCTTCAACTCCTATTTCTAATAAATATTTGCTCATTACTTATCCTTTCTTAAAAGTGGATATCCTAGTTCTTCTCTTTTTTCAATATAAGATTTTGCAACCTTACTAGAAATATCTCTTACTCTTTTAATATAGTGACTTCTTTCTGATGCAGAAATTGCACCCATTGCATCCAAAGTATTAAAAGTGTGAGATGATTTTAATACATTATCATAAGCTGGATATACGAGTCCTTTGTCAATTAATCTGTTTGCTTCTGATTCATAAATTTCAAATAATTTTTCCAAAACTTCGCTATCAGCATCTTCAAATGAATATTTTGAATTTTCATATTCTGGCAATTGGAAAACATCTGAATATTTTAAATCTTTTGACCACTTAATATCAAAAACATTATCTACATTTTGTAAATACATACAAACTCTTTCAAGGCCCATGGTTATTTCTCCACTTTCAAGCTCGCAGTTTATTCCGCCTACTTGTTGAAAATAAGTAAATTGAGTTATTTCCATTCCATCAAGCCAAACTTCCCATCCAAGTCCCCAAGCTCCAAGGGTTGGTGATTGCCAGTTGTCTTCTACAAATCTTATGTCGTGTTCTTTTGGATTAATTCCAATTACCTCAAGACTTTTTAAATATAAATCTTGAATATTTTCTGGAGTTGGTTTAAGTAAAACTTGTAGTTGATGATGTTGGTATAACCTATTTGGATTTTCTCCATACCTACCATCAGCTGGTCTTCTTGATGGTTCTACATAAACAACTTTCCAAGGTTCTTTTCCCAAAGATCTTAAAAAAGTATGAGGATTCATTGTTCCTGCACCTTTTTCCAAATCATAAGGAAGCATGATTGATGCACCTTGTTCTTCCCAATATTTTATTAATTTTAGCATTAAATCTTCAAAATACATTTTTTCTCCTATTATTTGACTAATTTCATTACCCAATCAAGTGAGCTAAATTTTCTAATTTCCAAACATTTCAATACATAGCTTACTATCAAATTTATAATTTTTTCCTTTTCAATATTTAAATTAATCTTTGAAACCTCATCAGTTGGCGTATAGATTAATTTTAAAATATACAAATATTCTTCTCTTGTAAGATATACTATATCCTTTTTTATTTTCTTGCAAGATGAACAAACTATGCCTCCATCTTTTATAGAAAAATAAGCATCACTAGGATTAATTTTTGATCCACACAAGGAACATTCTTTTAAATTTGGTTTAAAACCTGAAAAAGATATGTACTTTAATAAAAAGCAAAGAAAAATATTTAAATAATTTTCACTTGCTTTTTCAAAACTGTCAAAAGTCTTGTCCAACAAATTGTAAACTAAGTCTTTTTGGTCATAATCAATTGTTTTTAATAACAAATCACAAATTGCCGATTTGTATATTATTATATCAAAATTTTTATTTGATTTCGAATAAGATTTTAATAATGACGCATCTCTTATTCCAAAAAATTTTTCTCCAGACTTATAAAGATTGTATGAGGCTTTTACAAATCTTTGAGTTGAAGAAAGATTTGAATTTTTTTTATTTAAAACTCCCTTAGCAATTATGGAAATTTTTCCCATATCTTTTGAAAAAATTTCTATGATTTTGCTTGACTCTTTGTAGGAAAATTCTCTTAAAACAAATCCTTCTACATTTGAATTATCATTTGTAACCAAACCTATCCACCAATTTTTGTTTTTTACGCCAATCTTTTTCGACCTTAACCCACAATTTCAAATTAATTTTGCTGTCCATAAAAACTTCAATTTCGCATCTTGCTTCCATGCCGATTTTTTTAATTTTACTACCGTTTTTTCCTATTACTATTTCCTTGTGACTTGGTCTTTCCAAAATAAGACTTGCGTATATGTCATATAAATTTTTGTCTTCTCTTTTTTTGAATTGGTCAATTCTTACAAAAATTCCGTGAGGGATTTCATTTGATAAATTTTTCAAAGCCTTCTCTCTTATAATTTCTGACACAATAAATCTTTCGTTTTTGTCAGTTATCATATCAGACGGATAATAAAGTGGGCCTTCTGGCAAAATTTCCTTTACTGTTTCTATATATTTTCCAATATTTTCATCGTTTAAAGCTGAAATTGGAATTATATAATCAAAAGTATTTAAGCCTATGTAAGTTCTTTTAATTTGTTCAATTTCTCCTTCTTCTAAAAGATCGCATTTATTTATAAGAAGAATTTTTGGAGCATTTACTTTTTCTAAAATTTCCAAAATCATCTTATCAAGTCTTCCAATACTTAGAGAATTATCAACAATAAAAGTCACTATATCAGAATCTTTTAGGCTATCTTCTGAAACTTCTAGTAAATGTTCTTGAAGTTTATTTCTTGGCGTTTGAATGCCTGGTGTGTCTAGAAAAATTATTTGTGAATTTTCGTCGTTATATATTATTTTTATTTCATCTCTTGTAGTTTGGGGTTTGTTTGAAATTATTGAAATTTTTTCTCCCAATATTTTTTCCATCAAAGTAGATTTCCCTACATTTGCCCTTCCTACTACCGATACAAAACCTGATTTCATTTTTCCTCCAAATCTTTTTTTGAAAAGTTATATGGAAGAATATCATCAAGTCCATATATCTTATAATCATCGTAAGAATTTGCTACTACAATTTTTGAATCAGAATCTAAAAACTCTGCCATAAATTGCATGCAAACTCCACAAGGATAAGTCATATTACTATCCCCTGTAATAATTATTGTGTCAATTTCTCTATCGCCTGCGCTTATTGCTCCTGCAAGTGCAGATCTTTCCGCACAAATCGTCACTGAATAAGCCGCATTTTCTATATTTACTCCCTTGTAAATATTTCCTTTTTTTGTCAAAACTAGGCTTGATACCCTAAATTTTGAATAAGGCGAATAAGAATTTTTTTTATTTTCTATAGCAATTTGTATTAATTCTTTTAAATCTTTTTTCATGAAAATACTCCAAATATTAATAAAGCTGTCGCCGTTCCCAAAATCGCTCCTCTTATAATTTCTGGAAGAGAATGGATATTTGCCTCAAAACGACTTTCTGCAACTATAATTGCAAGACCATAAAATACAAAAATCAAAAATCCTTCATCAATTCTCATTGAGCCGATTGTAGCAAGGCAAAAGGCAATTGATGTGTGTCCTGAAACAAATCCACCATGAAAAGCTGTTCCGTGGCCCTTGTAAAAAATTCCTTTAAAAAATATGGTAGAAATTATTACAATTGATACAGTTATAAGGGCAAGGTGGGATGGTCTTCTTGAAATTCTTAGTACAACTGATGATGAAAAATTTGCAACCTTATCAAAAAATACCAAATAAGCAATAAAAAGTGTGTTCATAGCTGACACAAAAGTTGCTGCCGCAGACAAGTCTTTACTTGCCTTTGCTTCTTTTGATTTTTTTCCACCACCCCCAAGATTTACTGCTTGTTCAAGCGAAGTATTTAAAAGCTCACAAGAAATTACAAAGGCAATTGAAAAAACCAAAAACATCATCTCTACTCTTGAAACATTTAAGAACAAAGAAATAAATAAAACAAGAATAGAAGTTAGTACATGAAATTTCATATTTTTTTCATTATTTATAGCAAAAACCAAGCCCTCAAAGGCATAATCAAATCCTTTTACAAATTTTTCCCCAGGACTTTTTGCTTTTGGAATATATTTTTCCGCCTCATCTTCTTGTTTCTTTTCTTCTTTTAATTCTTTTTTTACTTGGTCTTTTATTTCTTCAATTAATTGTTTTTCATCTTTCATTTGAATACTCCAAGATTTTTCATAACTTCTTTTTCTCTTTTTCTCATGATTTTTTTATCATCATCTTCAATATGATCATAGCCCAAAAGATGTAAAATTGAATGGCAAGTTAAATACATTACTTCTCTTTCAAAAGAATGTCCCAAATCATCTGCTTGCTTTCTTGCAACATCAAGACAAATTACAACATCGCCAAGCATAAGATAGGGTTTTTCCAATATATTTTCCCTATCTTCATTAAAAAAATCTTCAATTGGAAAAGATAGGACATCAGTTACCCTGTCAATTGACCTAAAATCTTTATTTAATTGTCTTATTTTTTCCTCATCAACAAAAGAAAGAGATATTTCACATTTTTCTTGGTCAACTTTTTCAACATTCAAGACTTCTCTAATCACTTTTTCCAAATGATTTTTTATATTTATATCTTCATTAGTCTCATTATTTATTATCAATTTCATTTTCTTTTTTCTTTTCTTTTTCTTTATCTGCCTTATCATAAGCTTCAATTATTCTTTGAACTAAGGGATGTCTTACTACATCAATTGCCGTAAATTCCATAAATTCTATTCCTCTAACATTTCTAAGAATTCTTGAGGCAGATTTCAAACCAGAATTTTTACCACGAGGAAGGTCGATTTGAGTTATATCTCCAGTTATAATAGCTTTTGAGCCATAGCCAAGTCTTGTCAAAAACATCTTCATTTGCTCAAAAGTTGTATTTTGTGCTTCATCCAAAATTACAAAAGAATTATCAAGAGTTCTTCCCCTCATGTAAGCAAGAGGTGCAACTTCGATTATGCCTTTTTCAACCAAATTTTGATAAGTTTCAAAACCAAAAATTTCAAAAAGTGCATCATAAAGAGGTCTTAAATATGGATCAACTTTATCTTGCAAATCTCCTGGCAAAAATCCCAAACTCTCTCCCGCTTCAACGGCAGGTCTTGTAAGAATAATTCTATTTACCTCATTATTTTTAAAAGCTCTTATCGCCATTGCAACAGCCAAATAAGTTTTTCCAGTTCCTGCAGGTCCAATTCCAAAAACCACATCATTATTTTCAATCATATTTACATAAGATTTTTGACCTAAAGTTTTTGGCTTAATTGGTTTGCCATTTGCTGTTGTAACAATAACTTTATCAAGAGAAGATTTTATAACTTCCTTGTTTTCAGAAACAAGCATATCAGAAAAATATTTTAATTTTTGATAGTCAATATTTCCTTCTTTTTTTATTACTTGAATAATTTCTTCAATAAGTTTTTTTACAAGCTTTAAATTAACCTCTTCTCCATTTAAACTTATATTTCCATTTTCAGTTTTAATTTTTATATCAAATCTGTTTTCAATATATTTTCTATTTTTATCAAAATTACCGAATAAACCCATAATTATTTCGGTATTATTTATTTCTATAATCTCCTTAATTTTAATCACTCCTTTAGTTTATTATACCATCTTAGTTGCAAAAGAAAAAAGATGAGAAACTCATCTTTTTGCTTTTGGCTTTCCTATTATTTCTGAATAGATAATCGCCTTTTTTAATTCATTTTTTTCTAATTTTATTTTTTCATTTTCTTTCCAATAATCTTCGATTTGATTTTTTGAAATTTGTTCGGTTTTTTTGTATGATTTTTTTGCACTTACTTTTTTTTCATTGTAAGCTTGTTGATTTCTTCTTTCAAATCTTTGGTAATCATTTGTGTATGTTTTTTTGTTATTGGATTTATTTTTTGTATCTTTTGCAAGTGATGACATAGCTTGTCCAAATGTCATCTTCTTTTTTAATTTTTTTTGTTTTTTTAGATTATTATTTTCTTCTTTTTTTAATTCTTTTAACCAAGTATCAAAATCTGGTGTATCTTTTCCTTCTTCTTTATTATTTTCTTTGTCAAGTAGATAAATAAATTTATAAAACTTGGTTTTTAAATTATCTTTTGCCATTAAATTTCATCTCTGCTATCAGTTTCTGATATTTTATTTCTCATTTGTGTGTCGGCGTTTATATTTTTCATATTATAATAATCTAAAACTCCAAGATTTCCGCTTTCTAGTGCTCTTGCAATTGCTAGTGGAACTTTTGATTGGGCTTCTACTACTTTCGCTCTGTTTTCTTGTTCAAGCGCTATAGCTTGAGCACGTCTTTCTTCGGCTTTTGCTTGGGCAATATTTTTGTCAGCTTCTGCTTGATCTCTTTGTAATTCCGCTCCAACATTACGTCCTATATCTACATCTGCAATATCTATTGAAAGAATTTCAAAAGCTGTACCGCTATCAAGTCCTTTCATTAGAACTGTTTGTGAAATATTATCTGGATTTTCTAAAACTTCTGCGTGCGTATCTGATGAACCAACCGTTGTTACAATTCCTTCGCCTACTCTTGCGATTATTGTTTCTTCGCCAGCTCCTCCTACAAGTCTTTCGATATTTGCTCTTACAGTAACTTTTGCAATAACTTTAACTTCAATTCCGTTTTTTGCAACAGCTGCTATGGTTGGTGTATTTATTACTTTTGGATTTACAGAAACTTGAACGGCTTCAAAAACATTTCTTCCTGCAAGATTCATTGCTGCTGCTTGTTGAAAATTCAAATCAATATTTGCTCTTTCTGCAGCAATTAAGGCATCTACAACTTGGTTTACATCTCCTCCTGATAGAAAATGACTTTCCAAATCAGAACTTGAAATTTGAATTCCAGCTTGATGAGATTTAATCAAAGCATAAACTATATGACTTGGATTAATTCTTCTAAATCTCATTGCAACAAGTGAGCCCATTGAAACTGGCACTCCAGATGATCTTGCTGTAATCCACAAACCAATTGGCACAAGTGTCAAAAATACTATTAAAAAAATTACTACTAAAGCTGGTATTATTATCGGCATTATATATCCTCCTTAACATAAATATGTCCATCTTTTATTTCTACAACTTCTATTCCTACATCTTTTTTGATGAAATCTCCATAAGTTTTTCCATCATAAATTTTTCCATCAATTGTAATTCTTCCTGTAGGTCTTAAAATACTTATCGTTTTTCCTTTTTTTCCTAAAAGATATGTATAATCTTTTTTGGAATTATATCCTCTTTCCTTAGTTTGAGTATTAACAAGAACAGCCTTGTCAAATAAATTTGCTGAAAATCCTAATCTTACAAAAATTGTTACACTCAAAAAAATTGATGCAGCAGTAATTAGTAAAATCAAAATTCCAAATAGGGAATTATCAAAACTATCCATTAGCGAATATGTCGTTAAAATAATACCCGAAATTCCCATAATACCAAAACCAGGTACAAATAGCTCAATAGCAAGTAACAAAATGCCCGATATAAAAGCTATTATTGTCATCATATCTGCTTCGCCCCTGTCAAGATTTGACTTGTAAAAATATATAAATAAAGCTATTGCTATAAGAGTAAATAAAATTTTTTTATCAGTAAAAATTATAGCAACTATACATATAAATGCAAGTGTAAATGACAGAGCCAATAAAATATCCCCTAACATACTTCTCCTTTCTATAATAAATATTACATTATTTTTATACCCAAATTAAAAATAAAAAAGGAGAAATAATTTTCTCCTTTATACTAATTTATTAAATTTTTTAAAATTAATTTTCATCTACTAATTCTTTTAATCTTCCTGTTAATTTATATGGAACTTTTTTTAATTCTTCTATATTTTTCACTCCAACTAGAGCCATAAATATTTTTATTTTTGTGTTTAATTCTTTCAGATATTTGATTGCGTAATCGTAATCGCCTCTGAGTAGAAATGACAAAACTTCTCCAGAAATCGCACACATATCTGCTCCAATCATTAGAGATTTGCAAACATCACTCGAATTTCTTATTCCACCGCTTGCTATTAAGAAAAAATCATCAGACAAACTTCTTACATCAAGAATTGATTTCGCTGTAGGTATTCCCCATGAATAAAATTCTGAATAATCCTTGTCAAATATTCTCATATCTTCGATTTCTATAAAATTTGTGCCACCTTTTCCTGCAACGTCAATATATTTTACACCAATATCTAAAAGTTTTTGACCTACTTCTTTGCTCATTCCAAAGCCAACTTCTTTTACAATCAAAGGTACTGAAATATTTTTACTAATATTTTCTAAATTTTCAAAATTTTTAGAAAAATCTCTTTCTCCTTCATCCATTACTAGCTCTTGGGCAATATTTAAGTGAGCTTGCATAGCAGATGCTCCTATTAAATCTTTTGCAAATTCAAAATTTTCGATTTTATTTTCCCAACCGAGATTTCCAATTTTTATTACATTTTTATCTTTTAATAGGGAAAAAGACTCTCTTGAATCTTTATCTTTTATGGCTATAGATTCGCTTCCAACAGCCATTGGTATATTTAACTCTCTACAAATATTTGATAAATCTTCGTTTATATCTTCACTTATTTCAGTTCCACCTGTCATTGCATTTACCATCACAGGCATAGAAATTTTATTTCCCATAAATTCTATTGATGTATCAATTTCATCAAAATTTACATTGCTTAGGGCATTATGTTCCACATAAACGTTGTTTAATAATGTTTTTGACTTAAATTCACTTCTAAGATAATTTTCAATATGTTCATCTTTTCTTTCTCTTCTTTTCTCGTCCATTTTTCCACCTGTTAATTATCTTCATTAAGGTTATTCATATCTTGATCGAAATAATTTTCATCTTCTGTATTTTCTTCGTCTTCTTGGTTCAAATCTTCATAATCATCATCCAAATATTCTTCATCTTCTTCATTACTATTTGAATTTTGATAATCTTCATTTGAATTTTCATAATCGTTAGTGTAAGTAAAGTTTTGATATTCCCAATAAGCACTATCTTCTTTTTTCCAAGATTTTAATTTATATTTTGAAAATACTTTCTCAACTAAATTCCAAGTTTCTTCGTAATTAGGAATATAATAGCTTACTCCATCAATAAATTGTGGATTTCCTGGAACAGTATAAGTTTTACATTTTTCTGAAGAAAAATTAGACATTTTGCTAGCAAAATCTATCATAGTTGCCAAAGGCAAATTTGTTTTTACATCTTTAAAATATGATTCAACCAGGGAAGTCATATTTATTGTTTTTGATTTTTTTACCAATTCATTTATGATTCCCTTCATAAATTCTTGTTGAGCATTAACTCTACCAAGATCAGCATTTTGGTAAATTTTTCTAGCTCTCAAGTAAGTTAATACATCTTGTCCGTTCATTTTATTCATTCCCGGTCTTATATGTGTATTTCCTTCATCAAGTCTTACTCCTTCAGGAACTTTGTAATTTACTCCTCCAATTTCATCAACTATATTTACAACAGCCTCAAAATTTATTTCTGCATAATAGTCAATATCAAGGCCCAAAAAATCTCTTAAAGTTTTTAACGTAAGTTCAATTCCACCATAAGCATGAGCGTGATTTACTTTTGTAAACTCATCCCTAACCTTTACTCTAGAATCTCTAGGAATTGATAAAATATCAACTTTTCCCGTCTCAGAATTTATTTTACAAAGCATAATTGTATCTGTCCTTGTAGGCTCAGGATTTTCTTTATTTTGACTTGCATCAACTCCAACCAAAAGCACAAGAATTTCGTTATCAACCTTTTTCCCCTTATTATTTTCAGCAGCCTCAGCCCCATAATTATCTATATTTTTTTTATCCTGTAATTTATTTAAATAGGCATTTGAAGAAAAAAATACAAATAATGCCACCATAATCGTTGTTAAAAATCTTTTAAATCTCATAATATCTCCTTCTCATCTTGTAATTATAGCATAAAAAAAGACTTAATAAAAATAAGAAATTTCAAAAAAATATGATATAATCAAACTATGATTAAGCTAATAACAATTGATATAGACGGAACCTTGCTTACAAACACAAGACGTCTTCCAAAAAAAAATAAAGAAATGATATTAAAAGCAAAAAAATTAGGAGCACATATAGCTCTAGTAAGTGGCAGACCATTTTCTGGAATTCTTCCTTATGTCAAAGAACTCGACCTAGAACACGAAGGTCATTTTTCAATTTCCCAAAACGGATCTTATATTTTTGACAACTACACTAAGGAAATTATCACAGGAGTTTTTCAAAAACCAAAAGATTTAATCAATCTTGATAAGGCTTTGAAAAATTTTAAAGTTCAAGTTTCAGCCATGGATGATGATAGTTTTTATACAAGACATAAAAATCCAAATATTTTGACAAGATTTGATTCTTTTATTACAAAATTAAAATTACAAAAAATATCTTATAAAAATTTTGATGAAGATAAAAATTTTGGTAGATTTTTGGTTATGGGATGGCCTTGGAATATAGAAAAAGTCATGGATAATATGCCAAGTTTTGTAAACGAAAATTATTACTACGCAAAAACCGCTCCAGTTTTAATTGAAGTTATGAACAAAAACGCAAACAAGGGAAATGCCATAAAATTAATGAGTGAAAAACTTGGTTTCAAAATCGATGAAATTATGGCAATAGGAAATGAAATGAACGATATTCCCATGCTAGATATGGCAGGATTTTCCGTTGCAATGGAAAACGCCAACGATTATCTAAAACCCCACGCAGACTATATAACTTTATCAAATAATAAAGCAGGAGTTGGAGAAGCTATAGAAAAATTAATAGAAAATAATTTTGAAAAATTTTAAAAATTTAAATAAAAAAGCATTCCTAGATTTTTTCTAAGAATGCTTTTTATTTTCTTTAAATTTTTTGTATTTTACATAGGCGTTTGCGCCCATTAATATGCTTGCTAATAAAATTATCCACCAATATTTTTTTTCACTTATATATTGAATTACGGTAAGAATTATTAAAAGCACAAAAGTTATTGCACTTGTTATAAATTCCAAAATCCTATAATCTTTGAAAAAATTATTATTTGACATCTTTATCTATCACTTCGTCCAAAGTTTTCCAAGATAAAAGTGCGCATTTTACTCTTTGTGGCATATTTGAAATATTTTGGAAAGCTGCTGCATCTCCAATTTTTTCCAAATCTTCATCGCTTATATCTTCTCTTTTTATCATGCCAATATAAATTTTTGCCATCTCTTTCGCTTCATCAATTGTTTTTCCAACAATTTCATCGCACATTACAGAAGTTGCAGCTTGGCTTATTGCACAACCGTGTCCTGTAAAAGCTGCCTCTGTAATTACATTTCCATCATGTTTTAATTCCAAAACAATTTCATCTCCACATGAAGGATTGTGGCCTGGCTCTTTTATATCTGGATTTTCTAAATTTCTTTTATTTTTTTGATTTCTAGAATTTTCTAAAATTACTTGAGTATAAACATCATTTAAGTCCATTAAAGTCCCATTACCTTTCTTACATTTTTAAGCTCTTTTGCAAAATATTCTACTTCTTCTCTAGTATTATATATTGCAAATGACGCTCTGCAAGTTGAAGATACATCAAGGTAAGTGTGAAGTGGCATAGCACAATGATGACCGCTTCTTACAGCAATTCCTTTCATATCCAAAATTGTTGCAACATCGTGTGGATGAATATCATCAAAAGTAAAAGCTACAACCGATCCTGTATTTCTTTTTTCTGGGAAAAATACTTTTATATGATCAATGTCTTTAATCAAATCATAGGCATATCTTGCTAGTTTATTTTCGTGTTCATAAATATTTTCCACACCAATCTCATTCATAAAATCAATGGCAGCAGAAAGTCCTACAACTCCACCTACATCTTGAGTTCCTGCTTCAAATTTTTGGGCAGGTTTTGCAAAAGTAGATTCTTGTTCATAAACATATTCAATCATATCGCCACCGAGATTGTATGGTTTTAATTTTTCAAGTAAATCATATTTTCCATATAAAATTCCAATACCCATTGGCCCATACATTTTGTGGGCAGAAAAAGCAAGAAAATCACAATCCAAATCTTTTACATCAATTTTTTTGTGAGGAGCAAGTTGGCAAGCATCTACTATTGAAATTGCTCCAACTTCATGAGCAAGTTTTGTAATTAATTTTTGATCAGTCATCTCACCAGTCACATTTGATGAGGCTGTGATTGAAACAATTTTTGTTTTATCTGTGATTTTTTCTTTTAATTCATCATAATTTAGAGAATAATCATCATTTAAATAAACATATTTTAAAATCGCCCCGGTTTCCTTGCAAACTCTTTGCCAAGGAACTAAATTTGCGTGGTGTTCTAAAATTGAAATCACAATTTCATCGCCTTTTTTTAAATTTTCAGCCGCATAAGAGAAGGCTACAAGATTTAAAGATTCTGTTGCATTTCTTGTATAAATTATTTCTTCTGATTTTTCTGCATTTATAAAATCTTTAACTTTTTCTCTGGTATTTTCAAAAGCCTCTGTCGCCTTCCATGATAAAAAGTGAGCTCCCCTGTGAGGATTTGCGTTTGAATATTTGTAATAATCAGCTTGAGCATTTATAACTGAAATTGGATTTTGGCTAGTTGCCGCAGAATCTAGATAAATAACTTTTTTCCCAGTATTTTTTTCGTCCAAAAATGGAAATTCTTTTCTTATTTTTTCTATATCCATCTAATCCCTCGTATTCATTGTGTGAACTTTGTACCTTACTTTTTCTCTCAATTCTTCGTGGTCAATTTTATCAATTGTTGGAGCAAAATTTGCTTCAAGCATCAAGCTTTCTGCTTTTCTTTTAGAAAATCCTCTGCTCATTATATAAAACAACATCGCCTTATCAAATCTTCCAACGCTTGCAGCGTGTTCTCCTGCTACATCTTTTTCTTCATTCAATAAAACGGGAGCTGACCTGTTTATTGCATCTGGACTTAGCATTACTGCATAATCTCCAATTTTTCCATCAGCGTGTTCGCATCCTCTTTTAAGATCAACTACACCTTTCCATCTTTTTTCAGCTTTTCCTTTAAGGGCACCATTAAACATACAATTTGATTTTGTTACTTTTGCCTTATGATCGTTGAAAGCACCAATATCAAGAAAATCTTCGTTTTGTTTGAAATAAACTCCATTTTCTTCAAGATTTGATTCTTCTCCATCAAGGAAATTTTTAATATTTACATAAGACTTATCTGAGCCAAGTTCAATATAAGAAATATCAAAATTTGCCCTGTCGCCTATAATTGATGAAATTTGTTGTAGATTAAGAGAATTTTCTAATAAATCTACTACAACAACCAATTTTACAAAAGAATCTTCTTCAAGATTTACTCTTATCAAAGAATTTAGGTAAGAAGATTCTCCTTTTGTTTGAGAAAAATTAATTAAAAATGAAGATTTTGATCCTTTTTTTGCATTTATATCAATTTTATTAACCAATTGATTTGAATTTTCGTCGAGATTTAAATTTATAAATTCTAAATCTTTTTCTCCATCAACATCTCTATAAATATCTAAATTATTAAATTCTTTATTTTCTATCAAGAAATCTTTTGAAAGTCCATAATTTTTTTGATTAAAAATTTCATCTAAAGATTTGTTTTCTTCATTTGAACTTTCAAAATTTTTATAAGCTTTTTTTTCATTTAAGCTTGGAGCTTTTTTGCTATAATTTAGCTTGGTGTATGACCAAGTAGGCTCTCTCATTACATTTACTTTTTCCATCAGCCATTTGCTCCTTCCAATTCCATATCAATCAAATTATTCATCTCAACTGCATATTCCAAAGGCAATTCTTTTGCAACCGGCTCTGCAAATCCTCTTACTATCATAGATTTTGCTTCATTTTCTGGAATTCCCCTGCTCATTAAATAAAAGATTTGTTTTTGGTCAAGAGAACCAATTTTTGCCTCGTGACCGCAATCAACTTCATCATTTCTAATATCAAGAGTTGGAATTGTATCTGATTTTGACTCACGTGATAACATCAAGTTTTCACAATCAACAGTTGACTTTGATCCCTTAGCATTTTTACCAATTTTTACATAAGATCTTGTCATAGATTTTCCATTTCCTTGAGTTATAGATTTTGTAAGAGCAGTTGAGTAAGTGTTTGGTGCGTTATGAATCATTGAACAGCCATTATCAATATATTGACCGTTTGATGCATAGGTTATTCCTGTATATTCTGCTCTTGCTCCTTCGCCATTTAAAATTGTGGTTGGATAAAGCATTGAAACTTTTGAACCAAAAGATCCAGAAATCCATTCAACTTGACCATTTTCTTCAACGATCGCTCTTTTTGTATTAAGGTTGTACATATTTCTTGACCAGTTTTCTATTGTAGAAAATCTTACTTCAGCATCTTTGTGAACAAAAATTTCTACGCTTCCTGCGTGAAGATTTACAACATTATATCTTGGTGCAGAACATCCTTCTATAAAATGAACTTTTGCTCCTTCTTCTGCAATAATCATTGTGTGTTCAAATTGCCCAGCTCCTGGAGCATTCAATCTATAATAAGATTGGAGAGGAATATCTACATTTACTCCCTTTGGAACATAAATTAAAGAACCACCAGACCAAACTGCACCGTGAAGGGCTGCATATTTGTGAAGTGTTGGAGGAATTGCTCTTTGAAAATATTTATGAACAATTTCTTCATGTTCTCTCAAAGCTGTATCAAAATCTGTAAAAATTACTCCTTGATCTGACAAATGTTTTTGAATTGAATGATAAACTTCCTCGCTGTCATATTGAGCTCCAACTCCTGCAAGAGATTCTTGCTCAGCTTGAGGAATTCCAAGCCTATCAAAAGTATCTTTTATCTCTTCTGGCAAAGCATCCCAATTACTTTTTTTGTCAGTTTTTGGCTTAACATAAGTTGTTATATCTGCCATATTTAATTCAGAAAGATCTGGTCCCCATGATGGATTTTCTGTTTTTTCAAAAATCAAAAGAGATTGAAGTCTTCTTTTTAGCATCCATTCTGGTTCATTTTTCTTTTTTGATAATTCTTCAACTATTTTTTTATTCAAACCCTTGTCGGAAATATCTGAGTATTCAAATTTGTCAATGACATCATAAATACCCCTATCAATATCCTTAAAGGATGATTCATCAAATTTTTTTTCTGTCATATTAAACCCACTCATATCCTTCTTTTTCAATTTTTTCCATTAGGCTTGCATCAGATGTTTCTTTGATTACTCCATCTTTTAAAACGTGAACATAATCAACATCAATGTTTTCTAATAATTCATTGTGGTGAGTTACAACTATTACAGCATTATCTTCGTTTAAATAATTTTTTATTCCTTCGCTTACAATTCTTACCGCATCAACATCAAGTCCTGAATCAGTTTCGTCAAGCATAGCAAGTTTTGGATTTAAAATTTTTAATTGCAAAATTTCAGATTTTTTTCTTTCTCCACCAGAAAATCCTACATTTACATATCTGTTTGCATATTCTTCAGATAATTTTAAATCGTCCATTTCTTTTTTTAGTTCTTTATTAAATCCTAAAATTGAAGGTTTTTTTCCTGTAACTTCTTCTTTTGCTTGCTTTAGAAAATCTCTAAGTTTTACACCATTAATCGCATCAGGAGATTGGAAAGACATAAAAATTCCTGCCTTTGCTCTTTTGTCAGTTGTTAAATCTGTTATATCTTCTCCTTCAAAAAATATTTTTCCTTCTGTTACATCGTAAACTGGATTTGCCATTACAGCGTTCATGAATGTAGATTTTCCTGAACCATTTGATCCCATTATTACATGAACTTCTCCAGCATTAACTTTTAAATTTATTCCTTTTAATATTTCAGTATCTCCAACTGAAACATGTAAATTTTCAACTTTTAATAATTCTTTCATTTCTTACCTCTTTTTTCCTAACTTTTGAGAAAATAAATTTATATACATTTAAAGTATACTGCTTTAGTACGGATTGTCAAAACTTGAAATCCTAACATTCTTATATGAAATTTTAAAAAATAATTTTTAAATTTTTTTATCCTTACAAAATAATTAATTTTAAAAATTTTCGCAAAGAAAAAACACTTTTTCTATCAAAAGTGTTCTCTAAATAAGTATTAATTTTTATTTTTAAGTAAATTTAAGTTGCTAATAATTAGATAATTTATTTTCTACCAAATCAACTAAACTTTTTACAGCTTCTTCTTCGTCATCGCCTTGAGCCTTTATTATAATTTCTTCGCCTTTTCCGGCACTCATAGATAAAACTGACATGATTGATTTTGCATTATAAATTCTTCCATCTTTTTCTACATTTATATCGCACGCATGCTTGACAGCTTCTCTAATAAATATAGAAGCAGGTCTTGCGTGTAAACCGATTTCATTTACAAGCGTAACTTTTTCCTCGTACATATTACCTCCATTAATTGTTGATAAATAAAATTCTATAACTATTATTTTTTTAACTATAATCCTTAAATCTTAAATATATTATACACGTTTTCCTGCTATAATACAATACTTGAATTTTTGAAAATAATAGTTAAAAAAATATTAAATTTTTAGAAAATGATTTCCTTTTCTGTAAATATTATAGCACGAAAAATTTTTTTAACAAGGATTTTAAATATCTTACTTAGCAAAATAAAAAAAGAGGTGCAAACCTCTCTGACTGTTTACAAAATAAAAACTTTTCCCATTCGACCAGATAAACAACCGCCTGTTTCGATTATTTATCCCTATTCATCTTGTGAAACTAGTGGAGAAATCTCATGAGATCTCTCCACTCCTTCCAGTCGGTTGAGATGGCGTGTAGTGTAATTTTATTTTTAAATTAATAATGAATTACTAAACTGACTTTGTCTCCCCTATGAAAAGCTACAAATCTCTTTTTATTTTAATTCTTTTAAAAGCTCTATTAAGAATTTATAATTATTTTCTGTTGATTTTATATTCACTCTTTCTTCTGGGCTGTGGGCGCCTTCTATTTCTGGGCCGAATGATACCATTTGTGTTTGGTTCATATCTTGTTTTAACAAACCACACTCAAGCCCACCGTGAGTTGTTAAAACTTCTGGTTTTTCTCCATTTAATTTTTCCCAAACTTTTTTCATTATTTCCAAAAGTTCGCTGTCTTCTCTTTCCCAACCTGGATATTCATTTGATGTTTCTACTTTTGCTCCAAACATTTCTACTTGTTTTTTTATAACATCTTTTCTAAATCTTTTTGCCGATGTTACTTCGCTTCTTGCAAGAATTACAAAACTTATTTTTTCGTCATCTTCTTCAATTAAACCAAGATTTGAACTTGTAACTAAATTTCCTTTATATTTTTTTACAGGACCATCTGCTACAATCATTGTTGCATTTACAATTTTTTCTGACAAATCTCTTGTCAAAACTTCTCCATCAAATTTAGATTCTTTTATATTTATTTCGCCTTTTGGATCTGAATTTTTGTATTCGTGGATAATTTCATCTTTTATTATTTCTAGATTTTTTATTGCTTTTTTTGCATCATCTACTTCTACTATCGCAAATGCTTCTGATGGAATTGCATTTCTTTTTACTCCACCTGTAATTTTTCCTATCCTATATGAATCTAGTCCATTAATGATTCTAACAAGTCCCTTGATTGCATTTAGTTTGTACTTATCAATTTCCATTCCAGAATGTCCGCCTTGGAAATTTTTAAGCTCAATTGAAATAAATTCTCCGTCTTTCTTTTCGTATTCTTTTTCAAAAGAATATTTTATATCCATTCCACCAGCACATCCAATTGTAAGAATTCCTTCTTCTTCGCTGTCGATATTTAATAAATATTTTGGATCATTTAATTTTTTTGTATCTAAATTATTAACTCCAACCATAGATGTTTCTTCGCCAGTTGTTATCAAAACAGAAATTGGACCGTGTGAAATTTTTTCATCATCCAAAATTGCAAGAGCGTAAGCTACTGCTATTCCATCATCTGCCCCAAGAGTAGTCTTGTTTGCTCTAAGCCATTCTCCATCAATGACAAGTTCAATTGGATCTTTAGAAAAATCGTGGTCTGAACCGTTTTCTTTTACACAAACCATATCCATGTGTCCTTGGAGTAAAACTTCTGGATAATTTTCAAAGCCCTTGCTTGCTTCTTTCTTTATATATACATTTAAAAAATCGTCTTGCCAATATTCTAAATTTCTTTTTTTTGCAAAATCTACCAAAAAATTTGAAATTTCTTTTTCATTTCCGCTTTCTCTTGGTATATTTGAAATTTCTTTAAACCAATGAAAAACTTCTTTTGGTTGTAAATCTTTATAATCCATATTTCCCCCTATTTTTATTTTTTTAAATATTATACTTTTATTTGTAGAAATAAAAACACGAAAATTTTCAAAAGAAAATAATAAATATTAATTTATTTTTCAATAAAATCTTCTTTTATTTGCTCTAATTTCCAATATGTAGTAAAATTTTTATATAAAATTAGAGTGGGGAGATATATGATTAATACTTATTTATTATGCGGTGGACCTTCAAGCGAGCATGAAATAGCTCTTAGAAGTGCCCTTAATATTTCAAAAAATTTAGACAAAAACAAATACAATTTAAAAATTGTTTATATTGATAAAAAAGGTAGATTTTCAAAAGCTTTCGATTTTATAAATACAGACGATGAATTTGAACTTGTAAAAGAATGCAAAGAAAATATTTTAGAATCAATTTCTGATTTTCTTTTAGAATTAAAAGATAAGGATAAGGAAAATACAATTATAATTCCTTGTGTTCATGGAACTTATGGAGAAGATGGAACTATCCAAGGATTTTTGGATGCAATTGATATAGCTTATATTGGAAATGGACTTTTGTCATCTTCTGTTTGCATGGACAAGGTTACTGCAAACGACATTTTCGAAAAAAATAAATTAAAACAAGCAAGATACCTTTATGCCAATGAAGAATCTTTCGACATTGATTTTGCAAAAAAATGCGAAGAATATATTAAGTTCCCAATGATTGTAAAACCATCAGCAAATGGTTCATCAGTTGGAGTAAACAAGGCAGAAAACATAGACGACCTTTTAAAATTCGGAAAAGAATCTTTAAAATATGATGAAAAAATCTTAGTTGAAGAGGCAATCATAGGTCAAGAAGTAGAAATTGCCATAATCGGCGATAATAAATTAATTGCATCAAAACCTGGAGCTTATGTAACTGACCATATTTTCCTTGACTATGATGCAAAATATTTTGATAAATCTACAAAAGAAATGCTTCCTTATCCAATGGATGAAAATCTTGAAAAAGATTTATTAGAATTTGCAAAAAAATGCTACAAGGCTTGTGGCTGCCAAGGATTTGCAAGAGTTGATATATTTTTAAAAGATAATGAATTTTACATCAATGAAATAAACACCTTCCCTGGCTTTACCCCAACTTCATTTTTTGCAAGACTTTGCAAAATTAGTTTTGACCTAGAATTTTCACAAATTCTTGATATGCTAATTGATGAAGGTTTTAAAAGTTTTCAAAAAAGGAGATTTAAATGATTGAAAGAACTTTAGAAGAAATTGCACAAATGCTTGGTGGAGAAATTTCAAACCCAAAGTATTCTAAAACCAAAATCAAAGGAATTTCAATTGATTCTAGAACAATCAAAAAAGATAATCTCTATATCCCAATAGTTGGAGAAAAATTTGATGGTAGAATTTTTATAGAAGAATGTGAGAACTCTGGAGCTGTTGCCTTTTTGATTGACGAAAATTACAAAATTCCAAAGTCAATTTCCATTCCCTTTGTAAAAGTTTCTGATACAAAAAAAGCCTTGCAAGATTTGGCAAGAGCATACAGAGATGAGCTTGACATAAAAATAATTGCAATCACAGGTTCAAATGGCAAGACAACCAGCAAAAATTTGATTCATTCGGTTTTATCAGAAAAATATAAGGTAGAAAAAACTCAAGGAAATTTAAATAATGAAATTGGAGTTCCTTTGACTCTTTTGGATTTTTCAGACAAAACACAAATCGGTGTGGTCGAAATGGGCACAGAAGATTTTGGAGAAATTTCTCTCCTTTCAAATATCGCAAAACCAGATATGGCAATGATTACAAATATTGGCGATGCTCATCTTTTAAAATTAAAATCAAGAGAAGGAATTGCCAAAGCAAAACTTGAAATTCTTGAAGGCCTAAAAGCTGATGGAACTTTTATCTATAATGGCGATGATGAAATATTAAAAAAAGTTCTTCCTTCCTACACAATAAAACAAAAAACAATAAGTTTTGGCGAAGAAGATGGAGTGGATTTTAAAGTATGTCCAAAAGAATTCTCAAGCACTTACACAAAATTTTCATACGAAAACGAAGATTATTTAGTTCCTTTGCTAGGCACTCATCAAGTTTATAACGGAGCTTTGGCAGTTCTTATTGGAAAATTATTTAATCTTTCTTATGAAGAAATTGATAATGGTCTAGCCAAAGTTTCAAATAATGCAAACAGAAATGAATTGATAGAAAGAAATGGCTTTGACATTCTTGACGATGCCTACAAATCAAATCCCCAATCATTAAAGCAAGGACTTGAGCTTGCAGGATTTTTGGATGGATATTTAAATAAAATTGTAGTTTTGGGAGATATGCTTGAGCTTGGCGATGGAGAAAAAAATCTTCATTACAAATCAGGACTTGATATAGATCCAAAAAAAATAAATTATTGCCTATTCTATGGCCCGCTTTGCAAAGAAATGTACAAGGCAAGTCTTGAAAATTTCCCAGAAAACAGAAGTTTTTATTTTGAAAACAAAAATGACCTAATAGATAAGTTGAAATTTTTAATAACAAAATCAACTTTAGTTTTTGTAAAAGGTTCAAGAGGACTTCACATGGAAGAAGTCATCGAAGCGATTTATGATTTAAGAGTATAAAATTTAAAATAGAAAAGATTAATTATTGGAGGAATTATGATATATACAGTTACCCTAAATCCATCTGTGGATGTAATTTTAGAAGTAAAAAACCTGAATATTGGCGATAAAAACCATGTGTCTGATGAATTTACCCTTCCAGGAGGCAAGGCTCTTAATGTTTCTAGGGTTTTATCACAATTAAAAATCCCTACAATTGCAACTGGATTTACAGGTGGTCATCAAGGAAGATTTATAGAAGACTGGCTTGATAAAGAAAATATCATGACAGATTTTGTAAATATCGAAGAAGAAAATAGAACAAATATAAAATTATTACTAGATAACGAAGAAACAACAATAAATTCAAAAGGTCCAAACATAAGCCACTACGAAGTAGATGAACTTTTATATTATTTATCAAGAGTTGGCGAAGGCGATACAATTGTTATGGGAGGATCAGTCCCACCAATGGAAGAAAAATCTGACAAAGATATTTATTCTAGAATGGTTTCAATAGCAAAAGCAAACAAAGCGCAATTTATAGCAGACATACCAGCAGAATATTTGCCAGATGTAATAAAAGAAGGACCAATTCTAGTAAAACCAAACATAGAAGATTTGATGGAAATTTTTGGAACAAAAATTGAAACAATAGAAGATATGGACAAATACGGCAAAAAAATTATAGAAATGGGAGCACAAAACGCCATAGTTTCATACGGCAAAAAAGGCTCAATGTTTTTCTGTCAAGACGGACATTCATATATATCCGAAGAAATTCACATAAATGAAGTAGTAAATTCCGTAGCCTGTCGTGATTCAATGATAGGAGGATTTATAGGAACTTTGGTAAGATCAAGCGATTATCTTGAAGCATACAAAGTTGCCGTAGCAGCAGCAACAGCAACAGCAGAAGTCCTAGACCTACCAACAAGAGAAGAAATTGAAAAAATAATACCAAAAGTAGTAATAAACCAATTTTCTTAAACAAAAGTGTTGGCATTAACCAACACTTTTATTATAAAAAATTTTTTTTATTAAAGGAGAAAGAATAAAAAGGAGAAATAATGAATAAAAAAACTATAAGTATAATGCTAGCATACGTAGGCGTATTAACCGGAGCAGGACTTGCAAGCGGTCAAGAGCTAATGCAATATTTTATTTCCTTTGGAATATCAGGGCTATTCGGACTTATAGCCATAGGAATTTTGCACATTTTAGTTGGAGGAATAATTCTTCAACTTGGCTCTCACTATTTAGCCGAAAGTCATATCGATGTCATCGAAGAAGTTTCAAGCAAATATTTGACAAAATTTATGGATTTTGCCCTAATAATTAATTGCTTTTTGATGGGTTTTGTAATGATAGCAGGTGCAGGCTCAAATTTAAACCAGCAATTTGGATTTAAACCATGGATTGGCTCACTAATTTGTACCCTACTAGTAATTTTTATTGGAATGTTAGATTTCGATAAAGTAACAAAAGTAATCGGTGCCTTTACACCACTAATAATTATTTTTGCTATCCTTGGAGCAATTTATACTTTTATAACCATAAAACCAGATTGGCAAAGTCTAAATCAAATTGGACAAAGTGTAAAATCCCCACTGCCAAACATAGGCTTGTCCACCCTAAATTATTTTGGCTTGTGCATGATTAGCGGAATCTCCATGGCATTTGTCCTAGGAGGAAGCAAAACCGATTCAGCCGAAGCAGGACTTGGAGGAATGCTAGGAGGATTGATGGTAGCAATCCTTACAGCACTAGTAGGCCTTACCCTATTTTTTACCCTACCAATGGTAAAAGATTCTGACATACCAATGCAAATTGTTTTAGAAAATATCCATCCAATTTTGGGACTTATGATGTCTTTAATTATTTTTGGAATGATTTTTAACACAGCCATTTCCCTATTTTATTCAGCAGCAAGAAGATTTTCCGATACAGAAAATAAATTTAGAAGAAATTTAATAATATTTACCCTAATGGGCTTTGGGCTTTCATTTTTAGGATTTAAAAAATTAATGTCAATCCTCTATCCAATACTAGGATATTTAGGAATGATCCTTACAATTATCCTAGTAGTTGCTTGGTTTAACGAAAGAGAAGAAATTAAACACGAAATGAGAAGAAGATTTGCAATATCTGTTCTTACAAAAAGAAAACTAGATGACGACGAAGAATTTGGAAAAATGGAAAAAGAAAAACTAGAAAGACTTGCAGAAAATTCCATAATAGACAACAAAGAAATAAAACAAGCCGTTCACGAAGAAGTGAAAGAAGAATTAGAAGAAGAAAAAGAAGAAGAATAAAAAACAGACCAGATAAATAAGCTAGCTAAAAGCCTATATATCTGGTCTTTTTAATTTTTTCACAATTTTTTAAAGATATAAAAATACTATAAATCAACCAAGCCAATATTTAAATTACAACTTAAACTTTAACTTGTAAATCAATACAAAAATACCCAATTTCTAGCACAGGCAATAAATCTCTTTTTTTCCTTTATCAAAACATTAAATTAATCTATGAGATCCCTCCATGCACTCCACTTCGTTGCGTTTAGTCGGCATGGGGAAATTCTAATTTAATTTTATTACTAAAGAATTATTTTATTTTTTAAATTTCTTACACCAATTTCCCAAAATAAAAAAGCTTACTAATCAAAGTAAGCAATTTTTTATATTCCCATAATTAATTTTGCAATTTGGAAATAGCATATTAATCCTATTGAATCTACTATTGTCGTTATTAGTGGACTTGCCATTATTGCAGGGTCAAAGCCTAATTTTTTTGCTCCCATTGGAAGTAAGGCTCCTACAACTTTTGCTATAATTATTATTACAAAAACTGTTAGTCCTACTATGGCTGCAACTTCCATAGCTACTCCGTCAAATAATAAGCATTTTAAAAATGCTAAAAATGACATTACAAATCCTACTATAACTCCAACTTCGAATTCTTTAAATACTACTTTATACCAATCTTCAAGCTCTACATCGCCTGTTGCCATTCCACGTATTACAAGAGTTGATGATTGGCTTCCTGCGTTTCCGCCGGAGTCTGTTAGCATTGGTATAAACATATTTAGGGCAATTATTGATTCTATTACCCTTTGACTTGATTTTAAAATTGTTGATGTAAATGATGCCGAAACCATCAAAAACATTAGCCAAGGCAATCTGTTTTTTGCAAGTTTTAAGGCTGATGTGCTTGAATATTCTTCTTCATCTGGTGTTGTACCAGCCATTCTTTGGAAGTCCTCAGTTGTTTCAAGTTCCATTATATCCATAATATCATCAACTGTAATTATTCCAATAAGCCTTCTTTCGCTATCAACAACTGGCAAAGCTGTAAAACCATATCTTCTAAAAGTTTTTGCTACATCTTCTTGGTCTTCGTAAGCTTCCACGCTTATTACATCTTCATACATCAAATCTTTAACTTTTGTCTCTAATGAGCTTGTTACAATCAACCTTAGTGAAACATAACCCAATAAAGATTTTGTAGTATTTGTTACATAGCAAGTATAAATAGTTTCTTTTGTTGAACCTACTTTTTTTATCCTGTCCAAAACTTCTTGGCAGGTCATTTCTGGATTTACTTCTACAAATTCTGTTGTCATCAAACTTCCAGCAGAATCTTCTGGAAATTGTAAAAATTGATTTACCCTTTTTCTCATTTCAGAATCAGAATTTCTCAAAATTCTTTTTACAACAGTTGCAGGCATTTCCTCAAGCGTATCAATTACATCGTCGAAATTTAAAGCTTTCACAATAGCATCAAGCTCAGGATCTGTAATAGAAGTCAAAAGTCTGTGCTTGCCATCTTGTTTTAATTCAGCAAACACCTCAGCAGCATCATCTTTTCTCAAAAGTCTATAAACAATCAAACTTTCTTCATTGTCAAGCTCAGACATAAATTCTTCTATATCTACGGGGTTAGTTCTTCTCAAAGAATCCTTTAAAGCCGGAATATCTTTTTTTTCTAAAAGTTCATTTAGCTCTTTTATCCTTAATTCGCTATTGTAGCTGTTCATAATATCACCCCTTAATTTCTTCTAATAATGTATCCAAAGCCTTATTAAATTGAGTATCCTTGTCAAGATTTTCTATATCCAAAGCTCCATTTTCACTTTTATCTTCAACTTCTACATCAGGTTTTACACCAATTTTGTGAATTTTAGTTTTGTTTGGTGTAAAATATTCGCTAATAGTAATTTTTACACCAGAACCATCATCAAGAGGGAAAAGTTTTTGAACAATGCCCTTACCAAAAGAAGTTTTTCCAACAATTTTTGCTCTTTTTCTATCCTTAAAAGCACCAGCCAAAATTTCAGACGCAGAAGCAGAATTTTCATTTATAAGAACAGTCATAGGAGTTTTGTCCATTTCCTTGTCGCTTTTTTCAACAATTTCTTTGCCTTTTTTGTCAACAGTTGAAACAATTACACCCTCATCCAAAAAAGTATCAGCGATAGCAAGACACACATCAAGCCCACCGCCAGGATTATTTCTAAGATCCATCACAATACCATCAACCTTAGCATCCTTCAAAGCCTTTAGCTCCTTGCCAAATTCTTCCTTAGTAACATCCTCAAATTGTTTAATTTTAATATAGCCGATTTTTTTGTCATCTTTTTCAACAACTTTGCTTTCAACAGTATCAACCTTTACATCGGCTCTTTCAACATCAATGTCTTTTTCCTCAGCCTTGCCCTCAGCATTTTTTCTAAGGACAGTAATCTTTACCTTTTCTCCAACATTTCCCCTAATTTTTGACACAGCCTCTTCCAATTGGTCAGAAGAATAAGAAACACCATCAACCTTGGTAATATAATCGCCAACATTGATGCCAGCCTTTTTTGCAGGAGATTCATCAAAAACAGAAATCGCCTTGATATATCCCTCATCACTAGCTTGAACAGCTACACCAATGCCCGCATATTTTCCATTAACATCTTCCATAAGCTTGTCAAATTCTTCCTTTGTATAATAAGCAGTATAAGGATCGCCCAAATTTTCAAACATACCCTTCAAAGAACCATCATACAATTGCTTATCCTCATAATCAAAAAGGAAATTTTCATCAATCAATTCCTTCATAGCTTCCATAGAAGCCATGTGCTTTTGATTTTGTTCAGAAATCATACGATTATCATTAGAAGAATTCTTTCCGAGAGTAAAACCCGTAAAGCCAGTCCCTATAATCAATAAAAAGGCCAATAAAACCTTACCAATCTTTTTCATAATACCTCCAATTAAAATTTAAAAACCAAAATTATGATTTTTATAGAAATTAAATACCTATCAGTATTCTTATATTTTAACATATATAGACCTTTTTTTAAATAAAAGAAAAAGGCAAAAAAAGAATAAATCAATAAAAACAAAAATTGATTTATTCATAATCAACATCAAAAATTAAAACCAAAATATTTCTCAACAAAATCTTCCTGAATACCAGCCTTTACACTATTTTTTACATCAATACCCTTAATCATTTCAATCAATTTCAAAGCCAAAAAAACACTAGCACCAGCGCCCCTTGACGTAAAAATATTTCCATCCACAACAATAAGCTTGTCACTTTTAATTTTTCCAACATTCAAAAGGCTTTTTTCCACACTAGGATGACAAACAAGATTCCTATCACTAACAATACCTGCCCTATCAAGAACAGTTGGCCCTGCACAAATGGCACAAATGATTTTTTTCTCCTCATCAAATTTTTTTACAATATCAATAACCCTTTTATCATCCCTAAGATTTTTCGCACCCACACTACCACCAGGAATATAAATCCCATCATAAAAATCCAAATCAATATCATCAATAAGCCTATCCGTCTTAACAATAATATTGTGAGAGCCACAAACAAACAAATCATCGCCAACAGAAACCGTATCAACAAAAATATCAGCCCTTCTAAAATAATCGACCAAAGTCAAAGCCTCAATTTCCTCAAAACCATCAGCCAAAAAAACTAAAAATCTATCCATAAATTCCTCCATAAATCTATTATACCCACACCCAAAAATCCCCACAAAAAAATGAAGACCCGAAGGTCTTCACTAAAAATTATTTTTTATTTTTGAAAAAATTAATTTTAATCATTTTTTCTTTTTTTAGAAGCGAACAATCCGCTTACAGCTGCAGCCAATGTTGCTAAAATAGTTGCAGAAGAACCTACACCTGTTTTAACATTTTTGCCTGTATTAGAGCTATTAACTCTATTTATGCTTCCACTAGCACCAGCTTTTGCTTTTTGAATTACCAAATCATTTCCTTTAATGATGTCAACTGAACCATCTGGATAAGTTATTGTAGCAGTTCCATCTTTTCCAATCTCAACTTTTGTTCCTTGTGGGAATTTATCTTTATTAGCGTCTTCGATTGCTTTTTTAACCTTATCTTTTTCCTCATCAGTTAAGTTGTTTTTATCCTTAACTTCAGTTTTTGAAGGAACAGTTGGGTTAGTCTTGTCTGCTATTGTTTTATCAGGATTTGTTGCTTTTTTATCAGTTACTGTCTTTTCAGCTGGTAGTGTATTTGTTGAGCCGTCTGGATATGTTAATGTTACATTTCCCTTATCATCAACTGTTACGTCTTTTGCTTCTGGGTTTGCTTTCTTAACTTCTTCTACTACTTTTGCTTTTTCTTCTTCAGTTAATTTATCTTTGTTTTCTACTTCTGTCTTAACTGGATCTTTAGCTGGGTTCTTTTTAGCGTCGGTTTCTGTATCACCTGCTTTTTCTGTTACAGTTTGCTCAGGAGTTAAAGTGTTTGTAGATTTGTCTGGGTAGGTTAAAGTTACTGATCCATCGTTGCCTACTTCTACT
>JAGZMY010000044.1 GCA_018363915.1 Anaerococcus vaginalis
TAAAAAACTAAAAAAAGATTTTCAAAAGAAAATTATACGAAATAGGGACGCTCCTGAAAAGAATATGGATAGTAAACTTGTTCATTCAGATGATTATACAAATAAGATTATTAAGACTAAGGATAGGTTCGGAGATAAAATTTCAGAAAAAGAATCTAAACTTATCCATGAAAATGTATTAGCTAAAGATCAAAAACAAGATAAACTAAAAGACTTTCAGAAGGCTAAAAACAAGGAAAGAATTAGAAAAGAAGTTTTAGATAATAAGAATAAGGCTGGAGAAACAAAACAAGCTAATCTTGAAATAAGGACAGATGAAAGCTTTAAACTTGATGAAGAGTTAGATGTAGACTTCAAAAAGGTAAATTTTGATAGTGAAAACAGTAGAAATATTAATTCTAATAAATTAACAACAGATGATATTTCAGCTAAGACTCAACCAATAAGCAATAAGAAGACATCAAGTAAAAGACAAGTTTTTAAAAATTACGAGGATAAATTTATCCATAGTAAGGATAAATTCCAAGACAAAATCAACGAGAAAGAGTCTAAGCGAATCCAGACAAGCGAAGATAAACCTATCGAAGCAAAGAAAAGCAAGAGAATATACAGAAAAGATAAGCTTGTTAAAGATGAAGTAAGCAAGAACGAGAGTAATACTAGTATCGATAAAAAGCAAAAGCAGAAGCTTTATCAAGAAAAGAAGTTTAGAGATAAGGAAAAATTTTCTAAAGAAATAGATAAAGAAAATAAGCTAAGCCAAGTTGATACAGAAAAAACTTTTGATAATCCTGAGTTTAAGGACAATAATCTTGAATTTATAAAAGATGAAAAGGAAACAAGCCTTAAACCTTCAGAACAAAAGAAAGTTAATAAAAAGAAGACTTACTACAAAAGAAAAAATTATGAAAGTGATAAATTCACTCGAAAGAAAATTGATGACTTAAAAAATGAATCTAAGAAAGTTACAACTAAAGATTCTAAGAAAGCACAAGATGTTAAAGACTTTATCTCAGATAAAAAGATTGGAGAGCTTGAAAAGTCTAAAAGCAAGCTAAAGGATAATATTTTAAAGAATAAAACTAAAGGAAGTCTATCTTCTGGGGTTTTATTATCTGGAGCTAAGTCATCAGAATTAGTGAGAGATTATCTAAGTTCAGGATCTGACAATACTGGTGTAGAATCTGGAGAAAAGGCCGCTAATGTAAGCTCTAAACTCCAGCATGGAATAAGGAAGTATAAGCTAGACAAAAAGAAAAAGTCCTTAAAAAATCTATATAAGCTTGATAAGAAAATAAGAAAGAGAAAAAGCAAGTTGGAGTTTAAAAGCGGCTTAGAAGATTTAAAAAAGTCAGACGCCTATATAAAGAAAAATAGATTTAAAAAGTTTTACCAGAGAAAGCAAATGAAGAGCATGATAGCTAAAAAGCACGAAACAAGACTTGTAGATAGGGTTAAAAAAGCTATTTTAAGTTTAGGTAAGGCTTCTAAAGAGCTAATCGTAAGAAAAAGTAAGATGGTTCTATTTTTAGTAATAGGACTAGGTCTTATGATCTCAATCATGATTGGTGGTGGAAGTGTTGGTATGAGTGGTTTAAGTAACTCTGTAAACTCAGTAATGACAACAACATACCTATCACAAGATACAGTTCTAAGTGAAGTTAATCAAGAATTTTCATCAATGGAATATAACCTACAATCACAAATCGAAAGTGTAAAAACAAGTCACCCTGGATATGACGAATATATCATAAACAAAGAAGGAGAAATTGGTCATAATACCCATGAACTTTTGTCCTATATAACTTCAAGATATGGAGAAGTAAAATCAGCATCTGAAGTAAAAGGAATTTTAAAAGAACTTTTCGATAAGATGTATAAGCTTGATTTTAAGGAAGAAATTGAGATTAGAACAAGAACAGTAGCAAGAACTAGATATGATAGTCGCGGAAATCCTTATACTAGCTATGAAAAAGAAGAGTACGAATATAAGAGGTTAATTGTAACTTTAAATAAAAGAGAAATGGATGAAGTTGTTAGGGAAATATTTAAAGATTATCCAGACAATGTAGTTCATTATGAAGCTCTTCTTGAAGCTAAGGGAAATATGGGAGATGTTTTTGGATCAGGTAATGGGGACTTAGGAGAAATAGTAGACAATCCAAACTTTGGAAATCCTGGTCTTGCCTTTGATTCAGCTACTGCAAAGGCTCTTTTTAATGAAGCAGAAAAACATATAGGCAAAAGATATGTGTTTGGAGCAAGTGGACCATCTAACTTTGACTGCTCAGGTTTTGTATGTTGGTCATTTACAAAGTCTGGTGTAAAGAGTATGCCAAGAACAACTGCATGGAGAATATACAAAGACTATTGCAATCCAGTAAGTCCAAGTGAAGCTCAACCTGGAGATATTATATTTTTCCACTCAACATATAACAGTGGAACACCAATATCTCACGTAGGAATATACGCAGGTAACGGAATGATGATTCACGCAGGAGATCCAATTCAATACACATCAATAAATTCAAAATATTGGAAATCACACTTTTATGGTTTTGGAAGACCAAGATAGAAGGGAGATATTATGTGAACAGAAAACTTATAAGTATTAGAAACAAAAAGAAAAAAATAGAAGAGAAATTGA
>JAGZMY010000002.1 GCA_018363915.1 Anaerococcus vaginalis
TTTCTTTAACTTTCTTTTCTACTTCTGCTTTTTCTTCTGGGGTTAAAGCTGTTTTGTTTACAACTTCTGTCTTTTCAGGTGCTACTGCTGGGTTCTTTTCAGCGTCTGTTTTAGTTACTGGATTATTTTTTGCATTTACTTTCGCTTCTTCTGATACTTCTGTACCTTTTTGAGCTATAGCTTTTACTTCACTTCCATCTTTAACTTGATTTGCAGGAATTGTTACAACGCCTGTAGTTGGATCTATTGTTATAGATTTATCAGTTCCATCTGGCAATTTCCATTGTCCCTTTGCATCCTTTGTTACTGCTAGAGTTCCTTCATGATTATTTTCATCAGTGTATGTGATTTGAACAACATCAACGTCTTTATCAGTTGGTGGTGTTACTGTTACAGAACCATCATCATTTGCTTTTAGAGTTGGAGCCTCTGGTTTAACTACTGGAGCTTTTTCCTTTACAGTTGTATTTTCTGTAGCTGGTTTTTTATCTTTTTCAGTTTGTTTTACAACTATTTTTTGACCTTTTTTAAGAGTTTTTCCAGCTGGAACATCTACAGACCAAGTTCCGTCGTCTTTTACTTTAGTTTTTAGAATAAAATCTTTGCCTTTCATTACAACAATATCTGATCCAGCTACACCTGTACCAGAAATTTTAGCATCGCCTTCAGTTACATCATCGATTACTGGTTTTTTTGAAGTTTCTTCGTTTTTCTTAGTAGCTGTTGCTGTAATTGTTGCATTGCCTTTAGTTATAGCTGTTCCTGGTGTTGTTGACCAAATTGGATTTTCATATCCGTCTTTTGCTGTTACTGTTGGATATTTGTCGGCTGTAAGAACTGTGCCTTCTTTTACA
Source organism: Anaerococcus vaginalis (assembly GCA_018363915.1). Classification (GTDB taxonomy): domain Bacteria; phylum Bacillota; class Clostridia; order Tissierellales; family Peptoniphilaceae; genus Anaerococcus; species Anaerococcus vaginalis_C. The sequence goes on from JAGZMY010000002.1 coordinate 855, forward strand.
TCATAAACCTTAGCCCTTTGAAGAGGATCTACTCCTTCGCCAGCTTCAAATGTTACTCTTACATATCCTTCTGGTGTTGGCTTATCTTCATTGCCTGTTCTATCTATGATGTCCTCTAATGCTGCTACTGTTACATTTGCTTTAACTTCGTCTGTTGAACCGTCTTTATAAGTTACAACTACAGGAATTTTTACATCTTTTCCAGCGTCAGCTTCTGTTGGTGTGTATGTTATTTTTCCTGTATTTTCATCAATTTCTGCACCTTTTGGAGCATCTTTGCCTAGAGCAAATTTTGTTCCTTCTGGTTTTGTTGTATCTTGTCCTTTGTCATCTTTGAAGTTAGGTGCTGTAATTGTAGTTGGTGTTCCAACTTTTGCATCAGCATCTGTGTATTCTGGTTGTACTTTTTCTGCAGTTTCTACTTCTTGAACTTCTTTAATTGAAAGTGGAACTCTATCAACGTGTCCTTTTTTGATTAATACTTCTTCGCCTTTTTCATTTACTTTATAAATATCATAAGTTACTTCTACATTTGGATCATCTTGTGTTGCTTGAACTTTTGCTTTTGGTGTTCCTGTAATTTGAGCTCCTGTAATTGTTAGACCACCAATAGCTTTTCCATCTATAAATTTAGCTGATACATTTTTAAATACATATCCATCAATTTGTTTAGGTTCTACTTTTTTATTATATTCTTTACCTACATTACCATCTGCCAAAGGAGAATCTGTAACTGTGTAAGTGTAGAACCTTGATGCTGTTATATCCCCTGATTCATCTGGAACTACTGTGATAACTTCAACTTGGAATTTACCACTTTCTTTTGCTACTCCTTTAATATCTCCTGTTTTAGGATCAATTTCAAGACCAGCTGGAAGTCCCTTAGCAGAATAAGTTGCATCTTTTAAAGGATTTGGGTTTTTATATTCGAATTCATCATACATTGAAGTAATCTTCTTTGAATCTTCGACTACTACTGTAAATGAATCTTGAGCTAGCAATTCTGCATTATTACCTGCGCTATCTACCCTATATAGCTTAGCTGTATAATTAGTTGTCTTTGTTACTTTGCTTGTGTCAAAGTCTGCTGATTCTAGTGATCCTGTGCTTGATGGTTTTTGAACTGATGATTGTTGAACTTTATTTCCATCTTCGTCATACCAAACTATTCTAAAGTTTTCACTTGATTCTCCATTGTATGGTAGGCCTTCTGTTGATGTTTTAGCAACATCTCCCACTTTTGCAGTGTTCTTGCCTGAGTCATAATTTGTTATATTAAATTTAACTTCTGATGGAGCAAGCGCAAAGTCTGCACGTAAAATTTGTGGTACAGCATTAGTTACACCAACTCCAAATCCAGTTCCAGACCAACCACTATTGATACCAAATACATTACTCATTTGTGTATATTGATTATTATTATATGGTGTCATAACACGGAGATGGTCAGCATTTTCTACAGATACAAATAACCAGTCATAGTTTACGTGTTTTACTTGGTTTGTTGCGGCTCCTGCAAAATTAAATTTTCCATTTTTTGCTGTGTCTGCAACAGTTCCAAGTCTGTCAATTTGTTCTTGAGTCCATTTATTAAATATATTACCACCAGAAGCATCACCTACTTTGTAATCATAGGTTTTAAGCCCTGCATCTCTATTCTTTAGATTTCCCCAAGTTCCCTTAAATTGGATAATATACTTTCCATCAGCATTTGTTTTTGCAGATACTGTTTCAGCTATCCACTTGTCTGGATCTTTTTTAACTTGTTCTTTTATCCAATCTTGTAATTTCTTTTCTTGCTCAGCTGTCCAGCCAGATCCACGAATATCTGAAGGTTTCGCAACTCCCATATAAACCGCAGTAGAATCGCTATAAATTTGTTTTAGTGCATAATCTGATAGATAAGAAGCTTTTACTGTTACATCTTTAGCTGGAGTATCTGTATCAGCTACTGTATTCCATTGAATTCCACCAATACCTGATTTGTAATCCCAACCAACTTTACCTGTAAGATATCCACCATCATGTTGGATTTCTGTTGGTGTAGGTTTTTTATGCATTTGTTCAAGTGGTTTTTGCATTAATAATATTTTCCAATTACCATGAATATTTCTTGCAGTGTTTGATCCTGAACCACCTTGTGTTATTGGTAAACCCTGATCAGGGAATATTACAGATTCACCTGTTATATATTGAAGTTGGTATCCTTCTGGAATAGTTGACTCATCAATCCAGAATCTATATCTTTCATTACCAGCAGATACTGTTGTATCTGCATCAAATCTAATTAAGTTTCCATCTTCGGCTATATATGATTTTATTCCCATGTGTAATTGACCATCTGCTCCTGATGTAGCTGTATAAACTGGTGATGAATATTCTTTTCCATTTGACCATTTTTCAAACCATTGGAAATAAGCCTTGATACCTTTAATTGGCTTAAATTGATTATCACTTGCCTTAGATAGGTCTGCATCAATATTTAGTCCATTAACTACGCCAACATAAGCATGCACAGCGTTATTTGCATCAGCTGCAACTTCAGATTCTTCTGGTGGTGCTGCATCTCTAACTCCAGTACTTGGATTTTCTGGAGCTTTCACTGCTTGTTTTTCTACTTTTTCAGAAAACTCTAAATCCTGTGCTTCTTCTATTGCTTCAACAGCTTTAACATTAACTTTGATTTGTATTTCTTTTACAGATCCATCAGCAAAAGTTATTTTTGCACTTGTAGTTTTTTCGCCAGCTTCTTTTGTGTCAACTGGTGTTACTACATCAAGTTTTGCATCTTGTGGAAGATTGGTTACAGCTTCTTTGTAATCAATTTCTTCTCCTTCTTCTACTTCTATAGCTTCTAATTTTTCTACAAAAGTGTCAGCTTGTTTTGCAACAACTTCTTCTTTTGTTTCTTCTGTTTTAATTTCTTCATTTGCTACTGGTGTAGCTTCTTCAACTGGATTTTCTTCTGGCGTTTTTGTCTCTGTTGCTACTGTTTCATTTTCACTAGCTTCAGCAGCCTTAGAAGATCCTGGAGCAATTATTAATGAAAATCCTAACATACATGAAACTAATCCAATGGATAGTTTTCTTGTACCATACTTAGGAGTTTTCTCTTGACTTAATTCTTTTTTCTTTTCGATGATTTCAGTCATCTTTTTCGAATTGTTCATGAATTTCTTATCCTTTCATTGATGTGTTTTGTTAAAGTGTTAATATGAAATTGTGGTAATTTACGCAATAAAATAGCCACAAATTTATTGTATTCACACTGTTAACTATTTTTTATATAAGTTATTATATCATATTCGTTCAAAATATCTACTTGGTTTTGAATTTATCAAAGTTGAAAATATTCATAAAAAATTCACTTTAAAATTTATAAATATTTTTTCAATCTATTTTTCAAGTAAATATATTTAAATTCCCGTCTAATTTTTCAAGATTTTGATTTTTGTTATCAAAAAATCTTGTATAATGATGAATTTTTATTCTTGAAAAAAGATTATTTTATAAATATTTGGAAATAAAAATAAATAATTTAGAATTTAAACATTTTAAAAATTTTTGAATATTTAAATAAAAAAATGAGATAGCTAAGTCGTGAAAAAATCTGAAAAAATAAAAAATCACGACTTGGCTACTTGCTTAAAATATATGAAAAATGAGTTGTGATTTTTTCTACTATACCAGCAAAATAGAAAAAATAAAAGACCACATCAAGGTGGCCTTAGATTGTAGACAAAGTTAGTTTAGTGATTCATTATTAATTTGAAAATAAAAATACGCTACACCCCATTTTTTTCTTTGTAATTCTATATTTGTTTTTGAAAATATACTATATCCATAGACTAACTCTTTCTATGAGATCTCTCCACAAAGTCAAGATGGGGTACTGTATTTTTATTTTATTGCTAAAGTTTTATTATTTTTATATTTTTAATCTTTATCCTAGTTTTTCTTCTTGATTTTCTTATTGAATATGTTTCAACTTCTACAATATTTTTTTAAGAAATTGTCCTGTGTAGGATTTTTTGCATTTTGCTATTTCTTCTGGTGTGCCTGTTTTTACTAATTCTCCTCCACCATCTCCGCCTTCAGGTCCTAGGTCTATGATGTAATCTGCTACTTTTATTACGTCAAGATTGTGTTCGATTACTACAACTGTATTATTTTGGTCGACTAATCTGTTTAAAACTTCTATTAATTTATGAACGTCTGCCATGTGAAGGCCTGTTGTTGGTTCGTCCAAAATGTATAGGGTTTGACCTGTGGATCTTTTTGCAAGTTCGCTTGCAAGTTTTACTCTTTGGGCTTCTCCACCTGAAAGTTCTGTTGATGGTTGACCGATTTTTATATATCCTAGTCCTACGTCATATAGGGTTTGTAATTTTTTTACTATTGATGGATGGTTTTCGAAAAATTTGAGGGCTTCTTCTACTGTCATATCCAAAACTTCGGATATATTTTTCCCCTTGTATTTTACTTCCAAGGTTTCTCTATTGTATCTTTGTCCATGGCAAACTTCGCATGGAACGTAGACGTCTGGCAAGAACATCATGTCTACTTTTATTGTTCCATCGCCATTGCAGGCTTCGCACCTTCCGCCTTTTACGTTAAAGGAAAATCTTCCCTTGTCAAAGCCTTTCATTTTTGCTTCGGTTGTCATGGCGAAAACATCTCTAATATTGTCAAATAATTTGGTGTAGGTTGCAGGATTTGACCTTGGCGTTCTTCCTATTGGGGATTGATCGATGGAAATAATTTTGTCAATTTGGTCTACGCCTTCAATTGAGTCGTGTTTACCTGGGTGGGTTTTGGATTTATTTAATTTTTTGGTAACTGCCTTGTACAAAATTTCATTTACCAAGGAAGATTTTCCTGAGCCTGATACTCCTGTTACTGCTGTAAAGGTTGATAGTGGGAATTTTACATCTATTCCTTTTAAATTATTTTGTCTGGCGTTTTTTACTTCTATATATTTGTCCCATTTTCTTCTTTTTTTGGGAACTGGGATTTTTTCTTTTCCTGAAAGATAAGCTCCTGTAATTGATTTTTTGCATTTTTTTATATCGGAAAGTGATCCTTTTGCTACAATTTCTCCACCGTGGACTCCTGCTTTTGGTCCAATATCTACAAGATAGTCTGCGGCTTTCATCGTATCTTCGTCGTGCTCTACAATTATTAGTGTATTTCCAATATCTGTTAAATTTCTAAGTGATTTGATTAATTTGTTATTATCTCTTTGATGAAGTCCGATTGATGGCTCATCCAAAACATAGCAAACGCCAACAAGACCTGAGCCTATTTGGGTTGCAAGTCTTATTCTTTGGCTTTCTCCTCCTGAAAGGGTTGAGGCTGCTCTTGAGAGGGAAAGATAGCCTAGTCCTACGTCTTGCAAAAATTTAATTCTTGCCTTTATTTCTTTTATAATTAATTCTGCAATTTTTTCTTTCATTGGAGAAAGTTTTAAATTATCAAAAAATTCTATGGTTTTATCGACTGACATATCTGCAATTTCTGAAATTGATTTGCCGTCAACTTTTATTGCAAGGATTTCATCTTTTAATCTTTGCCCGTGACAAGTTTTACATTCTTCCTCGCTCATAAAGCCTCTCATTCTTTTCTTTTGAGAATCGGAATTTGTTCTTTCGTACCTGTCTGATAAATTTTTGATTGCTCCTTCAAAATGCCCTGTGTAATTTTTTCTTCCAGAAAAATGGCTATCAAAGGTAAAAGAAATTTCTTTTTTTGTTCCGTACAAAATTTCATCAATCATTTTTTTTGGAGCATTTTTGATTGGCTCATCAAGTGAAAATTTGTGATTTTTAGCAATGGCTTTAATTATTTCATTATAATATGTTCCTTTTCCGCTTGTGGCGTATGGATCGATTGCCCCTTCATTTATGGAAAGATTTTTATCTGGAATTACAAGGTCGGGATCGATTTGCAAATGAAAACCAAGTCCGTTACATTCTGGGCACATGCCTTGGGGAGCGTTGAATGAAAACATATTTGGTGTAATTTCTGGAAGGGAGATGTGACCTTCTGGGCAGGCAAGTTTGGATGAAAGGATAAAATCATCTCCGTCTATTACATTTATTTCTACAAGTCCATCTGTTAATTCAAGGGCAGTTTCCAAGGAATCGGAAAGTCTTGAATTTATTCCTTCTTTTATTACAATCCTATCTACAATTATTGATATGTCGTGTTTTTTTGTTTTTGAAAGTTCGATTTCTTCTTCTAAATCATATCTTTCGCCGTCAATCATAACCCTAACATAGCCCATTTTTTGGATATTTTCGAGTTTCTTTTTGTGTTGACCTTTTTGGGCTCTGACAACTGGTGCAAGAATTTGGATTCTTGTTTTTTCTTCAAGTTTTAAAATCCTATCAACCATTTGATCAATTGATTGGGCTTCAATTTTTTTGCCACAAACTGGACAGTAGGCATCGCCAATTCTTGCAAACAAAAGCCTATAATAATCGTAAATTTCTGTTACGGTTGCAACTGTTGATCTTGGGTTTCTGTTGGTTGTTTTTTGATCGATTGATATTGATGGAGAAAGTCCTTCAATTGTATCGACATCAGCCTTGTCCAAATTTCCCAAAAATTGTCTGGCGTATGATGATAAACTTTCTACATATCTTCTTTGACCTTCAGCATAAATTGTGTCAAAAGCCAAGGTGGACTTTCCCGATCCGGAAAGTCCAGTAAATACAATCATTTTATCGCGAGGAAGGGTAAGGTCTACGTTTTTTAAATTATTAGTCCTTGCCCCCTTTATCACTATTTTATTTTCACTCATTTATACCTCCGCAAATTCTCTTTTCATTTTTGCTATTTGGTCACGGATTTGTGCTGCTTTTTCAAAATCTAATTCTTCTGCTGCCTTATACATTTCTGTTTCCAAATTTATAATTATATTTTCAATTTGTTCTTGTGAGAATTCTTCTTTTACTTCTTCTACATTTTCTGTTGATTTTGTTACTTGAATTATTTCTGCTATGTTTTTCTTGATTGTCGTTGGAGTTATGCCGTGTTTTTCGTTAAATTCTGTTTGAATTTTTCTTCTTCTTTCAGTTTCGTCAATGGCTTTTTTCATTGATCTTGTAATTTTATCTGCATACATTATTACATGACCTTTTGAATTTCTAGCAGCCCTTCCTATGGTTTGGATAAGGGAAGTTTCGCTTCTTAAAAATCCTTCCTTGTCTGCATCTAAAATTGCAATCAAGGAAACTTCTGGCAAGTCTAATCCCTCACGAAGAAGATTTATTCCAACCAAAACATCAAATTTTCCAAGTCTTAAATCTCTAATTATTTCACTACGCTCGATTGTTTTTATATCTGAATGGAGATATTTTACCTTAATTCCATTTTCTGATAAATAATCGGTCAAATCTTCTGCCATTCTTTTGGTTAGAGTTGTTACAAGAACTCTTTCATTTTTATCGATAATTTGATGGATATTTTCTATCAAATCATCAATTTGATTTTCTACTGGTCTTACATCAATCAATGGATCCAAAAGTCCTGTTGGTCTTATAATTTGTTCAACAACTTCTCCACCTGTTTTTTCCATTTCGTAAGGACCTGGAGTTGCTGAAACATAAATTGTTTGCTTAATTAATTTTTCAAATTCTGGAAATTTTAAAGGTCTATTGTCAAGAGCCGATGGAAGTCTAAATCCAAAATCGACAAGATTTTGTTTTCTTGACCTGTCCCCCTCATACATTCCACCAACTTGTGGAATTGAAACATGGGATTCGTCGACAAAAAGCATAAAATCATCTGGAAAATAATCTATTAATGTATATGGTCTAGATCCTGCAGGTCTTTGAGATAAATGTCTTGAATAATTTTCTATTCCTGAACAAAATCCAATTTCTTCTAGCATTTCTATATCGTAATTTGTTCTTTGTTCAAGCCTTTGAGCCTCTACTAATTTATTTTCATTTTCAAGTTCAACAAGTCTGTCTTTTAATTCTTCTTTTATAGTTGTAATAGCAGCTGCTGCTTTTTCGGCACTTGTTGCGTAGTGACTTGCAGGATAAATATAGCCGTGTGAGATGTGGCTTGTAACTTTTCCTGTCAAAGAATCAAATTCTGAAATCCTATCAATTTCATCTCCAAAAAATTCTACTCTTATTGCTTTTTCTTCGTTTCCTGCTGGGAAAATATCCAAAACATCTCCCCTTCTTCTAAAAGTTCCACGTGAAAAATCAAAATCATTTCTTACAAATTGTCTTTCGATTAATTCTTTCATAACTTCTTCTGGAGAAATTTCTTGGCCTGGTCTTAGGGACAAAACTAATTTTCTATATTCTTCCGGATCTCCCAAGCCGTAAATGCAAGAAACGCTCGCCACAATTATTACATCGCGTCTTTCAAACAAACTCATTGTTGCTGAGTGTCTTAATTTATCAATCTCATCATTGATTGAAGAATCTTTTGCAATATATGTGTCGGTTGCCGCAACGTAGGCTTCTGGTTGATAATAATCGTAATATGATACGAAATATTCGACGGCATTGTCTGGGAAAAATTCTTTAAATTCTGTAAATAATTGGTAGGCAAGTGTTTTATTGTGGGCAAGGACAAGAGTTGGCTTTTGAACTTCTTGAATTATATTTGCCATAGTAAAAGTTTTACCTGAGCCTGTAACTCCTTGGAGAATTTGATGAGCTTTTCCATTTTTTATTCCATCAGCAAGTTTTTTAATTGCATCTGGCTGATCTCCTTTTGGAGTGTAGTCTGATTTTAAAATAAATTTATTTTTTGTCATTTGACACTTCCTTTATGTAAATCATAATTTTTTAAAATTTTTTCTTTTTAAATCTATTTTCAGTCTTTTCCAATATACACTTTCACTTTTTAAATTCAACTTATTTAATCGGGATTAAAAGCTTTAAATCTTGCCACAAATTCGCCTTTCTGCTATAATTTTTTGTGAATATAAGTATAAAATCTTTAATTTAAAATTTAATTATGAAAGGTTGATATATATGGAAATTTTTAAAAATATGAAAAAGGAAAGGAAAAAAGAATTGTTGGTCCTAACAATTTTTGCAATTTTCTTTATCTTTGTTACTTATAAATTTAAGCAAAATGGGAAAAATTTTTTCCTTGTTATTAGTTTTCTTGCAATATATCTTGCTGTTGGAGCAGATACTATTGTAAATGCAATAAATTCGATTTCTAATAAAAAATTTATGGATGAGAATTTCCTTATTACTCTTGCAAGTTTTATTGCGTTTTTTATGGGATTTTTTGTTGATGCTTGTGCCATAATGTTTTTATTTAATTTGGGCAAATTTTTTGAAAATCTTTCAAAAGATATGATAGATGAAAATTTCAAAAAATTATCAGATATTGTCCCAAAAACAGTTACAAAAGTTTTGGATGATGGGACTTTGGCAAAAATTTCGATTAAAAAAATAAAAAAAGGCGATATACTTCTTGCAAAAGAAGCAGATATTATCCCTGTTGATTCTGTTGTGATTTCTGGTGAAGGGCTTTTGGATACTTCATTTTTAAATGGCAAATCTTTGCCAATCGAAATTAAAAAGGGAAGTGAAATTTTATCAACTTCTATGCTAAAAACTGGAGAGATCAAATACAAGTCTATGAAAGTTTTTGATGAATCTATGGCAGCAAAAATTATAAATTTGATAAAAAAATCAAGAAATAAAAAATCTCAAAGTGAAAAATTGATTAAGCAATTTACAAAAATTTATACGCCTTGTCTTGTTGCTATGGCAATTTTTCTTGCTGTAGTCCCTCCTATTTTGGGAGGAGATTTGAGTAAATATTTGCAAAAATCTGTAAGTTTCTTGATTGTTTCTTGTCCAAAAGTTTTTATACTTGGGATTTCTCTTTCATATATTTCTGCTTTAATTCTTGCAAATAAAAATAAAATCCTTGTAAAAGATATAGAATCTTTTGAAAAGTTGATTGATTGCGATTATTTTTATACAGATATGACAAATACTTTGACTGTTGGGGAATTTGATTTAAAAGAAATTGTATATTATTCTCCTTATAACAAAAATTTGCTTTTGGACTATTTGTATAATTTGGAAAAATTATCAGCAGATCCTATTGCAAAAGCCATAGTGAAAAATCTTAGACGCAGAGATAATTTTTCGTATTTTATAGCAAGTAAAAATATAAATGATATTGACATTTGGGCAAAAACTTATGAAAATGAAGAAATAAAAATAGGCTCAAAAGACTTTGTAAATGTTGAAGATGATTCAAATGAAAAGGCAATTTTTATGTCAATAAATAATATTTTGGTTTGCAAGGTTGTTTTGGAAGATAATATCAAAGATGATGCCAAAGAAAGCATAGATTATTTAAAAAATGAGTTTTCTGATATTGCTGTTTTATCAGATGAAAAAGAAAAAGTTGTTGAAAATCTTGCGAAAAATCTTGGCATTTCCTATGCGGCAGAAATTTCTGCAAATGAAAAAGTCGAACTTATAAATAATGAGCAAAAAAATAAACACAAAATTATTTATGTTGGAGATGGAATAAAAGAAGGCGAAGTTTTGAAAAATTCTGATATTGGCATTAGCATGGGCCAAAAATCTTCAGATATTGCAATTTATAATTCTGACATAATGATCTCTGATAAATCTTATGGGAAATTAAGAGATTTGATGAAAATTGCAAAAATTGTAGACAAAACTGCCAAAAAAAATCTTATCTTACTTATTTTTACAAGAATTGTCCTTTTGATTTTAACTTTAATTGGATATTGTCCAATGTGGCTTGTAAGCCTTGTTGATGCATTAGTTTTAATTATTTCAATCTTGTCATCAATTAAAATTTTTAATAAAAAAATTTAGCAGGAAGAATTTTTATCTTCCTGCTATTTTTATATATTTCTTGTAATTGTAAATTCGTTATTATTTTCTGGATTTTCTTTTTCAATTTCTCTCTCTATATCTCCTGTTAAATTTAAATAATTATCAGCAAGTCTTGCTGAAACCAGTGGCGAAATCAATATATAATACAAGCCTAAAATTACGCCTCCTAACATAATAATTCCAATACCTGCTTCAGGACTATTTGTTCCAACGACAATTCCAACAATTATTCCAAAAATAAGGATAATTGGTAAAACTATATACAACAAATACAAAGTAATAGTTTTGCCAAATAATTTTATTCCAATTGCAAACACACTTTTAAGTGCATCCATGATTGATTGGTCTTTGTTTCTTGGATCTGAAACTATATGATTTGCGTAGGTTGTAAAAATTGCAAGAATTCCTGTAAGAAGTGTTCCAAGAACAGAAAGTGATAATAAATTTAATTTCTTACTTTCTACATCAAAAACTCCAATTTTTCCAAAAGAAAAACTTAAAACAATTGTAATAACTATAAGAATTAAATTTACAATTATTGCTTTTTTATCAAGTCTTTGCAATTGATTTAAATAATCTCCAACACTTCCCTTTCTATTATTAATTAAACCTGATGCGATTATAAAAGAACCAAGCCAAGTAATAACAGAAGATAAGAAATTATAAATTGTACTTTCATCTGCACTGCTACCAAAAATTTTGTAGAGAATAAAAGCAAAAATTGCAACTAAAATCTCAACCAAAATAATTGATCCATAACTATATTCTCTTTTCATAATAATTCCTTTCGTTTTTCCATAAATTTTCTCTTACAAAAATATTTATACCCGCAAATTCGACTTTAAACAAAAATATTATATTTTTTTATATTAAATTAAATATATTTTAAGCTAATTAGGGTATAAAATAATTGAGGTGATATTATGGAATATAAAATAAATAAAAAAGAAAAACAAGTGCAAGTTTTTGATAAGGAAAATAAAATAGGATTTATAGATATAGTAGAAAAAGAAAATCTAATCGATGCACCACACACAGAAGTTAATGAAGAATATGGCGGTCAAGGAATAGCAGGAAAATTGGTAGACGAATTAGTTCAATACGCAAGAGATAAAAATAAAAAAATAATTCCAACCTGCCCTTATATAAAAGATAAATTTGAAAAGGATGAAAAATATAAGGATGTGTATTATAAATAAAAGAGCCAGTTAGGCTCTTTCAGACTGTTGAAAAACTAAACTTTTACCATTTCGAGCGAACGTAGTGAGTCGAGAAATCTCATGAGATCTCTCCGTGCGTTCGTTTCACTCACTTAGTCGAGATGGGTTGTAGCGTAATTTTATTTTCAAATTAATAATGAATTACTAAACTGACTTTGTCTACGCTCTGAAAGAGCCAGCTAGGCTCTTTTTTTATTTCTTCTAAAAAATATTCCAACAAAAATAAAATAAATTATTACAAAACTTCCAAATCCTTTTGATAGGGAATTTGTATTTATTAGCTTGTCCATGCTTTTCATAAAAAATGGTGCTAAAAATACTCCTATATTACACCCTATAAAAATTAAATTTGTGGCTATTCTTGAGCTGTGACCTTTTACAAATCTTGGCACTTCTGCAAATATGTAAGGCATACACATTGATTGCCCAAAAGTCAAAAGCAAAATAGAAAATAAAAATCCTAAAAGATTATTTCCAAAATTTACTATCAAAAAATTTGCTAGTATAAAAAATCCCAAGCCAAAAAATATAGTTTTTTCTCTTAATTTCAAATTGATTGGTGTAAATAAAAACGCCGAAATCATTCCAACAATTGGCACAAAATTTAAATAAAAACTTACATTTACATCAATTCCACGGCTTTGGCTTGCAACAAAAGGAAATCTCATTAGCATTGCCGTTCCATTTAAAATCATAAGCATGGCAAAAATTATAAAAAGAAAAATATTTGAATCAAAATTTATTTTTGCCTTCTCTTTTTCAATTTTTACATCTTCTACATTGTTTTTAAAAAATATAAAAATAAGAAATGCTGATGTATAAAGTGAAAAAGTGTACATATAATCAAATTTTACAAGGATTCCTGCCAAGGAAAAAAGAATTATTTGCCCAATAAATTCAAAAGCATTTCTTAGGCCATGAAGTTTTGTTCTCTCATTATTATCATGGTAGAGCAAATTAATATAATTTGCCGAATGCCCATTAAAAAGACCAAGCCCTGATCCAAGGAGAAATCTTGAAATAATTATTGATAAATAAGTCCTAAAAACAAGGGGAATAATTCCGCTAAATCCCACAAGCAAAAGTCCCAACAAAACTGTATTTTTTATTCCAATAAAAATCGCCAAATATTCTGCCAAAAAAATAAAAATCATAACAGCAAGGCTTGAAAGACTTATTATAAATTCAGCCTCACTTCTAGTAAGATTGAAGGCTTCTTGTATATAAACTAAACTTCCAGAAATTATGCTATTGCTTGTTAAAATCAAAGAAATTGATAAAATTGCAAATTTTTGTTTTATTGAATGTTCTTTCATTGTCTATCCAAATATTTTTCAAATAATTTATTAGAAAAATCTATCAAATCATGAGAAAAATCATTTCTCAAATATTTTTCATTCAAATCTCCAAGCCTAACCCTATCAAGAGCATCAGCATCCTTGAAAAGTTTTGACAAATATCTTGCCCTATCCATATCTTTTACAAAAAATTCTTCAATTGTTTCATCCATTTGTTTGTCAGGTCTTGAATGAACAGCCAAAACTGCTTGAAGAATATTTTTGTCATTTTCATTTATTTTTGCATAGTCAATCGAATAAAGTGCTGCCCTATAACCATGTTCTGTATCATAAGAATCGTCAACTCTTTTTGTATCATGCAAAGATGCAGCAAATCTTAAAATATCTGTATCATTTTTGTCCAATTTATAATTAAAAGCCAAAAGCATAGAAATAAAAATTACTCTTTCAATATGACCTTGACCGTGGATTTTGCTTTGGTAAAGAATTTTTGTATTTAAATTTTTATAAGTATCTAACAAAATTTTGTAATAAGAAGAATTTTTAAAATCCTCAAAAAATTTAAAATCTTCTAGCCATTTATCTTCATTTAATATTTCCAAAATAATCATAAGAAACTCCTTTTATTTCTTTAATTAATTATTATTATATCAAATCGGGTAAATATTTTATATAAAATTGTAAGTAGGTGATATTATGTTTATGAAAAGAGAAGATATAGAAAAAGAGATAGAAGAATGCATAAAAAAAGCAAAAAATTTTTCCAATCAAGGCGAAGTTGCCTCCTACATCCCCGAGCTTAAAAATGTAGACGAAAACGGCTTTGCCCTTTCTATTGTAACAACAGGCGGAGATATTTATAATTTTGGAGAAAAAGAAAAAATATTTTCAGTTCAATCCATTTCAAAAATTTTTACCCTAATCATGGCATTAAAAGACAACACAACAGACGAAGTATTTTCAAAAGTTGGAACAGAGCCAACAAGATACGAATTTAATTCATTAATTCCAATTGGCCAAAGGGCAGCAAATCCATTTATAAACGCTGGAGCAATGACAACAACATCAATGATTTATGGAAAAAGCGAAGAAGAAAAATTTAATAGAGTTATGGAATTAATAAAACAAATGAGCAACGATGGGACATTTACATTTATGGAAAATATTTACAAATCAGAAATTTCTACTACAGACAGAAACAGAGCAATTGCTTATTATTTAAAAAGCAAAAATATATTTGCCCAAAACGCTGATGAAGTTTTAGATTTATACGTTAGAATTTGCTCAATTGGTACAAACGTAGAATCCCTTGCAAAACTAGGAGCACTCCTTGCCAACGAAGGCTTTGACATACACTCATCAAATTTAATAATTCCACAAAACATAGTCCAAATGACAATTGCCCAAATGGCATCGTGTGGAATGTACGAAAAAAGCGGAGAATATTTAATGAAAGTAGGCATCCCATCAAAATCAGGAGTAGGCGGAGCGATTTTAGGCGTTGTACCAAACAAATGCGGAATCTGCGTATATTCCCCAAGACTAGATAAGTCAGGAAACTCAGTTGTTGGGAAAAATTTATTAAAAATATTATCAGCAGACTTAGGACTTAATATATTTCTGTAGAAATATGAAAAAGACTATTTGATTATATTCTTAAAGTTTTTTAATAATATACTAAATCACAATTTAATTTTAATACTTCGTTATGTTAGGGCGGAGGAAATGGGGGAGTTTCGATTCTCCCCCTTTTTCCTCCCCCTAACGACCCCCACCTTTTTGCCCCCCTGCAACCGACCATTGCATGGAGCTGGTTTTGTAAGAAGCTAACGCTTCTTTCAAGTTTTTGAAATTTAAGAGCTATCTAAAAATAATTATAAATTCAAGTGAATTATTAGAGAAAAAATTGTTTGAACGTTAGTGAGTTATTTTTTCTCTTTTAATGAACTTTGAATTTATTTATTTTGGGCATATATACTTATTAAATTCGGATAATAAATTTATAAAAAGAAAGAAACGTAAGTTTCTTTCTGATTTATGCTCCCTGCAAGGGCCGGTTAAGGGGTTATAAAGATGGGGGTTCTTAGGGGGAAGGAAAAAGGGGACAATCGGAAGTCCCCTGTTCCTTCCGCCCTAAGTCTACGAAGTTTTAATTTAATTAAATAATTTACTTTGTAATTTAAAATTAATTTTTAATTTAAGATTTTGTTAAATTTTAAAAATTAAGTTAGCGTGTAAAAAGGGGAAGAATCGAAACTCCCCATTTCCTCCGCCCTAACATTACGAAGTATTAATTTTATAAAATAATTATTTTATTAATGAAAGAAATAAATGTATATAACAAAAAAAGAAGCTTTTTCAAGCTTCTAAATTTTTTTTAAAATCTATAAAGATTTCAACATGTCCACATATCTAGGCATTGAATAATTTTCTCTGGAAATTTCTTTTTCTAAATTATCTGCTACTTCTCTTATTTCTTCTGTGATTTTTCTGGTTTTTTCTTGAATGTAAATTGCTTTTTCTTCTATTTCTTTTATTTTTTCAAAATCTTTTAGAATTTCTTTTATTTCTTCTCCAAATTCTAATAAAATTTTTACATTTTCATTTATTCTTTTTGCCTTTTCTTCTAATTTTTCATTTTCTAAAAAGGCAAGATAGGATTTTATTTCCTTTATTTCTTTCATTGCTGAAGGAAGGATTTCTTGATAGATTAAATTTGATAAAATTTCAAGCTCTTGTTGGCAAAATTTTATTATTTCTTCAAATTCTACGTTTATTATTGAATCTATTTCTTTTTGGCTAAATATTTTTTCTTCTTTAAATATTTCGTATGATGAATTTTTCTTTGCATAGACTAAGGCGTCTAAGAAGCTTTTATGGTTAATAAGTCCTCTTTTTTCTGCTTCTTTTATCCATTCTTTTGAGTATCCGTCGCCTTGGAATAAAATTTTTGAATTTTCCTTGTATATTTCTTTGACTATTTTGTATACTTCTTCTTTTAAATCTTTTTCATTTTTTCCTTCAAGTCTTTTGCCTATATCTTTTAAAACTTCTGCCATAGCAAGATTAATTACTGTATTTAAATCTGCGGCTGATTTTGAAGAGCCTAACATCCTAAATTCAAATTTATTTCCTGTAAAGGCAACTGGAGATGTTCTATTTCTGTCTGATGAATCTGTTTGGATTTCTCCAAGATGTGGAATTTTAACTTTATTATTTATTCCTTTTATCTCTTGGTCTTTTGCTATTGATTTTAAAATATTTTCTAAATCTTCGCCGATAAAAACAGAAATTATTGAAGGTGGTGCCTCATTTCCTCCAAGCCTATAATCATTTGAAACTGATGATGAAGAAAGTCTTATTAAATTTTGGTATTTATTACAAACTTTAATCATTGCTGATAAAAATAATAAAAATAAATAATTATTTTTTGGATCATCCCCTGGAGAAAAACAATTTTTTCCGTAATTTGTGGTAAGGGAATAATTATTGTGTTTTCCGCTTCCAGCCATATTTTTAAAAGGCTTTTCTTTTAATAGGCAATAAAGATTGTGTTTGATGGCAGTTTTTTCTAAAATATGCATCAATAATTGGTTGTTGTCTACGGAAATATTACAATTTTCATACATTATTGCAATTTCAAATTGATTTGGCCCAACTTCATTATGCTCAGCCTCCATATAAATTCCCAAATTATATAACTGTTCGTTCACATCTTCAAAAAAATCATTTACTCTTTGAGGAATTGCACCAAGATAATGGGAAATTATTTCCTTTTCAACCATAGAATCACGTCCAACAAGACTCATTCCACAATATTCTAAATCTATTCTTTTATCATAAAATTCTTTATCAATTAAATAAAATTCTTGTTCAAGTCCAACTTTTGCCTTTACCCTATAAGTTTTTTCATCTTTCAAAAACATATTGCAAATTGGACTTGCGTACTTGCTCAAGATATTCATTGATTCAATTAAAGGCAATTTTTTATCAAGTTTTTCCCCATAAAAGGAAACAAAAACTGATGGAATATATAAAACTTTATCTTCAATAAAAGAATTTGCAGTCAAATCCCAATATGTATAACCACGAGCCTCAAAAGTCGATCTCATTCCACCTGATGGAAATGATGAGGCGTCCGGCTCTCCTTTTATTAATTCATTTCCAGAAAATCTATTGATTGGATTGTGTTTATCATCTCTATTTAAAAACGCCGTTTTTTTATTTGCAGTTTTTCCATTTAAAGGTTGAAACCAATGAGTATATGAAGTTGCTCCTTTTGAAATCGCCCAAATTTTCATAGCATGAGCAATAGAATCAGCAGTTTCTTTATCAAGAGTTGTATTATTTCTTGCAGCCTCTTTCCATTTTAAATAAACAGGATAAGGGACATTTTCTTTCATAGTTTTTTTATCAAAAGCCAAATTTCCAAATTCTTTTAAATCCATATTTTTACCTTTCTTGATATTTTAAAATTTGTTTAAATAATTATATCATAAAAAAATACATATTAAATTTTTAATCCATAATTTTTGGCAAAAAATATTTTTTTGCTTTATAAATATTTTGCAAATCAAATTTAAATAATTGACACTATATCAATATAATGATAAATTAATAGTAGTTGAAATTAAAATAATTCGAGGATGGGAAAATGAGAAAAAACAAAAAAATAATTTTATTATTATCCACTCTTATTTCTTTTCAATTATTTGCACCAACAAATACTTCTAAGGCGAAATCTATTTTAATAAATTATGATCTTGCAGAAGGTGTAAATGTTAGAGAAAAACAATCTTTTGCAGATGATTCTAAAATATTAGGAGGAATAGATTATCCTGATTTTTATGAAATAAAAGAAGAAAATGGCAATTGGTTAAAAATTAATTTTGAAGGAAAAGATGGATATGTAGCAAAAATTTGGTTTCATATTTTAGATGATATGAAAGCAATTAAAAATGGCAAAATTTATGAAAAAGCTGACGAGAAATCAAAAGAAATTTCAAATTTTAAAAAGAAAGAAAAAATTGATTTAATAGATTTTGATTCTAACAAAAATTTTGTAAAGGTCAAAAAAGGCGACAAAATTGGTTTTGCAAAAATTGATAATTTTGATTTATCAAAAAAAGATGAAAAAGATTTAAATAAAATAAAAGATAAATACAAAAAAATATATGATTCTGTAAAAAGATATATGGATTATCTTGATAGGAATAACTTGAGTTTGTATCCAATCGATCAAAAAGATAAGGCAAAAGAAAATGAAATTGTTAGAAATTATGTGGTAGATGAGCCAGAAGAAAAAACTGAAGAAGTTGAATATATTTATTACACAGTTTCAGGAGATGATATTGGATCACAAGCCTATAATTTTGCAACAAAATTTATTGGGAATCCTTACGTTTGGGGTGGAATAAGTCTTACAAATGGAGTTGATTGTTCTGGATTTACCCAACAAGTTTATAAAGAATTTGGAATTAGTCTTCCTCATTTTGCTCAAAGCCAAGCTGATTATGGAAAAACTATAAAACTTGGAGAAGAAAAAGCAGGAGATTTGGTATTTTATGGAACAAGCCTTTCAAATATTACCCACGTTGCAATTGCCGATGGTCAAGGAGGAATTGTTCATGCAGCAAATCCTAGAAGTGGAATTATAACATCAGGAATTGGAAATCCAACAATTATAAAAAGATTAATTGAAGATTAAAATACGCCCTTTGTGGCGTATTAGACTGTTGACAAAGTAAATTTTAACCCATTTCGAGCGAACGTAGTGAGTCGAGAAATCTCATGAGATCTCTCCGTGCGTTCGTTTCACTCACTTAGTCGAGATGGTACTTATCTTGATTTTTATTCTAAAATAAAATATTATCTACATTTATACTTTGTCTACGCTCTGATACGTCCTTTGTGGCGTATTTTTTTTATTGTATGCGAAAAAAAATAATGTTATAATTATTTAAAAGATTAAATTTTATAGAAATTAATTAGTAAATATAAAGGAGTTAAAAATGACAGATACATTAAATCCCTTAGAATCTGCACAATTACAAATAAAAAAAGCATGTGAAAAATTAAATTTAAATCCAGCAGTTTATGAAATTTTAAAAGAACCTCAAAGATTTATAGAAATTTCTATTCCAGTAAAAATGGATGATGGTTCTCTAAAAGTTTTTAAAGGATATAGATCAGCTCACAACCATGCCCTAGGTCCTTCAAAAGGTGGAGTAAGGTTTCATCAAAGTGTAAATGTAGAAGAAGTAAAAGCTCTTTCAACTTGGATGACTTTAAAGGCAGGACTTTTGGCAATTCCTTACGGCGGTGGTAAGGGCGGAATATGTGTTGATCCAAAAAAATTATCTGATAGAGAACTTGAAAGTCTTTCTCGTGGATATGTTAGAGGCTTGTACAAATATTTGGGAGAAAGAATAGACATACCAGCTCCTGATGTAAATACAAATGGAAAAATTATGTCATATTTTATTGACGAATATACAAAATTAAATGGCGACAAAGAAGATTTTGGAACTTTTACAGGCAAGCCTTTAATTCTTGGTGGAAGTTTAGGTAGAAGTGAAGCTACAGGATATGGAGTTGTTATTACAACAAAATATGCAGCCAAAAAAATTGGACTTGATTTGAAAAATGCAGAAATTGGTCTTCAAGGTTTTGGAAATGTTGGAAGTTTTACTTTAAAATATTTAGTAGAAGAAGGTGCTAAAGTTAAATATCTTTCTATAAGAGATGAAAATGAAGAGTGCGGAAGATCAGCCCTATATTCTGAAGATGGATTTGATTATGAATCTTTACAAAAATATAGAGATGAAAATAAAACTCTTGTAGGCTATCCTAATGCAAAAAAAATATCTGATGAAGAATTTTGGCAAACAAAATTTGATATTTTAATTCCTGCAGCTTTAGAAAATATAATTACTGAAAAAATCGCCAAAAATTTAGATGTAAAATTAATTGCAGAAGGTGCAAATGGCCCAACAACTCCAGAAGCTGATATTATTTTAAAAGAAAAAAATGTAGAAGTAATTCCAGATGTCCTAGCAAATTCTGGTGGAGTTTTGGTTTCATATTATGAATGGATTCAAAATCAATATGGAAATTATTGGTCAAAAGAAGAAGTTCAAGAAAAACAAGAAAAAGATATGCTAAAAGCTCTTGAAGGAATTTTTGAAATTAAAGAAGAATTTGATACAAATATAAGAGAAGCATCTTATATGTTTGCAATCAAAAGAATTGCAGAAGCAATGGAGCTTCGTGGTTGGTATTAAAAAATCTACATTTATTAGCCAATAATTTGAAAAAATAAAAATAAAATTATATGCAAATGCTTAGTTTGTAAATTACAATTTTTTGCACAAAAATGGAGGAGAAATCGTAATAGATTTCTCCTCCTTTTAATTTTAAAATATTTTTTTAATTTTTAATTATTTGAACTATCGTCATTTGAATTTGTAAAAGATGCAAATAAGTCTTTGAAAAATTGTACTATTTTATCCCAAAGACCTGACTCTTTTATATCATTTCCTACTTTGTCAATGTCTTCTTTGTTGTCTTCGTAGAATTTTTTTCCTTTTTCTGTCAAAGTTCCTGCAAATTTTTTAAGATTTTCTTCTACTGCCTTGCTATCAATTGCTGGGCTTTCTTGATATTTTTCAAAATAATTTACTAAAATTTGTATATTGTTATTTGATAAAATATCTCCCATATTTACATTGTTCAAAGCATCTTTTATAAAAATTTGAATTTGCCCGCTATCAGCGGTTTGTCCATTTTTATCTTTGTAATCTTTTAAATTTTGTTTTACTTCTGCAACTGCTTGGTCCAATTTGTCTTTGTCAAAAGATTGATTATTTTCATTTTCTTCGCTTATTTTCTTTAATGTTCCAAGCTCTTCTTGGGCAGTTTGAGTGCTTTGTGTATTAACTTTTTCTCCATACATCTCTATTGCCTTATACACTCCAACAAGGGCAGATTCTCCTGTAACTTTTGTTGGACTTGCAACTTTAATTTCTGCATCGGTAATTCCTGATGTGATTGCAGCGTTTGTGTATTGGCTTTGAGTAATTGATGTAATATTTTCTGGTGTTAAAATTTCTACCTTGATTCCGCTTCCCTTTGGAAGTTTTTTTACTGAAACTGATGAAATCATATTATAATCTTCTGCTTTGTAGCCTAAATATTTTTGGCAATCGTCGCCATTTACACTTGATTTATTTATATCATCAGATAGTCCCAATTTATTTTTTACTTCTTCAATTTGATTTTGATTTAAGCCAGCTCCATACATATAAGCTTCTTTTTGCGAATCAAATTCTCCACTTGCTTTTGCAACTTGTGGGATAATTAAAATTAATCCCAAAGCAAATGCCTTTAACATTTTGTTTTTAAATATTTTTTTCATAATATCTCCTTATAATTTTTCGATTTTTTCTACTAATTTGTCAAGGTCACTTTCTTCAACTTCTTCAATTTTTCCTTGGTCAATCAAACTTGTAATTTCTGGATTTATTGCAAGTTTTGCTACTGTATCAATTTTAAATTTTTCAGCAATTTCGTCGGTTTTTCCTTCTCCAAATATTTTGTAAATATTTCCAGTGTCTTTTGCCTTAAAATAAGACATATTTTCAACTATTCCAAGAATTTCTTTGCCCATCATTTTTGCCATATTTAATGATTTTTCTACAACCATTCCTACCAAATCTTGAGGAGTTGTAACTGCAATCGCCCCATCAATATTTAGGGATTGGAAAACTGTAAGTGGAATGTCACTAGTTCCTGGTGGCATATCAATTAATAGATAATCAATTTCTCCCCAATCAACATCTGTGTAAAATTGTTTTAAAACATTATTTACAATTGATGATCTCCAAACAACTGGAGCGGATTTGTCTTGTAAAACTAAATTTATTGACATAATTTTTATTCCGCTCACACTTTCTGGTGCAATTAAAGTTCCATCTTCAAGACTTCTCACACTTTCTTTTATGCCAAAAGCTTGTGGGATTGATGGGCCTGTTATGTCTGCATCCAAAATCGCAACTTTATTTCCATCTTTAGAAAGCTTTGCTGCAAGCATACTTGTTACAGAAGATTTGCCAACACCTCCCTTGCCTGACATTATAGCAATTGTTTTTTTTATATTTGATCCTTCTTTGGGTTTTATTATAAATTTTTCGAAATTCATTTTCTTTTGTGTCATTTCTATCTCCTTTAAAATTTTTTCAAATATATTATATGGTATTTTTTATATTTTTCTATTTATAATTTATCCCAATTTTTTCAAGCTAATAGTATCTTATAATTTTGTAATAAAAAAGTTTTTAAAGCAAAAATCAAAAAAATTATAAATTTTCAAATAAAAATATAAATATTTATTTGACAAATACAATTTAAGGATGTATCATTAGTCTAAGATTAAATATAAAAACTTTGAAAAGAAGAGTAGCTAATAAATTATATGCACAGAGAATCTTTGTAGGCTGAAAAAAGATCTTATAATCTTAGTGAATAAAGACTTAGAGTTGTACCGAGGATATTTTGATTCGGCACCGTATTTTGCACGTTATAGCAAAGGGGTATAATTTTGTACTTTCTTATTGGATCCTTTGAAAGTATATTTTGTACTTAATAAGGATATTTTTGTGAAAAAATATTAAATTTGGGTGGTAACACGGTCTTCGTCCCTTGGGATGCGGATCGTTTTTTTTATATTTAATCCATAAAAAAGTTACGACTAAAAAAAAGAAAAAAATTTGGAGGAAATAATGAAAAAGATATTAAAGTTTCTTATGGCTTTTGTTTTGACTTTTATTTTTACAATGGGAATTTCACACGCCGATGAGGACACATTTAAGGTTGGAATGGAAGTTAATTATGCTCCTTTTAACTTCTCTCAAGTTAATGATGCTAATGGAGCTGTTGAAATTAAAAATTCTAAGGGAGAATTTGCAAATGGATATGACGTTCAAATCGCAAAAAAAATTGCTGATGAACTTGGAAAAAAATTAGAAATTTACAAAATCGAATGGGACGGTCTTCCACCTGCTCTTACAAGTGGAAAAATTGATGCAATTATTGCTGGTATGAGCCCTACTGCTGAAAGAAGAAAAGAAATTGACTTTACAAATTCATATTATATTTCTGATTTGGTTATAGTTTTGAAAAAAGATTCTTCTTTTGCAAAGGCAAAATCAATAGCTGATTTTAAAGATGCAAAAATTACTGGACAATTAAATACTTTCCATTACACAGTACTTGATCAAATTGATGGAGTTAATAAACAAGCTGCAATGGAATCTTTCCCATCAATGATTTCTGCAACAAAAGCTGGAAATATTGATGGATATGTTTCAGAAAAACCTGGAGCAATGTCAGCCGTTTCTGCAAATGAAGATTTAACTTATGTAGAATTTGAAAAAGGCAAGGGCTTTAAAACTGAAACAGACGATACATCAATTGCCGTAGGTCTTAGAAAAAATTCCCAAATGAAAGATCAAATAAACGACATTTTATCTCAAATGAATGTTAAAGATCAAGATAAAATAATGAATGAAATGGTAAAATTATCAGAAGATAATGGCGAACAACTTTCATTTTTTGGACAAATGAAAGCTATTTGGAGCGAATATTCTTCCCTATTTATAAACGGAATTTTCTCAACACTTTTCATTTCAATTATTTCAACCTTGATAGGATTTGTAATTGGACTTATAGTTGCAGTAATTAGAAAAATAAAAGTAGATAAAAATAAAAATATTTTCGCCTATATTTTACAAAAAATTGTAAACTTTATCTTGGTTTGCTACATAGAAATATTTAGGGGAACTCCAATGATGGTTCAAGCAATCCTAATATTTTATGGCGCAAAACAATTTTTATCAATCGATATGTCAACCATGCTTGCAGCCTTTATAATAGTTTCAATTAATACTGGAGCTTACTTAGCAGAAGTTGTAAGAGGCGGAATAAATTCAGTTGACGAAGGACAATTCGAAGCTTGTAAGGCACTTGGAATGACACATTCACAAACAATGTTTAATGTTGTAATTCCACAAACAATAAAATCAATTTTGCCAGCAATTGCAAACGAATTTGTCGTAAATATAAAAGATACATCAGTATTAAACGTAATAAGCGTAACAGAATTATTCTTTGTATCAAAATCAATAGCAGGTTCAACCTACCAAATATTCCAAACATATTTGATAACTGCAATAATATATTTCATTTTAACTTTCATAACAACAAGAATTATCTTGTTAATTGAAAAGAAATTTACCAACAAAGAATTTGTACTTGGATCTGTAACAGGAGGAATTCATGCCTAATATAATAAAAGTAAATAATCTAGAAAAAAAATTCGGACAAAATTTAGTTTTAAAAGATATAAATATGGAGGTTCAAAAAGGAGAAGTAGTTACAATAATAGGCTCATCAGGATCAGGAAAATCTACCCTTTTAAGATGTTTAAATCTATTAGAAGAACCAACAAGCGGAGAAATTTTGTACAAAAGTGAAAATATTTTAGACAAAAAATTTGACCTAAGAGCCTACAGAACAAAAGTCGGCATGGTTTTTCAAAATTTTAATTTGTTTGAAAATAAAACTGTCCTACAAAACTGCACCCTAAGCCAAGAAAAAGTTTTAAAAATTTCAAAAAAGGATGCAGAAGAAAAAGCAAAAAAATTCCTACAATTAGTAGGCATGGACCAATATATAAACGCAAAGCCATCACAAATTTCTGGTGGGCAAAAACAAAGAGTTGCCATAGCAAGAGCCCTTTGTATGGATCCAGAAGTTTTATTATTCGATGAACCAACAAGCGCCCTTGATCCAGAAATGGTTGGAGAAGTTTTGGAAGTTATGACAAAACTTGCCAAAAAAGGAATCACAATGATAGTAGTAACCCACGAAATGGATTTTGCAAGAGAAGTTTCAACAAGAGTTTTGTTTATGAATGAAGGAATAATTTTAGAAGAAGGATCTCCAGAAGAAATTTTCACAAATCCAAAAAATCAAAGAACAAAAGATTTCTTAAAAAGATATATGGGATAAAAGCAGGATTTTTCCTGCTCAGAGCGTAGACAAAGTCAGTTTAATAGTTCATTAATAATTCAAGAATAAAATTACGCTAAAATCCATCTCGACTAAGTGAGTGAAACGAACGCATGGAGAGATCCCATGAGATTTCTCCACTCGTTACACTCGGTCGAAATGAGTAAATTCTTAGTTTATCAACACTCTGAGCAGGATTTTTCCTGCTTTTTATTTTGTATATTTTTAGTATAATGGAAATGAAAAGAGGTAATTATGGAAAATAAATTAATAGAAATTTTAAATAATGGCTCATCATTTGCATACGGATTTTTGCTAGATGAAAATGAAAAAAATTACTTGATAAAAAACCTAGACGATCAAGGAAGATTTGACGGTTACACTTTGATTTCAAAAAACTTGGTAAAAATAAATGAAAAATCTGATTTTTTGAAAAAATTAAAAATTTATAATGAATATTGGAAATCAACTAAAGAAGAAAAGACTGGCGAAAATATAGGTGAAATTTTTAAAAATATGACAGATTTTTTTGATATAGTAAAATACGCCAAGGAAAATAAAAAAATAATAAATTTAGGAAAATCCTTAGATTATTTCGACCAAATTTGTGGTTATGTAAAAAATATAGAAGATGATTTTGCAATAATTGACGCAGTAGATATAAATTCCGGACAAATTTACGATGAATTTGAAATTGACATTAAGGAAATAAAATATATAGAAGTTGAATCTATAGATAATATTTTGCTTGATTTTGTAAATAAAAAATAAGATTTTATATTTTAAAAGTCTCAAGGTTAAAATTAAAACTTATATATATTTATTTAATAGAGAGATCTCTTAGGTTAAACTCATTTTTAAATTTCACTCTTTCTTTGAGATCTCTCCGCAAGGTTAAATGGGCATTGACGGATTTTTTAATTATAAATTTTTTTATAATTAAAATTACTTTTACTTTATAACTCTTGAATTTTTTCTTTTAATTCAAGGCTTGTTTGGTAGACGTCTTTTGCGTCCATTATTGCTCTTACCACGCAAACTCCATCGACTTTTGTATTTTTTAATATTTCTACATTTTCAATATTTAAACCACCGATGGCATAAATATCTATGTCCACTTCTTCTTTTATTTTTTTCAAAGTTTCTATTGATGTTCTTTTGGTTTTTACGTGAGTTTTGGTTTCAAAAATTGCCCCTACTCCCAAATAATTTGCCCCATCATTTTGTGCTTTTTTGGAAGCTTCTACTGATTTTGCAGTTGCTCCTATTATTGCTTTTTCTCCCAATAATTTTCTACAAAGTGCAATTGGCATATCATCTTTTCCAACATGAACGCCACAGCCAAGAGCCCAAGCAAGATGAACCTTATCATCAATTAACAAAGGAATATCGTATTTGTCACAAATATTTTTTACTTTTTCCCCTAAATTTAAAATTTCAATATCAGATTTTTCTTTTTCTCTCAATTGAACAATATCGACTCCGCCTTTTATGGCATCTTCAATTCTTTCTAAAAATTCTTCTTCATTATATTTATCTGAATTTGTTACCAAATATAATTTTTTCACAAATTTTCCTCCCTTATTTTTGCTCTTTTTATAATTTCTTCATCGCTGATTTCTGATATATTATCCATCAAATTTACAAAAAAACTATAGGGCTTTTTTGTATCAGAAATTTCTCCAGATATTTCCAAAATAAGAAGAGCTAAAATTGACGCATCGATTGGATTTGAAACTGATAAAAATGTAGAAATTAAGCCTGTCAACATACAACCTGTGGCTGTAATTTTTGAAAGATTTTCACAACCATTTTCAAACAAAAAATACTTATCATCTTTTAATAAAATATCAGTTTTTCCTGTAATCAAAACTGTCGTTTTGTATTTTTTTGAAAGCTTTTGAGAAATTTCCGTAAAATATTTTATATTTTCACAAGAAATCTTATCCTCATCTCCTGCATCTATTCCTTTGGCATGAGATTTTTCTCCACAAAGAGAAAGAATTTCTGATGAATTTCCTTTAATGACTTCAAATTTATATTTTTCTAGTAAATTTTTTGCAAAATCTAGTCTAATTTTACTTGCACCAACTCCAACCACATCCATTATTACGGGAATATTTTTCTCATTTGCAAACTTTGTCGCTATTTCCATTGCTTTTAATCTCGAATTTGTAATATTTCCAAGATTTATAGAAAGAGAATCAGAAATTTTTACAATTTCTTCCATTTCATCTTCGCATTCGGCGCAAATTACCTTGGCTCCTTGAAATAAAATCGCATTTGCCACCATATTTATGGCAATTGGATTTGTAATTGCGTGAATTAATGGAATTTTTTCCCTAACAAGTTTTCTATTTTCAAGAATTTTTTTTAGATTTTTCATATACATTTACTCCAAGCTTTTTTTGTATGGAATATAAAACTTTAGATTTTTGCAAAGTTTTTAAGAAAATATAAGCTACACTTCCTCCAATAATTGTTGCAATTGTAAAAGAAGGCAGGTAAAAATACCAAGTTATATCGCCTGTTCCATAAAATAATTTCATTACTGGATAAGAAACAATAGCTCCAATTATTCCTGTTCCAATTATTTCTCCAACTACAGCTGCCAATAAATTTCCTTTCGATTTTCTATAAAAAATTCCTGAAAGCATAGCCCCAAAAATTTGTCCAGTTATGGCAAGAGGAGGAATTCCTAGAAAACTCATTCTCAAAAATGCAGTTATTAATCCATTTAAAAGCGAATACCAAGGGCCCAAAAAAACTGAACAAACAATATTTACAAAATGAGCCGTTGGAGCAAAACCTTCAAATCTTAAAATTGGAGAAATAACAAGACCAATTGTTACAAACATACAAAGACTTAGCATAATAAGCAAAGAATTATTTTTTTTCATAAAGCCTCCTAAACATTTATATAATCAGTAAAAACTGGAGTCATGCCAATTGATTTTAAATCTTTTATTGCATCGTCACAAGACCTATTATCGGCAATTTCAAATTGCTCATCTCCCGTATCTTGAGAATTTTTTGATCTATGACCTATTGACGTATCAACAGATGCAGAAATTTTTGTTGCTGCATATTTTACTGCCAAATTCCTAAATTCGCGGTCTTCTCTTGTTGAAAGAGTTATTGATGCAAATGGCAAAAATATTCTAAGGGCAAGGATGATTTGGAAAAATTTCTTATCATTTACTTCAAAAAATTTAAGCTTATCTGCCCCGTGAGTTGGTCTAATTCTTGGAAGAGAAATTGCAATTTCTGCGTGAGGATATTTTTTTTGAATTTTTTGAGCGTGAAGACCTAATTTAAATGCTTCTTCAATTGGATCATTAAGTCCAAAAAGCGTTCCAAAACCTACTCCCCTAAAGCCTGCCATCATTGCTCTTTCTTGAGTATCAATTCTATAAACCCAAGATCTTTTGTGACCGTAAGGATGGTAAAAATCATAAGTTTTTGGATTGTAAGATTCTTGAAAAACTGTAACGAAATCTGCACCTGCCTTTTTCAATTTTTTATAATCATCTACATTTGCAGGATAAACTTCTATTCCTATTGTTTTAAAATATTTTTTTGCAATCTCACAAGCTTTTGCTATATATTCAACTGATGAAAATTTTTGACTTTCCCCTGTTAAAATTAAAACATCTTCAATTCCAGTATCTGAAAGAGCCTTCATTTCTTCTTCAATCTCTTCAAAATTTAATTTTGCCCTTTTTATATCAGATTTCGCCCTAAATCCACAGTACCTACAAGAATTTTCACAATAATTTGCTATATAAATTGGTGAGAAAAGACAAACATTATTTCCAAAATATCTTACTCTCTTATCTTTTGCAAGCTCTCCCATTTTTTCTAAATAATCAAGAGCCTTGTCTGATAAAAGATTGTAAAAATCTTCTTCATCAAGTCTTTCTTTTTCTAAACTTCTTAGAATATCATCATCGCTTACATTTTTATTTTTTATTTTTTCATAATCTTCTAAAACTTCGGTTTTTATATGAGAATTGATTATATCCATTTCTGGAAAATAATCTGTAACTTTTTTTATATTCATCTTAATCGAAAAAATCTCTTAGTGGAGATGATGGATCAGCTCCAGATTCTAAAACTCTGCCTGGTTTTGAAAGATAAGCAAGACGCCCAGCTTCTATTCCAAGTTTAAAAGCTTTTGCCATCATTGTAATATCAGATGCACTTGCAATTCCTGTATTTGCCATAATTGCGCAAGTTCCCATTTCCATCGCCTCTGCGGCTTGACTTGGAAGACCAATTCCTGCATCAACAATAACTGGAAGATCAACCTCATCAATAATTATTTTTATAAATTCTTTTGTAACAAGGCCCTTGTTAGATCCAATTGGAGCAGCAAGAGGCATTATAGCAGCAGCTCCCGCCTCTTTTAAATCTCTTGCATAATTTAAATCTGGATACATATAAGGAAGAACAACAAAACCTTCATCAGCCAAAACTTTTGTAGCCTTTAAAGTCTCTTCATTATCTGGCAAAAGATATTTGCTATCTCTCATAATTTCAATTTTTACAAAATTTCCACAACCCATTTCCCTTGCAAGTCTTGCAATTCTAATTGCCTCATCAGCATTTCTTGCTCCAGATGTATTTGGAATAATTGTAACGTGTTTTGGTATATAATTTAAAATATTTGCCACATCTTTTGTATTAGCTCGCCTTAGAGCGACTGTAATCATTTCACATTCTGCATTTTTTACAGCAGCATCAATTAGTTCCACAGAATATTTCCCGCTACCAAGAATAAATCTTGAATTAAATTCCTTGCCACCTAGTATAAATTTATCTTCCATAATAATCCTTCCTTATTTTTTTCAAACACTCAAGTGCCTCAAGGCTTGCCATAATTGATACATAGGCAAGATAAAGCCCATCTTTTTTTGCGTCTGATTTAAAATCACCAACCATAGTGATATTATTTATTTTTTTTACCTTAATATCTGAAAAATCTCCAAGTCCTGCCATGCCCGATGCAGTAAAAAGAAATTTGTTTTCTTTTTTTGAAAAATAATCAAATGCCATGACCTTGGACTCTTTCTTATCAAAAGCTTCAATAAAATAATCAGTTTTTTCAATTATTTCATCCATATTTTTTTCATCCAAATATATATTTTTCGCATGAATTTTTGTGTAGGGAATTGTTTCTTCAATTGTTTTTTTTGTTGCAAGGACTTTTTCTTTGCCAATATCAGAAATTTTATAATTTTGCCTGTTTAAATTTGAATATTCAACCTTATCAAAATCATACAGAAATATTTCTCCAATGCCCGCTCTTGCCAAAATCATGGCAACATTTGAACCAAGTCCTCCACAACCCAAAATTGAAACTTTTGCTTTTTCAAATATTTCATTGTCATTTTTATTTTGTCTTTTTAAAATTTTATCTCTTAAATCCATCAACCCCCTCCAACAAAGGAAAAAACTTCCACCTTATAGCCGTCTTTTACAAGAAAATTTTTGAAATTTTCTCTTTTTACAAGTTTTTCATTAACTTCAACAGCCACAAATTGAGGATCAAATTTATTTTCTTTTAAAAATTCATACAAGGAAATTTCATTTTCAATTTTTACTTCCTTGCCATTTATTAAAACCATATTCACCTCCTAAAAAAAAGAACACAAATAGAAACCATACCCGAGGTGGTATGCCCCATTTGTGTTTTGCACATAGATTATTTGACTAACTGCTATAAATTAATTTTTTATTAGGATCAAAAAAAAGACCCTAACTAGGGTCTTTAAACTTCTTTTAAAAAATCGTCGCTTTCTTACGCAGGTTTTAACCTAATCAAGTTTAAAGGGTTGATGAAAAATCATCTCTCAGCTAAAAGCACCCCTAGCTATTTTTATTATAGGACAAATTTATTTTATTTGCAAAATAATTTTTACCTATCTTCCAAAGATATGTAATTTTTTATTTGGCTTAGTGATTTGTAGGCTGGTCTTATTATTTTTGCATCTTCAATTTGTTCAAGTCTGTGAGCAGCCCATCCAACTGTTCTTGCTATGGCAAAAATTGGTATATATAAATCTTTTGGAATATCTAGCATTTCGTAGCAAAATCCTGAATATAAATCTACATTTGCACAAATCGGATATGGTTTTTTTAATTTTTCCATCAAAAGCCTGCCACCAATTTTTTCAATTTTTTCTATAAATTCAAAATCTTTTTGTCTATTTTTTATTTTTGAAAGCTCTCTTGCCTTCTCTTTTAATAAAACCGCCCTTGGATCTGAGATTGTATAAACCGCATGGCCCAAGCCATAAATTAAACCTTTTTTATCAAAGGCTTTTTTGTCCAAAACTTTTTTCAAATATTTTTCTATTTCTTTTTCATCTTCTATATCTTTTAAATTTTCCCTAATATTTTCAAGCATCAAACTTACTTTTAAATTTGCTCCCCCATGCCTTGGCCCTTTGAGCGAACCAAGTCCTGTGGCAATGGCTGAATAGGTGTCAGTTCCTGATGATGAAACCACGTGGGTTGCAAAGGCAGAATTATTTCCTCCTCCGTGTTCTGCGTGAATTATTAGTAATAAATCCAAAATTTCCGCTTCTTCTTTTTTGTATTTTTGGTCGATTCTAAGCATTGAAAGTATATTTTCAGCAATTGATTTGTTTTCATCTTGATTGTGAATTACCAAAGATTTTCCATCAAAATTGTGAATTTTAACTTGGTAGGAATAAATTGCAATTATTGGCATTTTTGAAATCAAGGACAGAGATTGGGACAAAACATTTAAAGTATCTGTGTCATCAGCCATTTCGTCATAAGAATAAAGGGCAAGAACTGACCTCATCATTATATTTACGATATTATTGCCTGGAAGATTTAGGATTGTATCTTCAAAAAATTTATTTGGCAAATTTCTTTCTTCTACTAGAATTTTTTTGAAATTTTCTAGATCGTTTTTGTTTGCCAATTTATTAAAAAGTAAAAGATAAATAATTTCTTCAAACCCAAATCTTTTTGTATTTTTAAAATCATTTACCATACTTGTAAGGGGATAACCCCTATAATATAGCTCGCCTTTGCTTGGAATTTTTTCCCCATTTTCGATTTTATAACCGCAAACATCGCCAACTTTTGTTACTCCAACCAAAACTCCTGTCCCATTTTTATTTCTAAGTCCTCTTTTTATAGAAAATTTATCGTAGAGATTTTTATCTATTGTATTTTCTATTTTTATTTTTTTTGAAAGGTCTACAAGTTTATCTTTATTCATTTTCTCCTCCCAAATTTTTGATTATTTCTTGGGTGATTTTTCCCAAACTTGCATCTCCTCCCAAATCTTTTGTATGATTTTTCTTATCTTCCATTGTTTTTTCAATAGACTTTCTTAATTTTTCGGACAAATTTCCTTCCCCAATATCATCAAGCATAAGAGATGCTGTAAGTAAAATTGCAATAGGATTTGCAAGATTTTTCCCAGCAATATCAGGAGCAGAACCATGAACTGATTCATAAATTGAAATATCCTCTCCCTTATTTACTCCAGGAATTAAACCAAGTCCTCCGACAAGACCTGCTCCCAAATCTGATAAAATATCTCCATACAAATTTTCAGTAACAATGACGTCAAATTTGTTTGGATTTAAAACCATTTGCATGGCAGTATTATCAACCAAAAGCTCTTCAAATTCTATATCTGGATAAGATTTTGCAATTTCACGTCCAACATTTAAAAATAATCCATCGGTAAATTTCATTATATTTGCCTTGGTAACTATGGTAACTTTTTTCCTATTAAATTTTTTTGCATACTCAAAAGCTGCTTTTATAATTCTTTCAGATTTTTTTCTTGTGATTACCTTTATTGAATGAAATTCATCTTCAGAAATTTTTTCCTCAAGGCCCATATACAAATCTTCAGTATTTTCCCTAAAAATTACCATATCGACATTTTCATATTTTGTTTTTATATTTTTGATTGATTTTATTGGCCTAATATTTGCAAAAAGATCGTATTTTTTTCTAAGCTCAACATTAATTGACCTAAAACCATGTCCAATTGGGGTTGTGATTGGGCCTTTAATTGCAATTTTGTTTTTTTCAATTGATTTAAAAACTTCATCTGGAATAAAGGTATTTTCTTTTTCAAAAACACTGGCTCCAGCATTTACTTCCTCAAATTCAACCTTTGATCCCAAAGCCTTTAAAACTTTTTTCATAGAATCGCAAATTTCTGGACCGATTCCATCTCCTTTTATCAAAGTTACTTTCATAATTACTCCAATTCTAAATTTTTGGCATAATTTAAATAGCCACCCATTTTTAATATTTCAATTTCTCTTTTTGAAAATTCTCCCCTAACTTTTATTTCTATATCCTTATCCAAATCTTTTAAAATAAATTTTCCACTTTCCAAAGACTTGTCTATATTTTTTATTTGAATATTATCAAATTCAGATAATTTTTCATAATCTTTTTCATTTTCAAATTCTAATGGCAAGATTGCATTATTTATCAAATTTGACCTGTGAATTCTTGCAAAAGATTTGGCAATAACCGCTTTTACATTAAGATACAAAGGAATTAAAGCAGCGTGCTCTCTTGATGATCCTTGACCATAATTTACACCCGCAACAATAACTCCACCAGAATTTTTTTCTGCTCTTTTTTTGAAATCATCGATTTTTGTTGTAAAGGCAAATTCTGATAAATATTCTATATTTGACCTAAATGGCAAAAGCCTAGCGTTTGATGGGCAAATATCATCAGTCGTAATTCCATCGCCCGCCTTATAAATTATTTTTGAATTTATTTCAGCAACTGGACTTGCCTTTGGAAATGGCTTGATATTTTTTCCCTTTACAGTTTCTTTAATTCTTTTTGCTAAGTCTTCTTCTCTTTTTATAAAATAAGCATCAGTATGGTCAAAAATAATATTTTCGTCAAAATCTTTTTTAAATTCAGCCTCTTTTGGATTGGAAATATAACCATTAATTGCAGAAATCGCACAAGTTTCTGGACTTGCCAAATAAATTTGGGCATCAATTGTGCCAGATCTTCCCTTAAAATTTCTATTAAAAGATCTTAGAGAAATTCCACCAGCTTTTGGAGCTTGGCCCATGCCAATACAAGGCCCACAACCAGATTCCAAAATCCTAGCACCTGCCTTAATCATTTTTGCCAAAGCACCATTTTCTGATAATTTTTCCAAAATTGTGGCAGAACCTGGAGAAATTACAAGTGATACATCAGGATGAACTTTTTTCCCATCAAGAATTGATGCAACTTTCATCATATCCATATAAGATGAATTTGTACAAGATCCGATTGCAACTTGGTCGATTTTTATTTTATCCATTTCAGAAATTTTTTGGTATTGGTCTGGAAAATGAGGTCTTGCCACAGCAGGCTCAATTTCGCTTAAATCAATTTCCATAACCTCATCATAAAAAGCATCTTCGTCTGCCTCTAATTTTTTGTAATCTTCTTTCCTATTTTGACTTGTTAAATATTTTAAAGTATTTTCATCAGATGGAAAAATTGAAGTCGTCGCCCCAAGTTCTGCTCCCATATTACAAATTGTCGCCCTGTCGGTTACAGACAAAGATTTTACACCTTCTCCAGAATATTCCATTATATATCCCGTTCCGCCTTTGACAGATAATTTTCCCAAAATATATAAAATTAAATCCTTGGCATTTACATAATCCTTCAAAGAATTTTTGAGTTTTATATTAAAAATTTTTGGGACTTTTATAAAATAAAAACCTCTTGCCATAGCAACAGCAACATCAAGTCCCCCTGCCCCAATTGCAATTTGTGCCAAAGCACCGCCCGTTGGAGTATGAGAATCAGAACCTAGAAGAGTATTGCCAACTTTTCCAAATTGTTCCAATTGAACTTGGTGGCAAATTCCACAACCAGCCTTTGAAAAAGTTATACCAAATTTATTTGCAGCAGATTTTATAAATTCATGGTCGTCAGCATTTTCAAATCCTTGTTGGAGAATATTATGATCAATGTATGCAAGAGAATTTTCAGTTTTTACATCCTCAATTTCCATGGCCTCAAGTTGCAAATAAGCCATAGTCCCAGTAGAATCTTGAGTTAAAGTTTGGTCAATTTTAATAGCAATTTCATTGCCAGTTTTTATTTCACCTTGTAAAAGATGGTTTTCTAAAATTTTTATAGCTAATGATTTTTTCATTTTTTACCTCTTTACTTTAATATATTATTGTAATAATTATACGCCGAAGTAAAATAATTTCCAAAAAAATATCCCACAAATTGTGAGACAAAATTAGAATTTCAAATTGTAAAAGTTAAAATTAAAATTTCTATTAATGATGATTCGAAGAAAAATAAACTAAAATTAAAGTCAATAAAAGAGATCTCTCGACTTCGCTCGAGATGGGTGATTGTTGGATGGTTTTAATTGCTAAAGTTTTTTTCGATTTTTATAAATTAATTATTTTTTTATAAAATTAAATTCATTATTTAATAAACTAAAACGAAGACTATACCCATCTCGAGCGAATGTAATGAGTCGAGAGATCTCTGAATTATTTTTACTGGTAAAAAAATAAATTCATGGGAATTTTTTAAAATCCCATGAATTTAACCTACATGTTTCTAGACTTATTAAAAGAAGCCTCAACTGCCTTTATCAATCCTGCTCTAAAATTATTTTCTTCCAAGGCCTTCACTCCTTCGATTGTTGTTCCTTTTGGGCTTGTTACCTTATCTTTTAAAAGTCCTGGATGCTCTCCTGACTCTTCCATTAATTTTGCTGATCCTATTATTGTTTGGGCGATTAATTTATAGGAAATATCTCTTTTAAGTCCACAAAGGACTGCCCCATCAGACAAGCCTTCTATAAATAAATCTACAAAAGCAGGCAGACAACCATTTACAACACTTGCAGCATCAAATTGATTTTCGTCAATTTTTATAGCCTTGCCAAAAGATGAAAAAATTTCTAAAACATTTGAAAATTCGTCATCACTCACATTTGAATTTGGACAAAGAATTGACATACCACATCCTACAGATGCAGGAGTATTTGGCATAGTCATAACAATTTTTTTATCAGATCCCAATAAATTTTCAAGTTTTTCAAGAGTAAAACCTGCAGCAATTGAAATAAATACTTTATTTTCCAACAAATCTTTTATCTCATCAATCACTTCTTTATAATAATTCGGTTTTACAGCCAAAATTATATAATCAGAATTTTCCACGACATTTCTATTATCCATGATAGAAACTTCTTTGTCTTTAAAAAATTCTAAATTAGATCCCCTATTAGACAAATAAAGTTCATTTTGACCCAAAAGACCTTTGGCAATAGCAGAACCCATGTTGCCAATGCCGATAATACCAATTTTCATATTTCCTCCTTATAGAAAAATATATTTATTTTTTTCTTAAAATTTATTAATGTATTAATATAATTCTTCGTAAACTTAGGGCGGAAGGAACAGGGGACTTCCGATTGTCCCCTTTTTCCACGCTAACTTGCTTTTAAAATTTTAAAAAAATCTTAAATCAAAATTCAATTTCAAATTAAAACTACGAATAAGCTCCGCGGTATAATTATTGAAATTGTACCACTGGCACAATTTCAAGCTAATTATATCCCCAAGACCCCCTCTTTTTTACCCCCCCTGCAACCGACCATTGCATGGAGCTGGTTTTGTAAGAAGCTAACGCTTCTTTCAAATTTTTGAAGATTGACTGCTGTTTAAAAATAACTATAAATTCAAGTGAATTATTAGAGAAAAAATTGTTTGAACGTTAGTGAGTTTATTTTTTCTCTTTTAATGAACTTAGAATTTATTTATTTTGGGTATTTATCTTTATTAAATTTGGATAAGCAATTTAAAACTGAAAGAAACTTTAGTTTCTTTCTAATTTTGCTCCCTGCAAGGGTCGGTTAAGGGGGTTCGTTGAAAGGGGTTTAAGGGGAAAAATTGTGGGGACAATCGAAAGTCCCCTAATTTGTCCCCTTAATAACGAAGTATTAAATAAATATAATAAT
This sequence comes from Anaerococcus vaginalis, assembly GCA_018363915.1. Lineage (GTDB taxonomy): Bacteria > Bacillota > Clostridia > Tissierellales > Peptoniphilaceae > Anaerococcus > Anaerococcus vaginalis_C. The sequence goes on from JAGZMY010000002.1 coordinate 38,344, forward strand.
TCATTACAAGATAAAACTCAAATTTCTAAAATAATCTTTAAAAAGATTATTCCCTAATTTGCCCTTCTCCCAAAATCACATATTTATAAGTTGTAAGCTCATTCAATCCAACTGGTCCTCTAGCGTGAAGTCTTTGGGTTGAGATTCCTATTTCTGCTCCAAATCCAAATTCTGAACCGTCTGTAAATCTTGTTGAGGCGTTTACGTAAACGCAGGCTGAGTCCACTTCTTGGATAAATTTGTTTGCTTCTTCTATTTTTTCTGTAATTATTGCATCTGAATGGCCTGTGGAATATTTGTAAATGTGGTCAATTGCCTGGTCTATATTTTCCACTTCTTTTACTGAAAATTCGTAATCCAAATATTCCTTGCCATAATCTTTTTCACTTGCAGGAACCGCCCCTTTTATTTTTTCTATTGAATTTTCGCAAGCGTGAACTTTTAACTTATATTTTTCTACAATTTTATTTAGTCCATTATAAAAACTTTGGTCGATGTCCTTGTGAACGACTAAACTTTCAATGGCATTGCACACGCCTATTCTTTGGGTTTTGCCGTTTTCAAAAATCTTCAATGCTTTTTCAATATCAGCATACTTATCAACATACAAATGGCAATTTCCCACTCCCGTTTCAAGGGTTGGAACACTTGCATTTTTTACAACTGCATTTATCAAAGATGCTGAACCTCTTGGAATCAACAAGTCTACATAGCCATTTAATTTCATAAGCTCAGTTGATGATTCCCTGCTTGTATCGTCAATTATTTGGACAATATTTTCATCGAAACCTGTGTTTTTTATTCCTTCTCTAATGGCTTTTGCAATAGCAAGGGAAGAATTTATAGCTTCTTTTCCGCTTCTTAAAATTATAGAATTTGAAGATTTTATAGAAAGAATTGAAGCATCCAAAGTTACATTTGGCCTTGCCTCATAAATCATTGCCAAAACTCCGATTGCAACTGATTTTTTCCCAATCAAAAGTCCATTTTCAAGAGTTCTCACATCAGTCATTTTTCCAATTGGATCTGGAAGTTTTATCATTTGATCAATTGAAAAAATCATTGAATCAATTCTCTCATCATCAAGTTTTAACCTATCAAGAAGACCTTCTGCCATATTATTGGAAAGTCCCTTATCATAGTCTTTTTTGTTGGCATCAAGGATATTTTCCCTGTTTTCTTCCATGGAAATTTTTATATTTTCTAAAATTTTATTTTTATCTTTTGTTGAAAGCTTTACAAAATCTTTTTTTGCTTTTTTGGAAAGCTCGCCCATTTTAATCAATTTTTCTTTTAAAGATTGTTCCAATTTCCTCTCCTTTCACTATTCTTCTTATATTTTTCAAATCTTTTGAATTTGCAATTACCGTATCAATTCCCTTTTCCATGCAAAGGTTGGCTGCATTAATTTTTGTCGCCATCCCACCTGTTCCAAGATTTGAATAAGAATCCTTACCCATTGACCTTAATTTTTCATCAATCACATTAACTTCTTTGATTAATTTTGCATCCTTATTAAGTCTTGGATCGTCCGTATAAAGCCCGTCAATATCTGACAAAAGCATAAGCAAATCAGCATCAACCAATTTTGCAACAACAGATGATAGGGTATCATTGTCCCCAAAATCAATTTCGTAAGTAGAAATCGTGTCATTTTCATTTACAATCGGAATAACTCCCATTTCCAACAAATCATTTATAGTATTTTTGGCATTAAAATTCATAACCTCGTTAGTTTCAACCATTCTTGTAAGAAGAATCTGCCCAATAGAATACCCATATTCCGCAAAAGCTTTGAGGAAAGTATTCATCAAAGTAACCTGACCAACAGCAGCTGTGGCTTGTTTTTTGCTAATATCATTTCTAGGTCTTTTAACATTGAGCCTGTTCGCCCCAGTTGCAATCGCACCAGATGAAACCAAAATCACCTTAATGCCCTTGTTTTCCAAATTTACAATTTCCTTAGCAAGCTCTTCGATTCTTTCAATATCAACCCCGCCATTTTCGTGGCTTACAGAAGAAGAACCTACTTTTATAACTATTTTTCTTAATTCATTACTAAATTCTCTCATATTTTTCCACCTCTTATATTTTATAAGAAAACACAAAATTAAGCAATTTAAAACACCCTTTTAGAGGTGTTTTTTGGATAAAGAAATTCTAGAATTTTTTTATTGCTAAAGTTTTCATTTAATTACACGCATAATTTTATAAGAGATCTCTCCACACTAAAACCAATTTGCTCTGCAAATTTCCCCTTGATTTCACACTAGTTTTAGGGATAAATATGTCAAATCAAGGCATATTTATCAGGTCGAGATAGGTAATGGTTTGATTTATTTAATTGCTAAAGGCTTTAAAATTAATGTATTTTTTTCAGTTTTTATCTACTAATCATTTCTTTGTTTCATTAACCATCTTGTTTAAATACCACAAAACGAAGATATAATCCATCTCGAGCCCAGTCGAGAGATCTCCTTCGTTAAATATATCTTATAAATTTACTCTTACATTGAGATCTCTCCACAAGGTCGAGATGGGTGTATTCTAGATTTGTTTGATTACTAAAGTTCTAAAATTTATTTAGATTTTTATTTCATTAAATCCATAATTTAATAAACTAAATCGAAGATATACCTCATCTCGAGCGAATTCGAGAGATCTCTTACGTTAATTTTATCTTATAAATTCACTCTTACATTGAGATCTCTCCACACTAAAACCAATTTGCTTTGCAAATTTCCCTTGATTCACACTAGTTTTAGGTATAAATATGCCAAATCAAGGCATATTTATCAGGTCGAGATGGTTAATAGTTAAATATTTCTAATTGCTGAAGTTTTTATTTTATTTTGATGTTTATTATTAGCTAGATCCTATAATAATATAAAACGAAGAAAAACCCATCTCGAGCGTAGTCGAGAGATCTCTTGAATTAGGTATATCTTTTTATTTTATTTTATTTTTACTTTGGGTTTTCTAAATTTCAATAAAAAAGTCCCTACATAATCTAAAGATTTAGTAGGGAACATTTTTCTAATCCTCAAGGCACATTTGGTAAATTTTTTTCACATCTTCAGGTTTAAGTTCTACAAAACCATTTATTTTGCCGTTTTTGCCACAGGCTTTTTTGCTCATTTTGTCAAAATATTCTTCGTCTATATTTATTTTTCTTAAATTTGAATCTAGTCCAAGACTTTCAAAGAAAAATTCTTTTGTTTTTTCTATAGCTTTTTTTGCAACTTCCATTTTGTCAAGATTTTTGTCAATATCAAAAACATTTACTCCCAAATCATAGAATTTATGAACAGTTTTTTCACTCAAAACATATTCCATCCATCTTGGTGTCAAAATCGCAAGACCAAGACCGTGAGTTATGTCATAGAAGGCTGAAAGTTCGTGTTCGATTGGATGAACTGTCCAAGCAGCCTTTGAAGAATTTGCAATAAAATCATTGATCGCCCAAGATGATGCCCACATAAGATTTGCCCTTGCCTCATAATTTTTAGGATCTTTCATGGCAATTGGCCCATATTTTATTACAGTTTTCATCAAAGATTCCATAATTCTATCAAGCATAAACATTGAATCATCAACATTAAAATAAGATTCAAAAATGTGAGATAAAATATCGCTAGAACCACAAGCTGTTTGGAATTCATTTACAGAATAAGTGATTTCTGGATTTAAAAATGAAACTTTTGGTCTGGTATCTTCGTGACCTGATGAAAGTTTTTCTTTTGTTTCAGGGTTTGTAATAACCCCACCATTATCCATTTCAGAACCAGTTGCAGCCATGGTAAGAACTGACAAAAGTGGAATTGCAGGGCTCATTGGTTTTCCTTTTGAAATAAATTCCCAAGGATCAAAATCTGCACAAGCACCAGCTGCCATAAATTTTGATGCATCAATTGTAGAGCCACCGCCAACAGCAAGAATTGCCCCAATATTATTTTCCTTAATTATTTTTATACCTTCTCTTACAGAATCAATCCTAGGATTTGGTTCAATTCCAGAAAGCTCAAAAATTTCAACTCCAGAATTTTTAAGCTCTTTTATAACCTTATCATAAACTCCATTTTTCTTGATAGATCCACCACCATAAGTTATAAGCACCTTATCAGAATATTTTTTAACTTCCTCGCCCACAAAATCAAGAGCGTCTTTGCCAAAATGTATTTTTGTTGGAATATTATAAGTAAAATCTAACATAAATCCTCCTTTTTTTCTCTAGTAAATACTTACCCAAAACTAACCAATATAATTTTAAATTTTATACAAAAAAACTGACTCTAATTTGAGAAAAACTCAAAATAAAGTCAGTTAAAACTTTTAAAATTTACAAATTAAATTTTAATTTTTGCTATTAATTTTTTTCAATTTCTAGCGCCTTGTTTTTCTTTTTGTTGTAATAATAAGCCGCAAGAATCATAAGGATAAGACCGATAATTGTAAATCCTATCCAAGCTCTAATACCTCTTGTAAATGGAAGAGATAATTTTCTATTTTCAATCTCAATAGGTTTTGTGCTATCAATTTCTTCCATATTAGTAAATTTATAGCTATGATCTACATATTCATTGCCCTTAGTTCCTATATGGAATGTTCTGTCTTCTTTTATCTTATCACCTATAACAATATTAGATTTAATATCTAATTCAGATTTTAGATAAAGAGATGAGCTCATTGATAATACTAAAGTCTTATTAGATTTAATATCTCCATCAGTAGTTTGATTTTCTAATTCTTTTACTAAGGAGTAAAGATCAATTGTCTTTGAAGCTTTAAGATTAGTGTTATAATCTTTTGTTAAATCTAAAGTGATTGTCTTCTTAGCAAATTCTTTATCACCATCTACTAGATAAGCTGTTATACTCAAAGGTTTCTTAGCGTTAAACTTATTATCCCAAATTTCAGACTTGAGTGGTAAATCTGACAATTTTATTGTAGATTTATCTTTCACATAAGTTATATCTTCATGATTTGGATTAAATCTCAAAGTCATGTTAGTAGCATATGATTTTTGGAATACATCATTAGCCATGCTAAATCCAGTAGTCTTCTTAACATCCATTGAAGTTAAGTATTTTTCTTCTTGAACCTTGTCATCTTTTACAACAAATTCTTTGGCATAGCCTTTTGGTTTTAGATAACCATCTGGTGCTTTTGTTTCTTTAAGAGCATAGTAGCCATTGGATTTTACTTTGAATTTGACAAGACCGTCTTTTCCACTTGTAAGCTTATCTAATTTTGTATATCCAGTAGGTGGAGCTTCGTCAGCTTTAAAGGCATATATTGTTCCATCATTATTCTTGTATAATTTTATGCTATCATTTTTATATTGAGCATCTTTGTCTTGCTTATACAATACTTCAAATTCTGCACCTTCAAGAACACTCTTGTCAGCTGCATCAACTTTCTTAAACACAATTTCATGTTCTTTCTCGTTTACCAATTCTATTGGTACTACACCTGGTTCTTCAACATATTTTTCTTGTGTTTGTCCATTTTTATCTTTGTAGTATTCTTTTCTGAAAATATTTCCACTTTCATCTACTTTGAATTCTGCAAGTGGGCCCTCTGGTTTTACATATCCTTCTGGTGCTGTTGTTTCTTTTAATTGATATTCACCTTTTGGAAGTTTTGAATATTCAATCAATCCATCTTCACCAGTTGTAATTGGTTGACCGTAAGCATCTGGCTTTCCTTCATCATTATTTTTGTAAAGTTGGAATATTGCACCTTTTAGCGCTTCATTAGAATTGTTTATCTTCTTGAACTTAATTATATTTGAAGGGTTAACTGCTTGGATAGAAAGTTTAGCATTTCCAGTTGCTTCATTTTTGAATCCATAGACACCATCAAATCTGTCAACAAATAATTTTCCACTATAAGCATTATATGTTTGAAGAACACTTTCTGCTTGGTAAGATGATTTATCTTTACCTGAAACTCTACCTGTTACTTTAACAATATAAGAGTCTCTAGAAGAAGTACCATTTTCAAATGGAAGCTCTAATAGTTCTCCTTTAGCCATACTTTGTCTTGATACACCATAACCTGATCTCATTATATTGGAACTATTTTCATTAACTCCAAATGATTCCGGCATATCTTTCTTAACATCAGTATTATCGACTAATTTGTACTTAGTAATTACTACATTTTCTACATCTTGACTTGGAATATAGTAGAAGTAATTTGCACGTGAATTTTCTTTATCCCTGTTGATGTAGAAGTAGTGAAGAAATTCTCCTGTTTCTTGATTATACTTAACTATTTTCGAAGTCATATTTAGATAATCATAGCCATTATTATGTTTTTCCATTTTTAGTTCATAAACGACCTTGATGTCTTTATACTGACTTGTATCCTCTCCAATTCCAAAGCCAACTTTTTGACCGCCTAAAGCTGTATCTGATTTTTTTACTTCATATAGATCTATAAAAGCAGTAAGCTTATTTGAAAAATCAATTAAAGTATAAGTGTCAGCATATTTAGTAAATGTGTAGATTATCTTTCCAGCTTCTCTGTCGTAATCGGCCTTAGCTATAGTACCTACTCCATCAGCAACTATATCCAAATTTGATACACTGTTTTCAAAAATTCCGTGTAGGTCTATATTGTCACTTGTTTTTAGTTCAAAATAGTCACCAGGATTAATCTTTGTGTTTTCTGCAAGTTTGAACTTATTAGTAAATTCCATACTTTCACCATTGTGAGGATATATTTCCCCATCTTTTGTTGGTGTCTCGTATTTTGGATTTAATACCTTCATTTCAGTGGTTTCAAGAGTAATCTTATCTGATAAATTTTTTCCAGTTCTTGCAATTTCGCCAGAATATGGATCTAGACCTTCACCACCTACTGTAAAGTGCCATACTTGCTTAGTATTGATGTGTCCATCAGGAGATTCAATTTCTTCTAGTTTATAGTTACCTATCTTTAATCCTTCAAATGATAATTTACCATCTTCTCCTACTGTTTTTTCAACAGGTGTTAAACCATCTGTTAGGTTTGTAAGTCTAAACTTAGCACCTGCTGTTAGTTCGCCTTTGTCATTTGCAGTACCCTTTAAGGCATTTCCTTTTTCATCAACTTTATTTATCGTTACACTACCCTTACCTGGTTTTTCGTTTACGATTTTACCCATGTTCTTGGCTGTAGCGCTTGTTACATAGTCTACCAACAATCCATCTTTTTCAGTGGTTGAGTCTTCTTTGATATATTGGTAAACACCATTTGCCTTGTCATATTCCAGAGAAATATATCCGTTAGAAGTTGGTGTAATTTGGATTTCACTTATTTTGTAAGTGTCCTTAATAGTTTCCCCTTCTTTATTCTTTATTTCTCCTGGGAACTTAATACTTAAATCCTTCAAAGAAACTTCTGTTTTCTTTGTAGAATCTGTAGGATCTATTATCTTAGTAGTATCTAGATCAACGTTTTTAGCCTCCATAAACTTAATAACTTTATTAGTTACTGGATCGTGGACTTCTAAGTTTTCAAATTTGTAAGGAGTAGTATTGCCTGGGAAATAGAATTCTACTGTATTTACATCAATAGCTTCCCCAGTTCTTGGATCTACAATTTTTTGTGATACCAAGCTTACTGTCTCAACTGAGAAGTATAGAAGTGGTCCATTTATTGGTTTATAACCCTTTGGTGCTTGAACTTCAACTAGTCTGTAACGTCCTGGTTCAAGTCCTCTAAAACCAAAGTAACCGTTGAAGGCTGATGATACATAAGAGCCTTCTAATTCTTCGTAAATTCCTTCTCTTACTCTCTTTTCAAGTTTAAATACTGCTCCTTCAAGTCTTTTCTTAGTAATATCTTCTAATTTAGAAGTATCAGTTTCTTTACCGTGTTTAGAGAAAGTTATATTATACCTTTCAGCATCATTTTCTATCTCTAGTCCTTCTTGAGGAACTGTATTTTCTTTATTTGATGAGTATAGAGACCTAATGTTCATACTTGTACTTATGGTACTAGATGGAGTAGCTGTTGCTATAGGAGGTACTATTCTACCAGAATTGTAAGGAGTTTGTCCTATATATACCTTTTTACTTATATAATTTGCATACTTTTGACCAGCTGGTTTCTTCTTTGCCCAGTTGTTAGCTGTATCTTTATCATACTTAGCTTCTAAATACTGTCTAAGAGCTTCTACACCATTTTGATAAGATGCTTTGTCTTTACCATTTTCATCATCTTTAATAGCTTTGTAACCTATTGTATCATTTTCGACATATAATTGTTGGAACTCTCTTGCACCGTCAAAGAATTCAATATTAATGTCGATCTTGCCTAAATCATCATCTGGCATTTGTTCTGCTGTTAATTTGTAAGGATCTTTTAGGACTGGTTTATCAGTTACAGCTCCAGTTTTATCTATGAAGTTGTAATTATTGTTTATCCTTACTTCATTAGTAACATTCCTATCTATAATAGAAGTATCATAAAATCCTTCAATGTCGATATAATATACACCTGGTTCAAGATTTAGTTGGTCTTCGTCAAATCCCCAATCAAATGGTCTCCATCTTGCTGTGTTTACAACCGTTACGTTTGGAGTAGCTACGTCATAGTCATTCAAGATTTTAATCATTTGAGCTTGGTCTGGATCGCCATTTATTCCACTTATCTTATAAGTTGACCTATAAGCAGTCTTTACACCTTCTTTGATTGTAACTGGTGGAAGTCCGGCTCTATCGATTTCTTCTCTCTTGTGTTTTGGAGTGATTTGAACGTTGACAGTTCCTTGTTTTCCTCTTGTATCAATATATACTCTTTGTATAAATGATCTTGATTCTGTATCAATGTGAGTGATTTTTGTTGCATATTTTACACCATTTGCATTTTTTATTTCAAGATTTTTATTTTTTTCTATAAAGCTTTGTGGTGTGTCTTCTGGTCCTATATATTTTGCAACCAATTTACCATCTTTTTCAACAACTTGGACTTTCCAAGGAGCGTTTGGTTTTCTATAACCTAATGGTGCAGCTGTTTCTTCTATTAGATAGTAGCCAACTGGTAATCTAAGTGGGTTGCCATCTTTGTCCTTAAATTCTACAAGTCCATCAGCGTTTGATTTGCCTTTTACAGTTCCAAAAACTGTATCTGGATTTTGGAAATTTTCATCTGTTTTCTTGATTGTGAACAAAGCACCTTCAAGCTTATTACCGCTATTTGAAGCTTTCTTGTAAATCTTTAAATCAAGACCTGTTTGCTTGTTAGTAATTTGAGCAAAACCATCAGAAGGAATTTCAATTTCGCCTTCAATTGGTTGGTCTTCTTTTTGTTTAAATGTTGCAGAAACTGTAGCGTTTGATGCTGGCATTTTGAATTTATATTTACCATCAGGACCAGCTGTCAAAGTTTGCCCATTCATTGTTACACTTTCGATTTCATATCCTTTATTTGGTTTAACTGTTAGTATGATTTCTCTGCCTTTTGTAGCTGATGTTGGCTCAGCTGTAATAGTTCCCCCTTCTTGTGGGTTTTGAACTATTACATTATAAGTTTCTGGAGCTTTTTCTTTCCAAAGAGCTGTGATTGTAGTATCAGCATTAACTGGTATTGTCGCTCCTGGTTGATATTCAACTCCATTTACTAACCAAGCTTTAAATTCTTTTCCAGTTGGTGCATTAAATCCATTAGCTGGCAATGTATAGTTAGAACCAACATTTACTTTTTCATCTGCCATTGTGCCAGAACCTTCTCCTGGGCTAAATGAAACAGTTGCTTGTTCTGGAGCTTTATCTCTCCATTGAGCTTGAATTGTTAAATCACTTGTTACAGTAATTCTATCTCCAGGATTTTTCTTCACGCCATTTACTAGCCAACCATCAAATTCTTTTCCATCTGGTGCTATAAATGAAGATCCTGGTAAGTCATATTGGCTACCATCTTCAACTGTTACTGGATCCATGTGCCATTTTCCACCATTTCCATCAAATGTTATTGTGTGGTTAACAGTGGTTTTTACTACTGGTACTCCAGCTTCATTAGCATAGGATTTTTCTAACCAACATTTATGACCATATGCAGATTGAGAACTTGTATTAAAATCATAGTTTGAACCTAAACCTATAGGTTGGTTTTCTATATAGTTAGTTTCAACTTCTATAAGGATAGTTCCTGGATATAAGGTTGTTATATTCGTAGTCTTTATCTTGTTGATTTTGTCTTCAGTTACTGAAGTGAATCTAATTTTTGAAGATATATCTGTCTTACTTGATATTTTATCTATATCTGAACTTTCGTTGATATTAGCAAGACTTGTGTTTTCAGGAACTTGGAAAGCTCTTGTCTTAACTTCACTAGGCATGATGGCATAATTACCATAGGCTCTGTGGAATTTTATTTCACGATTACGTTTAGCGCTTACACCTTGCTTATAAATAAATACTTGTTTGTATCTATTATTAGCCTTGTCTATTTCAATAATCTTTGTGTCGATTAATTGATCATAATCAGAGTCACTATAGTCTTGACGCATTTTAGGTTGAGTTGAACTTGCATTATCTACAACTTCCCAACCATTTCCAGCTCTTAATGGATTTAGTGTATCTACTAGATTTCCGCTGATTTCAAGGTCGGTGTTTGCGCCTGCCATTTGTAATCTTCTCATTAGATTATTTCTGGCTGTATTTGCATTTGAGGAGACTGTTACACTTGGATTTTCTGGATTCGCAGTTTGACTATTATCTTTTATATATACTTTTCCATCATTTGCTACTCTTACTGTCCAAGTTGTATTAGGGTTTTCGTAACCTGGTGCTGGTTTTTCTTCTTCTAGTTTATATTTTCCTGGTTTTAAACCGTTGAAAGAAATCATACCGTCTTTTCCAGTAGTCATAAATCTTTCGTCTTTTAATGGCTCTGGACCTGTTAGTTTGAAGACTGCTCCTGGAATTACTGTGGTTTTATCTTCTTTTAATTTTTTAAGCTTAAATCCATAAGTTTTGATGTCGTTTCTTACATCAAGTGAGTCTTCTCCTACATAAGAACCTAAGATTGTGCCCGTTGTTCCTGTTGTTGGACCTGTTGTCTTGATGGTGGATACTCTTTCATAGAAATCTGCTTTCCAATAAATTTGATTTCCATTAATCCAGTCCAAACCTGTTCCTACTCCGCCATTTTCATCTTTGTATGGAACTTTGATGTCGATTACTATTGGCTTATCTGTAGCTGGAATCCCTAATTTTAATCTATTAGGTTCGCCAACTCTGCCAGCTTCTGGTGTTTTTGTTACACTAGCTGAAATGTCTTCTGCTTTGTAGTTTGCAAGTCTTATATCAGAGATAAGTCCTTTGACTGGTTTGTCTAGCTTGAATATTTTGATGTCATTATTTTTATCAAAATTATTTTCATTAAACCAATCCATATTAGGATCATTTAGTGCTTGTCTGTGGATAGATGCAATTGTTTTATCTGCAATATTTCTTGCTTCTGGATTTATTACATATCTTTGGATAACGTAATTATCTTTTTTATTTATACCAACAATTCTTGTACCTAAGAATTGAGCGTTTTGGTTGTTGCCTGCCCAACCTGTCCATCTGTTGTCATAATTTGACCAGCCTGCTGTGTTTCTGTTTTTAACATCTACCCATTCTACGCCTTCTTCTCCTAGGATTGATTGAACTTTAGTTCCACCTTCTGCGTTTTCAGAATAGTTGTAGATTTTTACCTTACCATTTTCTACTCTTAGAACCCATTTTTTGTTAAGTTTGTTGTAGCCTGTTGGTGGTTCAACTTCTTCAAGAACGTAGTTTTTGTTTTCTTGTAGATCTCCATTAAATTCTACAATACCATTTTGATCTGATGTTGCTTCAAGTAAGAAATTTGGATCTTGTGGATCTGTAATTTTGAATTTTGCTCCAGCAAGTGGTCTGCCATCTCCATCTTTTTTGTAAACTCTAAATTTTTGTCCAGCCGGCCTATTTGAAACTTGGATATTAATATTATCTCCAGTATACAACTTACTTTCGCCTGTTATAGAAGTTTCTCTTATTCTAACGCTACCGTCATTTAAGATTGTAACTTGCCATTTTTTATTAGTAAGCCTGTAGCCTTCTGGTGCTCTGGTTTCTTCTAATGAGTACCTACCTGGTGCAATATTATCAAAGTTGACTTCTCCGTTTGCGTCTGATGTTCTATAGATTACTTTTCCATTTTCATCTTTTAATGCAAAAGTTGCATTTTGAAGTTTCTTTCCTTGATTTGTTTCGTCGTATTTTGTTAATTTAAAAGATCCTGGAGTATATTTATGATTTATTAAACCAATTATTTCTTTGTAATATTTTGGTATTTCTCCGCCAGCTTGATCTCCTATGGCTGTGTTGATATTCGCTCTAGAAGCAAATGCTGATTCGAGATTACCATCAGTCATATGGAAGGCTCTCCATTTTTTGTTGAACTGTTTTATATCAGTAATCTTAAATGTTTGCTCTATTACAAAACCACCTTTATCTCTTGGAGCCGGTGTCGTTACCATTAAAGGAGAATTTTTATCAATTCTTTCATTTGTTTTAATTTCGTTAGGATTATAGTTTATCGTTACGTCATTTTCTCTTATATTTAGCCTTTGATTAGGATCTATTCTTTGATGAGCAAGTAAGTGATAGATATTAGTGTCTTGTTCTGGTCTTACGCCTAAGGATGGTGGCATATAAGGGTTTTTCCACACTCCGTTTTCTCTATATGATGCAAAATCAGTTCCATATACTTTTACATCTTGTAAAGTATATAGAGGTTTATAACCTTTACCAGACCATCTAGCAATTTGATCGCTTTGGAAGTCAGTTGTCATCCAGTTAAATCTTGTGGTTTTAGACCCATAAGCAAATCCCATAGGGTTTAGATAAGCTATAGCTGTAACATACCAGTTTCCATCTTCTTTTTGGTATACATCTCTAAAGTAATAGAATTGGTTACTATTTCCTGTTCCTGAGTCGTATGGTCCATAGTCTGCATTTATATCTTTATTTAATACAGGATTTCCAGTAACACCAGCTACACCAGGTGCTACTTTTATAGTAAATGAATATGTTTTTGTTTCTTTAGCATAATATTTATCTGGAATCATACCTCTGAGGTTGATAGTAGCTGTAGTAGGTCCTCCTGTTGACTTTTTATTAAATACGTAAGTCAATAAGTTTGTGTTGTAATCGAAGTATGGATCTGCAATCTCAACTCCGTCTTTTACTATTTTAGGAAATTCAGAAAAGTATTGTGTAAAGTCAAGATTTCTATCAAATTGAATTTCAAATCTTGTACCTGGATCTGAATTATTTAAGGTAATATCAGCGTGGTATTTTAATGATTCATATCTGTAGGCTTCCCATACGCCTGTTTGTACACCAATATCTCCTGGTTCGTTTTCCAGATATTCAAGTCTTTGATTAACATTTGTTACTTTAGCCTTACCTGATGTACCAGTTTCTTCGCCTTTTTCTATATAGTAATCACGTCCTGTTTCTGGTGTTCCATTTCCATCTTCAAATCTTGCATTGTATTTTACTTGGCCTTGTTCGTCAACTACAACTTCAAAATATACGCCATTTTTTTGGTATCCATCTGGAGCTTGAGCTTCTTCTAGTCTATATGTTCCTGGTGGATATTTTCCGAAATCAGCTTCACCTTTTTCGTTTGTAAATTTGTTGGCAAGTGTCCTTCCAGTGCTATCTTTAAGAACAAATTCTGCGCCTTGAAGCTTATTTCTATTTCCATTTTCATCAAATGTATCGCCAAATTTTGTAATAGTAATTGGACTTTTTGTAAATTCTTCATTTGTTACTATTAATTGGTTAGGTTCATCTGCTCCAGTGTTTTTGCTTAATGCTACCTTTTGAGTAAGGTTTGTTTGGTTTGCTGTATCTTCATCTGTCAACCAATCATAGTCTAAACTTACAGATTGTTTATCTCCAATATTTGCTTTTACTCTTACCAAGAATCCCCAGTCATTTGCAAATCTTTCTTGTGGGAAGTAGATTTGGTAGCCAGTTTTTCCTGTGTAAGGATCTTGTTTATTTGGAGTACCTGTAATTACGTTATTATTTTGTGCATTTATAACATTATTTCCAAGTAAAGGAATATATTGATCGTTAATATGTTTTTCCATACTATATTTAACATTTTGTCTATAGCCTGGAGATACATCATAAGCTTTTACATCTGTAATGTTTACGCCTGGAATAGAAATATTAAGTCTTGTATTTCTATTAGTTCCGCCACCACCATTATTGCTTTGTGGTTTTAAATAAAGGTAGAATTCCAAATCGCCATTGTCAGAAATTTTTCCATAATGCATAGCATTCATATAGTCTGGCCAGTTAGGGTAATCGTTGTGTTGAACAAGTTTTGTCTGACTTTTGCCTCCACCTAGTTGGATATTGTTACCATCAACGCTTATATCTCCATCTTCTGATATATTGATAGTTTTTTGTGATTGGTCTAGTTTATATCCTGCCGGAGCTTTTTCTTCTACTAAAGTGTATCTTCCAGGAAGAACATTATTAAAAGTTGCCTTTCCTTGGGAGTCAGTAATTATTGATGGTTGGTTGTCGCCTAGTAATTTAAATTTTGCTCCTGCAAGTTTTTTACTTGGATCATTGCTATCAACTTTTACTACTGTAAAGGTAACAGGATTTGGTTTTGTTATATCAATAGCAGAGTTTTGGATATATTGACTCTTTGTATCGATTTGATAGTAGTTGGCATTTTCGTTGTATTTGTAAGTTTTTCCACCTACTTCAACATTTTCTTTGTCGAATTCTTGTACTATCTTGTTGCCTCTTTTTGAAGGCTCGTGAGTTGTTCCATCAATATCCCAATATCTTGCGTTAGAAATTGTGGCAAATCTTGTGGTTTCTCCGGCAGTTCCTGCGTCTACATGCACTTCGCCTAGAGTATTATCGTTTTTATCTTTTGCGATAAATTTTTGTCCTGGCATAGTCATGCCATCCACTGGGAAGTTCCATACTTGATCGATGTATAAATCTCTAAATTTAGAAATTCTTACACCTGATATATTGTAGTTACTTGGTTGATTTGAATTTGCTAGTTGTGTGTCTAATTTATAAACTGCAATGTTTCCTACTGCTTGTGTGCCTTGTGGGTTTGTTTCTTTTTTTGGAATAGCATTAATGGCTTTTTCATTTTCTTTTACAACCATATTACCATTTTCGTCTAATCCATAAACAGCACTCTTACCACTTGTTACACTTTGATCGCCGTCAAGTGTTCTGTTTGCTAGTGGCATTCCACCATTTTCTTCATCTCCTGATGAGATGGCGTCTGTGATAGTCCACTGAGCCTTATCATTTGCCAAAAACTTACCTTGAATTGTAGTTCTGTTATTTATTCCAACTCTTGTAGGGGTTGCTTCTTCTATTTTTTCTTTTGGATAGCCTTGGTCAAATACAAATCTTACAGCACCGGCTTTCTTCTTACTTTTTAAATATACAGATACATCTATCATGTATTTTTCTTGTTTGTTAGTTACTGGTGTATAGAAACTGTAAGAAGCCTCTTGGGTATTATCTGTTACTTTGTGGTGCTTTGAATCAACTATTCCCAAAGCTTTTTCAAGTTGGTCAGTAGCATCAACTTTTTTGCCATTTAATAATACATTTTCAATTTCTCCAAGTCCTGATCCTTCTACTGTTGTAAAGTTTGCCATAAAACCAAGAGCATTTAAAGATTGGTCGGCGTGAACTTTCATATTCCAATTTATTCCAACCATTTCTCCATTTTTTACAACAGGATCTCCTGTTATATCAATTGGGACTTGATAGTTTCCATTTTCATCATCAATAATTTTAATAACATCATCTCTACCTGTTTCTATTATTGATCCGGCTGGATTACCATTTTTGTCGATTTTTTGTGGGACAAGATTTTTTGGTGCTTGCACCCCAGGTCCTGAAACTTTATTTATTACTGTAAAAGTTCCATCGTCGCCAATTGTTATCTTGTCTGTGTTGTAGTCAACAGGGATTTTTAATGGTACTTGGATGTTTTCATTTATTTTTTGTGTAACATAGTATTTTATAGTATTGTTAGCTTCATCATATTTTGGAGTTGCTATAACTTTTCCATTATAATATATTGGTTTTAATGTTGATGGATCATTTACTTTTAATTTTTCATCTAAATGAATATTAAAATATTGACCTACTTTTATTGGACCTTGTCTATTTGATGTATCAAAACGGGTATTTATTATGAACTTTTTATCGGCTAAGACTTTTGCGTCTGCTTTCGCTAGCTTTGGTTTTGCTGGTTCGTCTTGACCTAAAAATAACATTCTAAGTTTTGGCAACAAGCCTTTTTTCTCTGTGGTTTTCTTTTCTTTTTTATCTTCACTTTTTTCTTGTGTTTGAGTTTTTTGTGAAGATTTTTCTTTTTGTTCTTCTTTTTTTGGTTCTTGTGCAGAATCTTTTTTATCTTTATTTTCTGTGTTCTCTTTTGTATTTTCCTTTGATTCTACTTGGACTTCTGTATTGCTTTCTTTGTTTTCTTTTGCATCTTCTTTGTTACTTTGTTCTTTTTTATCTTGTGAAAGATTTTCTTTATTAGAAGAAGATTTTTCATCTTGTACTTTTTCTTCTTGACTTTGGCTTGGAGCATTTTCTTGCTCTTTTTTATCTTGAGCCTTTTGTTGTTCGGTTTGTTTTTCTTCTTTGTAAGCTTTTAATTTATTGTAATCTTCTTCTAAGGAGTTTGTATTATATAATTTTATTTTATCTTCACGAATTAGGGCAAAAAGATCCCCTTGGTTTTTGATTTTTAAATTTCCCTTTTCGTCTTTTTCGTATAGTTCGAAATTAGGATCTAGGCTTGTATATTTGATAAATTCTAGATTAAATAATAATTTATCTTCATCAAATAATTTTTGAATTCCTTTTTCATTAAAATCAAAATCATCCATTATTTTCAAATCTATGTAGGAATAATTTTGACCGTAAATATTCTTATTTTCGTCTTCTTCAAGCTTTTCTAATTGGTCTTTTGTTACAATTTTATAGCCTTGGTCTTCTTTTATGATTTCCAAATCAAGGTCAAGACCTTGGGAATTTAGCATATCTTTTACTCGCCAATATTCCTTGCTTGCCTTTTCGTTTGTATCGAAATATCCATCTTCATACAATTTTAGGTCATTTCTTTTTATAAGCCTAAATTGCGAAGTGGTATCGGGCATAGAAATTGCTATAGAAAATTTATTTTCGTCTTTTTTCTTTTTGCTTTTGTCATAAATTTCCTGTGATTTTAGGATTGAAAAATAGACATCGGAATCATCTTTCATCTCCTCTAATCCCTTTATAGAATTTGGTTTTTCTTCTTCAGCTTTTGATGAGCTTGCAAAAGCTGGCAACATCACTTGTAAAACCATAAAAACAGCCATGACAAATGACATCATTTTTCTTAAAATCTTTTTCATAATAACTCCTTTTTGAAAATTCGATTTTTGTTTATAATTAATATTTTTTCTTCTTTAATTAGCTTTGAAATCTAATTTTTTCAGTATAATCAATTAAAGAAATTAGTTATAATTTTTTTAATTTAAAAGTTGAAATTTCCTAATTTTTACACACTTCTAATTATAATTAATTATATAACTTTATAAGTTTTTAGTCAATCTTTTTTAGATATGTTATTTAAACAAATTATTAATATAAATTTAAAATTTTGATGATTTTATTTGTAATAAAAAACTATTTTGAAAGATTTTTCAAACAAAAAAATCCTCTTAATTTCTTTCAAATCAAGAGAATTTTTTAAAAATCATTTATTAAATTGTTCCAGAACCCACATATAAGATTCTTCTGTAATTTTATTCCAATAATCCCAATCGTGGTCGAATTCTTTGCCGTCTTTTTTGAATTGTGTATTTATTTCAGATTTTTCTAAGTCTTTGTTGAATTTTTCTATATCTTCAATTTTTATTTTTGAATCGCCTTCGCTTGCTCTAATATAAAAATTAATATCTTTTGTATTTTCATTTATAAAATTTGAAGGAAATTTTTCTTTATAAACTTCATCAGACCACATTTGCTTTCCATCTGAAAACGCCATATAATTTCTCCTAATAAGGCTATCTTTATCAAGTTTGTCCCAAAGTGTTGGGGAAATTAAAAGAGCTTTTGAAAACAAATCTGGATTTCTTAGTGAAAGGCTTGCTGCCCCGTATCCTCCTACAGAAAATCCTCCGATTGCTCTTTTTGTTTTGTTTGCATCTGTTTTATATTTTCCATCAATTTCTTTTATAAGTTCCTCTTTTATAGCTGATTCCATTTTTTTATCATAGTCGCTATCTACAAAAAATGAAGAAAATCCATCAGCAAAGACAACAATCATTTTATTTTCTTTATCTTTCATAATTTTATCTAGCATATCTTTTGTATTTGATTTTTCAATAATTGAAGAAGAATTTCCGCCAAAACCGTGGAGCATATATAAAACTGGATATTTTTCATCGCTTTTTTCATCATAACCATTTGGCAAATAAACTTTGTATTTCCAATTTTGTTTTAAAATTTCAGAATTTATTGACCCATCAACAACTTTTCCTTGGTCTTTTTTGTCAACATCAGATTTTTTATTTTTTTCTTCATTTGATTTATTTGAATCCTTATTAGAATAAGCAATTGTAGGATCTGATGAAGGATTTTCCTTACTATTTTCATTTTTACATCCCCCAAAAATCAATCCCAAAGAAAGAATTCCTACTATTATTTTCACTTTATTTTTCATCATTAATCTCCTCAAAATAATATTGGTTTTATTATACAATATGGAAAAAAATTCTTCAATCCACAAATTTTTTCACAAATAAATGCCATATTTTTACAAGTTTAATCTAATTTAAATAAATATTTAACTTTTTAATTTATAATTTCAAAATAAAAATCTCATTATGATATAACAATTTTGCCTATTACTTAATAGGTGAAAAGTGGTGATTGGATTGATCACGTTCCTAATGGAAAATTTTATTTTTCCCTTGTTGGTTGGTTTGATTTTATTTTTTGTAAAAAAATATTATTCCGAAAACAAGTAAATAAAAAGACAGTAGTTACGACCTACTGTCTTTTTTTTGTGGTGATTCCACATTTCTCACATCCGTATTCCTTGAGGTTAATCAAGGGTTTTTTGACAAGAGTTTTCTTCTCTTATCTAAATTATATCACAAAGGACTTGTTTTTCAAGGTTGATGATTTTCATTTATTTATTGTGATATAATAATTTTGCCTATTACTTAATAGGTGAAAAGAGGTGATTTGATTGTTAACCTCAATATTGGAAAATTTTATTTTTCCCTTGTTGGTTGGTTTGATATTATTTTTAATAAAAAAATATTATTCCGAAAACAAGTAAATAAAAAGACAGTAGTTCCGACCTACTGTCTTTTTTTGTGGTGATTCCACATTGTTAACCTCAATTCCTTGAATAAATCAAGGGTTTTTTGACAAGAGTTTTCTTCTCTTACCTAAATTATATCACAAAGGACTTCTTTTTCAAGGTTGATGATTTTCATTTATTTATTATGATATAATATTTTTGCCTATTACTTAATAGGTGAAAGGTGGTGATTGGATTGATCACGTCCCTCATGGAAAATTTTATTTTTCCCTTGTTGGTTGGTTTGATATTATTTTTTGTAAAAAAATATTATTCCGAAAACAAGTAAATAAAAAGACAGTAGTTACGACCTACTGTCTTTTTTTGTGGTGATTCCACATTTATCACGTCCCATTCCTTGAAATTAATCAAGGGTTTTTTGACAAGAGTTTTCTTCTCTTACCTAAATTATATCACAAAAGACTTGTTTTTCAAGGTTAAGGAATTTCATTTATTTATTGTGATATAATAATTTTGCCTATTACTTAATAGGTGGAAGGCGGTGATAAGTTTGTTCGCCATAATATTGGAAAATTTTATTTTCCCCTTGTTGGTTGGTTTGATTTTATTTTTTGTAAAAAAATATTATTACAAAAACAAGTGAAAGAAAAAGACAGTAGTTCGCACCTACTGTCTTTTTTTGGCGGTTGCCATGTTTGTTCACCATAATACCTTGAATAAATCAAGGATTTGTAAGAGTTTTTCTCTTAATGAGATTATATCACAAAAGCCTATTTTTTCAAGATTTCAAAATATATTTGATTGAGAATAGGGACTTTTTCGCCTTAAAATCTTGCAATCTCAAAACTTATATAATTTCACAAGTAATATTATATTATAATTATATTAATAAAAAGTAGGTATATAGAATTATTATATAACTAATTATCTTATAATCAGAAATTTTAAAATCAATGAATCGAATCAAATTTCTTACCGCTCCTTACCATTTATTGAAATCTCAACATTGTATAACAATAAAAAAGTAAAAAATACAATATTTTTTTAATTTCAAAACTTTTTCTTAACTTTTCTTACCACTTATTTAATTGTAGATTTCTCTTTTTAATTATTTTATATCATAAATGTCAACATCGTTTTGCTATTCATATTCATAAGAACGTTCAATTCCTTTCATATAAACATCTCTATTTTCTGTATCTTCTGTCAGAGCGTTTTTAATTAAATGCTTTAATTCTAAGGCATTTACAGGGGATCTTTCCATAGCCTGTAAATAAGGCATTTTATCTATTTTTTGCCAATCTACACACTTTTTAAGATTTTTTTTAAGTATTAAATCTAGCCAAATCCTTGTTGCTCTGCCATTTCCATCTCTAAACGGGTGTGCAACATTCATTTCCACGTATTTTTCAATAATTTCGCTAAATTCATTTTCTGGCATGTCTTCTATTATTTTTAGATTTTCTTCCAAAAATAACAAAGGAGCAAATCTAAAATTACCTTTAGCCAAATTCACGCTTCTTATTTTACCAGCAAAGCTAAACACATCTTGGAAAATATATTTGTGTATTTGCTGCAAACCTTTAAAATTCCCTACTTCAAATTCCTTTATAATACCTTTATCCCAAAGCTCTACAGCTCTTTTTTTACTTAAATATTCTTCTTTTTTTGTCCCCATTATTCATCCTTTTCTTTTTCTTCCAGAATTTTTGCAAATCTTTTTCCCCTGGCTTTTTCTATCAAAAAATTGATTTTCTTTTTGTAAACAAAAATATTCAACTGTATTAATACTTTTTTGTTTTCATATTACCACCTATAATAAGATACTAATATTTTAAATTTATTATAATTACTATACGCTTATTAAAATTATTTTTCTTTTGAATTTAAAATATTTACCTGACAAGACTTCATGGCTTCTAGGGCTATTTTGTGATTTTTTTCGTTTGTTGCCTTGCACAAATCTTCTATTACTGTTACTTCTGTATTTAATAGGGTGTTTTTTATGAGTATGGCATTTGAAAGTACACAAATATCTGTACAAATTCCTACCATATAAATATTTTCGATTTTTTCTTTTTCATTTAATTTCTTTAAATATTCTACAAGTTCATAAGAACCAAATGATGGTTTGTCAATTATTTTGTGATTTTTTGTATCAATTTTTATTTGCCAACCTTTTGAATTTTTTATGCAATGTTTTATTGGCAAATGACTTCCTTCTAGGCTTTCTAAATAATTTTCATCGTGTGTATCTCTTGTAAAAATTACTTCTCCATCAAAATTTTCTACTAAATTTTCTATAGGTTTTACAATATTATCATTGCCTTTGTTTCCTAGCGCTCCATCTATAAAATCATTTTGCAAATCAATTACTAATAATACGTCCATACTTTCTCCTTTTTAGTATTTTTATTAGTATATAACTTATAATTTTTTAAATCAACATAGAAATTTTTAAAAAAATAAACTTAGGTTTTATCCTAAGTTTATCTTTCTTTATATAATTTTTCTATTCCTAGCAAGTCTTTTATTTTTTCTACTGAAACTTGATCTAGTGATTTTTCTTTCCAATTTGCACTTTCTTTGTCTATTATTAATGACCTTATTCCTTCTTTCATGGTTCCTGTTTTTCTTGCGTATTTTAAAATTTTTAGGTCAAGGTCAAAAACTTGGTCTTTAGTTAGGTTTTTGCAAATAAAATATTTTTCAAATTGTAAAAAAAGCATAAAAAGATTTCTTTCTTTTAAATTTTCCAAGGTTTTTTTGGCAAAATCATCATCTTTATTTTCTTCTAAACTTTTTAAAATTTCTTCTATGCTTGAATGGGAAAAGTATTTTTCTATTTTTTCTTTATTTTTTGAAATTTTTGAATTGCTATCTTGGACCTTATATTTTTGTGTTTGTTTTTTTAATTCTTCTATTAATTTTTCTCCATCATATTTTTTTGATAGGGAAAATAAAATATTTAAAACTTTCTCATAATCTTTTGATTTTACATAAATATCTGCCAAATCATATTTTATTAAATCAGATGATGATAAACTTTCGCCACAAAGACCTAGATATTGTCCAAGAGCTTGGGGAAGTTTTGAAATATGTTTGCAAACTCCAACGTCTGGCACAAAACCTAATCTTGTTTCTGGCATAGCCCAATTTACGCTCTCATCTGCAATTATAAAATCTGAATTTACGGTAAGTCCTATTCCTCCACCCATAACTATGCCAAAATAGTGGCTTATAATTGGTTTTTTGTAATCTTTTACGTACCTATCTAAAACAAATTCTTCTTCATAAAATTCGTCTTTGTTTTTGCACTTATCATTTAAAAGGTAATCGTAATAAATTGCTTTTAAATCTCCGCCTGCACAAAATCCTTTTTGGCAAAGTGAATCAAATAAAATCGCCTTTATTTTTTTGTCATCTTCCCATTTTTTCAAAATCTTTTCTATATCTTTTACCATTTCCATATTCAAGGAATTGATTATTTCTGGTCTATCAAGGTAAATAATACCTACATTTTCTATAATTTTTTCTATTATCATTTTAATCTCCTATAATTAGGATATTTTTAAAATGAAAAATGTCAAGAAATTTATACATTAAATATTTTACAAATTATTCAGTCCCTAAGGCTTTTAATGTGTCCCCGTGAAGTTTTTCTTTGATATTTTTATCTTCTTTTACAAAATATGAATATAAAATATCAACCATAATAGAAATTGGAAATTGTGGGCTTATTGCATTTCCATAATCCAAATGTTTGAGCGATGGAACAAGGATTACTTCATCGCAATAATCTTTATACAAATCTCTAACTTGTGAAGTTATAAGAACTGTTTTTGCATTTTTGTTGTGTGCTTGTGATAAAAAAAGCAAAACTTCGCTTGTATTGCCACTAATACTAAGTCCAAAAATTAGAGAATCTTCATCGTGAAAAGCTCCTCTCATTTTCATTTGATCAGAATCTGTTATGGAATCTATATTTACTCCAATTCTCATAAATCTAAGTTCCATTTCGTTTGCCGCAAGTCCTGATGAGCCTTTTCCGCAAGCTACAACTCTGTGGGCCTTGCTTATATATTTTATTACTTTTTTGATTTGACTTTCATCGATTAGGCTGTAGGTTTTGTTCAATAATTCTTGGTAAGTATTTAAAACTTGGCTTACATTTCCATTTATATCTTCATTTTTTTCTACAAAATCTTCTCCATATTGGTAAACAAATTCTCTGTAGCCTCTAAATCCACATTTTTGTGCAAATCTTGAAAGGGAGGCTTGAGATACAAATAATTTTTCTGCTATGGTTTTGCTAGAAAAATCTTCTCTTTTGTTATTGTGAATGAAAAAATCTGCTATATTTTTTTCAACTTCTGTAAAATTTTCGTAATTTGATTCTATTATTTCTACAACGGATTTATTATAATAGTCCAAAATATTCTCCTATTTTTCTTCTTCCAAATCTCTAAAATTATAATAAGCTCCCAAGATTCCTGCTTGGTTTTGGTGTTTGGCAAATTTTAAGGTCATATTGTCGAAAAACCTTTTTTCCAAATATAGGGAAATTTTTTCTTCAATTCTTTTTTTCAAATATTTTTCTTGCGCCATAATTCCACCGCCTAGTACGACTGTATCAGGATTTAACATATAAGATAAATTTGCAATTCCAAGTCCCAAAACATCACACATTTCATCAATTGCTTTTATGCAAATTTCATCGCCTTTTTTTGCATTTTCAAAAACTTTTTTTCCATCCCAAGATGATATATCTTCATTTTTTTCTTTAGCAACTTTTTCAACCAAAGTTTTTGCTGAACCTAGATTTTCAAATTTATCATTTCTAATATTAATATATCCAACTTCAAAAGCTGAACCATTTGCCCCGTGGATTATTTTCCCATCAATAATTCCACATCCTCCAATTCCTGTTCCAATTGTAAGAGTAAGACAAACCGAGCTGTCCTTTGATGCTCCAGACTTGTATTCTGCATATCCTGCACAATTCACATCATTTTCAACCTGACAAGAAAGATCAAATTTTTCTTTGATTGCCTTTTTAAAATTTATTCCAATATAATTTGGTATTAAGTCTGATGCGTGATAAATTGAGCCGTTTTTCGTATCAACTACGCCTGCTGTTGAAATACAAACTCCCATTATTTGGTCATTTTGATTTTTCTTTATAAAATTTTCTACGATTTTTAATACTTCTTCTAGGATATGGTCTCCGCCTTTTTGGGCATTTGTTTCGATTTCATAATTTTCTAAAATATTTGCCTTATCATCAATTAGTCCATATTTTATAGCTGTTCCGCCAATATCTATGCTTATATATTTTTTCATAATATCTCCTTTTAAAAAATAAGAGGCAAATGCTCATCACACTGCCTCTATTATATCCTATAATTTGATTTTAAAAATTGCTTTTTTAATTTTTTGCGGATTTTTAACTTTTATGGCTGTCATATGACCATCGTTAGGATAACAAATTAGAAAATCTCCCTCAGTTAAAATTACTGATGAATTTTTTTCGCCTTCCATTGCTTGATAATCATCTTCTTTTTTATAAGAACCCAAGTCCATATTATCGATAAAATTTAAATCAATTTGTTCACTTCCATCAAGCATAAGATGAAGGTCGAGATAATCTTTATGAGCTTCCCAAAATCTATTTTCAGGAGTAGTTGTTTCATATTCTACGATATTTACAAAAAGTTCTTCGCCTTTTATAGGATGAGTCCCTTTTTCCATTTTTTTCATATCATTATTTTTATAAAAATCAAAACATTCTTTAATTTTTTCACTTAGATATGAAAATTCATCTAGATTTTTTATATTTCCAAATATCATTTCAAACTCCAAATCTTAATTATAAATTGTTGTATTTTTTGGTAGTGTAGTTTCTTTTCCCTTTACTTTATTGTAAATTACTGATGCAACAAGTCCTACTACCAAAGATACTACTATTGATATAATTGAATATGACCAGAAAGAAATTTTTGCTGGATCTACGAAATATTTTATATAAATCATAACTCCACTTGCTGCAATAAAGGCTAGTGTTGCTCCAAATTTATTTGCAGTTTTTGTAAATGCTCCAAGGATAAATGTTCCTACAAGTATTCCCAAAACAAGTCCCATAAATCCATTAAACCATTCGTAAGCTGATTTTATATCTCCATTTGCCAAAATCATTGAAACTATTATTGCAAAAATTCCTACTATTAATGAAACTCTTTGACCGATTTTTGTTTGTTTTTCAAAACTCAAATCTTTATTTAAGCTTGCTTGAATATCCAAAGCCCAGCTTGATGCAACTGAATTTAATCCTGTTGAAAGTGTTGATTGGCTTGCTGCATAAATTGCTGCAAGTAAAATTCCTGTAAATCCTACTGGTAGCTCAAAAGCAATCCAAGATGCAAAAATTTGATCTTGTTGTGCTGCTGGTGGCAATGGATTTGCTTGAACTTTATAAAATACGTAAAGTCCTGTTCCTATTAGATAAAATACTGTTGCTATAAAAATTGATAGACAACCATTTGTTATCATCATTTTGTTTAATTTTTTTGTATCAGTTGTTGTTGTAAATCTTTGTACAATATCTTGACTTGAAACATAAGAGCCAATTGTATTTAAGCCTGCTCCAAATATTAGTAAAAATATTGAATCCTTAAATATATTTGCATCAAATATTGGTTCGTTTACTGCTAAAAATTTGTGATTTGTGAAAAGCTCGTTTGCAACTGCGCCAAATCCACCGTTAATATTTGCCATTAGGTAAAATAGTCCAAAAGTTACTCCAAGAAGTAAAACTGATCCTTGGATAAAGTCTGTCCACAAAACTGATTTTAGTCCACCAGTATATGAATAAATTATTGCTATAACTCCCATGATTATAATCAAAATATTTACATTTATTCCCATAAGTTTTGATAAAACCATACATGGAAGATACATTATAATTGACATACGACCAACTTGGTAAATTATAAACATGATAGCACCAAGAATTCTTAAACCTTTACTATCAAATCTTAATTCAAGATAGTGATAAGCTGTGTCTATATCAAGTTTACTATAAATTGGTAGGAAAAATTTTATAGTAAAAGGAATTGCTACAAGCATTCCAAGTTGTGCAAACCACATAATCCAAGTTCCTGCGTATGAATTTCCTGCAAGAGAAAGAAAGGAAATCGGACTTAAAAGTGTTGCAAAAATAGAAACTGATGTTACCCACCAAGGCACTGTTCCATCGCCTTTAAAATATTCTTTGCCCTTCATTTCTTTTTTAGAAAAATGAAGACCTGCAAACAATACTGCTGCCAAATATACAATTAATATTGCTAAATCAATTTTTGTAAATCCCTGCATTTTATTTCTCCTTAGCCTAAATATTTATTTTTTGCATCATTTATCATTTTAGCTGCTTCATTTACAACTTCCATATCAGAATCAACCAAATTTTCTAATGGTTTTCTAACTCCACCAAGATCTAAGTTTTCATTTATTTTTAAAATAGCCTTGATTACTGCATATAAATTTGCACGAGCTTCGCACATTTTATAAATTATTGCATCAACATCATATTGAATTTCTCTTGCCTTATCTAAATCTTTATTTTTTAGACATTCATCCATTTTTAAAATTAATTCTGGCATTACACCATAAGTTCCACCGATTGCTCCCTCAGCTCCAATAAGTCTTCCAGAAATAAATTGTTCATCTGGACCGTTGAAAATTATGTAATCATCTCCAGCAGCTTGTTTAAACATTTGAATATCTTGAACTGGCATTGAAGAATTTTTAACACCAATTACATTAGGATTTTTTCTCATTTCAGCAAATAATGAACCTGTCAAAGCAACTCCAGCAAGTTGTGGAATATTGTAGATTACAAAATCAGTATTTGGTGCAGCAGAAGAAATATCATTCCAGTATGACGCAATAGAATATTCTGGAAGTCTAAAATAAATTGGAGGAATAGCTGCAATAGCATCAACACCCAAACTTTCTGCGTGAGCTGCAAGTTCCATAGAATCTTTTGTATTGTTGCAAGCTACGTGAGCTATAACAGTAAGTTTTCCCTTAGCTTCTTTCATTACATTTTCAAGAACAATTTTTTTATCTTCAACACTTTGGTAAATGCATTCTCCAGAAGAACCATTTACATAAACACCCTTCACACCTTTTTCTATGTGATATTTTGTAAGCTCTCTTACTTTTTCTGGACTAATTTCTCCATTTTCATCGTAGCAAGCATAAAATGCTGGAATAACTCCCTTATATTTGTCTAAATTTCTCATAATTTTTCCCTTCCTTTATATTTTTATTTTTTATTTTTCTAATTCATTAATTTTTTCAGCAAAATTTTTAGTTATAACTTGTGGTCTTGTAATAATTGAACCAACAACTACGCTGTAAGCACCAAGTTCAAGAACTCTCTTCGCTTTTTCAGGTGTATTAATATTTCCCTCAGCAATAACTTTGTTATTTACATTTTTTAAAATATCTCTAAGAATTTTGAAATCATTTTCTTCGATTTTATCATTTTTAGATTGGTCAGTATATCCAACCAAAGTTGTTCCAATAAAATCAAATCCAAGTTTGTCAGCATTTATAGCCTCATCAACAGTAGAACAATCAGCCATAAATAATTGATTAGGATATTTTTCCTTAACTTCCTTAAAAAATTCATCAATTCCAATTCCACCAGGTCTTAAATCTTTAGTAGCATCCATAGCAATTATTTCTGCCTTAGATGAAATCAAATCATCAACTTCTTTCATAGTTGGTGTAATATAAACTTTAGAATTTTCATAATCTTTTTTTACAATACCAATAACTGGCAAATCAACTTCATTTTTTATTTCTTTAATATCTTCACTCGTATTAGCTCTGATACCCTTTGCTCCACCTTGCTTAGCAGCTTTTGCCATTCTTCCCATAATAAAAGATGAATGTAAAGGCTCATCTGGCAAGGCTTGACATGACACTATTAATTTTTTTTCAATAGCACTTACATTAACTTTATCAGCCATAAAAACCTCCTTGATGGTTAAAGTATATTCCATCTTAAATTTATTTTCAAGAATTTACTTTATTTTGAAATTGCTTTCAGATAAATAAAATAAAAAAATCATTTTCCCGTTTTCCAATAAAAATTTTAAAAGCTAAAAGAAATTACTTTCATTAAATTTATATTATTTAAAATTAATTACTAGAAAAATAATTAGTAAATAAAAAAGCAGGATAAATCCTGCCAGAGCGTAGACAAAGTAATATTTTAGCTAATATTTTATTTTATAATAAAAATTAAGCTACGTACCATCTCGACTAGATTATTGTGCCTTGATTTGGAACAATAATCCCTAAAACTAAGTGCGAAAGCACGAAGAAGTTTGCGAAGCAAACGTGTTTTAGTGTGAGTGAAGCGAACGCATGGAGAGATCTCATGAAATTTCTCCGCTCGTTGCACACGATGAATCGGGATAAACAACCGAAATCAACGGTTGTTTATCTGGTCGAAATAGGAAATGTTTCTATTTTGTCAACAGTCTGAGCAGGACAAGTCCTGCTTTTTTACAATTTTTATATTTTTTCATAAAAAAATAAGCTTATCAAATTAATTAATAATTCGATAAGCTTATTATTATTTTATCAGCCTATACCTCCAAGAACTGCTCCGGCGATTAAGGCTATTATTGCTGCTCCTACGTAAACGTATTTTGAAAGTGGATAATACCAAGATCCGATT
Source organism: Anaerococcus vaginalis (assembly GCA_018363915.1). Taxonomy (GTDB): domain Bacteria; phylum Bacillota; class Clostridia; order Tissierellales; family Peptoniphilaceae; genus Anaerococcus; species Anaerococcus vaginalis_C. The sequence goes on from JAGZMY010000002.1 coordinate 67,469, forward strand.
GGTTTTTTTGCACCTTCGTTTACAGCTTTTATTGCGAAATCTTTTCCTGCAACCCATAAGAACATTATTGCTGCTAGCGCTGCTCCAAGTGGGCAAATATAAATTGAAATTACATCCATCCATTGTGAAACTATTGGTTGAATTAATATAGCAATTACACATCCAAATATATGGATTATTAGGGTTGATTTTTTTCTTGAAAAATTAAATTTTTCTTGCAAATATGCTACTGATGATTCATATAAATTTATAATTGAGCTTACGCCTGCAAATAATACACAAACATAAAATATTATGCTTACTATTCTACCACCAGGCATTCCATTTAAAACATTTACTAAATAAATAAACATCAATCCAGGACCGCCTGTGTCTAGTGCTGTGTTTGCTGTAGCCATAGCTGGAATTATTACAAAAGCTGCCATTAATGCTGCAATTGTATCAAAAACTGCTACGTTTCTTGCAGATGTTATCAAATTTTCTTTTTTTGATAAGTATGAACCATAAATTACAGTTCCTGATCCTGCTACTGAAAGTGAGAAAAATGCTTGTCCAAAAGCATAAATCCAAACTTTTGGATTTTTTATTAACTCATTATCAATTGTAAATATATATTTATATCCATTTTCTGATCCTGGTATTGTTGTAATATATATAGCAAGGCCTACAAATAGGATAAATAAAGCTGGCATCATAATTTTATTTGATTTTTCAATTCCGTTTGAAACTCCAAGTATCATTATTACGCAGCTTACTAATATTGCTATAACAATCCAAAGATTTGCCCCCATAGCTGTCGCTGTTTCAGAAAACGTTTTTCCGATAAGGTCCATATCTTGACCAATTCCACTAAGTTCACCTGAAAAAGCCATGAATGTATATTTAAATATCCATGCCATAACACAAGTATAGCCTATGGCAAGAGCAAGTGAGCCTGCTACTGGTATTACTCCAAGACCTTCACCTATTTTTTTATTTCCATATTTTAATTCAGTACACTTACCAAAAGCTCTTACTGTTCCAGATTCTGTTGAACGACCTAGAGCCATTTCTGTGATTACTCCTGTTGTTGCAATCAAAATTACAAAGATAAAATATGGAATCAAAAATGTCATTCCACCATATTGAGAAACAAGGATAGGAAATCTCCAAATATTTCCCATTCCAACTGCAGATCCTATACATGCAAGGATAAATCCCCACTTAGACTTAAAACTGTCTCTGTTTGATATTTTATTTTCCATAACATACTCCCTAATATTATGAATTTAGCAGAATCTCGAATGAGATCCTGCTAAAAAATTTATTTTTCTTCTTCGCTTGGTTCATATGGTTCTAGGAATGCGTGGAAGTGACGCATTGGTAGATTATGACCTTTTACAATTTTTATATTAGGTATTGTTGCTCTGTCTTCATATAATGCTTTAACTGCTGCTATTACATAGTCCATATGTTCTTTGCTAAGTTGACTTCTATTAACTGCAAATCTAACTACGTTAGCTACTTCTTTTTGTTGTTCTGGTGTTTTTAGATCGTATTCCATTGAATAGTTTCCAAGTTCAGCTGTTCTTATTCCGTATCTTCTAATAAGTTCTACTGAGAAACCTTGTCCAGCAAAAGTTTCTGGAGCTCTCTTGTTGTCAAAGAACTCATCCATATTTATATAAACACCGTGTCCACCTGCTGGAAGTACGACACCTTTTACTCCTGCTTTATAGAATCCTTGAGCCAAGTATTCACATTGTTTTGTACGTGCATCTAAATATTCAAATTTTGATGCTTCATAAAGACCGGCTGCTAATGCCATGATATCTCTACCACTCATTCCACCGTATGAATCATTTCCATATGATGAAATTTGTTTTACTTTAAGTAGGATACCTACGTCAGTTTTAACTGATCCATCTTCATTAAAGTCTGAGAATTTCTTCCAGAATAATCCCTTATCTCTAAATGCTAAAACTCCACCCATATTTGCATGGCCATCTTTTTTAAGAGATGCTGTAAATCCATCACAGTATGAGAACATTTCTTGAGCTATTTCATTTATAGATTTATCTTGGTAGCCTTCTTCATTTACTTTTATAAAATAAGCATTTTCTGCCCATCTAGCAGCATCAAACATATAAGGAATATCATATTTATGAGCAATTCTTGAACATTCTCTTAAATTTGCCATAGATACTGGTTGTCCACAAACTGTATTGTTTGTAATTGTTGTATAAACTAATGGTACATTTTCTGGTCCTAGTTTTGTAATTAACTCTTCTAGTTTTTCTGTATCCATATTTCCTTTGAATGGATTCTTTTCGTATTTACCGCCTTCTGGAACTTCCCACAATAATTCTTTATTATAAAGGTTTCTTGGAATTGATCCCATTTGTTTGATATTTCCTTCTGTTGTATCAAAGTGTCCGTTTGAAGGAATTGTATAAGTTTTTCCTGGTTCTCTACTATTTAATATATTTTTTACAAGTTCAAATAATACTGATTCAGCTGCACGACCTTGTTGGATGATAAATGTGTTTGGTCTTTCCATTTGAGCAGATCCACCATTAAATAATCCGCCTTCATATTCACATAAATAAACTTCATCCATCATTTTTTCTACGTCTTCGCAATCAGTTCTTACTAGGTCAATTATTCTTTTTTGATCATTTCCTCTTTCAAATACATCTCTAAATGTATCTAAAAGTACATAATATCCCTTATTTCTACCATAAGATTCATCTCCCAAAAACATTGCAGACCATTGTACATCTGTCATTGCAGTTGTACCTGAATCTGAAAGCATGTCGATTGTAAGCATGCCTGCTGGAAATGCAAATTCATTGTAGTGAGTTGCTTTTAATGCTCTTTCTCTTTGTTCAATTGTTACATTTGGAATATTTTTTGTTACATAAGTGTAAGAATGTGGTGTAGGTACATTCAATTGATACTTTTTCATTTTAATGCCTCCATATAATAGCTACGTTAATAGTTATAAGTTAAACTGTACAGAGGAACCCCGGTCATTAATTTTAAAAAAAATTAACTAGCGGACAGTATCCAAATTGAGAACCCCGGTTATCAAAAATGATTGTAGATTAGTGGTTAAATTTTGAAATTCCCCACATATCAAAAATAAATTGATGAGCGGTCAGCACTCCGAAAAATTCTAGAATTATCTATGAAATAGTTTACATTACTCATTAATTTTTGTCAAGAATAAGTTTTGACTTATATTTATTTTAGAATACTTATCTTAACAATTAAAAATATTTATAGAAAAATTATTTTGTTGAAAACGTATTTAAGTTTTTTAATGATTTTGTAAAGTTTGAAATAAAAAAGTGGATGCTTGATTTTTCTTGCATCCACTTATTTTAAATTTTCTTTTTATATTTTAACGAAAAAATTTATTTTACTATTAAAATATTTTTTCTCCTCTTACAAATTTTGAAACTATATCTTCATCTTTTGACAAATATACTATTCTTTCAAGTCTTTGTTTTAAGTTGAATTTATCTTCTTCTAATAATTTTTCATCATCTATTACTATAGCATCGAATTCGTAGCCTTTTTCAAATGAACCGACTTTTCCAAAAAATTCTCCTCCGCCCAAAGTTGCCATATAAAATGCTTCTTCAAGGCTTAATGGTTTTATTTTTTCGTCAACTAATCTATATCTTAATTTTGAAACTTTTATGGCATCTGCCATGGCTTTAAAAATTGATGCGTGAGTTCCTCCTGCAACATCCGAACCAAGTCCAATTTTTTGTCCTTCTCTTAGATATTTTCCTGCAGGAGCAATTCCTGATGTTAAATTTGTATTTGAATCTGGGCAATGTGCAATGAAAACTTCGTTTTCTTTTATCAAATCTTGTTCATCATCATTTGAATATACACAATGAGCCATTACAGTTTTGTTATTTTTGCCAAATAAATCAAAAATATTGTAAGCATCTCCATAAAATTTTGCTTGTGGTACTAATTCTTTAACCCATTCTATCTCTCCCAAATTTTCTGATAAGTGAGATTGGATAGGAAGATTGTACTCATCTTTTATTTTTCTTAATTTTTCAAGCAATTCGTCAGTACATGATGGGATAAATCTTGGTGTTAAAATTGGATAGGTGTTTTTGTATTTTCCTTTAATGGATTCTAGCCAATCTAGTGTGGCCTTTTCTGATTCATCTGCATCTTTTTCTTCAAGGTCTACTCCACCATTTCTATCCATATTAACTTTTCCAACAAATGAAACCATTTTTGATTTTTCCATCAAATCCATCAAAATTTGTGTAGATTTTACATGGAGGCTTGCAAAAATCACATGTCTTGTATTTGGTCCATATTTTAAATAATCTACAAATCTTTGGTAAGATCTTTTGGCATAATCTTCGTCTTTAAATTTTGCCTCGCTTGGAAATGTGTAAGTGTTTAACCAATCCAACAATTCCAAATCCATGCCCATACCCCTAAAATTATATTGAGGGGCGTGGATATGAAGATCTGTAAGACCTGGGCAAATTATTTTTTCTCCAAAATCTATTACTTCTATGTCTTTATATTTTTCATCTAATTTTTCGAAAACTCCCATTGATTTTCCATCTTGGCAAATTAAATAAGAATTTTCAAAACAATTTATTTCGTTTTGATTTTTGCTATAAATTATATTTCCCTTTAGGGCATAAGTTTTTGTCATTTGTCCACCTACCCTAAGGTTATAAAGGCATACCTAAATACAAAGGTAAGGGCAATTATTAGTGTTAGTGGTTTTATTTGATCTTTTTGTCCTGTAAAGAATTTTGCTATACAATATGTGATTAAGCCAAGTGCTATACCATTTGCTATTGAATATGTAAATGGCATGAAAACTATTGTACAAAATGCTGGGAGTGCATTTGTTATGTCGTTAAAATCTATGTCTTTTACGCCACTAAGCATCAAAATTCCTACAAAAATCAAGGCTGGCGCTGTAGCTTGTGCTGGGATTATTGAAATAATTGGCACAAATATTATTGATAGTAAAAATAAAAGTGCTGTTGTAAGACTTGTAAGTCCTGTTCTTCCACCTTCTGCAATACCTGCTGATGATTCTACAACTGTAGTTACTGTACTTGTTCCAACCAAAGCTCCTGCTGCAGTAGAAATTGCATCACTCATTAGAGCTTTTTTCAAATTAATAACTTCTCCTTTTTCATCAACAAGACCAGATTGTTTTGCTGCTGCAAGCAAGGTTCCAAGTGAGTCAAACATATTTACAAGTGAAAAGCTTAGAACAAGCATAGTTACTGTAAAAATTGAACTCCACATATTTTCTCCCGCAAAAAGTCCTGCGAAATCTAAATTAAAAAATGAAACTTCAAAAAAGTCATTAACTTGTGCTCCCAAATTTAAGCTTAAATTTGAAATATGAGTAAGTCCCATTGGAATACCTAAAAGAGTTGAAGCTAAAATAGAAATCAAAATTGCTCCCTTAACTTTTTTGTAAGATAAAATTGCTATCAAACAAAGTCCAATAAGTGAAAGGACTGCACCCATAACAAGTTCTACATTTGCATCAGGGCCTCTCCATTTTGCAAAATCCACAAGAGAAACCAAGGTAGCCTCGTTACCTACAACAAGACCTGCGTTTTTCAAACCAATTATGGTAATAAACAAACCAATTCCAGGTGTCATAGCAAGTTTTATAGAATCGGGAATTGCACGAATAATTGCCTCCCTAATTCCAAGAGCTGTTATTACAATAAATAATATTCCTGAGATAAAAACAATTACAAGAGCTTGGGCATAAGAATATCCCATACCAAGCATAGTAGTATAAGCAAAAAATGCACTTAGGCCCATGCCAGGAGCTTGAGCAAAAGGAAGTTTTGCATAAAAAGCAACTAAAATTGTACCAATAAAGGCACCAAGACAAGTTCCGATAAATACACCGTTTGAAATTTTTTGAGCCATTTGGCTATCACCCATAATTTCAAAAGGCGAAGACAAAACTTGAGGGTTAATTATCAACACATATGCGATAGTGATAAAAGTAGTGATTCCAGCGATAATTTCAGTTTTTACATTAGTATTATTTTCATTAAGATGAAAAAACCTATTTAGAAAACCATTTGTTTTTGAGTCCATAAGGATCCTCCTTCATAATTTTTTTCTAATTTGATAGTTATAGTTATTTTAAGATTAACTATTAATCTTTAAAAGCCATAGCCACTTATTTACGGTAAGTCGTAGAAACTCTCAACCAATTATGAGATTATATCGCTTTTAGTCAAAACTTATCATTTGTCGACAATTAAGATAACGTTTTCTGTATTATACTACATACAATATTTCTTTGTCAATAGCTTATTAGCGAAATAAAGTTATTTTTTTAATTTTTTATAAGATTTTTTCAAAATTTTGTGATTTTCAAAAAACAAAAATTAAAAATTCAAATTATTTTAAAAATGGGTAAATATCTATTGAGATTTTTAGGAGGACTTATGAAAAAGAAATTAAAAAATAAAAATTACCTAATCGGATTAATAATGTTCATTTTAACATTGATTTTTTCTTATATGGCTTATATTGGAGTATTTTTTTTACACAAATATAAAGATATTTTAGAAATGTATGAAAATCCACTTGTACCCGACTTTTTTACTTTTTATATTTGGATTTTCATTTATATTTTTTCTCTTTTATTTTTGCTTTTGCCATTTATAAAAAAGCTTTCAATGACAAATGAGGAAATTTATTACGAAAAATTGATGCCACTATTTATTTTTTGGAATATGGCAAATGGAATTTATGTAGTAATGGTAAACAATAATTATCTTATGCCAGCCCTTATAGGAGCAATGGCTTATGCTTTGATTTTGATAAATCTTGTAAAAACTATTGATCAAAATAAGGATTTTTCTAAAAAATACAAATATCTTATCACTCTTCCTACAGGAATTCATGCAGGATGGATTATTTTTTCGGTTTTTACAAATATAATGATGGTTCTTTTCGAAAATAGAAAAGATTCATATTCAACTTTTGCAATAATTATAAGTCTTGTTTTATTAATACTTGCAAGCGCTGTGGTTTTATTTGTATTTAAAGAAAACAAAAATCCAGGACTTATTATTGGATTTTTATTTTCTTTGATTGGAATAATAGGAAAACAAAGACCATCATCAAGTTTTCAAAATTCTAATTATATTATATTTATTGGAGCGATTATTTTATTTATAATAACAAACCTTGTCGCAATTTATATTTTTAAATTCATTAAAGAAAAGTAAAATTTAAAAATCCTAGCTTTTTTGCTAGGATTGTTTTTTTAAAAAATTTTATTATTTTAACTTCAAAACTATTCCAAAATTTCTTCTACAACTGGAATTGGATTTGTTTTTTCATTTGAGTAGGAAAATGTATTGTAAAAACTTTCTATCCATTCATCTGTTAGTTTATCGTCGTGATAAACTGTTGCGAGAATATCGTCTTTTTTGATTTTATCGCCTTTTTTTACTTTCATTTCAAGTCCTACTGCATAATTTATATTATCTTCTTTCTTTTCGCGTCCTCCTCCAAGTTTCATTGACAAAATTCCAAGATTCATGGAATGAATGTTGTCAATGTAACCTTCTTTTTGGGATTTCATTTGAGTTTTAAATTTTGCTTGAGGCAAAAGGTCTGGATCTTCTATTTGTTTTACATTTCCGCCTTGGTATTCAACCATTTTCTTTAACTTTTCAAAGGCTTTTCCAGAATTTATTGCATCTTCAAGCATAGCTCTTGCCTCATTTTTATTTTTGGCAATTTTCCCTTGAACAAGCATGATTTCTCCTGCAGTCAAAACCAATTCTGTAAAATCTTTTGGCCCATTTCCTTTAACAGTTTCAATTGCTTCTTTTACTTCAAGAGCATTGCCGATTGTATTTCCCAAAGGTTGATTCATATCAGTAATCATCGCCTTGGTGTCTTTGCCAAGTTTTTTTCCTATATTTATCATTGCATTTGCCAATTTTTTGGCATCTTCAATTGTGTGCATAAAAGCACCTTCTCCATATTTTACATCAAGTAAAATTGTGTCAGAGCCAGATGCAAGTTTTTTACTCATTATAGATGATGCAATAAGCGGAATCGAATCGACAGTTGCTGTAACATCTCTTAGGGCATAGAGTTTTTTATCAGCTGGAACCAATTCTCCCGTTTGACCAATAATTGCAAAGCCAATTTCATTAACTTGTTTTTTAAAATCTTCTTCTTTTAAAAATACATTGAATCCTTCAATTGATTCCAATTTATCAAGCGTTCCACCAGTGTGTCCCAAACCACGTCCGCTCATCTTTGCAAGTTTTAAACCGCAAGCAGAAATTATTGGGCCAAGAGCAAGAGAAGTTTTATCGCCAACTCCACCAGTAGAATGTTTGTCAGCTTTTATTCCTTCTATATCGGACAAATCAATTACATCGCCACTATTCATCATACACTCTGCAAGTTTTGCAGTTTCATGATCTGTCATTCCATTTAAAACAATAGCCATAAGAAGAGCAGAAGTTTGATAATCAGGAATTGATTCATCCGTTACACCATCAATCCAAAATTTAATTTCCTCATCTGTTAATTCTTCTTTATTTTTCTTTTTTTCAATTATATCTACAAATCTCATCGTATCCTCCTAATTATATATAAATACCCATTTTTCAAATTTTTGAAAAATTTATATAAATCAAGAGTTTTCTTTATCAATTAATTTTTCAATATTCTTATTAAGCCTATCAAGTTGTTTAATCATAAGCCAGTTTTGTGCAAATAAGGCATTGATTCCACCACTAGCAAACATAGTAGAATTATTAAAAATAAGGTCTAAATCCTCTTTCTTAATTTCTTCTAATTCATAATAATCAACAATTTGTTCAAACGCTTTCTCATTTTTCCTATCAAAAATCGCCATGTCATCCTCCAATCTATATAATGATTTTATCAAATTTTATTTTTAAAATAAAATAAAAACGGTCATCTTAAAAAATCATAAAAATTTTTCAAGAAAACCGTTTGGGTGAAATTTTATATCGTAATCATTAATTTTTTTATAATATTACATATTTTTTTAACCTATCTAAGGCTTCTTTCACTTTTTCAAAAGGAAGTGCCAAATTCATTCTTATAGAATATTTTCCATTAAAAGGTCTTCCATCTTGATAAGCTACTCCGACGTCCCAGCCTTTTTTCAATATTTCTCCAACATCAACATTCTTTTCTTTACAATATTCTTCGAAATCTAGAAAGAGCATATAAGTTCCCTCTGGCTTTGATAAACTTACTCCTTTAAAATTATCCTTTATAAAATCATAAGCATAATTTACATTTTTAGAAATAACTTCTTTTAATTCATCTGTCCACTCATTTCCTGTTTTACTGTAAGCACCTATTAGAGCGTGCATTGATAAAACGTTCATATCATTATAGTGTGGAAGAGATGATTCTTTTAAAATTCTATTTCTTAAATATTCATTGTAGATTATATGATAACTTCCAACAAGTCCTGCAAGGTTAAAAGTTTTACTTGGAGCATATAAGGCTACTGTATTTTCGTGAGCATAAGGACTTACTTGTTGGGTAGGAGTTTGTACGCTACCGTTTAGCAAAATATCTGACCAAATTTCATCAGAAACTATTTTTACATTGTGTTTTTCAAAAATATCTACAGCCTTTTTAAGCTCATCTTTAGTCCAAACTCTTCCAGTTGGATTGTGAGGGTTACACATAATTGTTGCAGAAATTTTCTCATCAACAATTTTTTTCTCCATATCTTCATAATCCATAACCCAATTTCCATTTTCATCTTTGATTAATTCGGAGTGAATAATATTATAACCATTATTTACAAGGGACATGGTAAAACCAATATAAGTTGGTGAATGAACTAATACCTTATCCCCTTTTGAACAAAATACATTAAGAGCAGAAATCACTCCACCAAGAACACCATTTTCGTAACCAATATGGCAAGGCTTAATATCATTTACATTTTTTCTATCTTTGTGCCAGTTAATTATAGCATTAAAATATTCATCAGTCGGAGTAAAATATCCAAAAGCAGGATGTTTTACTCTTTGTATAATTGCATCTTGAATAGATGGAGCAGTAGCAAAATTCATATCAGCAACCCACATAGGAATAGCATCAAAACCTTCTTTTGGTTTATCAGGACTCATTCCAGGAACAGTGCCCAGTCCATCAACTGCAATAGCATCTTTACCGTGTCTTTCAAGCATTTCGTCAAATTTAAACTTCATAATTTCCTCCTAATTAAAAGTATTAATAGTTAAGCTCTTTAATTAAGTATATAGTAATAATTTATGCTTGTCAAATATATAATTACTTTGAATACAAATATTCATATAAAAATAATAAAGTCATTACTTATTTATAGTTAATAGTTTTAACTATTAAGACTTGCCGTTTTGTTTTTATATAGTAAACTAATTATGAGGTGTTTTATGAAAAAAGATATTTATAAAAATGAAATAATTAATAAATGGGCTTCTATGGATGATAATAATGAAGATTCCAGTAAAAAATATAAAGAATTATCAAAAATTATAGATCCAATGTATAATTTTATTTTAGAATTCTCAAATTACTTTAATATAAGAAGAAGTTACACTGTAGGTCCTGAACTTACTATGATAGAAGTCCACATCTTGACGCAAATCTGTGATAATCCAGGTATTACAGTTACAGAACTTGCTAATAATTGGAAAAGAACAACATCTGCAATATCACAAACCGTAAGAAAATTAATGAAGCAAGATTTAGTTTTTAGAGAAAATTCTAAAGAAAATGGTAAAATTTTTCATTTATATACTAGTGATTTTGGTAATAAGCTAGTTTCAAGTCATAAAAAATATGATAATATAAATATTTTAAAATCTAGAAAAAAGTTGCTAGAAAAATTCACAGTAGATGAACTTGTAGCTTTCGATGATATTTGTGAAGAATATACAAAATTACTGAGAGAAGAAATCAGCAAAAATTAAATATTCTTAAATTCAAAAATTCTGTTACCTTAATTAAAGTAACAGAATTTTTTATTGATTATATTATAAGCAATCTTATTATAATCCAGTCCATCCAATAGAATTAAGTACATAAATTGTTACAAATGACATTAATGTAAATACTATCATTGGCTTAATAACCCATTTTACCCACTTATTATATGGAACATTTGCAATTGCTAGGGCTCCCATAGTCCATCCTAGCGCTGGTGATATCATGTTTGTAAACGAATCTCCTAATAAGAACGCTTCACATACAATTTGCAAATCTATACCCAAAGTATTTCCGAGAGGAACAAGTATTGGAACTAGTGCAGCTGCTTTCGCCATTACACTAGGTATAAGTGGATTTATTATAGCAATTACCAACACAATTCCAACCGCTGATAATGATTTATTAAGACCTAATAGAGGTCTTGTTATTGTATAAATTATAGTGTCAATTATATGTCCATCTTGCATTACAGCTTGCATTGTTGTTGCAAGTCCAATTATAAAAACTACAAACGCCATATCAGCAAGCCCTTTTCCAAATGCATTAGCAAGATCATCAGGTTCTAGACCTCCAACTAACCCAATAATTATAGATGTTATAATAAAGTATCCTGTCATAAATTCCATAGCTTTTTGTCCAACTACAAAGAAATAAACTACTAAAAGTATATATTGAATAACCATCAAAGCGAATACTAAAATAGCTCTTGTTGGTATAGGCATATTTTTATCAACTTCTTCTACAAATAATTCTTTTTGCCAGGAATCATCTGGCATCAGAGAATTTGAAGGATCTTTTTCTACTTTTTTTATATATCTTAATGAAAATAATAAACCTACTATACCAAATATATTTAATATAATAAATCTTGCACCTATTCCTGACAAAGGAGGAATTCCAAACATAGCTTGAGGCGAAATGGCTCTTATTGTTAGTCCTAAACCAAACCCTATCATTGAAGGAAAAAATGATACAGCAAGAGCTGATAGAGGATCAAGTTTTAATCTCTTAGCAAATAACACCCCTATAGGAACAACTGCAATCAAAGCATCCGTGCTTGCAAAAGCTGCAAGATATAATATTAAGAAGAATAGAACAGGCACCAAAATTTTTGTAGAAGATTTTTTAAGCTTTACAGTAGCATATTCTAAAATTTTATCAATGGATCCTGTCTCCATAATTACATTCATATTGGCTCCAGATACCATAACTACCCAAACCGTAACTCCAGCTTTTACAAGTCCATCTAAAATCATAAAAATTAGATTTAAGGGACTTATTGGTGTTTGTTCTGGTAAGTATTTAAACATGTCAGCGCTTACATTTCCTGCTGAATCTTTTCCAAATTGTCCAGCAGGTATTACATAAGTTAATAAGCTCATTATAAAAAGTAATCCTAACATTATGTATAATAAATGTGGAATTTTAAATGATTTCTTCTTTTTTAAATTTTTTTCAGCCATCATTCTCTCCTTTTAAATAATTAACAGCAAATTTTGATGTTGCTATGAAACCATAAATAAGTGATTTATCATCAATATCAAAATATTCATTATGATGCTCTGCTCCACTTCCCAAATCTTTATTTCTAGTACCAATAAAGGAAAATAAAGAAGGAGCTAGCTCTGAATACCTAGAAAATGATTCTGAGGCAAACCATTTTTTATCTTTAACAATAGAATTTGGTAAAATTTCTTTGATAGCTTGTTGTCCATTTTTTGCAAGTTCATTATCATTATTTACTGGATAAGCAGCTATCCTATGAAGTTTATCAAATTCAACTCTACAATTATGTGCCTTTGCAGTAAGGTTACATATATTTTCTACTACTTCCATAGATTTCTTGCCTTCGTTCATATCAAAAAACCTTAAAGTTCCTGTAATTTTAACCTTATCCGGAATTACATTAGGAGCTAAATATGAACCACCATTTATAGATCCTACACCAAGAGTAACCGTTTTTGTAACATCTAGCTGATTTGACCAAGCCGTTGTTAGCCCATTCAAAATATTACTAGCTGCAAATATCGGGTTAATAGAGAGATCTGGCCTGGATCCATGTCCACCTTTTCCAATTATATTAATTGAAAGAACAGCACATCCAGCCATTACAGGACCTTGATCCATTGAAATCTGCCCTGTATCCATAAAAGAAGTCAAATGATTTCCATAAAAAGCATCTATATCTATTTTTTCTAACGATTTCAACATAGATTCAATTCCTGTTCCTTGTTCTTCTCCTTCTTCAAAAATAAATATCACTTTACCATTTATTTTATCTTTATTTTTCACTAAAAACTTTGCAGTAGCAAGAAGTATAGCCATATGCCCATCATGACCACAGGCATGCATTATTCCTTTATTATTTGAATAAATCAATCTTTTTTTTGATAAATTTCTTTCGTTTTCCTGAATAGGTAAAGCATCAATGTCAGATCTTAAACCTAAGACTTTTCCTTTTCTTCCAGAATCCAAAACGGCATAAAATCCAGTACCATCTACTTCGTGTATCTTTAAATCAAGTTTTGAAATCTCTCTTTTTAAAAAATTAGATGTATTTGTTTCTTTTCCTGATAACTCAGGATTCTTGTGTAAATAATTCCTAGTTTTAATTAAATAATCTTCGTAATCTTTAGATGATTTTAGAATCAAATCGTTAATTAACATACTACCTCCACATATTTTATTAAGATGCTTAACTATATAAGCCATTATAATATAAAAGTCTAAATGATGCAAGCGTTTTTTTATTCTTTTGAATTTTTATCTACTTATAAATATAGTATCGAATAGATATCTATGATATTATTTAAGTAGGAGGATTTTATGATAAAAAAATTGATTAAAATTTTTAAACCTAATCTTTTTAGGGTTTTAATTTTATTGGTTTTGTTTCTAGCTATGGGAGGAAGTTTTTTGGCTACAAATATGAGTGGAGGACTTCTTTTGATTGGAGACTTGGTTTTTATTTTTATAACCCTACTTTTTTCTGATCATTTTGATTTGTATAAGTCCAAAAAATACAAAAACCAATTTTTGATAGCAGTGGTTTTTACAATTATTTTAATATTAATTTTATCTATGGTCTTGGTTTCTTTGGATATGGATGTAAATGATTTTAAAGGATTTAAATCTATTTCTTTTAACTTATATATGCTAACTGGTGCTTATATTTTATCTTTACTTTACAAGGAAGTTAGATTTTTTTTGGATAAAAAAGGAAAAAAATAGGAGCTATCCTCTCTAAAATAAAATAATTATTCTTCATCTAATAAACTGCCAGAGATATATAATTTTAAAAAATCTTAGGGATACAAAATAAAAAGCTATGAGTTTGAATACCCATAGCTTTTTATTTTTCTTAGAATTTTTAATTTTTTAAAATATAATTAAATAAGCTTTTCCTTTTTAATCAAGCTCGCTTATAATTTTACCTAATAGATTGTTACTTAGGATTACACTTTTTCCAGTTTTTTCTTTTATATAGTTTTTCATTTTTGTCCTATAACCCATACAATCAAGAAGAATTAAATCAGGATCTTTTTCTTTTATATATAAAATAGCTTGGTCAAATTCTTTCATATCTTTTTTATAAGGTAATGCGTAATAATAATCTACATTTTCAACTTGTTTTGACCAAAAGAGTTTTGATTGATCTATCTGATCTTTGCTTGGATTTATTACCATTAAGTGGTTTTTTCCAAGTATTAGCTTGATTACTGCTTTTAATATATTTTGAGGATATATAATTTCATGTTTGCTGTTAAATTTATGGTTAAAGTGTCCTGTACATAAAATTAGGATGTAGGAAACTTTCTTATCATATTCATCTATTATTTTTTGTATTCTTCCAATAATTTTTTCTTCAGAAAATTCTACATGGTCTCCATTTGTAAGCTTTGATACTAAAAGATAATCGTCTTTTTTACCTTTTAAATTTTCTTCTATATATTCTTTTGTTAGGCCGTCCAAGGCTCCTTTTTGTATGACTTCAAAGTTTTTTAAATAAGGGTACATCTCTTCCATAATATCATCTCTAGGAGCTTGACCTACAGTTATTACCAATAATTTTTTCATTTTATTTTCCTAAAGTTTGGAATTTTTCCATGCTGCCATATTTTTCTATAATTTTTTTGTATTCTTCTTTATCATAGAAATCTAGACTTCCTTTTGTATACATTTTAGAAACTTCAAGGACAAATCTTGCACATTCTTCTATACTTACAGGACTTGTTGCTCCTGTTGCACAACCTGCGACAGATGTTTCAGTTGTAATTGCAACTCCTACTACAGGTGCATCTGTTGCTGTTGCTGGTTGGAGGATACTATTTATGTGGTAAAGGTCATTTCCATAAGGTGTTATATCTTGAATAGTAAGTGGAAATACATGAGGATTTTTTCCAGTTGTAGTCGCCATTACATCAAGAATATCTTCACTTACTCTAAGGATATATCCTTCTTTTACTGTTGGAGAAATAGAAAAACCCTTGTGATTTATAACCCTATTACCCTTGGTTGTATCAACAGATAATATTGCGTCAAAATCTCCCCTACATTCTTCATCATTTACAGTTTTCATATCAACTGGTGAACCCATGAATGGAACGGGATCGTGTGGTTGGGTTGGTGCATCTGGGCAAATGTGAGTTGAAACTATTACATCGCCTTCAAGGTCATCTCCCTTATTTTTCATATCAAGTAATTTTGCTGCAACTGATAGGGCAACAAGAGCACCGTCTCCGTCTGACACAAAACCATTTTGTTCAGGTCTTGCACCAATTCCACCTAGTCTTCCCAAAACTCCAAGAGTTGGCTTATCTCCACCTTGGGATCTTCCATTTTTTCCTGGAATTAAAATTCTTACAAAATCAGTCGAACCCTTATCACCTTCTAAGGTTTTTACTTCTATTTGAGCATCTTTTATAGAAAGCAAATAATCTTTTACTTTTTGTCCGTCAACATTAGAATCATCTAAAAGTTCATAAATATTTATAACTTCTTTTAATAGCATTTTTTTCTCCTATTTTTTATAAAAATTCCTTTTAATTAAGCTTGCATAAGTAAAAACAGCTTCTGCATAGACACAATCAACTACTGGTAAAGGCAAATCTCTTTCAATAAGAGGTGCAAATTTATTGGTAGAAAGTCCTGTACAGGCAAATGTTAAAACTTCAGCTCCTAAGTCTTTCAATTTTTTGCAATGATTTAGAACTTTTTCGTAGCTATCTTCTTTTGCTAAATCATTAGTTGAAGAGATTCCTTGAATAAGGGTATCTCCAACCATTTTTCCTTGCAAAATTTTTGCATAAGATTTTGGTACTTTTTCAGTAATTCCTACTATACCAAATTTTTCTCCATAAATTTGACTTAGAAGAGCAGCACTTTCTCCTGCTCCAATAATAGGAATATCCATAACTTCTCTAAGTTCTTTTAAAGCCGGATCTCCAGCACAAGAAATAATTATGGCATCTTTTTTTGAAAAATATTTTTGTGCAAGATTTACTATTTTAGGAACAGCTATAAGTTCTGTTTCTTCATCATGAATTCCTTCATACTGGTCTTCTATACATCTTGATTCGACTTTTATATCTCTAAAAACATTTTCTATTATTCTTCCATGCTCATTTAACAAGTCCTCAACATTTGTTGTAAGAACTCTTATCAAACCAACCTTATACATAAAAACTCCTTTACTTTATTACACTATCTATTTGGTCAAGCAAATCTTTTTCAAACATTGGGCTTCCCAAAAGAAGCTTTTCTTTTTTAACTCCTATTACAATAACTTCAATATTTTCTTTTATCTCTGCACTTGTTATTGGCATGGAGGTATTTTTATCAAAGGTCATTATAAGGTCTGGGAATTTATAAATTTCTTTCCCATCTTTTTCAAGAGTCATATACTCATTCCAAAAAGTAAGGTTTAAATCATTTATTTTGAATTTTCCTACATCAAAACCGCCTTCCATAGTTAAAGAGAAATCTTCAACTTTTCCTTCTCCTATAATTTCTCCACCTAAAAATTCACAAGCTTCTCTTACAGGTTCTTTTGATTGATTAAAAGTTTTACCTAAATCCATAGCAAATTCCAAAGCTTTTTTTGCTCCATTTTCTTTTAGATAAGAAGCTTTTACAGGATTTCTCAAAACTGCTACAAGACCACCCGCAATAACAGCAGCTTCTCTTATAGTTTTTGACGAATTGTTAATACTTGATTCAACTATCCCTCTTACATTTTTTCCAAGTTCTGGATTTCCACCTGCATACACTTGAATAGACTTATAATCTTTTATTTTGTGAAGATTTAAACTTCCCATAACCCCTGTAGGATGGGCCCTTCCATTTGCTATTGTTGAAATAAGCGGAATATTTGTAAGACTACTGAGAATAAATCCATTAAAGCTTGATCCCCCACCATTTTCGTTAGTGAAAATAGCCTTTATTTCATCCTTGCTATATTTATTAAATTCTTCAATCAAATAAGCATAGTCTTTCTCATCAACATAAGATTCTTTAGATGATGGTGCTCCTACCATTGATGCACAAATAACTAAATCATCATCAGCAAGTTCTTCTATATCAATAAGTTTTATAGGATTTTTGGAAAGAGCGGAAAGCCCATCTTTTAGACCCATATGTCTTGAGCCTCCACCGCCACCTCCAAGGATTGTTCCTCCTATAGCTAAATTTTTTACGTCATTCTCATTTATAATTCTCATAATATCACCTAAAAGATAGATTGAATAAGGGCTGCAAAAAATCCAAATAATCCGTCTCCAGCAATAAGCCCTGCATCTCTTACTTCCATAAATTCTGTTCCGAATATCATTCTTATTATTACGGCAATTATTAAACCTATACCATAGACAGGATTATTGATCAAAAGCCCTGTTGCAAATAAAACTCCAAGCATTTTTGAACTTCCTCCTACAAGTTGGATAATAATTCCAGGAATTGACCAAATCAAAAGCTCTTTTATCATGGCAGTATCAACAGATGCTCCTATTGTCGTTGCAAATACTTTTGAAACTGGTGGCATTAAGTCTTGTTCAAAATACATGTTCATTGAAAGAACTACAACTATTACACCAATTACTCCACCAACAATTTCTATAAGAATTTGTTGTCTTCTTCCATATAATTCACTTGCTACATCTTCTCCTTCTCCTCTTATAATCCAACCAGTTTTAAGATCGTATCCCATATCAGCAAAACATGGTCCTACTGCTGATACAAATCCTGTAAGAACTGCAATTGAAACTATATCAAAACCTAAAAATATACCGATTGTCATAAAGATCGTTGTAATTGCAAAAGCTGGAAACCATCCAGAATGCATTGCAGCTTGGCCTACTAAAAGCATAGCTACAAAAGCAGAAAATGTTGCCCAGATAACCCACAAGATTAATTTCCCCGCAGACATTCTTGAAACTACACCTGTAATCACAGCTATAATTACAGCCGTAACAAGATAGACTACTATAGATTGTATTAGGGCTTTCCTTGTTTTGTCAGAATTTACTGTAACTTTTAAATCCTTTGTTTTACTTTCATCCTTACTTGCTATTGTTTTTATAGATTGGATTAGAGCCATAAGACCTGCACCTATCATTATTCCGTGTGGAATATAAGTTTGACCTAAATCTATGGATAAAAGTTGAGGGGCATATCCTCTTATGATTAATCCTATTCCCAAAGCTGTCATAGAAAAAATATTTGCAATAAATACAATTCCTATTCCTGCTGCTGGAAGTTTAAAATAACTTCCTACTGCTCCTAAAATAATTCCTTGAATAAGTCTTTTTCCCTTGTCTCCGCCTTCATCACCTGCTTGAAGTGTGTTTGCTGTTGCAACTCCTGGTGGCCAAGCGCCTTGAGCAGGAAATAAAGTTGAATCAAATAATTTTCCTACTATGTAAATTGAAACTACAACACCCAAACAAATTCCAATTGCCATAGGCATCATAAATTTCTTTTCATTCATTACATAAAAAATTCCAAGACCTAAAAAGGCGCAATTGGCGGCAGAAAATCCTGCTCCAGATACTATGGTTTGTATGTAATTTTGTCTTTCCAAATTTCTAAATTTTTTTAAATTACTAAGAGGTATTCTTGCTAAAACCAAGGCAACTATAGCACCTATTATAGATGTATTAGGTGTAACACCCATTTTTCCTATAATTTGCATACATATTATAGCTGAAAGTACAGCCAATATAATTCCTAGTATAAAGGTTGCCGGCTCAAAAGCCGAGATTTTTTCTTTTTTCATTTTTTACTACCTTCCTTTTTAAAATCACTTTGCTAAAGTACTAAAGCTTTTTATTATTTTATATTATAACCTCTATACTTTTATCATGACTTCTCATATAGTTTTATATTTTATTTTATGATTATTCATAATTTTTAGAAAATTTTACTAAAATTGTTATCAATGTAAGATCTTGACTCTTATTTACATCAAGATTTGTAAGGTTTTTTATTTTTTTAAGCCTATATCTTAAAGTTTCAGGATGAATGAAAAGATCTTGCGCAGTTTTTTGTCTATTATAGTTATTTTCTACAAATTTTTCTAAACTTTCTAAAAGTTCTTTGTCGT
Source organism: Anaerococcus vaginalis (assembly GCA_018363915.1). Taxonomy (GTDB): domain Bacteria; phylum Bacillota; class Clostridia; order Tissierellales; family Peptoniphilaceae; genus Anaerococcus; species Anaerococcus vaginalis_C. The sequence continues at coordinate 87,087 of JAGZMY010000002.1, forward strand.
CTTTAAGCATTTCAATTTTTTTTGCAAAAAATTTTCCTGCCCAGTCAAGATTAATTATTTCCAAAAATACTAACTCTTCCATTTTATCTTCTAAAAAAATAATATCTTCTTCATAGAAGTCCGTTAGATATTTTGCAGCTTTGTATGCAGTTTTCATTGTTTTAAAATTATCATTAATTTTTGAAACTCCTATTTTGAATGTTTTTTCTTCCCTATTAAATATAAGTTTTAGCTTATTTAACAAATCTTTTATTTCATCTTTTTCATAAGGCAAAAATATTACCATGCCTTCTTTATCTTTGCTATATAGAAATTGGTTATTGGTCTTATATTCTATATATTTTCTAACGTTGGAATATCTTAAATTTTTATTATTTATGGTTTTAAAATATATGCCATAATATTTATCACTTTTCCACTTTAGGCTATCTTTTACATAAGAAAAAAAATCATTATCAATTTTTCCTTCTCCAAGCAAAAGTTTTGTAATAAGTCTATAGGATTTACTTTGTGAAAAAATAGCTTCTTGTTCAATACTAAGTTTGTTATTTATTAGGGCTATAGAATAATTTATGCAATTTTTTTGAAAAGTACTAAGTTTATCACAAATTTCTACCATCAAATATCCCAAGTTTTCTTTTTTGCTTATGGGTATAATTTTTTTATCCCTATCCTCTTGATCAGGATATCTTATATAGGAAAGGTTAAGTCCTGTGATTTTTGATGTTTCTTTTACAATTTTAGTGATTGTCGTATCTTCAGTTTGAATATTGAGTAATTTGTTGTATGCTTGATTTTCTTTGATTAGATTTTTCGCCTTATTATCAAATAAAATTTCATAAAAGCTATTTGCAAGACTTGAATAATCTGTGCTTTTATCTATTATAAATATTGGAATAGAAGCTTTATCTGCCTTTTCTAAAAGATCGTTAGTTATTTCTCCAAAATATCTCCCGATTTTTATACCTATAGCTGCAACATTTCTTTTTTTTGCGTCTTCTATTAAACTTTCCTTATATTGTTTTTTATCGTGGAAGGCATAGCCTGCGGTAAGAACGATTTCATTTCCATGAAGCCAGCTCATTCCTTCAGGAGTTTCTAAAACTATAATATCTTTCACTTTATTTGTTAGTCCATTTTTCCCCGCAATTATTGTAAAAGGCTTAAATTTTGGAGATGAAAATATATCTTTTACCATTAAATCACTCATGATTTTTCCTTTCTAAAAAAGGGAGACTAAATCTCCCTTTAAAATTATCTTTCATACATTGCTGAAAATAAATCATAGGCGTTTTCTACATCTTCTACACTTCCAAGCTCTCTTACTGAATGCATTGAAAGAATTGGACTTCCTACATCGCAAGCCCTTACATTAAGGTGGCTTGATGTGATAGGCCCTATAGTTGAGCCGCCGCTTTTATCTGATCTATTGAAAAATTCTTGATATTTGATTTTTTTATTTTCGCATAAACTTTTTACAACTGCAGCTGAGTATCCATCTGATGTGTAGGATTTATTCGCAGCATATTTTATTACAATTCCTTCTCCCATTTTAGGTCTATTGGTTGGATCTGCTTTTTCTGTAAAGTTTGGATGGACTGCATGGGCCAAGTCTGCTGAAAGCATAAAGGATTTTTCTTGCATTTGCAAGAATTTTTCCCTATTAAATCCAAGTGCTAGAGAAATTCTTTCTAGGGTATTTACTATAAAAGGTGAGTCAGCTCCTTGAATTGTCCTAGATCCTACTTCTTCATTGTCAGTTATTATTGTTATGTTTATTCCAGTTTTTGGTTTTGTATCAACCAAAGCTTTAAGGCTTGTAAAAGCCATGGTCAAGTTATCTTGTCTACCTACAGAAATAAATTCATTATTTACTCCAAGTTTACTTCCTTTTTGTCTGTCATATAAATAAAGGTCATAATCGATTATATCTGATGGATTGATATTTAATTCTTCTGCCAAAACTTTTAAAAGGGCATCACTATCCATTTTTTCATTATTATCAAGCATCATTATAGGAAGAGTATGGATTTGAGGATTAAATTCAAAGCCCTTATTTACTTCTCTATTCATGTGAATTGCAAGACTTGGTATTATTAACAAATCTTTGTCAATATTTAATAGGTTAACTTGGGGTTTTAATGGATTTTCACTTTTTGTACTTACTCTTCCTGCAAGGCTTAAAGGTTTGTCAAACCATGTATAAATAATTGGACCACCATAAACTTCGGTATTAAGTTTTATGATATTTTCATTTTTCATTACAGGATTTGTTTTTATCCTAAAGCCAGGTGAATCAGAGTGAGAACCTACTATTTTAAAAAATGTATTTTCATCTATTTTATCAGCTATCCTATATGCAATTATTGCAGAATCATTGTTTATTACAAATCCCTTTGCTCCAGCTTCAAGTTTCAAATCTTCTGCCAAATTATTTTCTACAAAAGAATTTTCTTTTAGTAATTTCTTTGCATTTTCTATTGTGAAATATGAACAAGGTGAATCGTCTATAAAGTCTAATAATTTATCTACTAATTTTTCCATAATTTACTCCTTTTTAATATATTATAGCTGTCAATTTAAATAAGTCTAATTATATTTTTTGCCTGCAATCTTATTTTTTTAATATATCCAAAGGATTTATAGTCTGAGGGCTTATGGATAATTTGTTTTTATTGTTGTGGAAAACAAAGATTGGAAAGTTTGTTTTTCCTTCTTCTAGGTTTTCTGCTAGGCTTTCTAGGAAAAATTTCATATCTTCCTTTTTTATATTTTTCTTTTCTTTTTCTAGCCAAAATGGAGACAGGGGTTTTAATTCATTTATGTCCATAAGAATTCCTACTTCATATTCCTTGTTTAAAAAACTTGCCCCAAAGGCATAGATTCCATTTTCGTGGTCTTCTTTTTGGTCTATATTTAAATTTTTTGGAAGATTTATCACATCTATTTCCATTACATTTGTAATTTTCCCATTTATTTTTTCAAAATTTTCTAAGATTTTATCTTTTTCCAATTGTTTTTTAACTAGATTATAATAATTTTTGTTTTTTAACATGACCCCTCCTAATTTTGTAAATCCAAAACTGCATTTGCCATAACTTCTACTGCGGGCTTTATTGCCTTATCTGAGCAGTAGAAATTTTTGCTGTGGAGGGCTTCTTTTTTGTGATTTTCTTCTCCGCTTCCAAACCAATAGAAAAATCCTGGGACTTTTTCCATATAAAAGGCAAAATCTTCACTTGCCATGGTTTGTCCTTCTTTTATTATATTTTCCTCTCCCAAAATTTTTTCTGCCGATTTTAAAACTTTCTCATACATTTCTTCTGGATTATAGACTAGGGGAATTTTTTCTGTGTATTTTATTTCGTACTTACATTCATAGGCATCAGCCACATTTTTTACAATCTCTTCCATTCTTTTTATTGATTTTTCTAAAGATTTTTCTGAAAGTGACCTGATTGTTGCAGATAGATGGGCCCTATCTACAACCAAATTATTTTCTGAACCTCCATTTATGGAATTTACGGATAAAACTGTTGAATCAAATGGATTTGTATTTCTTGAAATAATTGTTTGAAGTGCCATGACTATATTTGATGCGCAAACTATTGGATCGATGTTTAAATGTGGCATAGAACCGTGTTGGCCTTTTCCAATAATTTCAATTTTAAAATTGACTTTTGTGCTCATAAGAGGGCCTTTTTTTATTATCGCCTTGCCATAGTCAATTTCTGGCCAATTGTGAAGTCCCAAAATCTTGTCAATTTTTACCTTTTCAAAAAGTCCCTTGTCCAAATATTCCTTGGCTCCTGTGGTTATTTCTTCTGATTTTTGGAAAATAAAAACCACATCGCCCTTTAATTTTTCCTTATTTTTTGATAAAAGTTTGGCTATGGCAAGGACAACTGATGTGTGATAATCGTGACCGCAAGCGTGCATAACCTTGTCGTTTTTTGATTTGTAGGAAATTTCAGTTTCTTCTTTTTGTAAAAGAGCGTCAATATCTGCCCTAATTCCAATAACTTCTCCGTTTTTTCCAGTATTTAGCCTTGCAATCAAACCAGTTTCTATTGGAAAATCTATAATTTCTATTCCATCAATTTTTTCCAGAAATTCACTAATAATTTTTGTTGTCCTAAATTCATTTTCAGAAATTTCTGGGTGCATGTGAATATCGTGTCTAATTTTTATTATTTCTTCTAAATCTTCTTTCGAAATTTCAAGCATTATTTGTTTAATAGTCCTCCCTCTCCAAGTTCAATAAAATCTTCTTTTTTAAGGTCGATTTTTGCAAAAATTCTTGGTAAAAATATATCAAAACTTGTAAATTTTGAATGCATACTTGCGCCCGGAACTCCAAGTAAATAAGTTTTTCCCCTCATACCAAGAGTGAGCATATTTCCTGGTTGGACTGGCATTCCTTGGATAATAAATCTATCGGATAAATCTTTTATAGTTGATGGAGTTATATCATCAGGATCTACACTCATCCCACCTGAAAATATAACAAGGTCAGCGCCGTCTTCTAGATATTTTTTACAAACTTTTTCTATATATTCTTTGTCATCTGGACATTTTTCAATTCCAAGAAGTTCATGGTCAAAGTGGGATAATTTTTCCCTAACTACAGGCTCAAACATATCTTTTATTCTTCCTGTAAAAACTTCATTTCCAGTAATAATTACACCAACTCTGAGCTTTTGAAATTTTTTAACTTCAAAGATTGGCTCATATTTCTTTGCAATTTTTTTAATATTTTGAACCTGATTTTCTTCGGTAAAAAGCGGAACAATCCTGCCCCCAACCAAATTATCTCCCTCATTTACAATTGAATATGAGGAAATTGTTGCAAAGGTGTAATCTCCCTCCATATTTAGGTCAAAAAGTCCCTTTCTATTTATCACAAAAAGTCCATAGGTCTTGCTTTTAAAGCCAATTTTTCCTTCTGATGGATTTGAATAGGAAATATTTTCTCCAATCAAATCATCTGCCACTTCTCTTATTGCATCTTCTTCGTGGACAAAACCTTGGTCAAGCTCTCCCACAAATATATTCTCTTTTCCAATATCTTTTAATTTTTCTATATCTTCTTTTTGGATTACATGGCCTCTTTTAAAAAGTACGCCTTTAAAGCCACTTGCTTTTATTCCAGTTAAATCATGAAAAAGAACTTGTCCAATCGCATCTTCTACTTTTATTTTTTTCAGCATAAACTCTCCTGTAAAATTTTTTCAAAAAAATCACAAACCAATAGATAATTTAATGGTTTGTGAATATTTTTATTTTTCTATTACTTTATTGTTTTTAATTGAAATCATCAAGGATAAAATTGAAATTGCAATTTCTTCGACGCTTCCATCGTCAATGTCATATCCTACTGGAGCGTGAACTTTTTTAAGCAAATCTTCACTAACTCCTTTTTCTTTTAGATTGTCAAAAACTCTTTTTACTTTTCTTTTTGAACCAATCATACCTAGGAATTTATAATCTTTGTCGATGACATTTTCTAAAACTTCCTCGTCATAATCTGGTGTACAAATTAAAATATAGGTGTTTTTGTTAAATTTATGGTTTGAAGCAAAATCTTTTGGATTTGAAATTACAAATTCTCTTATATTTTCCAAATCTTTTTTGTCTTCGAAATCTTCTCTTTGGTCAACTACGGTCACGTCAAAATTTGTATTTACAGCAACTCTTGCAAGCTTTTGTCCAACATGACCTGCCCCAAAAATAATCAAACTGGGATTTGCCCTAAATATTTTTATATAACCCTTGTTTCTTCCCCCACAAGACATTTTCACTTCTTGTTTTTCATTTAAGGTATAATCAAAAGATTTTTCTTCGTCATCTTCTAGAGCTTTTTTTGCTTGTTTAATAAGGTCAAACTCTATTGGGCCGCCTCCGATTGTCCCAGAAATTTCTCCATTTTCAAAAACTGCCATAGAAGAATTGTCCTTGCCAGGAGCTGAACCTTTGGTTTCTGTAAGAATTACCAAGGCAACATTTTCTCCCCCATCAAGTTTTTCTACAATTTTTTTAAGAATTTGTATATCCATTTTCAATTCTCCTTTTTCCTATAAGAATAGCCTCAAGGCATCCTCCACCAATAAGCCTTGCCTTATCAGAAATAGTTTTTGCATTTTTTGGAATAACTCTTGGATCAACATCTCCAATTTTTAAACCCTTTGTAACATAAGAGCCATTTCCAATCATGCCCCTAACCATTCCATCAAGTTGTGATTTTATTTCTTTTCCATTTACAAGAGCGACAACTTGGTCTTTTTTTACAACCGAACCAATATCTTCTATAACTTGGATTTCTCCCTCGTCTAATGCTCTTAAAATTCTTTCACTTGTAAAACCTTTAATATTTCCAGGAATTCCTGTATTTTTTTCAGCAAAGCCTTCAAAAATTAATCTACCAAGATCATGTCCCCTGTTTGTTTCAATTACATAATCAACATCAACACCAGCCTCATATCCTGGTCCAAGTGCTACTGTAATATCTGCCATATTTTTATTTGTTCCAATATTTTTTTTGGCAAGAGTTCCATCAACCACAGCCATAGGTTTTAATTCTTCTAAAATTTCAGCCTTTGGGTCAACAAAAACTGGAACTACATTTTCATCCCATGCCTTTTTAATTTGGTCAAGACTTTCAACTTTTCTTGCAGTAAAATCTTCAATTTGCACTTCTCCATCAAAAATTGCTTGGGCAGTTGAGACATATCTTCTTATACATAGAGGTTTTTCCATCTCCAAAACCAAAACCTTAAAGCCAGTCCTAAATAATTTTTGGATAGAACCAGTTGCAACATCGCCACCGCCCCTAAAAACTACAATATTATTTAGCGGCATCTTCTAATTCCTCCAAATTTTTGTAGGTATCAATATCCCACAATTCTTTAATATCGTCAATTTTAACTTCATTTTTATTATCATCCTTAACCAAAATCATTCCACCTTGGTCAAAATCTAAAGACAAAAGACCTTCCCTGTATTCTGGTGAAAAAATTACAGGAGCTCCCCTTCTTTTTTCAGTTCTTGGATAGGTAATCAATTGATTTTCCTTATATTTTTCAATTAATTTATTAACAGTTTCAACTTTTAATAATGGTTGATCAGCTACAAAAAACATCATAGCAGAATCCTTATCGCAATTTAAAACTCCAAGTTTTATTGATGCAGATTTTCCAACCTCATTATTGTCGTTGAAAACCGCCCTAAATCCTCTTTTTTTAGCATCGTCAAGAATTTCATCATAAGATGAAACAAGGATAACATCATCAAAATCAATTTCTTCTACCAAATCAAAAGTCCATTCATAAAGTTTGTCGCCCTTAAAATCAAGTAAAAGTTTATTTTCTCCCATTCTTCTAGAAAGTCCAGACGCCATAATAATTGCACTAATTTTCATAATATTTCTCCTTTAAAATTGATCCGTAAAAATACTTTAAATTTATTTTCTCTCTTAAATAACTTATTACCCCTTTTGCCTGATTTTTCTCAAAAATACTATCAGCTTGATTAAAGAAAACAAATTTTTCTCCGCAAAAATTTCCAAAAATTCCAGATTTTATAAGTTTTTCAAAAACTTCTTCATCTACAATATCACTTTTTATATTATCCATAAATTCATCAAAATTATAAATGAAATCAGGAGAAATTTTTTTACCATAAACTTTTATAGAAAAAATTCCAACAAGTTTATCTGTAAAATAATAAACTACTGGTTCATATTCTTTCCAAAATTTTAGGGGAAGATTTCTACATCCATCTGCTTCTATTATAATATAATCAAAATCTTTTGTGATAATTTTCAAATTATTTTCTCCAATAGATTTTAATTTATTAACTCCATCAAGCTTTTGTCCAATCGCAACTATTTTATTTTTATAATCTTTTTTTACATAATCGTCAAAAGATAAAAAAAGTTCGTCGACTTGGTCTTTTTCTGGGACTTTTATTTTTGTAGAAGTAGTAATTAAAACCGAACCTTTTTTCTTTAAAATATTTGCAAGATAAAACATAAGAGAAGTCTTACCACCAGATCCTGTAATAGAAATCACATCATTTTTTTTAATATTTAAAATCTCATCTAAATTTTTTTCCATAATAAAATAAATTAAAGGACTGTGAAATACATTTTTAAAAAAGCAGAAAATCGAAATGCTAAGAATATCATGTGGAAAAAATTGTTTTGATTTCAAATTTAGAAATCATCAATTTTTGTAGTCCGATATTCGTGCATGTCGATTTATCTACTTAATTAAAGTGTGAAATTCACAATCCTTTATTCTCCTATTTTTTTATAATTTTCTTTTTCTTTTTGCTATAAGCTGTATCTCTTAATGGAAGTTCTAATCTTAAATCATGGTCTTTTGCATAATATGCTCCTTGAACTGCTGGTGCTGTTGGAATTGTTGCAATTTCTCCAATTCCTTTTGCTCCGTAAGCAAGGTCTAATAATTCATCTTTTTCAATTAAAATCGTATGAATATTTGGAGCATCTGGTGCTTTCCACAAGCCCATTGTTCCATATTTTGCTTTTAAAACAGAATTTTGAACCTTCAAATCTTCTGTCAAAGCATAACCAAGACTCATTATAACTCCACCTTCGATTTGTCCTTCAATTGTTGTAGGATTTACAACTTTTCCAGAATCGTGAGCAGCATAAACATCTGTAACTTTTCCATCATCATCCAAAACTACAACATGAGCTGCAAATCCGTAGGCGATATGTGATTTTGGATTTGGTTTATCAGAGCCAAGTGGATCTGTTGGATCATCATATTCGTAGAAATATTCTTTTTTATCAAGCTCTTCAAGGCTATGGTTTTCTAAATCTTTGGCAAGTTGTTCTGCACATTTTTTTGCAGCCTCACCAGTTATAAGAGTGTGTCTTGAACCTGATGTTGTTCCAGAATCTGGACTTGTTAAAGTGCTTGGTGGCATAACTTTTATTTTGTGATATGGAAGTCCTGTTGCCTTTCCAACCATTTGTAAAATAATTGTACCAACACCTTGACCTATACAAGTTGCTCCAGAAAATACTTTTACAAAATCTTTTTCAACAACAATTTTTACTCTACCAATATCTTTTAGCCCAACACCAACTCCGGCGTTTTTCATAGCAACTGCAATTCCTGCATGATCTTTATTTTTTTCATAAATATCTTTTACAGCCTCAAGACATTCAACCATTGCAGTAGATCTATCAGCAATTTGTCCGTTTGGAAGAACTTCGCCTGGTTTTATTGCATTTCTATATCTAATTTCCCAAGGAGAAATTCCAACTTTTTCTGCTAAAATATTTATGTTTGATTCCATTGCAAAATTTGATTGGCAAACTCCAAATCCTCTAAAAGCTCCTGCTGGAGGATTATTTGTATAATATCCGTAGCCTTTTATATCTGTATTTTGATAATTGTAAGGGCCTACTGAATGGGTACAAGCTCTTTCCAAAACTGGTCCACAAAGTGAAGCATAAGCTCCTGTATCAAAATAAATTTCACATTCCATTCCTTGAAAAATTCCATTTTCATCACAGCCGATTGTAAATGTTCCTTCCATTGGGTGGCGTTTTGGATGCCATCTTAATGATTCATCTCTTGTAAATTTATGTTTAACTGGTCTTTTGAAAAGGTAAGCTGCAAGAGCTGCTGGTGGTTGAACACTCATGTCTTCTTTTCCACCAAATCCTCCGCCGACAAATGGATTTACTACGACAATTCTTTCTGGATTATCTTCCCAATCAAACATAATTGACAATTCTCTTCTTGTATCATAAACTGATTGGTCGGATGAATAAACTCTTACTCCATCCTTGTATGGTTCTGCCACGCAACATTCCGGTTCAAGAAAAGCGTGTTCGCCAAGTGGAGTTTTGTAAGTGAAGGTTGCTGTATATTTTGAATTCGCCAAAGCTTTTTTTGCATCTCCACGAGAAACGTGTCTTTGTTGACAAAGATTGTCAACGCCTTCGTGAACTTGTGGGGCATCTTCTGCCATTGCTTCTTTGATTGAACTAACAGGTTCTAATTCTTCAAGCTCAACCTTTACAAGTTTTTTTGCCTTTTCCAAAGTTTTTTCATCTTCTGCAACTACAAAACAAAATGCATCTGCAAGGGAAGCTGTTGTTTGTCCAACATCAATAAATACTGGCCAATCTCTTTGAATATGTCCAACTTTTTGTACTGGCAAATCTTTTGCAGTAAGAACTCCAACAACTCCATCAAGTTTTTCGGCTTCGCTTGTGTCAAGGCTTAAAAGTCTTGCTCTTGGAAATTTACTTCTTACACAAGAACCATAGGCCATATTTGGAAGTTCTATATCATCAGCATAAGTTCCTGTTCCAAGAATTTTTTCTTTTGCATCAATTCTGTCGGCTCTTGCTCCAACAAAAGCATCGCTTTCTTCGTCTTTTATTTCTTCTTCGCCTCTTAAAATTTTTCCAGCTAAAGTTATTCCATCTACAATTTTTTTGTAGCCTGTGCACCTACAAATATTTTCCTTGATAGCTTCTCTTATTTCTTTTTCTGTAGGATTTGGATTTTGTCTAATTAGACTTGCTCCACTCATAACCATTCCAGGAATACAAAATCCACATTGAACAGCTCCTGCCTTAGTAAAGGCGTATGTAAAGGCATCTTTTTCTTTTTGAGATAGACCTTCGTTTGTTATAATTTCTTCTCCATTAAGTTTTGATAGCCTAACTATACAAGATTTTTTGTGAATATCTCCAACTATAACTGTACAAGTTCCACAAGCTCCTTGGCTACAACCATCTTTAACAGAAAATAATTTTAAGTCATCTCTAAGAAATCTTAATAAAGATTTATCTTCGTATGTTTCATAAGTTTTCCCATTAACTTTTATAATAAAGGGATCCTGTCCTTGTATTTTTTTTCCTATTAAAATCGTATCTTTATTTGTCATCATATTTCCTTATCTAATTTTCTTTTTATAAATTTGCCCATGCCTTTTTTTCCATAGTATCCATTTTTATCCAAAATAATTTTTCCTTTTGCTATTACTGTATCAACTTTTACATCTGTTTTATATCCTTCATAGCTTGTATAATCACATTTTGAATGTCTGTTTTCTTGTGTTATTGTGTAGGATTTTTTGGAAAATATTCCTATATCTGCGTCTTTGTTTTCTTCTAAACTTCCCTTTTTATCTGAAAATCCAAAAATTTCTGCTGGATTTTTGCACAAAAGATTTGTCAATTTACTTAATGGAATATTTCTTTTTAAGCCTTCAGTCAAAACCACTTCCATTCTTTCTTCAACTCCAGGAATTCCTCCCGGTGCTTGTGTAAAATCATCAGCGTAAGGTTTTTTTTCGCTCTCATAAATAAATGGACAATGATCAGTTGCTATTACATCCACATCTCCATTTTTAATTCCCTCCCACAATGCTTCAATGTCTGATTTTTTTCTAAGGGGAGGTGCACAAATATATTTAACCGCTTCTTCGTTTGGATTATCCATATATTTACTTTCATCATAAGTTAAATATTGGGTGCATGTTTCGCAATAAATATTTTTTAGTCCTCTGGCTCTTGCTGCTTTTATTTCATCAAGTCCTTCTTTGGTTGATGTGTGAACTATATATAATTTTGGATCATTTGCAACTTTTGAAAGGTAGGCAAGTCTATTTATTGTTTCTGCTTCGCTTTCATTTGGTCTTGTAAGGGCATGGTATTTTGGAGAAAGATTACCAGCTTCTATCGCCTCTTTTCTCAATTCTTTTATGAGCCCATCGTTTTCACAATGAACACAAACTATTGTCCCAACTTCTTTTGCTTTTTTCAAAACTCTTAGGATTTCATCATCTTCAAGTTTTCCTGCATAAGTTGAATAGATTTTGATGGATGGGATTCCCTCATCCATCAACTCCTCTATTTCTTCTATCAATTCATCATTTACTTCATACATTGCTCCGTGAAAAGAATAATCTATAACAGCTTTTCCTTCTGCAATATCGTGATAATGGTCGATTAATTTGTGAAGGCTTGCTCCTTTTTCTAAAGCTCCTATATGATCACAAATGGTAGTTGTCGCTCCATAACTTGCTGCTTTTGTTCCTGTATAAAAATCATCACAAGCAACAAATTTTCCCAAATCCAAAGACATGTGGGTGTGAACGTCTACTCCACCTGCCGTAACTATTTTATCTTTGGCATCAATAATTTTTTCAGCACTTAGGTTTAAATTTTTGCCAATTTTTTGGATTTTTTCATCTTCTATATAAATATCTAAATTTTCTATTTTTTCATCTAGAACTACCGTTCCATTTTTAATCAATATAGACACGCCTTCACCTGCTTTTTACATATAATCTTTTTTATCTTCTTCTTTGATTTGATTTACTACATGTTCTTCTATTTCTTCAAAACCATTTTCAATATTATTTGCTTTTTGTACTGCTATTAAAATATTTTCGTAACCTGTACATCTACACATATGATTTGCCAATTCTTTTCTTAGCTCATCAATTGTGTAATATTTTCCTCTTGAAATTATTTCTGTTGCAGAAACAATAAAGCCTGGTGTACAAAAACCACATTGAACTGCTGCTTCATCTACAAAGGCTTGTTGGATTATTGAAAGTGAACCATCAGATGCTGTCAAGCCTTCTGTTGTCCAAATATCTTTTCCTTCTGCCCAAATTGCAAGATAAATACATGAGTTAAAGCTTTCGCCGTCAATTAAAACTGCACAAGCTCCACATTCTCCAACTTCGCATCCTTTTTTTACACTTGTAAGGGCAAATTCATTTCTCAAAAAATCTGTAAGTGATGCTCTCACATCAACCATTTTTGTAACCCTGATTCCATTAATTCTACATTTTACAATTTTATATTGAGGTTCGTAATGTAGTTTTTCTTCTGGTTTTGGGCCGTATGGTCCATATTCTCTGCTATGCATTTAATCCCTCCTCATGTTTTTTTCTAATTTCTTTTAAACATCTTGTGGTTATTTCGTAAAGTATTTGTGTTCTTAAAGCTTTTGATGCTCTCCATGAATCTCTTGGAGATAATTCATCTAGGGCTTTTTTTGCAAATACATTTATATTATTATCTGTAAGTTCTCTTCCTACCAAAGTTTTTTCTGCTTCAAAAGCTCTAACCGGAATTGCAGCTGCAACTCCATAAGATATTCTTACTTCTTCTACTTTATTATTTTCATCAAATTTTACATTTGCTGATGCTGTTGATGTTGCTATATCCATAGCATTTCTCATTGCATATTTAAAATAGTGTCCGTAATGATTTTCGTAGGATTCTTTTTTAATTTTTATTGCTGTAACAATTTCAGTTTCTCTTATGTCTACTGTTGCATATTTTATATAAAAATCTTTTACAGGAACTTCCCTGTAGCCATTTTCGCCTTTTAATTCAATTATTGCATCATAAGCCATAACTGTTGTACAAGAATCTGCTGATGGAGCTGCGTTACAAATATTTCCACCAATTGTTGCAATATTTCTAAGTTGAGGACCACCTGCAGTGTCAACTGCTTCTCCCAAAGTATTTATATATTTTTGAATTATTGGATCATTTGTAATGTGAGTAAAGCTTGTCAATGAACCAATTCTAATTGTTCCATCTTCCTCCATGCTAACTCCCCTAAGCTCATCTATAAGGTAAAGTGAAATAAGCTCAAGGCCTGCCATTTTTCCTTCTCTAATTTTTACCAAAACATCAGAACCACCAGCTATATATCTTGCTTCAGGATGTTCTTTTTTTAATTGTATTGCCTCATCGATTGTATAGGCTTCATAAATTCTTTTTACATCATACATAATTTTTCTCCTTTAAGCATCATATTCAATATCTTGTTCGTAATCATTTTCAATTAGTCCAGCTTCTTTGAAAAGTGGGAACAAAACGTGTGGTGTCATTGGACATTTATTAACTTGTACTCCTGTTGCATTTAAAATTGCATTTCTTATTGCTGGAGCTGGAGAACAAGTTGGTGGTTCACCAAGTGATTTTGTATTAAATGGTGAAACTGGTGATGGATTTTCTATAAAGTAAACTTCAAAGTGTGGATGATCCATTGTTGTTGATAATTTATAATCGAGAAGGTTATTATTTAAAATTTGTCCCTTATCATTGTATTTTAATTCTTCTGATAAAGCATAACCTACTGCCATACTCATTCCGCCATGAGCTTGAGCTTCAGCAAGTCTAGGATTTATAAGTCTACCACAATCGTGAACATTTATAAGTCTTAGAAGTTTAACTTTTCCAAGTGAAATATCAACTTCAACTTCTGCAAATGAACAACCAAATGAGAAAGCATTATTTCTTATTGTATAAGTTTCTTCAGCAGAAATATGTTCACTATCACGAGTATCATACAAGGCTTCTGTTGCAAGCTCACCCAAAGTCATTAGTGGTTTATTATCAACTTTTCTAATTATCATACTATCAACAAGGTCAAGATTGTTTGGAGTATATTCCAAAATTTTTCTTGCCCTATCTAATATTTTTTCTTTAAATACTCTAGCAGTATTTGTAATAGAAAAACTTGAAACAAAAGTTTGTCTTGAAGCATAAGCTCCCAAACCAAATGGTGTTACATCTGTATCTTGAGTTGAAACTATATGAACATCTTCCATTTTTACACCAATAGCATCTGCTGCCATTTGTGAAAATGCTGTATCTCCACCTTGTCCAATTTCAGTTTCTCCAAGTTGCATTTGAACTGAACCATCTTGGTTTAAAACCATTCTACAAGAAGAAGATTCTAGAGAAATTGGATAAACTGCTGTGTTATACCAAAATGTTGCAAGTCCTATTCCTCTTCTTATATTTCCAGTTTGATTTTTATATTCTTCTTTCTTTTTATCATAGTCAATTGCTTTTCTACCAACTGCCATTGCTTCTCTAAATGAATCATAATAATTTTCATTTCTAGAGAAACCATCAACAAATCCTTTTGGCATTATATTTTGAAATCTCAATTCCAAAGGATCCATATTCATAGCTTTTGCAACATCATCAAGATGAGATTCAAAAGCAAACATAGTTTGTGGAATTCCATATCCTCTCATAGCTCCTGCTGTTGGAAGATTTGTATAAACAGTATAACCATCAGCTTGAGTATTATCGCAAGGATATAATTGATGGAAACAATTTGTTCCCTTTGCAGCTATAGAATGACCGTGAGATGCATAAGCACCATTGTTAGAAAATAATTCCAATTTTCTTGCAGCAAAAGTTCCATCAGCTCTTACATAAGAAATAATATGAAGTTTTTGTGAGTGTCTTGTTCTTGTTGAAACAAAAGTTTCTTCTCTTGATGTATCAAGTTTTACAGGATGACCTCCAACTTGAGTTGTAAGATAAGCTGCTAATGGTTCATACAAAGCATCTTGTTTGTTACCAAAACCTCCACCAATATATGGTTTTACAATTCTAATTTTTCCCCAGCCAATTCCCAAAGCTTGACCGCAAACACGTCTTACAATATGAGGAATTTGAGTTGAAGCAATAACAACAATTTTTCCTTGCTCTTCATAAGCACAAGCAATTCCATTTTCGATATGAGAATGTTGAACGATTGGAGTTTCGTACCAGCCTTCAACTTTTGTAAGGCCTTCTTCTTTTATAGCCTCTTCATAATTTCCCCTATGATTTTTAGTATGACCTAAAATATTGTCAGGAAATTCATCGTGAATTGGTCTTAATCCATTATTCATTGATTCAATAGGATCCAAAACAACTTCATATTCTTCATATTCAACTTCAATTAATTTCAAAGCCTGACTTGCAGAAACTTCATTTTCTGCAATAACAACAGCCACATCGTCGCCATAATATCTAACATGTTCATTTAGAAGTCTTCTATCAGCAACATCTTGGTGGCCTTTGTCAGTTGACCAAGGGTGACCTGCAGTTGGGAAAGTATGTTTTGGAACATCAAAACAAGTAATAATTTTTACAACTCCCTCAACCTCTTCAGCCTTTTTAGTATCAATTGAGATAACCTTTCCATGACCGATTGTTGAATGCAAAACTTTAGCAACATAAGCTCCCTTCATAATAAGGTCTTCTGTGTATTTTGCATGACCAGTTACTTTATCGTACGCATCTACTCTTTTAACACTTTTTCCTACATACATTTTAACCTCCTAAAATGTTTCAAAGCATTTTTCATTTATGTACATTTACATTACTATTGTATTTTGTATATAATATATTACCACAAAATACTAATCGTTTTCAAGGTTTTTACGCAAATTTTTAATCAAATCAAAAATAATTTTCAAAATTTTTTCAAACAATATTTTAGAATTAATAAAATTTAGAATTTTTAAACTTTTTTATGAACTTTTCATTTATATAAATCTGATTTTATAATCTTTAATAAGCCGTCATTAACAAATTTTTCTTTTATGCTCTTAAAAATAATTACAATTATTTTTGATATAATACTTATGCTAAGGTATATTTAATTTATATTTTAATGAGAAATCATTAGATAATTTAGTTTGATAAAAATTAATTTCGTCATTATTATGACATAGAATTTCTTATACAAAAACAAATTTATTAATGCAAACTTAAAAAAGAGAGGTTATTATATCTTGAATCAAAAAAATAAAAATTTTTCAAAGTTGCTACTTCTTTTAGGAAACTCTATCGGTCAACTAGGAAGTAGCATACTTTCTTTTGTACTTGGGCTTTATATTTTAAAAAAATTAAATTGTTCTATATTTTTTTATAGCCTTTCTCAAATTATAGGACCTTTAGTGGCAATTTTTTTATTGCCTATTTTAGGAAGTGCAATTGATAAATACAATAAAAATAGAATTATTAGATTTTCTCAATTTCTTAGTGCTATCTCCCTGTTTTTATTTATTATAACAAGTAGAAAAATAGAGATAGAATATATACATATTATAGGTCTGTTAATAATTTTAAAACTTTCCGATCAAATCCTATCTACAAGCTTAAATTCTTCTACTATTAATATAGTTGATGAAGATGATATTCAATCTTTTAGAGCTCATTTACAAATAATTCAAGCAGTAAGTATGGTTTTATCTCCCATTATAGCAGTATTTATTATTGATAAATTTGCATTAATTGGAATTTTACTTATAGAAATGTTTATGGAATTATTAGTATTAGTAATCTATTGGAAAGTTGATTTTAATAAAAATACAAAGAAAGAAGTTAATGAAAGTCAAAGCTTACTAATTTTGTTTAAAGATGGTATTGATTTTATATTTAAATACAAAAAAATTGTATTTGGTTTAGCTTTTGTTTTAGTGGTAAACTTTATTCTTGGTATTGTTAATATAGGTTTGCCATTTGTTGAAATAAAAATTTTAAATTTATCAAGCAAAAATTACGCTTTAAATGATAGTATTTTGGCTATAGGTTTATTAATAGGTTCATTAATTTCATCAAAAATTAAATCCCAAAAAACTTTAAATATTGCTAGAAATTCTATAAGCTTAATATCTTTAGTAACTTTTGTGTTAGGTTTGTTATTAACATTAGAATTAACTAAAAATATTTGGTCTATTATATTGGCAGGATATTTCTTAATAATCGGTATTTCAATTACTATATGTAATATACTTCTGTCAAGCTGGTCTATACTAAACATCCCTCAAGAATTTCAAGGAAGGGTTTTTAGTATATTAAACACATTAACTCAAGTGTCTTTGCCAGTAAGTATGTTATTATTTGGATACTTATTTGAAATGATATCAGTATATGTAGTTTTTGTAGGAGCTGGAATCTTTTTATTATTATTTACAATTGCTATTCCTTCTTTATTTAAAATTAATTTAAAAAATGATAAATTAGAGTAATTTAAAAAAGTCCATAATATTGCGTAAAATATTTAACGCAATATTATAGACTTTTCTTTTATTTTATTATAAATTTTAAGCTTTTTAAATTTTATTCTTCTTCTAATTCTTCTAGTTCAAGATTTGCTAAAGAATCTTCTTTTGCTTTATCTTCTTCTTTTTCTGGAATAATTAAGTTCATTAAAACTGCAGAAATTGCTGCAAGTACAACTGGTGATGATCCGATTGCTACTGTTAATTCTTCTGGCATAAAGAAAACGCCAGCATTTTGTGCGCTTGCAACTACTGTAGTAAATCCAACACCAAGAGCTACAGAAACTCCAACTATTGATGTATTTCTTCCACTTAGAGGTTGGCTTGCGATCATTCTAATTCCGTTCATTGTTATAGCAGCAAAAATTGAAAGTGTTGCTCCTCCCAAAACTGGATAAGGAATTGTTGTAAGAATTGATGATAATTTTGGAACAAGTCCTGATACTAAAATTATCAAAGATGCGAGAGTAAATACTTTTTTATTTACTACCTTATTTATTGAAACTATTCCTGCATTTTGTGAAAATGTAGCTGTTGGAAGACATCCAAAAATCGCTCCAACTAAGTTTGCAACACCATATCCAACAATTCCACCTCTTAATTCTTTTGGTGTAGGAATCCTATCCATACCACCTACTGTTGTTGAAGTCATATCTCCTATTCCTTCAATTGCTGTTACTATAAAAATAATTGTAATTGAAATTATTGCTGATGGCTCAAAAGCAATTCCAAAGTGAAATGGTTCTACAACTGAAATCCAACCTGCTTCTTTTACTGGAGAAAAATCTACCATTCCAAAAAACATTGATACTATGAATCCAATAATCATAGCAAATAATACATTTGCAAGTTTAAACATTCCTTTTCCAAAATGTGTAAATCCAAGTCCTAATATTAAAGTTATTCCTCCGACTAACCAATTTTGCCAAGCTCCCCAGCCTGCAACTTCTACGCTTCCTGCTCCTCCCATATAATTCATAGCTACAGGATAAAGTGAAAGTCCTATTACTAAAACTACTGTTCCTGAAACAAGTGGTGGGAAAAGTGGCATTATGTATTTTAATCCTAGTCCAAAAAGTATTGAACAAATTCCACCAACGATTTGCGCTCCCAATACTATGGCAACAACTTCAACAGGGCCTCGAGCTCCAAATTGATTGGCAAGTCCAATCATTGTAGGTACATACGCAAATGAAACCCCAAATATCATAGGAAGTCTTGATCCTATAATTTTAATTGGATAAATCATCAATAAAGTTGTAAGTGCTGAGCCTATAAGGGCAATTTGAATTAAAATCATTGTATCTTTTGGTGAAAGTCCACTTGCTCCTGCAAGCATTATTGGTGGTGTAATACAACTTGCAATCATTGCTACAACGTGTTGAAAGGCAAGTGGCAACGCCTCTTTTGTAGTTACCTCTCCGTCGAAACTAAAAAGTCCGCTAAATTTTTTTTCTTTTTCCATAAAAATTTTCCTTCTCTTTTATTTTTATTTTTTTCCGTAAGGAAGGGAGCTATTTTAAAACTCCCCTTATAATAATTTTATTTTTAAAACAAAATTATTATTATTTATCATCCATCGCCTTTCTTTCAGCTTCTTCTTCTGCTATAGTTTTCTTTGGCATTATTATATTTAGTAAGAAAACTACTAAAGTTGCTAAAACTACAGGTGATGATGTAAATACCATTCTAAACCATTCTGGAAATTGTGATAAAGCTTGATCGCCTAATTGAACAATTCCCATTCCAAGTGCTATTCCAAGACCTACTATTGTTACATTTCTTGAGCTCATTTCGTCTGACATTATTAATTTCATTCCGCTCATTGTTATTTGTGCAAAAACTGTAATTGTTGCACCACCTATAACCGCTTGTGGAACTGAAAGCATCAAAGCTCCAAATTTTGGAATAAATCCTGCAACAAGAATAAGGCTTGCTGTGATTGCAAAAACTTTTCTTGCAACAACTTTTGTTAGTGAAACAATTCCTACGTTTTGGCTGTAAGTTGCTGTTGGCATCCCACCAATTAATGAACCAATTACTGAAGCAAGTCCGTTTGCTTTAATTCCTCCTTCAAGCTCATCTGCTGTTGGAACTCTATTAAGTCCTCCAGCTGTTGTTGATGATAAATCTCCTACAGCTTGAATTGAATTTACAACAAACATTACCGACATTGTAATTACTGCATCAATTGGAAATTCTAATTTAAATGGCATAATTCTTGGTAGAGTTAGCCAAGCGGCTTCTTTTACTCCATCAAAATTAACTATTCCAAAAAATATTGATGCTACATATCCTACACCAATTCCTATTAAGATAGCTGCAAGTTTTATAATTCCTTTTCCAAACATATTACAGCAAAGAGTTACTGCTAAAGTTAAAAATGCTACACCCCAATAAACCAAATCTCCTTGGTTTGGATTTCCATTTCCTCCTGCCATATAATTTAAGGCAACTGAATAAAGTGAAAGTCCAATTGTTAAGACTACTGTTCCTGAAACCATTGGTGGGAAAAATTTATAAATTCTTTTTATGTTCATTCCAACTATAAATGCTACGACACCACCAACCAATTGAGCTCCATAAACTGCTCCCAATCCATATTTTAAACCTATTGATGTTAAAACTGGAATGTAGGCAAAACTTACTCCCATAATTACTGGAAGTTTTGCCCCAACTTTAAAAACTGGATATAATTGCAAAAATGTCGCGATTGCTGCTACAAACATTCCAGCTTGAATTAAATAAACTGCATCTTGAGCTGATACTGCAAATTCTGTATTCGCTAGCTGTCCTGTAAGAACGATTGCCGGAAGTGTATTACCTACTATCATTGCCAATAAATGTTGAAGGGCTATTGGCAAACTCCTTTTAAAACTCGGATTTGCATCCATGTAAAACAAGGACGTGTTTGTGTTTTTTTCTTTTTTTTCCATCTCATCTCCTTTTTTTTGATATAAATTTTTTCTATATCCTATATTAGAATTTTTTAAACTCCAATAATATGATACATTTACTTATAATTTAAACAAATAAATTGATAAAAATATTTTTAAAATAAGTTCATAAAATATTTAAATAAGAATTTTATTTATTAAGCTAGTTTAAAAAAATAAACTAGCTTAATAAATTTTAAAGATTTTTCCAAACTTTTGCAGCTCTTTGTCTTGAATCTGCATGGATTTTTGCTTGATCGACTGTTGTAATTATTTTATCTTTCATTACAAATTTTCCATTTATAATTGTATCGTTTACAAGTCTTCCTGTTAAACCAAATAAACTATGTCCACCCCAATTGTCTTTGTTAATTGGTGTATATGGATCGTAATTTATTGTAATTAAATCTGCATAAGCTCCCTTTTTAATTCTTCCTACTTCATTGTTTAGGAAATGTGAAACTATGTCAGGGTTGTTTTTAAATTGCATTTCCAAAGTTTCTCCAAATCCTTTTGTTGGATCTTGAGTGTTGTGAGCTTGGATTATATTTGCAACTTTCATTGATTCAAACATATCGTTTGTATAGGCATCTGTTCCTATTCCTACTTTTAATCCTTTTTCAAAAAATCTATTTACTGGAGGAACTCCTACTGCATTGTTCATATTTGATTCTGGATTGAAAATTACTGGAGTATTATTTTTCTTTAATATATCCATTTCTCTTCCGTTTATATGAACACAGTGGATAGCTAAGGAATTTTCGTTTATTATGCCAAAATCATTTAGTCTTTCTACAATTCTTTTGCCATATTTTCTTTGGCAATCCCATTGGTCTTCGATTCCTTCTGCTACGTGAACGTGGAAGCCATTATAAACTCCGTCCATTGCATCAAGTGCTTTTTCTAATGATTCATCTGAAAGGGTAAAGGAAGCGTGGAGTCCAAATAATCCTCTTAGCATATCATCATTTTCTTTTTGAGAATATTTAATCCAATCTACGTTTTCTTTTATTTCTTTATCTCTAATTTCAGCTCCATCACGATCTGATAATTCGTAGCAAAGATTTGTTCTAATTCCTACTTCTTTTGCAGCTTCTCCAAGAGTAAATAGAGAATTTTCTACAGAATTCGGTCCTGAATGGTGGTCAATTACTGTTGTAACTCCATTAGCTATTGATTCCATATAAGTTGTTAGGGCATTTAATCTTACATCTTCTGTTGTAAGTTCTCTATCAAGAGACCACCACAAATTTTCTAAAACATTAAAGAAATTATCTGTTGGTTTTGAAACTGCCATTCCTCTTGCGTAAGCTGAGTAAATATGTGAGTGAGCACAAATCATTCCTGGCATAAGAAGTTTTCCTTTTAAATCAATTACTTCTTCATCAGGATATTTTTTTAAAATATCCTGATTTTCTCCAACATCTTCTATTAATTTGTCCTTGATATAAACTGCGCCGTTTTCATAAAAATTATTATTTTCATCGTTTGTAATTATTAGGCAATTTGATAATATCATCTTATCTCCTTATGAATTTAAAATTTCACTTGGCTTTATATAGTAAGCATAGTTTTCTTCGATAGCTTTTATTAATTTTTGCATATTTTCTGACAAATCGTCTAAGTTTTCTGTTTCAATTACTTTGCCATTTTCAAGTCTAACTAAATATTTATTACCATCTTTTAAGAAACCTGTATTTGTTGAATCATCAAAGTCTTCTTTTGTCCAAAATACTGTAAGTTTATCTTTGTAAGGACGTCCTGCGTGTGGGCAATAGAATCCACAGTTTCCACATTCATTACACATTCCATCTAAGTGGATTATTTGATGAAGATTTTCAAATCCATCAACTTTTATTGCTACGTTTGCTCTGTTTGGACAAACTTCTGTACACATTTCACAAATTTGATTACATTTTAAACATCTGTATCCTTCATTTTTGCCTTGGATTTTTTCTTGAAGTCTTCCTCTTTTTTCAAAAATTATTTTGTTTTGTTCTTTAACTTCAAATTTTTCAAAATCATTTTCTAGATTTTCTTTTGCTAAAATATCAAGACAAACTGCTTTTGCTTCTCCCATTGCTTTTACAATAGTGCTTGCTCCAGCTCTACAATCTCCAATTACATAAACATTGTCGATATTTGTTTCGTAATTTTCTGTAGTTTTTACATTGCCCCAATCATCTAAATTAATATTATTTTCTTTGAATGCGCTTGTATCTACTCTTGCACCTGTTGCACCAATTACTGTATCAAATTCAAGATCAAGTTTTTCTCCTGTTGAATTGATTGATCTTCTTCCAGATTCATCAAATTCTCCAAGTTCCATTTTTTCACATTTTAAAACTTTTCCGTCATAAGAATAAGGAGCTACTAATTCATAAATTTTGTGTCCTTCTTCTTTTACATCATTTACTTCTTCTTGAGTTGCAGGCATGTAAGCTTCTGTTCTTCTATAAACTAAGGCTACGCTTTCAACTCCTTCAAGTCTTGCTGCAGTTCTTGTACAATCCATAGCTACATCTCCTGCACCTACAACTGCAACTTTTTTACCAACATTTGCCTTGCCATTCATTCTTACATCCCATAAGAAATCAAGAGCATCAAGGATATTTTCGCTTCCTTCTTTTACTGGAGATCTTCCCTTCTCCCAAGCACCTGTTGCTGCAATTATATAATCATAATCTTTTTTCAATTCTTCGTAAGATTCTTTTACTTCAGAATCAAAAATAAATTTTACGCCTTGTTTTACAGCAATTTGGTAATCTCTTTCGATTTGTTCATCAGAAATTCTAAATTTAGGAATAACATGGCTTACAATTCCGTAAGGTTTTGATAATTTTTCTCTTACTGTAACGTTCATTCCATTTCTTCTTAGATAAGATGCTACAGCAATTCCACCAGGACCTGCTCCTATAACAAGAACTTTTTTGTCTGATTTTATTTCTGATTCTTTAATATTTTCTACAAACTTATCTTGAGCCTTATCAGCTGCTATAAGTTTCATATCTCTTATTTGAAGGCTTTTTTCATAGTCAACTCTTGTACAATGATCTTGGCAATAATGTGCACAAAGTTTTCCAAGAATTGTTGGTGCTGTATTGTCCATCGCAATAACTTCAATCGCCTTATCGTATTCACATTCAGCAACTAATTGCAAATATTCAGGAATTTGTTGTTGGATAGGACAGCCACCATCTTTACAAGGAGCCTTGTAGCAATCTGTAAGTGGAAGAGTTGAATTTGTTTTTCTTGATCCAACTTTTTCTCTGTATAATTTATTATTAACCCATTCGTTTATGATTTTATCTCTAAGTTTTACAGTTTTTTCTACATCAACATCGTGGAGTTTATCACTTAATAAATCCTCAGTTTCTTTTGCCAATTGGTTAAATCTTAAATATCCACCTGGTTTAAGAATTGTTGTAGCAACTGTAATTGGTTGACCTAAAGCTTCAAAAATTTCTTTAATATTTCTAGCATCAGCTCCACCAGAATATGACATTGGAAGTTTTCCATCAAATTTTTCTGAAAGCATAGCTGCCATAGAAATAGTTAATGGAAGAAGAGCTCTTCCTGACATATACATTTCTTCTGCAGGAAGTTCATTTCTTTTTACATCAACTGGGAAAGTATTTGTAAGCTTTACACCAAAGGCAAGATCATTTTTCTTTGCAAGATCTAGTAATCTTTCAATCATCACAACAGCATCTTCGTATTGAAGGTCATCTTTGAAATGGAAATCTGTAAAAGAAATATAATCAAAGCCCATATCATCAAGAGTTTTTCTAGCATATTCGTAACCTAACATAGTTGGATTACATTTTATAAATGTAGATATTTTTTTATCATCTATTAAATAAGATGCAATTTTTTCAATTTCTTCTGCAGGACAACCGTGAAGGGTTGAAAGTGTTATAGAATCACAAATATTTGTGCTGATTTTTTCTAAATCTTTTTTATCAAATTTTGAAAATTTATCGATATTTTCTTCAAGATATAATTTACATTCTTTAAATACTTCTGTGTCTTTAGCATTTCTTAAATTTTCAATATATGTATCAATTTTTTCAGATTTTATTCCTTCAAGATCATAACCTACTGACATATTGTAAGCAAAATCTTTTTTATCAGAAATATTTAATTCTTTTGCCAAAGCAATAATTGCAAAATATGCTTTTACATATTCATTGTAAGCTTCTTTTACTGTAAGCTCTGTTGACCATTCACAGTTATAACATTCATCTTCCGAATTTATACATGGCTTTGCAACAGCTTTTTGTATATCTACTCCATCAAGTTTTTGAACTGTTTTCAATTCAATAAATCTTGCTCCTGCAAGATAGGATGCTAGAATATTTTGGGCAAGTTGAGATTGAGGACCTGCTGCAGGGCCTACTGCTGATGAAATCTCATCTCCAAAAACAGTTTTTAACATTTTTCCTGATTCATTTTTGTAGAATTTTTCTTTTTTAATTCCAAAAATAGAACCTTCATTCTTATATTCTTCCAAAGCCCAATTCATTAGGTCTTTAAAAGGTATAGGTCTCATAAATTCACTCATTTTTTACTCCTTTTTTATGGGTTTTTATTTTTCAAACCGACCAAAATAGCGTTTTCTTTTTCTATAATTTTTTTTGAAAAATTTATAAAGATGAGGGTAGGAGAACTTCCCTCTCTTTTTAATTTTTCTAGTATATTTTTAAATAAGCAATTTTATAAGAAAGTCTTCCGCCAAGAAAGTGCAAATGACTTATTTTATTTTTATAAAAACTGATTATTATTTTGCTATTTAAAAGTCAAATTTATAAAAATCTATAAAATTTATATCAAGAAAGGCTTAAACCTTTCTTGATATTTTAAATTTATTTTATATATTCAAGTGGAAGAACTGCGTATGTTGCTGCACAAGTTACTAAGTCTTGTTTGAATGTAACTTCGTTTGGTGCGTGAGCTTGATCTTCTGCTCCTGGTCCAAATCCTATTACTGGTATATTGTGTCTTCCCATTATAGCAACACCGTTTGTTGAGAATGTCCATTTATCTGTTAATGGAAGAGCTTTTCTCTTTTCTATTTCTTTTTCTAAATTTGGTGCTATTCTCTTATCACCATAAAGTCCCTTATAAGCTCTTTCTAATGCTTTTGTTACTTCGTGATCTTCTGGAATTACCCATGTTGGGAAATAGCATTCTTGTTTTTTGCTTACGCCAGTCCATGATGGTCTTTCGTAATCATACATTGTAACTTTTGCACCGAATTTTTTAGCTGAAGGTAAATCTTCAATTTCTTTTATGCAAGATTGCCATGTTTCTCCAGCTGTCATTCTTCTATCAAGTGAGATTGCACAAGAATCTGCTACTGCACATCTTGATGGTGATGTAAAGAAGATTTGGCTTGTTGTAACTGTTCCACGTCCTAAGAAGTTTGCTTCTTTGTATTCAGGATTGTATTTTTCGTCAAGCATTTTTACAAGACCTTTTATTTCTACTGAATCGTCTGCTGGATTTTCGTTTAATTGTTCGATTTCGTTAAGGATTTTTGCCATTTTATAAATTGCGTTGTCTCCTCTTTCTGGAGCTGAACCGTGACAAGAAACTCCTTTAACTTCTACACGAATTTCCATTCTTCCTCTTTGTCCTCTGTAGATTCCACCGTCTGTTGGTTCTGTTGAAACTACAAATTCTGGTTTGATTCCTTCTTCTTCAATCATATATAACCAGCAGTTTCCATCACAGTCTTCTTCTTGAACTGTTCCTGTAACTAAAACTCTATATTTATCATTTAAGAATCCTAAATCTTTCATGATTTTTGCGCCGTAAACTGCAGATACGATTCCACCTAATTGGTCTGAGCCACCACGGCCACCAATTAAATTTTCATCTTCAAATCCTTCGTATGGATCAAATTCCCAGTTATCAATATTTCCAATTCCTACTGTATCAATGTGAGCATCAAATGCGATTTGTTTTTCGCCTTTACCCATTTCGCCAAGTACATTTCCTTGACCATCAATCCAAGCTTTATCAAAGCCTAGTTTTTCCATTTCTTCTTTTATTCTTTTTGATTTATCGCCTTCTTCGCAAGATTCACCATGTTTTAAAATTAAATCTCTCAAGAAAGCATTCATATCTTCTGAATAATTTTGAGCAGTTTCTTTTACTAAATCATAATTAATTTCTGTCATTTAAATCTCCTTTTAAATTTTAAAATTCTTATTTATTTTCGTCTTCTTTGTCAACTAATCTTTCTTTGTTAGCTTCAATTAATTTTTCAATTGTAGCTTTAGGATCTTTAACTTTTTGTAAGAAGATCATTGCAGCAATTATATATGGTTTAAAGCTTGCTTCTTTGTAAAGTGGATCTCTATATCTATCAAATACAGATTCATCAACTTCTCCATCTTCACATGAAAGTCCTGTTATATCTGCTGGAAGACAGTGCATGTATAAAGCTTTACCATCTTTTGTAAGTTTCATCATTTCTTCTGTACAAGCCCAATCCATGTGTTCTTTGTTTTGTTCAAGAAGTCTTTGTTCAAGCTCATCAATTCCTTTTTGATCTCCTTTTGCATAAAGGTCTGTTCTTTCTTCCATAGCTGCAAATGGAGCCCAAGATTTTGGATAAACTATATCAGCATCTTTGAAAGCTTCTTCCATTGAATTTGTTTTTGTAAAGCTTCCGCCGTATTTTTTAGCATTTTCTTCTGCGATTTCTTCAACTTCTGGCATTATTTCATATCCTTCTGGATGAGCTAAAACTACATCCATTCCAAATCTTGTAAATAAACCTGAAATTCCTTGAGGAACTGAAAGTGGTTTACCATAAGATGGAGAATAAGCCCAAGTCATAGCAACTTTTTTGCCTTTAAGATTTTCAATTCCACCAAATTCGTGGATTACGTGAAGTAAATCTGCCATAGCTTGAGTTGGATGGTCAATATCGCATTGAAGATTTACAAGGTGTGGTCTTTGTTCAAGAACTCCGTGATCATATCCTTCTTGTACATATTCAGCAAAGTCTTTCATATATTTGTAGCCTTTGCCTATATACATATCATCTCTTATTCCAACTGTATCAGCCATAAATGAAATCATGTTAGCTGTTTCTTTTACAGTTTCACCATGAGCTTGTTGTGATTTTCCTTCATCTAAGTCTTGAACTTCAAGTCCTAGCATATTTGCAGCTGATGCGTAAGAAAATCTTGTTCTTGTTGAATTATCTCTAAATAATGAAATAGCAAGTCCTGAGTCAAAGATTTTTGGAGAAATATTTTTTTCTCTCATTGCTCTTAATGTATCAGCAACTGTAAAAATTGCTTCAAGTTCATCTTGTGATTTATCCCATGTGTGGAAAAAGTCATCGTGGTATAAGTTTTCAAAATCTAAGCCTTCTAATTTTTCTAATAATTTGTTAATATCTTGTGTCATTAATTTTTTCTCCTATCTAATTATTTTTTTATATTCAAATTTTTCATCGTTTGTATAATATCCATCCCAAACTACTTTTCTGTAGTGTTCGAAGTCTGTATCTCCTTCTGTTGAGATAAATAAAATTACTGAATTTTCATCTAATTTTAATTTTTCTTTTATATCTTTTAAATCTTCTCTTTGTAAAATTTCACTAACAGCTCCAACAGTTGCTGCTCCAGATTCTCCAGATATAACTCTCTCATCTTCTCCAATTGGATTTCCCAAAATTCTCATTCCTCTTGCAGCTGAACTATCTGGAACTGATAAAAATGCGTCAACGTAAGATTTTAAAATTGGGTATCCAACAGTAACTGGTTCTCCACAAGCAAGTCCTGCCATGATTGTATTCATTTCGCCTTCAACGTTGTGGATTTTGCCGTCGTTTATTTTTGCTGTTAGGTAGTTACAATTTGCTTTTTCTGGTTCGATTAGTCCTATAAAAGGTTTCTCACTTCCCTTAAATTCGTCTGAGAAAAATCCTGTTACTCCAGTTGCAAAAGAGCCTACTCCTGCTTGTAAGAATATGTGAGTTGGTTTTTTGCCTGCTTCTTTTAATTGATCAGATGCTTCTTTTGCAAGAGTTGAATATCCTTGAATAATCCATGTAGGAATTTCTTCATATCCTTCCCAAGCTGTATCTTGAACCATAATATAGCCTTTTTCTTCAGCATATTTATTGGCAAGTCTTACGCAAGCATCGTAGTTAAGTCCATCCATAATGTCACATTTAGCACCAGTTTTTCTGATATTATCTCTTCTTTCAAGAGCTGATCCATCAGGCATCAAAACCACACAATCTTGTTCTAATTGTTGGCTTGTCCAAGCAACTCCTCTACCATGATTTCCATCAGTTGCTGTAATAAAAGTTACCTTGCCTAATTTTTCTTTGATTTCAGGAGAAATCAATTTCTCATAAGGTAGATCATCTAAATCCATATCAAGTTTTTGGGCTATGTATTTTGCCATAGCATAAGATCCTCCCAAAACTTTAAAAGCATTGAGACCAAATCTTAATGACTCGTCTTTGACAAATATATCCTCCACACCAAATAAATCTGCAAGATTGTTTAATCTTTTTAATGGTGTTACAGAATATTGGGGAAAGCTCGCATGAAATTTTTGAGCTTTTGAAGATTCTTCTTCATTAATAAAACTTAAATCAGCTAAATCTTCCAAATTTCTTTCATTTAAAACTATATTAAAACTCTCTTTCAATCTTTTCTCCTTTCTAGAACTTCTTCTGGTATTATAGTAACATATCACACATCAAAAAGCAAGACTTTTTAAAAATGTTTTCAAAAAAATTTTAAAATTTTTATTTTTTAATATTTTTTTTTAAAAATTTTTATTTTGCTACGAAATTTTTTTAAAAATTTCTATTTAAATTTTTTCTTTCATTAAATTTTTCGTATAGTATAATTTAAATAGAGTATTTAAAATTCAATAATTTATAGAAAGAAGGAAGATATGTCTAATATAGAACTAGAAGTTTGCGGGGGTTGTAATGCGAAAATCCCTCAAGAAAGTCTAGGCGAAACTTTATCTTCTATTAAAAATTTTAAAAGAGATGATGTTTTGATTGGATACGATACCATGGACGATTGTGCTCTTGTAAGAGTTGATAAAAATAATGGAATTGTATCTACCCTAGATTTTTTTCCGCCGATGGTTTCTGACCCATATATTTTTGGACAAATTGCTGCGGCAAATGCCCTATCAGATATTTATGCTATGGGAGCCGAACCAATTTGTGGGCTAAATATTGTTTTGTTTCCTGAAGATGAAAATATAAATATTTTGAAAAAAATTCTCCAAGGAGGTGCAAGCAAGGTTATAGAAGCTGGTGCATCTCTTGTAGGCGGTCATTCAATTCATGATCCAAAAATAAAATACGGACTTTCTGTAACGGGAAAAGTCGATATTGATAAAGTTTGGAAAAATAATACGCCAAATGAAAAAGATATTTTGATTTTAACCAAACCTTTGGGAGTGACCTTGGTTACAAATGCCTACGGGATTGATATTCTTGGTCAAGAGGAGATGGATAAGGCCATTTCTTCTATGATATTTTTAAATAAATATGCCAAGGAAATTTTGGAAAAATATAGGATAAGCTCAGCTACCGATGTTACTGGTTTTTCTTTTATGGGGCACTTGTCAGAAATGCTTGGCGATAAATATTCTGCCATAATTGATTCTAAAAATATCCCAATCCTTGACGGAGCAAAAAAAGCTGCAAGCGAATTTGTTTTTACCAAGGGAGGACAAAGAAATAGGATGCACATGGAAAATATGGTGGAATTTCTTGTTGATGACTTTGCTCTTGAGGAAGTTTTATACGATCCTCAAACATCTGGAGGACTTTTGGTAAGTATTCATAAGGATGATGCAAAAGACGCATTGGAAGAATTAAGAAAAAATAATATAAATGCAAAAATTGTAGGTCAAATTAGTAAAAAATATGATAAATCAATATTTATAGAATAAAGGAGTAAAAAATGAAAGAAATTGATGCAAGAGGAATAGAATGTCCAATGCCTGTAATTATGGCAAAAAGAGAAATTAAAAATGGAGAAGAAAATTTTTATGTGCTTGTAAATGAGGACATAGCTGTAGAAAATTTGAAAAAACTTGCCAAAGAAACTAACTTTGATGTTGAAATCAAAGAAAAAGAAGATGGAGTTTTCAAATTAACTTTTAATAAAAATGAAGAAAAAACAGAGAAAGATGATAAGGGAGAAAGCCTATCTTCTTCTTATGTTGTAGTTTTTGATTCTGATAAAATCGGAGATGGGGATGAAGATTTCTCAAAATCTTTATTGGAAAGTTTCTTAGTTTCAATAACTGAGGCAGACGTTCTTCCAAAATTTGTAATTTGCTACAACAAGGGAGTATTTTTGACAACACAAAGAGAAAATACCATAGAAGATTTGAAAAAACTTGCTGATAATGGAGTAGATATAATTTCATGTGGACTTTGCCTTGACCACTATGGAGTAAAAGAAGAATTAAAGGTTGGAAGAATTTCAAATATGTACGAAATTTCTTCATTAATGAGAACTCATCACACCATTAGACCATAATGGAATATGTAATTTATACTTTCAAATCGTCAAATTTAGCCTATCTTGCCCTAAGTAAAGTCGAAAGCGAAAATATTAGGGCAAGGCTAGTCCCTCTTTTGCCAGAAATTGATGCAGGTTGTGGGCTTTGTCTTAGGTATGAAAAAAATTTTGATGAGAAAGTAAAAGAAATTTTTTCAAAAAACAAGCTTGATTTTGAAGAAAAGTTTGTGCTTATTTATAAAGAAAACGAAAGAAAGCCAGAGGTTAAAGCTTATGATTTATCTTGATAATGCTGCAACTACAATCGACAAGGACGAATCAGTCGCAAGGGCAGTTTATGATGCTATAAATTCAAAATCTTTTGGCAATCCCTCAAGAGGAGCTTATAAGGTTAGCCTTGATGCCCTAAATTTATTGATGCAAACTAGAAAAGAAGTTGGGGCTTATTTCGGTATGGACAATCCCTTAAATGTGGTTTTGTGTCCAAACATAACTTTCGCCCTAAATTTTGTGATAAAATCACTTTTTACAAGAGGCGACCACGTCATAACAAGCCTTGCAGAACACAATTCTGTCCTAAGACCTCTTTATGATTTGGCAAAAAACGGAACAGAGCTTTCATTTATAGATATAAAAGATGATTTTAGCCTTGATCTTGAAAAAATCGAAAGTTTAGTCAAAAAAAATACAAAAGCCCTAGTAATTACAGGAGCGTCAAACGTATCAGGAGTTTTGACAGACCTTGATAAGGCTTATGAAATTTGTAAGAAAAATAATTTAAAATTAATAATTGATGGAGCCCAAGTTGCAGGTTATGTGCCTTTTGATATAAAAAAATATCCCGAATCAATTTTTTTATTTACAGGCCACAAGGGACTTCACGCTCCCCAAGGAACTGGTGGATTTATTGTAAATGGAAATTTTGATTTCAAACAAGTTTTTTCTGGTGGTTCAGGTTTTGATTCATTTTCAAAAACCCAACCACACGTCTTGCCAGATTTATTTGAGCCAGGAACTGCAAATGTTCATTCCTTTGCAGGTCTAAAGGCTGCCATAGAATTTATGGAGAAAAATCCTCACAAAGATATAAATCATCTTACAAAAATTTTGTATGAGGGCTTAGAAGAAATTGATGGAATTAAATTTTATTCAAACATAAATTTAAAACACGTTCCAATAATTTCGTTTAACATAAAAGATATTCCAGCAAATTATATAGCAATGAAACTATGGGATGATTACGAAATTTGCGTAAGATCAGGCAGCCACTGTGCCCCACTTTTTCACGAAAAAATGGGAACAAAAAAACAAGGCATAGTAAGAATGAGCCTGTCATTTTATAACACAAAAGAAGAAATAGAAAAAACAATAGAGGCTGTGAAAAATATAGCAAAGGGAAGAAGTTAGGTAGTTACTAGCTTCTTTTCTGTTGTAAATTGATTTTTAAAAAAATTTTTTTAAATGCTTACTCTGTTTTTCGTCTTAGTTTTTCACGAGATCTCTCGACTTCGCTCGAGATGGGTTATTGTTTGCTTTTTTTAATTGCTAAAGTTTTTACTTCTATGTTAGTAAATTATTTTTTTGACAAATAGTAGTTTTTAATTTTTAATATAATAAACTAAGCTATGCCCATCTTGGGCGAATATAATAAATTGAATTACTTAAAATTTTAAAAACCAAAAATTTGTTTTTTAGGAAATTAATTTAAATTTATTCGAAGAATAAAAGCGTAGCTATACTTAACCCATCTCGAGCGAATGAAATGAGTCGAGAGATCTCCTTTGTTAGTTTTAGCTTGTTTTTTTATTTTTACTTGTCATATATTTTGAATTATTTTAATACTAACTCTATTTTTTGCCTTATTTTTGCACGAGATCTCTCCACAAGATCGAGATGGGTTGTTATTTGATTTTTTTAATTGCTAAAGTTTTTATTTTTCAAAATTTCTTATAAAACAAAATTAAAAAAGGCTGTTGCAAAATATAAATAATCATTTTACAACAGTCTCTTTATTCTATCTTATGAAATTTTTAAATTTGTTTTATTTTAAAAACATTATTTTTTCTTCATCTAAATTAAAATATAGATTTTTTTCATTTTTCAAATTTTCCCATTTTTCTTTTTCCAAAAATACGGTAATTTGTCCTTCGCCTTCTTTTTTTCTTATTAGTAGGCAAGTGTTGAAAGTTTGGTCGATTTCTTTTATTATTTCCATTTGGAAAGAATTTTTTTCTTTTTTATTTTTGGAAATTTCTAAATCATGGCCTCTTATGCCTATAAATTTTTGATTGTGATTTTTTTCTAAATTTAAATCAAGATTCCAAGCCTCAGCCTTATAAATATTTTCTCCAATTTTTTCAACTTTTGAGAAGTTTTTGCAACCTGATAGCTCTGCTGCTGCCATGGTTTCTGGATTATGAAAAAGCTCCTTGGTTGGTTTTTTTGCTTCTGATTTTCCTTTTGTCATTATTACAATGTCATCACACATTCTGTATATTTCATCCCTATCGTGGGAGACAAAAAGGGTTGGTATTTTATATTCTTCTATAATTTTTCTAACTTCAAGCTCAATTGACCATCTCAAATATCCATCAATTGCTGAATATGGCTCGTCTAACAAAAGAATTTCTGGTTCGTTTACCAAAATTCTTGCAAGAGCTGCTCTTTGTTTTTCTCCACCAGAAATCATTTCTGGCATAGAATTTTTTATATGTCCAATATGAAGTTCTTCTAGTTTTTTATTTATTATTTTTTCAGAATTTCTATTTTTTTCCCTAATCCCAGTTTTTATATTTTCATAAACTGTCATGTTTGGAAAAAGTGCGTAATCTTGAAATAGATAGCCAACTTTTCTATCTTTGGTTGGTATATTTATTTTTTTATCTTTATCAAAAAGGATTCTATCATTTAAAACTATTCTTCCATAATCCGGTTTTATAATTCCCGCTATTGCTTTTAGGGTTAAGCTTTTGCCAGAGCCTGATGCTCCCAAAATTCCCAAAATTCCTTCTTCATTTGTAAATTTTGCATCAAGTTTAAAATTTGTAAATTCTTTTTTTATTTCAACATCAAGCATAATTTTTTTCCTTTGGATTTGTATCTTCTAAGAAATTTATGGCAACAAGAACAACAAATGAAATCAAAACATTTATCATAACCCACTTATAAGCAACAGCGTCTTGACCGATTCTCCAAAATTGATAAACAGTTGTTGAAATGGTTGCAGTTTTTCCTGGAGTATAGCCGCTTACCATGGATGTTGCTCCATATTCTCCAAGGGCTCTAGCAAATGATAAAACTAAACCTGCCATAACGCCTTTTTTGCAATTCGGCATCAAAACTTTCCAAAAAATCCATGTATTTGACTTGCCCAAAGTTTGAGCTGCGTATGATAAATTTTGGTTATAAGCTTCAAAAGCTCCTCTAGTTGTCCTATACATCAAAGGAAATGTTACTATAACTGTTGCAAAAATTGCTGAATACCAATTCATTATTAGAGGAAATTTAAAATATTCTACTGCGATTTTTCCAAGTCCTGAATTTGGTCCTAAAATTTTTATTAGAAAAAATCCTACAACAGTAGGAGGCAATACCAAGGGTAAGGTTAATACCACATCTATTGCCCCCTTTACTTTTGCAGGTAATTTTTTAATATAATAGGCTGCAAATATACCAAGAAAAAATATTATTACCGATGATATACTTGCAATCCTTATTGAATTATATAAAGGATATAAGTCCATATCTATTTATTTAATGCCTTTATTTAATGGCTTAAATCCATATTTATCTAAAATTTCTGATGCTTTTTCGCCTTTTAAAAATTCTAAATATTTTTTTCCTTCTTCTGGATTTTTTGAATTTTTAAGTAAAGCTGCTGGATAAATTACTTTATTTTCAAGCATTGAATCATCAGCTACTGCTACTGTTTCAAGTCCTGCTGTTTTTGCGTCAGTTTTATAAACTATTCCACAATCAGCTGCTTTTTCACTTACCCATGATGTAACTTCTTTTACGTTTGAACCAAGTGTAACTTTATCTTGAATCTTATCCCAAATTCCTAAATTTTTAAGAATTTCTTCTGAATATTGTCCAACTGGAACGTCAGCATTTCCTAGAGCAATTTTTTCTACTTCATCTTTTTCAAGATCTTTAAAATCTTTTATTCCTTTTTCATTTCCTTTGGCTACTGCAAGAGTTACTTCATTTTCAAGTAAATCAAATCTTGTTTCTTTGTCAATTTTTTCTTCTTTGTCAAGTTCATCCATTTGTTTTTGAGCTGCTGAAACAAATACATCACAGTCTGCTCCCTCATCAATTTGAGTTTTTAATGTTCCTGATGAATCAAAGTTAAAGGTCAAACTAAGATTTGGATTTTCTTTTTCAAATTCCGTTTTTAATTCTTCTAAGGCTTCTGTCATTGAAGCTGCTGCGAATACTACAAGGTCTTTTTTCTCCATATTGCCCGCATTTTCATTTGATTTTTCTACGCTTGCATTTGAATTTGACATAGCTTCATTTGAATTGTTGTCATTTTTTTTGTTGTTAGCACAGCCTGCTGTTCCGATTAATAATGCTCCTGCTAGAGCTGTCATTGCGATTTTTTTAATATTCATTTTCTTCTCCTAAAATTTTAATTTCATCACCTGTTTTTATTACGCCTTCTTTAATTACTTTCGCAAATATTCCCTCATAAGGCATAATACATTTTCCTACACTTTGCTTTATGGCGCAGCCCTTGTGACATTCTTTTCCAATTTGACTAATTTCCAAAATGCAATCGCCAATTTTTAATTTTTTTCCTATTGGAAGCTCATGCAAAATTATTCCTTGGGTTGTAATATTTTCTGCAAAATCCCCAAAAGCAAATTTACGATTTTCATTTTCCATTTTTCTAATTGATTCTACTGCCAAAAGGCTTACTTGCCTGTGCCACTTTCCTGCGTGGGCATCATTTTCTAGCCCAAAATCTTTTTTAAATAAACCTTGACCTATCTGTTCTTTTCTCACACCCTTTGTCTTTGAAATATTTATTGATAAAACTGTTGTGTTAATTGTGTCCACTATTATCCCCTTCTAATATATCTAAGCCATGACTTAAAAAAGGCAAAATTCCTTCTATACTTTCTATGACAGCCTTGGGAGAGCCTGGTAAATTTATAATTAAAGAATTATTTTTTATTCCAGAAACTGCCCTTGATAAGGCCCACATATGAGTTTTTTCTTTTGAAATCAACCTTATTGCCTCGCTTATGCCTGGCGTTTGTTTTTCTATTACTTTTAAACTTGCCTCTGGTGTATTGTCCCTTTTTGAAAGTCCAGTCCCACCAGATGTTAAAATTAATTGGATATTTTCATCAACTAATTTATTTAATTCATTTTCAATATTTTCCAAATCATCGTTAATTATAGACTTATAAACCATCTTATAATTTTCTGGCATTGTTTTTGCACAAGCGTCAATGCATCCGTCTTTATTTTCGCCAGTAGATCTGGTATCAGAAATTACCACAAAGGCGTAATTATAAATTTTTTCTTTCATAAAGACCAGATTTTCCTCCTGATTTTTTTACTAAATATATATCTTTTATGGTCATAGACTTATCAAGAGCCTTGCACATATCATAAACTGTCAAAAGTCCAGCTGAAACTCCAGTCAAAGCTTCCATTTCAACGCCGGTTTTCCCTTGACACTTAACTTTTACTTGGCAAAATAATAAATTTCCCTCAAAATTAAAATCTACATTTATTCCATTTAATAAAAGTGGATGAGCCATGGGAATTATTGAAGATGTATTTTTTACAGCCTGAATTGCTGCAACTTGAGCAATGGCAAGGACGTCTCCCTTTTTTATTTTTTCATTTTTTATAGCTTCTATCGTTTCATTTTTTAATTCAATTGAACCTTTGGCTATGGCTTCTCTTTGGCTGATTTCTTTTTGAGAAACATCAACCATTTGCCCCCTGCCATTTTTGTCTAAATGTGTAAACATTTATCCTCCTATCCTATACATAGATTCTTTTATAACTTCTTTTTCCAAATGATGTCTTTTAGGTTTTTTCATAAGAGCCTCATCAATTAATTTTTCTATATTTTCATTTGCTCTTATTGCTTTTTTTAAATCAATTTCTAAATCCGAATGAAGACAAGGCCTAATTTTCCCGTCAGCTGTAAGTCTTAATCTGTTGCAAGTAGAGCAAAACTTGTGACTTAAAGGCTCAATAAGTCCAAGTGTATAATCAAAATCTGGTACTTTGTAAAGGCTTGTTGGCGAATTTTTGTCGGGATTTTTTATTGGAATTAAATTTAATTTTTTTATAATTTCATCGCTTGAAATAAATTTATCTTTTGAAAAATCTGCCGTATCTCCTATTGGCATTAGCTCAATAAATCTTAATTGTAGGTCATTTTCTTTAGAAAATTTTATAAGATCATAAATTTCCCCATCATTAAACCCTTTGATTAAAACAGTATTTATTTTTATCACATATCCAAATTTTTTGGCATATTTTATTGCATCAAGGACTTTTTTTAAATCGCCACCTTGACTCATCATCTTGTATTTTTTCTCATCAAGGCTATCAAGAGAAATATTTAATCTTTTTAGTCCATTTTCCCACAAAATTTTTGCCTTTTCTTTTAGAAAATATCCGTTTGTTGTCATTGCCAAATCTTCAAGCCCAGAAATTTCGTTTAGCATTTTTACCAAACTTTCTACATTTTTTCTAACTAAAGGCTCTCCCCCGGTAAGTCTTATTTTTTTGATTCCTTTTTTTACAAAAATTTTGCTTATTTCATTAATCTCTTCTAGAGTCAACATATCTTCATGATTTTTTTTGCAAGAAAGACCATCTGGCATACAATATTTGCACCTATAATTACAACGGTCTGTAAGAGAAATTCTCAAATAATCTATTTTTCTTTCATACTTATCAAGCATATAATCAACTACTTTCTATATTTTTATAATATCCTAGCTTAAAACCAAATAAACAATATTCTTAAAATTTTTTAAAAAAATTGAACTTGGAAAGAAAGTAAATCTTCTAAATTTCATTAAATAACTAAAGTGAAAATTAAAAGATTTGCCCTCTTACACCAAGTTCACTATTAGCTTAAAGCATTTCTATAAAAGCTGCAATTCTTGTATTTATTTGTCCAATATCTGTTTTTGAAAAATCTGTTTCCAAAGATAGGTATGGGATATTTTTTTCTTCTGTTACAAATTTTCTAATTGATGTAGTTTCTATTGCATAAGTGTGACAAGCTTGAAGCTCTACATCCAAAACTGCATCGACTTTATATTTGTCGATTAACCTATCCAATAAATCAAATCTGTTTTTATTTGGGCTCATCACTGAACAACCAATATCTATGTATCTTTTTGCAATCGCCTTTATTGGATCGTCTGTATTTTCTTCTACAAGTCTATCATAATTTTTTTCGCCTGTACAGTTTTCGTAACTTACAACAACTGCCCCATTATCTTCAACAGCTTGTATGACTTTTTCAGTTGCTCCACCGATTGGACAACCTGTAATTAAGATTCTTGGTTTTTTTGGGCGAGTTTTATCATATTCTTTCATGATTTTTTCTGCCAAATTATTAAGCTCATCAGCAAGATTTTCCCTATCAAATTTAAAAGTTGAACCGTACAAAACTTTAAAATAATCATAGCCTGACATAGGAGTTGGATCATTTGCCATTGTGCCCGCAAGATTTTTGAAAGCTTTTCTAATTTTATTTTCAAGCTTAATTTGATTTTCTAAATTTTCATCAGTAATTTCTACTCCAAAAGTATCTTCAATTTTTTCTTTTACTCTAATAACTTCTTTTTCCCAAAGATTAAGGGCATCTTCTCCTTGGTTGTGAGGAAGATTCATCACATGGACTGGTTTAAATTCTCCCATAAGCTCATACATTTTTTGTTTTCCATCACAAGTAGTCTCCCCTATTACCAAATCTGAAAAATGAAAAAATGGACACTTGTCTGTGATTGCAAATCCATAAGATGATTTTATCAAAGGACAAAGATTAATTGGCAAATCTTTTTCAGCCTCACTTATAGTTTCATCTGATGTAGAACATAAAGAAACTGTTCTTGCTCCCATGGCTTGAGCAATTTCTCTTGGAAAATATGTACAATACATCCCAACAACAGGCTTTCCACTATCTTTTATTTTTTTAACTTGCAAAAAAGAATTTTTTCTTTGCTCAGCAAATTCTTCAAAAACTTCAGGTAAATCTTTTACTAATTTCATTTTACCTCCTTGTGATAAAACACTTTTATGGCTTTATTTATAAGTTCAAATTAAAAACAATTATATGTCTAAAATTTTTAAAATTTTATATGATACATTTTCATAATTGAGGATTTTTTTTATTTTTTCAAAATTTTCATCATCAAATCTAAACGCCAAACCGCAACCTGCTCCAAATTCTTCTGGAACTGGAATTAATTCTCCATTTATTTTTTTGTTTTTACAAAAATTTTCCATCAAAAGAGCATCGTTTGTCGTATCAAATCCTGCAACAAGTTTCATATCTCCTCCTCATATTTATAAGTAGAGTATAACATATCACTAAATCCTTTTCAATAAAACGTTTGTAGATATTTATATTTCTGTTATAATATTTTTGTATAGAATAATTTGATAAAAGAGGAATTTATGAGCGAGAATAGTAAAAATAAAGTTAAAATAAAAAAAATAAGCAGGACTTTTGTAAAAGACGAGGCATATAATTTGCTTGCACAAAGAATAATTAATGGAGAATTAAAACCATGCGAAAGACTTAGAGTCCAAGAGCTTTCAGATGATTTAGGAATTTCTAGAACTCCAGTAAGAGAAGCTTTGTTGCAACTTGAAAGCGAGGGCTTAGTAATGACCAAGGCAAATCGTTGGACAATAGTTGCTCCTATAAATCCTTGCGAGGCAAAAGATATTTATCCAATTATCTATAGCTTGGAGGAGCTTGCTTTGATTGAAGCTTTCGACAAAATTGACGAGAAATTTATTGAAAAAATTCAAGATATTAATGAAGATATAAGTTATTTTCATAGAAAAAAAGACCAATTAAAAACTATAAAAAAAGACAACGAATTTCACGATGCTTTCATCGAACTTTCTGGAAATGCTGAAATAAAACCAATTATTGATAAGCTAAAAAGAAGAGTTGAAAGAATGGAAATTTATTTTTTTGAAACAGGCGATGAAAATTTCACAACTTATAAGGAGCACATGAACATAATTAACGCCTTAAAAGAAAAAAATTTGGATAAGGCAAGAAAATTTTTAGTTGAAAATTGGAAATCAACCATACATACTATAAATAAACTTTCCAAGGATTTGGAATTTGAAAATATAGAAGACCAAATAAAATAAAGGACTTTTTTAAAGGTCCTCAGACTGTAGACAAAGTATGAATGTAGATAATATTTTATTTAAAAATAAAAATCAAGCTACGTGCCATCTCGACTAAGTGAGTGAAACGAACTCACGGAGAGATCTCGTGAGATTTCTCGACTCACTACGTTCGCTCGAAATGGATATTTTTTTGGTTTGTCAACGCTCTGAGCACTTTTTAAAAGTCTTTTTTATTTTTACATTTTTATATCAAAAATTCTTTTGGCAAATCATGGCTTGCAAAGTTTAAAATAGAAAGGCTAAAGCAATAAGCTCCAGCGTTTGAAACTTTCAATATATCGCCAATATTTGCTTTTTTTAATTCTATATCACTTGCGAACAAATCTAAACTTGTACACAAGTGTCCCCCAATATCTACAATTTCTTTTTGGGAATTTTCTCCAATAATTTCAAATTCGCATTGATTTTTTCCTGTGTAAAGTGGCTCAAAGGCTTTTTCGCACTCATATCCCAAAGCTTGTTTTAACATTTCTTTCATAGGTCCTTTAACAAAACCGTTCATGGCATTTTTTACAACAAGGTAGGTTTTCCCATTTGAATATTTTTTGTCGATTATTGGCGTGTAATAAACTCCCGAATCCATAACCAAAAATCTTCCGCTTTCTATCAAAAATTTTGCTCCAAGTTCATTTTTATTTTTTTCATATAAATCTTTCATAGTTTTTGCCAAAATATCCAAATTCACATCATCTTCGTTTTTTTTGTCGTAGGCAACTCCTATTCCTGAGCCAAAATTTATAAATTTAATGTCAGCATGTGATAGTTTTGAAAATTTCACTGCCAAATCATAAGTATTTTTGTAATAATTTGAAAGAAGATTTGTATCAAGAATTTGGCTTTGAACGTGAACGTGAAGACCTACAAGTTTTAAATTTTTGTAAGTCCAATCGAAAGAAAAAATTTTATCTTCATCAATTCCAAATTTACTTGGATGAGCTTTTTTATCCGTCATAGAATAATTCGGATTTACTCTTATGCCAATTTCTAAAATTTCTCCGTGATTTTTTGCCAATTCATCTAACAAATCAAGTTCGTGGAAAGAATCTGCAATAAAAATACACTTATCCCAAGATTTTTGTAAATCTTCCATAGTTTTTCCTGGAGCAGAATAATAAATATGATTTTTTTCCATGCCAGCCTTTGTTGAAAGCAAAACTTCATTACTTGATGCGGAATCAGAACCAATTCCATTTTCCTTAATTGTTTTTATAACTGGCATAAAGGGATTTGCCTTGATTGAATATAAAAATTCTATATTTTCAAATTTTTCTTGTAATTTTTGGCAAGATTTATCAATTATTTCTTTTTGATAAATATAACAAGGGGCGTTTTCTCTTACAAATTCGTCAATATTTTTTGCTTGCATAATTTTCTCCTATTTTTCGTGAAAACCTTTCTTTGTAATTTAAATTTACTTCTTAAATCCATTATACAATAAATTAATTTATAAAAAAATCCTTGAAAACTTACTGGCTAGTAAATTTTCAAGGAAATGTTTAATCAGCTTGTGGCGAAATTTTTAAATCCAAAAACAAATCATTGTATAAAATTGTTGTTTCTTTTCCCAAATTTTTGAAAACTTCTAATTTTTCTATATCTTCATCGTCTGGATACAAGGTCTTATCATTTCTTGCTTCCTTGTCAATATATTCCATTGCCTTTTTGTTTGGAGTTGGATACCAAACATAATCTGCATTTTTTGCTGCAACTTTTGGTCTTAATAAATAATTTATTAAGGCATAAGCTCCCTTTGTATTTTTTGAAGTTTTTGGAATAACCATGGTATCAAACCAAATATTTGAACCTTCTTTAGGAATAGCATAAGAAAGATTTGGATTTATTTCTTTTGCCATTGAGGCTTCTCCAGAAAATGTAATTCCAACATCAGCTTCTCCTTGCGCCATATACATTCTAATTTCGTCAGCAAGAATTGCCTTTACATTTTTCATAAAACCAACCAAGTCATCCTTAGTTTCTCTTAAAATTTTTTCATCTTTTTCATTCAGACTTTTTCCATTTGCCAAAAGACCAATGCAAAGTGTCTCTCTTGCTCCATCAAAAGATAAAATTTCTCCTTCAAATTTTTTATCCCACAAATTTTTCCAAGATGAAAAATCTTCTTTTTTGTATTTTTTATTGTTATAAATTATTCCAAAAGAGCCCCAAAAATACGGAATCGAATATTCATTGTTGGGATCATAAGAAAGATTTAAAAATCTTTGGTCAATATTTTCAAGACCTTTTATTTTTTTGTGGTCCAATTTTTTCAAAAGTTTTTTATCTCTCATCATCTCAACCGTATATTCTGACGGAAAAGCCAAATCGTAGGAAGTTTTTCCTTGCTCAACTTTTGCCATCATGGCTTCATTTGAATCGAAAGTTTCATAAATTACGTGATAGCCAGTTTCTTTTTCAAAATCTTTTATAATTTCAGGATCAATATAATCGCCCCAATTATAAAAATAAATATTTTTTGAATCTTGGTCTTTTTCTTTTGCATTTAATTTTTTTTGTCCTACAAACAAAAGAAGGCAAAGAGTTAAAATTCCTAAGAAAAATTTATAAACCTTATTCATCTTGTCCTCCTTTTTTCTTCTCTACTTTGTATGACATAATAGCCGATTGCAAGAATTAATGACAAAATAAAAATCAATGAAGAAAGCGCATTTATTTCCAAAGAAATTCCTGTTCTAACCCTGGAATAAATTTCTACAGAAAGAGTTGAAAATCCTGAGCCCGTTACAAAAAAAGTAACTGCAAAATCATCCAAAGAATAAGTAAGAGCCATAAAAAATCCAGCAAATA
The DNA here is from genome assembly GCA_018363915.1 of Anaerococcus vaginalis. Taxonomy (GTDB): domain Bacteria; phylum Bacillota; class Clostridia; order Tissierellales; family Peptoniphilaceae; genus Anaerococcus; species Anaerococcus vaginalis_C. Next base: position 130,666 of record JAGZMY010000002.1, read on the forward strand.
TTCCGCTTGCAATATTTGGAAGAATAATTTTATTTAAAATTGTAATATCATTTGCTCCCAAATCTTCAGCAGCCTTCATCATATCAGAATTTAGGGCGTAAAGCCTTGGAAGAACCATCAAAACCACAATTGGAATTGAAAAGGCAATGTGAGCAAGCAAAACCGAAAAAAATCCCATGGGAATTTTTAATAAAAAAGAAAATAAAATCAAAAATGAAGCACCCATCATAACATCTGGCAAAACCATAAGGACTGAATTTAGACTTAAAACTTTCTTTTTTAATTTTTTATCTCTCATATAATAAATCGAAATTGCACCAAGCGTTCCAATTATTGTTGCAATTAATGACGACAAAAGTCCAATTATTAGGGTATTTATTACAATATTTATAAGTCTTTCGTCTTCAAAAACTTTTTTATAATATTTTAATGTAAAGCTTTCAAAAACATTCATATTTCCCCCGCTATTAAATGAATAAAAAATCAAAAAAGCTAAGGGCAAATACATTATTATAAATACAAAAAATAAATACAAATTTCCAATTTTATTTTTTTTATTTTCCATCTTTGACCGCCTTTTTATTTAAAATAGAAATAACTGCAAACATCATAAAAATCAAAACAAGACCAATAGTTGAACCCATGCCCCAATTTTGAGTTACCAAATAATGCTCTTCAACAGCTGTTCCCAAAGTTATAATTTTATTTCCTCCAATAATTCTTGTAATAAGAAAAAGTGAAAGGGAAGGAATAAAAACCGCCTGACTTGCAGCCATCACTCCATCCATAGAAAGAGGAAGGATTATTTTCCTAAAAGTTTGAAACTTACTTGCTCCCAAATCTTCGCTTGCGATTATATATTCATTTGGAATAGAATCTATTGCCCTAAAAATTGGAATTATCATAAAAGGAAGTTCGACGTAGGAAGCAACCAAAATAAAGGCAGGATTTGTAAACAAAAATCCCTCACTTGCAAGTCCCAAAAATCCCATAATACTTCCATTTTTATTAAAAAGTCCAATAAAAGCGTAGGCTTTTAAAACCAAATTTATCCAAGTCGGAAGAATTACCAAAAGCAAAATAAAGTCTTTGTGCTTGGCCTTTGATAAAAAATATGAAAATGGATAAGCCCACAAAAGTGTGAAGGCCGTTATCAAAAATGCAGTCAAAAGAGAATTGAAGGTCATAATCATATAATTTTTATTTGAAAAATAGGAAATATAATTATTTAAAGTAAAATTTCCATAAATATCAAAAAATGATTGGTAAACTAAAAGAAGAATAGGTGCAATTATAAAAATTAAAATCCACAAATAATAAATCGCAGATAATTTTTGGTATTTTTTAGCCATCATCTTCTCCAATCGCATATTTTTCAATTCTTTTATCAAAATCATCCTCGCTTTCGTTATAACGCATAACGTGGATGTTGTCTGCATCAATTTTTATTCCAATATCATCGCCTTCTTCAAAAGTTCTTGTCGTATGAATTTTCCACCTAAATTCAGAAGAATCAAAACAAATTAATTCATTAAAAACTCCCCTATACAAAATGTTGTCGATATTTACAACAATATCCGCATCATCAACTGACACAACATTTATATCTTCAGGTCTAATTACAACTTCAACCCTTTCATTTTTATTAATTCCAGCATCAGAGCATGCGAAAGTTTTATTTGCAAATTCTACTTTATAATCATCAACCATCCTTGCCTTTAAAATATTACTTTCTCCAATAAATTGAGCAACATAACGATTGATTGGCTCATCGTAAATATCTTTTGGACTTCCTTGTTGGACAATTTCTCCCTTATCCATTACAAAAATCCAATCACTCATAGCAAGCGCCTCTTCTTGATCGTGAGTTACAAAAACAAAAGTAATTCCAAGCTCCCATTGCAAATCACGAAGTAAAACTTGCATAGATTTTCTAAGTTTCATATCAAGAGCAGACAATGGCTCATCAAGTAAAAGCACATCAGGTTTATTTACAAGAGCACGAGCTATGGCAACTCTTTGTCTTTGTCCTCCTGACATTTGAGAAATTTCTCTTTTCTCAAACCCTGATAAATTTACCATATCAAGAGCCTTTTCAACCTCTTTTTTAATAATTTTTTTGTCAGTTTTTTTAATTTCAAGACCAAAGGCAACATTATCAAAAACATTCATATGAGGAAAAAGAGAATAATTTTGAAAAACCGTATTAACCTTTCTCTTACTTGCAGGAACATTCAAAACATTTTCTCCATTAATATAAATCTCGCCAGAATTTGCATCCAAAAATCCAGCAATAAGATTTAAAATTGTAGTTTTCCCACAACCAGAAGGCCCCAAAAGCGTATAAAATTTCCCCTTCTCAAGCTCCAAATCAACAGATTTTAAAATCATTTCATCATCAAAAGACTTAGAAACTTCCTTTAAAACCACAGAATATTTATCTAAATTTTCACACACAAGACCACCTCCATTAGTTTCTTTTAAAAGTATAACATAAAAATAGAAAAAAAGATGTAGGCAAACATCTCAAGCGGTTGACAAAATATACAAATCTTCAAGCTAAGAATATCATACGAAAAAAATTGATTTGATTTCAAATTTTAAAATCAATAAAATTTTTTCCTATCCTTATCCACATCCCAATAAATTTCCCTATATTTTCCATCATAAATTTTTAAAATTTCTGGCATTGAATCGCTCATCTTATCCATTTTTTTAAATTCGTCGTAATCTTTCCAAAATAATTTTCCTTCCCTATTATCTTCAATCAATTTTCCAGAAAAATCATTTGTTTGATACAAAAGTCCAACGTCTTTTTGAAATTCGCCCTTATCATTTGTAAATGCCCAAGTAATTATTCCTACGAATTTTGGATTTTTTATTTCTAAATTTGTTTCTTCTTTTGCCTCTCTTATTACAGATTCTTCAAAAGATTCGTTTTTTTCAACTTTTCCACCAGGAAAGGTTAGACCTTCCCAGCCGTATTTTTTCTTTTTATCTAAAACTAGAACCTTATTATTTTTTTCATCATAAATTTTTACCATATTCATAAGTACAATTTTCATATATACTCCAATCCACAAAAAAAGGAAGCAAGTTTCCCCACTTCCTCTTATATTTATTTTCTTTCTAGTTCAATTTTTACACTTTTATCATTTAATTCGAATTCTTCTATATCAAGATCTTTTACTTCCATTGTATCTGCTAAAGTTTCTTTTTTGATTTCTTCTTCGTATTCACAAAGAGCTTTTTTCAATTCATCATCCCCACTGTAGAAAATATCAATCCTATCTGTAACATCATAGCCATTTTCTTTTCTAAGATTTTGGATTTTTGATACAAATTCTCTTGCATATCCTTCTTTTTTTAGATCTTCTGTGATTTCTGTATCCAAAACTACAAAGACATTTCCATCCATCTCAACATCAAATCCTTCTTTTGCTTGGATTCTTACGTCAAGATAATCTTTTTCAACTGTGTATTTTTCTCCGTTTATTTCGATTTCTTGCGGAGAATTTTCAACTTTTTCTACAAATTCTTTTGCATCAACGCCAGCCAAGAATTTACCAAAGGCTCCCACATTTTTAGCAAAAATTTGTCCAACTTTTCTGAAGTTTGGTTTTAAATAATAATCCATAAAGTCAGAAAGATCATCTGCAAATTCAACTTCTTTTATGTTTAATTCTTCTTTGATTAAGCCTGTTAAATCGCCGATTGTGTCTTTAAATGATCCATCTACAATTATTTTTTCTAGAGGTTGACGAACCTTGATTGATTCTTTTTCCCTTGATGCACGACCAAGTGTAACCATTTTTCTTACAAGATCCATTTTCTCTTCTAATTTTTCATCAATCAAATCTTCATTAACTTCATCAAGTTTTTCAACGTGAACTGAAAGTCCATCTGTCAAATTTCTGTAGATTTCTTCTGAAATAAATGGAGCTATAGGAGCTGTCATTTTTGAAAGACTTAGTAAAACATCGTAGCATGTTTTGTAAACTGCTTTTTTGGATTCTGTTAAATCTTCTCTCCAAAATCTCTTTCTATTTCTTCTTATATACCAATTTGATAAATCTTCTACAACAAAATCATTTACCAAATGAACAACCTTGTTGTAGTCAAAAGATTCCATTTGTTCGTAATAAGCTTTTAATAGTGAATTTAATCTTGAATATAACCACTTGTCGATTTCTTCAAGCTCTACATTTTCAAAATTTTTGATCTCATCAAGTCCAATATTATCTGTATTTGCATAAAGAACAAAGAAATTATAAACATTTTCTATTGTCCTAAAGAAATTATTTTTAACTTCGATTAGTCCTTTTTCGTCAAATTTTGTTGGAACCCAGCAAGGTGATACAAAAAGTGAATAAAATCTTACTGCATCTGCACCGTACTTATCAAATAATTCAAATGGATTTAGGGTATTTCCTTTTGATTTTGACATTTTTTGTCCGTTTTTATCAACAACCAAGTCATTTACCAATACATTTTTGTATGGTGCTTTTCCTGTAATAATTGTTGAAATAGCCATGAGTGAATAGAACCATCCTCTTGTTTGGTCGATTCCTTCACAAATGAAATCTGCTGGGAAATAATTTTCAAAATCTTCTCCCTTTGCAAATGGATAATGAACTTGTGAAAATGGCATTGCTCCTGAGTCAAACCAAACGTCAATTACATCTGGAACCCTGTGCATTACTTTTCCACATTCTGGACAAGTTAAAGTTACATCATCAACATAAGGTCTGTGAAGTTCTATATCTTCACTTATATCTTCTCTTGCTTTTTCAGCCAATTCTTTTCTTGAACCTATTGATTCAACGTGACCACAATCGTCACATCTCCAAAGATTTAGTGGAGTTCCCCAATATCTTGACCTTGAAATTGCCCAATCTTTTACATTTTCGAGCCAATTTCCAAATCTTTTATCTCCGATTGTTTGTGGATACCAATTAACCTCGTTATTATTTTCAACCATTTTTTCAGAAAGTTTGCTCATTTCTATATACCAAGATGGTTTTGCGTAATAAACAAGTGGAGTTTTACATCTCCAACAGTGAGGATAATTATGTTCGATTGTTTGTTTTTTATAAACTTTTCCTTCATCTCTTAAATGTAAGAAAATTTCTTCGTTTGTATCAAAAATAAATTTGCCCTTCCAAGGAGTTTCTGTAAAACATCCTTCAAGGTCAACTGGTTGAACGAATGGCAAATTATATTTTCTTCCAAGTTGGTAATCATCTTCTCCAAAAGCTGGAGCTGTGTGAACAATTCCTGTACCATCTTCTGCTGAAACATAATCAGCACAAGTTAAGAAAAATGCCTTTCCATCTGGCTTTACATATGGAAGTAATTGTTCATACTCAACATATTCAAGATCTTTTCCCTTCATCTCTTCAACAACTTCATAATCATGATCTGCCATAACTTTTTCAAGCAAAGATTTTGCCAAATAATAATAGCATCCATCAGTTTTATCGTTTACTTTTACATAGTCAAGTTCTGGATGAACAGTCAAAGCTACGTTTGATGGAAGAGTCCATGGAGTTGTTGTCCAAGCTAGGAAATATTCATTTTCGGCATCTTTTTTCTTAAATTTACAAATTAAAGTTATGGCCTTATCCATTTGATAACCTTGAGCAACTTCGTGACTTGCAAGACCTGTTCCACATCTTGGACAATATGGCATAACTTTTGCCCCTTCATAAATTAATCCTTTTTTGAAAGCCTCATTTAATAACCACCATTCGGTTTCTATATAATCATTGTCCAAAGTTATGTAAGGATTATCCATATCATAAAGAAAAGCCATCCTGTCTGACATATCTCTCCACATGTCTGAATATTTAAAAACTGAATCCTTACATTTTTGGTTAAATTTTTCAACGCCGTATTTTTCTATTTGATCTTTTTCTGTAAAGCCTAATTCTTTTTCAACTTCGATTTCAACAGGAAGTCCGTGTGTATCCCATCCAGCTTTTTTCAAAACCTTAAAGCCCATCATATTTTTATATCTTGAAGTCATATCCTTCAAAGTTCTTGCTATAACGTGGTGGATTCCTGGTTTTCCATTTGCAGTTGGAGGCCCATCATAAATTATATATTCGTCTGCATCTTCTCTTGTTGTAAAAGTCTTATCCAATAGGTCTATATCAGCCCAGTATTTGGAAAGATCAAGTTCTCTTTGTTTAGTATTTTTTGTATCTAATGATTTAAAACTTGCCATAATTCCCTTTCTTTCTTGTAAATTTTCTTTTAAAATAAATTATAATAAAAAAACGCCCCCAGAAGGGACGGTCCACCCAAAAATTGAGTATGAAGTTAACGCCTATCTTACGTAATAAACTAATTTTTTCATTTATTAAGCTAAAAGATGATCTTCATAATAAAAAATTCATAGCCACTTTCACCTAAAGGCCTCTCTGTAAATTATTTTTTAAAACTACTCTTCTTTTAATCGCCTATATCTACTGACTAATTTACTATTTTTAAAGAAAAAAGTCAAATTGCTTTTTATTTAAAAAAATATATATTTATAAAACCATAAAAAGAGTTCCTGCTGTAATTAAAATACATCCAATAATAGATTTTTCCGTAAATTCTTCGCCCAAAAATAAAAATGCAAGAATTAAAGTCAAAACCACACTCATTTTATCAATTGGAACAACCTTTGAGGCGTTTCCATATTTTAAGGCTCCATAATAACAAAGCCAACTAAGTCCAGTCGCAAGTCCTGATAAAATTAAAAATATCCAGGATTTTTTGCTAATATTATAAATTCCAGAAAATGATGAAGTAATAAAAACCATGCCCCAGCTCATTATTAAAACTACAAAAGTCCTAATCGCAGTTGCAAGATTTGAATTTACCCCTTCTATTCCAACTTTTGCCAAAATTGAAGTTAGAGCTGCAAAAATTGATGAAAAAATCGCAAGTAAAAGCCACATAATATCTCCCCTATTTATGTATTTTCATTCTAAATTTATCAATAGAAAAATTATCCCAGCTGTCAACATTTGAAACTTCTAGGGCTTTTTCTAACATTTCTATATCAGATTTAAAATCTTTTCTGTAAAAATAATAATTTTCTTCCATAAAAGAGAGCATTATCCCATCATAATCATTAAAATCTTCAATAAATCTAAGTTTTTCTACATCAAAATATTCAAAAACTTTTATCTCTAAATCTTTTAATTTTTCTTTTCTAATTGGATTAAATTTTAAATCAAAAAATCCTGCGTTTACTGCCTCATAAACTATATCAAGTCCTAAATTTTTCCTAGTTGGAAAAATTGAGCCAGAAATTCCTTTTAGCCTTCCATTAATTTTTACTTCAATTCTAATTCCATTTGAATTTTTCTTAAATTTTTCATCAAAATCCCTTAAATAAGTTTTATTTTCTAAATAATATTCAATTGCATCATAAGCAAGTTTTACATAATCATCCATTACAATAAACTTTCTATATCCTCTTTAATTTTTTCGGGTTTTGTCGTTGGGGCAAATCTTTTTACAACTTTTCCATCCCTATCAACTAAAAATTTTGTAAAATTCCATTATATCTTCCCACCAAGAATTCCTCCTTCTTCTTTTTTCAAAAAGGTATAAAGAGGATCTTCATTTTCTCCATTGACATCAATTTTTTGAAATCTGTCAAATTTTGTCCCAAAATTAAGTGTGCAAAATGAATCAATTTCTTGGTCATTTTCTGGAGCTTGGTTTTTAAATTGATTGCATGGAAAATCCAAAATTTCAAAGCCTTTTTCATGATATTCTTCATAAAGTTTTTCAAGTCCCTCATATTGAGGAGTAAATCCGCATTTTGTTGCTGTATTTACAATTAGTAAAACTTTTCCCTTATATTTTTCAAGTTTAACATCTTCACCCTTGTTATTTTTTACTACAAAATCATATATCATATAAATCTCCTTTGATTTTTATTTTTTACATTTACTTTAATTATTTACCCACTTTATAGATAAATTTAGAAAATTTGGGTAAATTAATAAATAGAGATTAGTATAAAAGTTAAAAAAGGAGAAAATAAATGTACGATTATTTAATTGTTGGAAATGGAATAGCAGGTCAAAAGGCCGCTGAAACTATTAGAAAAAAAGAAGAAAATTCTTCTATTATTATAATTTCAAAATCAGCAAAACACACTTATTGGAGAACAAAATTATCTGAGCTTATTGCAAAAGATTTTACAGATGATGAAATTTTGGTAAAAAAACCTGAATGGTACGAAAAAAATAATATAGAAGAAAAGCTTGAATGTGAAGTAGAAAAACTTGACCTTGAAAATAAAAAGGCAATTTTAAAAAACGGTGAAGAAATTGAATATGGTAAGGCTCTAATAGCAACAGGATCTCATCCATTTGTACCACCAATAAAAAATATTGACGCTGATGGAGTTTTTGCAATTAGAAGTGTTGAAGATTTAAATTCTTTCAAAAACCACATCAAGGAAAACAAGAAAGTTGTAGTAATTGGTGGAGGACTTTTGGGACTTGAAGCTGCTTTTTCTGTAAAAAATACAGGTTGCGAAGTCCTTGTTATTGAAACTTTTGACTATATTTTGGGAAAACAACTTGATAATGAGCTTTCCAAAAAATTAGAAAAAGAATTAAATGATGCAGGAATAAAAACTTCTACAGGAAAAAATACTGCAGAAATTTTAGAAAAAGATGGCAAGGTTTGTGGAGTAAAGCTTGAAGATGGAGAAGAAATCGAAGCAAATACAATTTTGGTTCAAACAGGTGTGAGAAATAATCTAGAACTTGCAGAAAAATCTGGACTTGAAATTGATCGTGGAATCCTTGTAAATGAAAATTTAAAAACAAGTGATGATAATGTATATGCAGCAGGAGACTGTATGCAATTAGGAAAAGCTACAATCGGTCTTTGGACAGCATCAATGGAAATGGGAGAAATTGCAGGAAGCAATATGACAGGAGATAACAAAACTTATCAAACACCAAAACCATTTTCTTCCCTTCTTCTTGGAGATATAAAACTATTTTCAGCAGGCTTTAATTCAGGCGAGGCAATAGAAGAAATCAAAAAAGAAGACGGAGAAAAAATCTACAAATTGTTCAAAAAAGGCGAAGATTTTGTAGGAGGCATCCTCTATAAAGACATAAAATTCCAAAATGATGTCAAAAAAATAGTATTTGAAAAAGAAGATCCAAAAAATACAAAACTTGGAAAAGAAATTTTTGGGATGTAAGAAATAAAAATAAAACGGATTTTAAATTGAAAAAAATCAATATAAGATCCGTTTTTTATTTTTAAAATTGAGGAACAATTTCTCCAACTTTTTCTCCCCTATGATTTCTAATAGTTTTGTCAGCTATTTTATCATAGTACTCATATTCATCCTTTTTTATTACTCCCAATTTTTTTAGTAAATGAATCAATATAACATTTCTTGTTTCAGAATTTCCATCGTAGGTTTTTATAGCAAATCCATATTTTTTATCAGGCAACAAGCCGCCAAAATATCCATTTGCCCCAGATTTTACAATTAATTCTCCCTTATGTTTTTCTATTAACAAATGGTCAATCCTATCTGAACCAGAAGTATAAATTGAATTTTCGCTAATATCTTCAATTATTTCTTTAGCAGGGTTTGAAAGATTTTCTGGTAAATTATCATAGTCTGATAACTTAGCCATTCCATGTGCAAAATTATATAATGGTAGAGCATGAACTGGAACTCCACAACCGTCTACAGAAATGTAATCTCTAGTAATATCAAACTCACAAAGATTTGAAATCATCTCAGTAATTAGTTTTTGAACAGGATGGTCAATTTTGTAATAATCACCCAAACTTTCCTTTAAAATAATTGCTGACATTAACATGCCTGAATGTTTTCCACTGCAATTATTGTGAATATCTCTTGGCTTCTCGTTATTTTTAATCATATTTTCTGTAACATCTTTTTTAAATGGATAATGAGGACCACACTTTAGATAAGATTCATCAAGGCCAATTTTTTCAAGTATGGCTGAGACTGTTTTTATATGAAAATCTTCCCCTGAATGAGATGCGCAAATCTGTGCAACTTCTTTTGGACTAAGATTAAATTTTTTAACAGCTCCAAGTGAAAGCGGAACCATGGCTTGCATAAGTTTAGCACTTGAACGAGGAAAAGATATTTCATCAGGATTTCCTTTTGAAAAAATAATTTTTCCATCTTTATCTACAACTACTAATGATCCAAATGTATATAAATCTTCTAGTTTTCCCCTATAAATTTTTAATAATAAATCCATTTTATCTTCCATAATTATTCTTCTTTCATTTCTAATTTTTCCAATTCTTCTAATTTTTCCAATTCTTCTAATCTTTCTAATTCTTCCAATTCTTCGTCAGTATATCTAGCTATTCCTATTCCAGTTGCAGCACAAACTAAGTTAAAAAGTGGACTTATGTAGCAGAAAAATACGAAAGGTACAAAAGTTTCAAAATCAATGCCCAAGGTATCAACAATAAACATAGCTGTTACTCCATAAGGAATTAATGTTACTCCCAAAGTTCCACAATCCTCACTGATACGTGAAGCATTTTCTGGTTTTAATTTATTCTTTTTAAATAAATCAAGCATAGTAGATTGAACCATAATTGCTCCAAACATATGAGAACCTGTCAAAGCAATTGATAAGTAGTCTACAAACATAGCGGAAAAAATTAAAGAGAAAGTTGATTTTAATTTCTTTCCTATTGGTTCAATTATTACATTTAATATATCCATATCTCTAATCATTCCACCTAAAGCAGTCGTGAAAATAAGAGCTTGTATAGTTCTTGTCATGCTATCCATTCCACCACGGTTTAATAGGGTATTTAAAAATTCATCTTTAAAATCATATTCAAAACCTTTAAGGGCAGAATTTAAAACTAAAGTTGCGTCAAATTTTTGATAAAAAACAGCTAAAATCATTCCTAAAACTCCACCAATAAGAATTGATTGAGATGCTGGACGTTGTTTTACCAATAAAATTACAACTACAATTAAGGGAATTAGGGTTATTGGACTTATTGTAAAAAATTCTTTTAAACTTTCACCAACAACTTCAACCGCTTGCATATCTGCATCAGCACTTTTGCCGCTACCCAAAATTAAAAATAAAATTAAAGAAATTATGAAAGCAGGAACTGTTGTATACAACATGTGTTTAACGTGGGTCATTAACGGGACTCCCATTACACCAGATTGAAAATTTGTTGTATCTGACAAAGGTGAAAGTTTATCACCAAACCATGATCCAGAAATTAATGCTCCAGCAACCATTCCCGGATTAATTCCCATACTAATTCCAATTCCTAAGAGAGCTACTCCAACTGTACCAATTGTTCCCCATGAAGTTCCTGTAAACATTGATACTATAGCACAAATAATCAAAGTTGTTGCTAAATAATATTTTGGATTAATAATTTTAAGTCCATAATAAATAATTGTTGGTACAGTTCCAGATGCTATCCATGATGAAATCAAAACTCCAACAGCAAGCATTATTACAACTGATTGTAAAGATTTTCCAACTTGTTTTATTCCTATTTTTTCTAGTTCTTTGTATGTATAACCTAATTTAATTGCAAATAAATTTACAACTAACCACGCTAAAAACATTACTACAGCAAGTGGTGCTTTCAAAATTGTTAATCCTACAATTAGCATAGCCGCCAAAGTTACTAACAAAAGTACCGAATATCCAAAAGTCGGTCTTTTTTTAATTAAAACTAAATCTTCCATAATTCGCCTCCCAATTTGTATTTAATGATAAGCTTACCATTATTAATTAAAATATAGCACTTTTTAAATAATAAATCTAGTATTTATTTTATTTACGTAATATTTTTTAATTTTTTTGAAATATTTTAAAGTTTTTACTATATTTTATTTGTGCTATAATGAACTTAGTTTATGGAGGTGAGATCTTGGAGCTGTTGGATTTATTAAATAAAATTAAAGATGATGACAATTATACGCAAAAACAAAAATCACTTGCCAAATATATAATTAATAACCATATTAGAATTTGCTTTCTTAGTTTAGCTACAATTTGCGAGGAATGTGGTTGTACTGAGGTCACTTTTTTAAATTTTTGTAAAAAAATTGGCTTTGATGGCTTTACTGATTTTAAAAATACTTTTATTAAATACATAGAAGAAAATTCTAAAAAGATATCTTATAAAACCAAAGATTATAATAATTCTGTTTTGGAAGAAGAATTTTATAAAAATATATTAGAATCGGAGGCAAGTTACTTAAATAATTTGTACAATTCAATAGAAGTTGACGATATTATTTCTATTTCAAAAAATATTATATCAAGTAGGTATATAATTATTTTTGGCCACGATTGGTCCTACAATATGGGAAAATTTTTAAATGAGAGGTTGAGATCTTTAAATTTATCTTCAATTTTGGTAAATCTTAATGACCTTATTCATACTGATTATATTATTAAGTCAATAGACAAAAATGATTATCCAATATTTTTTAGTTTTCCTAAATATTTTTGTGGAAGTCAAGAAATTGGGGAAGGCTTATCTAAAAAATCTGATAATTTTTTGCTTATTACAGATTCAAAAAATAGTCCAGCTGCAAAATATACAAATAATAAAATAATTTGTGAAACTCACAGTGATATATTTAACAACTCCTGGGTAAGCCCTCTATCTTTTGTAAATATAATAAGCAATATGATTGCAGTAATATTAAAAAGTAAAAAGGAGAAAAATAATGGGAATTGACAAAAAAATTGGGCGTCTTAAAAAAGGAAAATTAAATTTAATTACAGATGTTAAAGGTATAAAGATCGGTCATAAAACTTTAGCAAATGGCAATATTCAAACCGGTGTTACAGCTATTATCCCAACAGAAAATAATATTTTTAAGGAAAAATTTCTTTGTGCCTCTCATGTAATAAATGGTTTTGGAAAAAGCGTTGGCTTGGTTCAAGTTGATGAGCTTGGAACTTTAGAAACACCAATAATTTTAACTAATACCCTAAGTGTTGGAACCGCCCTTACAGCCCTTGTAAAATATATGCTAAAAAATAATCCTGAAATTGGAGAAAGCACAGGAACTGTAAATCCTCTAGTTTTGGAATGCAATGACATGAGATTAAATGATATAAGAGCCTTAAATATTAAAGAAGAAGATATTTTTGATGCTATAAAAGATGCCGATTCAAACTTTGAAGAAGGAGCTGTTGGCGCTGGAAGAGGAATGAAATGTTATGAATTAAAGGGTGGTATTGGTTCTTCATCTAGAGTTTTTGAAATTGATGGAAAAGAATATACACTTGGATCTTTGGTAATGACTAACCACGGAAAATATAATGAATTAGTTATTGACGGAGAATATTTTTCAGATAAATATCCCCATAAGGTTTTAAATGAAAAAGACAAGGGATCTGTAATAACCATTCTTGCAACTGACGCTCCTTTAAGTTCAAGACAACTTAAAAGACTTGCCAAAAGAGCTGTCGCAGGCCTTTGTAGAAATGGTTCCTATATTTCAAATGGAAGTGGTGAAATTGTAATAGCCTTCTCAACTGCAAATATAATTAAACACGACTCAAAGGAAATTTTAAATTTAAAATCAATAAGTGATGATACAATTGACCTTTTATTTACAGCAGTTGGAGATAGCGTATGTGAATCAGTTTTGTCCTCTTTGTATCACGCAAAAACCGTAGTTGGCAAAAATGGTTTTACTGTTTATTCTATAAAAGATGTAATTAAGAAAAATTCATAAGATAAAAATAAAAAATCGCCTAGAAAAATTTATTTCTAGGCAATTTTTATATTAAATTTAATTTTCTATAATGTCAATCGGACTTGTTTCATATACAAAAATCATTGAATCAAAAATTTCTTTTGGAGATTTTTCTATTCTATATGAGTATGGGATAAATTTCATTACCCAAGTGTAGCCTTCGCCTAATGAGCCCATTTTTATTTTTGAATCTAAGAGATTTTTACAATCTCCATCTTTTACTTTTGAAAAATCTAAATAATAGGAATTTTTATAATTTTTTGCCTGGTAGGCAAAAGGATCTGCTGATATAAATTTTTGTATTGTCCTTTGATTTTTTTGCATAGTTTTTATATTTACCTTTGTTTTATAAAAATCTGTTCCTATTGGAAAATATGATTTTTTATATTTTTCATTTAGATTTTCTCCCATATTTTTATAAAGTGCTTCTTTTTTTCCAATATGACCATTGTGGCCTGCTATCATTATTCTTGAATTTTTTTCGTAATCTTTTATCCAAGAAATATTTTCCGCCATTTTTTTATCTCTATATTCACTTGATTTTACATAATCATCAACCATTTTATAATATGGAAAACTTGATAGGATATTTTCTATAAGTCTTTTTTCCTTGGTATTTTTATCAAGTTTTTCATTTAATTTTTTTAAATTTTCTTCCAATATTTTCATCTTTGGATCTTTTATTGAAATTTTGTCCTCTTCTAAAATTTCCAGACTTTTTATATCAAAATCAATATTTTCTTTTTTTACAAAATCTTTTAAAAGTTTTACAGATTTTTCTGGATTTTGCATATCGAAACCGTAAAAGGAAATTTTTTGGTCGTGATTTTGGTTGTATTTTTTTATCCAATTTATTAAATCATTCATTTGATTTGTATGGTAAATTGGAAAGGAGAAAATTTTTGATGGATTTTTTTGAAATTTTCCTGATTTTACATAAGAATCTATCTCCATACCTTCTGAAAAATCACATTCCAAGGCAAAGACTCTAACATTTGCATCTTTTAATAATTTTTTTAATAGGTCTAATTTCAATTCTTGAAATTCTTTATTTCCATGTGTAGCCTCGCCTAGACCAATAATTTCTACTTGGTCGTCGATTTTTATATCTTCTATTTTTTGAGCATATTGTTCTAAATCTGAGATTTCTTTTTTGGCTTTAAATTCCGGAATTTTTGTCCACAAAAATATAAACAAAAATCCTAATATTGAAATTGAAATTATTATATAAAGTAAAATTTTAAATATTTTTTTCATTTTTACTCCTTATTTAATTTCCCCATTTCAAAATATATTGGAAGGGTTATTCTAAATATCATTGTATAAATCAATGAGAAAATTATTATACAAATTGCCTCTATTTCTATAAATTTTCTAAGCTCAAGCATGGCAAACATTTGAATCATGCCAAAGGCAAGTTTTGATGCGATTAGAATATGGATTATTGAAATTATTAGGGGTCCAAAAAACGTAAAATAGTTTTGTTTTTTGACTGATTTTTTTATTTCTTTTTTGCTCATTCCAACTTTTTGTAGAATCTTTATATTTCTTCCATCTTCAAGTCCTTCTGCTGCTTGTTTGTAATAAATTACAATTATGGTTGAGATTAAAAATACTAGGGCTAAAATAAGAACAACAATATAGGCTCCCGTGTGAATTTTATCAAATTCCATCCTGTTTTCTATGGAATTTTTAACTAAAATTTTATCTGTATCAGATATATTTTTATTTAATGTATTTGCCATCTCATCAATATTTTTTTGATTTTTTTCTTTTAGGTCAAAATACGTTCCTGATACACTAGGGAAAATCTTATTATTTTTGCCATCAGATATTTTTTTTGAAAATTCATCCAAATCATCTACAACTACAAGAATATTGTGAAAAAGACTTGTCGTAGGATCCATTAAGACATAGGAAATGTTTTTTGCATTTTCTTTTACTTTCAAATTTTGATTTTCTATTGAAATTTTATCGTATTTTTTTGCTTTTGAATCAAAGACTATTGCCTCATCTTTTTTAAGAGAAAAATTTGTCTTGTTCGCCATATTAAAAGATTTTATATCTGTTATGGATATAATTTTTGTTTTATCATCCATTATTGTTTTTCTTAAATCATCATCTTCTAGTATAAAAAATTTTCCAAGTGATTTTTCACTAACCACAAGACCTTTCCTTTTAAATTCTCCAAGATTTTTTATTTTTTCTTTTCCTATATTTTTTTCAAGGAAATTTTTTGTATATTTTTCACTTTCCTTATCATTTTCTTGGTATTGAATCAAAAAATCACTTGGAGCAATCCTATCTAATAAATCATTTTTCCCAACAAACATGGCACTCATAACTACAAAACTCAAAAGAAAAAGTGAAGAGATAATGGTAATTGATGAAAGTGCCATGGCAGATTCCTTGCTTCTTTTGATAAGTTCTCCGATAAAGGTCATATTTGTGCCCTTATAATAAATTTTTTTATTTTTTCTAAAAAGTTTTAAAATCCAAATTACAAGAGATCTAAAGAAAAAATATGTTCCAATTATTACTGCTATACTTGCTGGCAAAAATCTTGGGATAGCTTGAAATATTCCTCCATCAATTGAAAGGGCTGTGTAATAGCCATATCCAATCAAAATTATGGATAAAATCATAGAAACAACATTTGCCTTTGGCTCACTTTCGCCTTTTTGGGAAAGTTTTGAAAGCTCAATCGGATTTGTTTTTCTAATTGAATTTAAACTTATCAAAGTTATTAAAATAAAGATTATGGCAAAAATCATAAGTCCCAAAGCTAACTTAGAAAAATTTATAGAAAGTTTAATTTGAGTTTGAATTTTTAAAATTCTTGCCACCAAATTTATAAAAAGAGGTCCCAAAAGAATTGTAAAAAATGTTCCAATTATCAAGACTAAAATTCCAAGAATTAAATTTTCTATAATCAAAATTTTTCTCAAAGATTTTTTGTCCATTCCAAGTCCATACAAAAGTCCCAATTCCTTGTAGCGATTTTTGACAATGGTTTTTGCCATGTAGACAAGAAAAATCAGAGAAAAAATAGCCACAATCCATGAACCCATTTCCAAAAGAGTTTTTATGATTTCGCTTCCCCTGGAGTCTAGAATAAATTTTTCACTTTTTAAATCTATTAAAAGATTAAAAATAAAAAGCATAAAACTTGATGCCAAAATGTAGGGAAAATACAAAAATTTATTATTTTTTATTCCCCTTGTCGCCATTTTAAAATTAAGCTTGTTCAAATCCCTCACCCCCAGATAAAATCATCATTTGAGATTTGACCAATTTTTCATACATTTGGTCATTGGTCCTATCTCCCTTATAAAGGTCATAGAAAATTTTCCCATCCTTTATAAATAAAACTCTAGATGCTCTTGCAGCAGCCATGGTTGAATGAGTTACCATCAAAATTGTTTGGCCATTTTTGTTTATTTTTTCAAAAATATTTAAAAGCTCCATGGAAGAATTTGAATCCAAGGCTCCTGTCGGCTCATCTGCAAGTAAAATTTTTGGATTTGTAATAAGAGATCTTGCAACGGCAACTCTTTGTTTTTGTCCTCCAGAAATTTGATAGGGAAATTTGTCCAAAAGATTAGAAATTTTTAATGCCTTTGCAATAGGAGCTAATTTTTCTTCCATAATTTTGTATTTTTCATTTGCTAAAACCAAAGGCAAAAATATATTGTCCCTGTTATTTAAAGATGATAAAAGCGAAAAATCTTGGTATACAAAGCCCAATTTTTCCCTCCTAAATTTTGCCCTTTCCTTGTCACTTTTATTTTTTGTATTTTCACCAGATAAAATCACATCTCCAGAAGTTTGTTTATCCAAAGTTGCAATCAAATTTAAAAGAGTAGATTTCCCAGACCCGCTTTCGCCCATTATGGCAACAAATTCTCCTTCTTCAACCTCAAAATTAATATCTTTTAAGGCAACAACCTCTGTATTTTTATCTTCACTATTATAAACTTTTCTTAAATTTTTAACTTCTAATATATTCATATGATCCTCCTAAGTCTATATTACAAAAAATAAAATAAAAAATCCCTAATCTAAACTTACAATTTTTCCCCTAAACTTACATTTTGTAAGATTAAAAAAATCGGCAAATGCCGATTAATTTTCAATAATACCAGATTTTTTAAGATTTAGTGAAAAAATAGTCCCCTCTTTCCCTTTAGATTCAATTTTATAAGCATATCCAAGCTTTTTTAAAATATCATTTACCAAAAAAAGTCCTATACCAGTTGAATTTGCATTTCTTTTATCACTATCTCCACTAAAACCAAATTTATTAATATTTTTCAAATCTTCTTTTTTAATACCAATTCCAGAATCTTCAATTGTTAAAATAAAATCATGGTAGGAAATTTTTATATATCCTTTATCTGTGTATTTTATAGAATTAAACAAAACCTGCTCAAGGACAAGTCCTAGCCATTTGGAATCTGAAATTATATTTTCATCTTCTATATCGAGAATTAATTTTAAGTTTTTATGGATAAAAAAACTCCTATATCTTTTTACAATATCTTTAATAAGCTTTTCAATAGAAAAAGATTTAAAAGAATAATCAAGACTGTCCTGACCAAATTTTATAAAAGATAAAATCGATGCAATATAATCATCAATCCTTATTAGCTCTCTTTTTATGTCATAATTTTCTTCCCTCTCACTAATTAGAGAAATACTTGAAAGGGGTGTTTTTATTTGATGGGTCCAAATAGTCAAAAGATTTTCCAAATCATTTTGCCTTAGTTTACTAGAAATTATAAGATTTTCTATCTCTTTTTCCTTTCTTTCAAAAATTTCTTTCAAGTGTATTTCATAAAGATTTTTTTCAAAAAAATAAAAAGAATTTTTTTCCAAGCACTTTTTCGCCTTAAAAAATCTAAAAATTCCTATAAATAAAAATATAAAAAATAAAATTATAAGACAATAGGAAAAAATCCTAAAATCTAAAGGAAAGGCCAAAGAAAATATTAAGGATGAGATAAGAAAAATAAAAAAGGAGAAAATATAAGCTCTATTAATGCTAAAAAATAATTTTAAATTTTTCATTTTATAAAATATCCCACTCCCTTTTTTGTTTGAATAAAATCATCTAAGCCAAAATCTTTCAATTTTTTCCTAAGTCTGTTGATATTTACAGTCAAAGTATTATCATCAATAAAAGAATCAGTCGCCCAAAGCTTGTCCATAATAAGCTCTCTTGAAACAATTTTTTGTGGATTTTCCATAAGAATTTCCAAAATCAAAAATTCATTTTTAGAAAGATTTGTTTCTTTGTCATTAATTTTTAAAACCATCTTATCCTTAATCAAAGAAATATTTTTATAAGAAAGATCAAAATTTTTCCCAGAAAAATCATAAGATCTTCTAAGAAGAGCCTTGATTTTCATATTTAAAACCTGCATAGAAAAAGGTTTAGAAATAAAATCATCCGCACCATAATTTATGGCATTAATTAAATTTATATCATCAGCCGCACTGGTTAGAAAAATTATAGGAAGATTTGACATTTCCCTAATTTTCTCACACCAATAAAATCCATTTTCAAAAGGAAGTTTCAAATCCATCAAAACAAGCTTGTAATCTCTTTTTTGAAATTCCTCCAAAATATTAGAAAAATCATTTGGAATAAAACACTTATATCCCAAAAGCTCAATCTGAAAACAAAGCTCCTCACAAATTTTTTTATCATCCTCAACAATAAATATATCCATAATAACTCCTTAAAATTATTATAATAGATTTTTTAGTTTTTGAAAATTTTCATAAAAAAGAAGCCTTTGGGCTTCTAATTTTTCTTTTTAAAAAGTATATCAAAGGATTTTTCTTCTAATTTTTCTCCAATAAATATCAAAGAATTTGTAAAAGATTCTCCTTCGTATTTTTCTACTGAAAATTTATTATCGACAACATCAACTTTGACTTTTTTATCTTCTACATTTACAAGACCTTTTGCCCTAATTAGTTTTCCAAACCTATTTTGACAAACTGCATTGAAATTTGTCCCCAGTTCATTAAAATCTTTAAAAACTACATTTTCATAGACCAAATTATCAAGGTGTAAATGTTTATAGTCCCCTCTTATTAAAGATTCTTTATCATATTCCCCAATAAGTGAGTCCCATTCTTTTTTGTCAAAATCATTGTAATGAGTGGTAAAGACTTTTGCTTTTGTTAAGTCTTCAAGTTTTTTTACTTCTTTTTCGATTTTTTCTGTGCTTATATTTTCAGTTTTTGATAATAGTATATAGGATGAATTTTGGATTTGATCAAGGAAAAGTTCTTTATATTCTCCCATAATCTTATCTATACTATAATAGTCAACTATGGCTATTGGTTTTAAAATTTTTATTTTTTCATATTCAATTGGACTAATATTGTCAATTATTTTAGAAAGATAGCCCAAACCTGTTGGCTCTATTATCAAATATTCTGGATTTATTGTATTTTCTATACTCATTACTGTTGTTGCAAAATCTTTTTGTTTTGAACAACAAATGCAGCCTTCTTCCAAGGATAAAATTTCTTTTCCTGTATTTTTTAATAAATCTTTGTCTACATTTGCCTTGGCATAATCATTTTCTAAAATTACTACATCATCCAATTTTTTTGACAATTTTTCTATAAAGGTTGTTTTTCCACTTCCCAAAAATCCTGATACTATTATTATTTTCATCTAATCTTCCATTAAATCTTCTGCTACAATTACAACTGGTTTAATTAAATCTTTTGGTTTATCTTTCATTAAGTATAATGCTTTTTCAACATTTTCAAATCCGTTGAATTTATGGGTAACAAGTTTTGAAAGATCTAATTTTCCACAAGAAACAAGTTTAGCAAGTTTTTCCATTCTGAGTCTTCCACCTGGTGTTAGACCTCCATTAATTGCCTTGTGGCCCATTCCAACTCCCCATTCAACTCTAGGAATTTTGATATATTCTCCACCATCAAGGTAGTTTACGTTACCAATTTTTGCACCTGGTTTCATAGCTTTGATTGCTTCTTCAAATGTATCAACTGTTCCACCAGCAATTATAACTCTATCAACGCCCTTACCATTTGTAAGTTTTAAAACTTGTTCAGAAATTGATCCGTCTTTGTAAGAAATTATATCTGTTGCTCCATAAAATTTAGCAGCTTCAACACAATTTGGACGAGTTCCTACTGCATAAATTCTACTTGCTCCTCTTAGGTTAGCTCCTGCAACTGACATCAAACCAACTGGTCCAATTCCAACTACCAAAACTTCATCTCCAAATTGAACATCAGCTTGTTCAACTCCGTGGAATCCTGTTGTAACCATGTCTGATAACATTGGAGCTAAAACTGGATCTACTCCTTCAGGAATTAAAGCAAGGTTAGCATCTGCATCATTTACATGGAATAATTCGCCAAATACACCATCTTTAAAATTTGAGAATTTCCATCCTGCAAGCATTCCACCTGAATGCATTGGAAATCCTGCTTGACTTTCAAGAGATGACCAATCTGGAGTAATAGCTGGAACTAAAACCCTATCCCCTGGTTTAAAATCTTTAACTAATTCTCCTACTTTTACAATTTCTCCTGCAGCCTCATGACCTAAAATCATATCGTGTCTATCTCCAATAGCTCCTTCCCAAACTGTGTGAATATCTGAGCTACATGGAGCTAAAGCTATTGGTTTAACAAGCGCATCTAATGGTCCCATTTCTGGTTCTGGTTTTTCAATCCAACCTGTCTTACCAATTCCCAACATCGCAAACCCTTTCATAGAGTCCTCCTTATTTTTTATTTTTTTATTTTATGTTTTTTTTACAATTTAATTTTAATTTATCTTTCAACACTTGTCAATCATTTATCATTTTATTTTTTTATTTTAAATTTTGATGAAAACAATAACTTTAAACTAATGTAGAATGCCATCATAATAAAATTAAATTTTCACAAATCAAATTTTTATTTTTAACTTTCAAATTATTTTTAAAATTTTTCCTATAAAAAAATAATTGCAGATTAAAAAGAGCAAAAAAATAAGACTGCCTATGCAGTCTTTAGCTTGTTGAAAAAGTATAAATTTGACTAATATTTTATTTTAAAAATATAATGCCATCTATATTTATATTTATCTACGCTTTATAGTCTTTTTATTTCTATAATTTCATTGAATTTTGTCTTCTTCTTAATTTTGTTATTGTTGCTTCTTCGTCAAGTTCTATCATTGATAAATTTATTATTGTATCTTTTGGAATATCTACAATGGCTTTTGTTTTTTCTGTGATTAGGGCTATTGGAAGTAGGTCTTCTTTTATTGATCTTGTGTGGTCGGTTAATTTTCCAAATACCTTATCTGATCCTATTCCCTCTAAATATTCTCCCTTTTTTATATCTCTTTTTGCAACTGAAACTGTATCGGCAACTTGACCGTGAAGTGGAGCTATTGTTGGCTCGTTTTCCAAAACTGCATTGTAGATTGTAATTGGCGTTTCAAGACTTGTTAAGTGATATGGTCTAAATAATAAATAATTTGGACCATCGCCAAAGCCTAAAAATTTCATCAAATCTCTTACTTCTTTTTTATCGCTTGTTACAATTAGAAATACTCCTGGTGCCATGCCTGGAGAAAATTCTACAGTTTTATATGATGATAAAACTCCACCGTCTTCTTTTAATTTAAAATCTTCTACAGCTGTTTCTGGGCTTGTAGCAATTCCATGACATCCAAATGTATCTGGCAAAAATCCAAGGCAATTGCAAACGGAATTTAATTCTATCATTGTATTTGTTCCATCAACAAAACTTGTAAGCATTCTTGGAGAAAGTCCTTTTTCTTTTGCTTGGTCTTTTAAAATTTCTGCATTTGCATAATTATCTAATGGATTATTTTTACCTTTTGCTGCAACCAAAATCTCAAGGCCAATTCCATAAGCAAAATCGCAAAGGTCTATTATTGATCCTGGCTCATCTCCTGCAATTCCTGTATAAACAACGCCAGCTTTTTTTGCCATATCGTAAAGAATTGGTCCAACAACTGCATCACATTCTACATTGAGTGTAATAAAATGCTTATGATATTGAATTGATTTTGCTGCAAGCTCTGCTCCAAATGGTGGATTTCCTGTTGCATCTATTACGGCTGTAATTTGTAAAAGTTTATAAGCAAGTCTATAATTTGAACTTACTACAACAAAACCCTTGTTCAAAGCCTCATAAGCTTCGTCATAAGAATCTGTATTTATAATTTTATCTTCAGAAATTCCTGAATCAATTAGGGCAATTTTTGCTTTTTGTGGTGTGTGTTCTATTACAAGAGAAACTTCTATTGCATCAATATCTCCCAATTGATTAATTAAGCTTGCTCCCATTTTTCCACAACCAATTATAGCCAAAGAAATTCTTTCTCCATTGTGCTTTAATTCTTTTAGCTTTCTATTTATCTTAAACATTTAATCTCCTTATATCCTCTGAGGCAGTTTTTGCTGATGAGAATGCCCATTGAATATTATATCCACCGCAATCTCCAGCAACATCCATAACCTCTCCTATAAAATAACAATCCTTAATTTTTAAAGATTTCATAGTTTTTTTGTCGATTTCCTTACAAGATACTCCTCCCAAAGTCACTTGAGCATTGTTCTTGTCGTTTATATCTATAATATCAAAAGAAAGATTTTTCAAAATATTTGAAATTTTTTCCAAATCTTTTCTTGAAATATTTTTTTTGCCAGAATTTATTTTAACCCTTTTAAGTATATCAATTATGAGTTTTTTATCTAAATTCCCAATTAATAATTCTTCGATATTTCTATTAGGAAATCTCTTTGACTTTTCTTCTAATTTCTTTAAAAGTCCATCTTTTTTATACTCTGGATAAAAGTCAATGTCAAGACTAACTTTTTTATCATCTTTTAAGGCAAGAGAAATTAAATTTGAAAGATCCAAAATCGCAGTTCCTGTAAGTCCATAAGTTTGAAAAATCACATCATCAGTTGATGATTTTATAAATTTTCCATCTACTTTCAAACTTGCTTTTGCATTTACCTTAACACCCTTAGCTTTTTTGGACAAGGGATTTTTCGCCTTAAAATTTGTAATTCCAAAAGTCATATCTTCGATTTTTGTATATTTTTCTAAAATTTTAAAAATAGAACCATCAGAACCTGAATTTTTTAAAGTTTTTCCACCAGATGCAATCACAAGAAGGTCGTACTTATATTTATTTTTTTCTGTTATTATTAATTTTTTGTCAAAATCTATATCCAAAACTTTTTGGTCAAAAATAAATTTTGCATTTTCATCTGCTTTCATCATTAGAGAATCTTTTACGGTCTGTGAGCTCATTGTTTTTGGATAGCATCTTCCTGATGGCAAATTTGTCCATTCTATACCCAAATATTCAAAATATTTTATCAAATCTTTGTTGGAAAAATTATCCAAGGAATAATTTACAAAATCTTTTTTATTTGAATAATATTTTTCATAGGAAAGCTTTAAATTTGTAAAATTACACCTACCGTTTCCTGTTGCAAGGAGTTTTCTTCCACTATCCTTGTTTGAATCTAATACTGTTATATTTTTCTTATCTAAAAAAGAGCAGAAGGCAAGCGAGCTTACCCCTGCTCCTATTACAAAAATTTTCATAGCTCTTCTAGAACTTCCCTTATGGTTTCTTTTTCGCTGTAGTAGGTTTTATTATTTCCGTTTAGTTTTATAAATTTTTCTTCGCCTTTGCCTAGCATGAGAACAAAGTCTCCTTCTTTAGCATGACTTATTGCATATTTTATAGCTTCTTTTCGGTTTTTAATTAAAACATATTCGCCCTTATTTTCTTCGACACCTTCTTTTATATTACTTGAAATATTTTCAAAAGTATCAAATTTGGGATCGTCTGTTGTTATTACTGAAAAAATATTATATTTTGCAGAAATTTTTCCTACTGACTTTCTGATATCATAAGTCCTATCTCCAGTAATTCCATAGACAGAATATATTTTTTTATCTTTAGGTAGGTCTTTATAAATATTTTCAAAAGCTTTTGGCGTATGGGCAAAATCTACTACTATGTTTATACCACGATTATTTTCTATAAATTCAAATCTTGATTTTACTCCCTTAAATCCTTCCAAGGCTTTAGAAATTTCTTCCAATTTAAAACCAAGGTCATTTGCAATTGCTATCGCACAAAGAGAGTTATATATATCATAAATTCCAAATCTTTTTAGGTGAAATTTAACATCATTTACAAAAAATTCAAGACCCAAATCAACTCTTTTTATATTTTTTGCCCTATAAGCTGAATCTTCATTTATAGAAATTGTAAGAGCGTCTTTGAAAATTTCTTTGGCTTTTTTCCCATACTCGTCATCTATATTTACAACTTGTTTTTGGGAATTTTTAAGTAGGATCATCTTAGCAGCAAAATAATTATCCATAGTCTTATGAAAATCCATATGTTCCATAGAAAGATTTGTAAATACGCCGTATTCATAAGCTATTCCATAATTTCTTTTCAAGCATAAACCATGTGATGAGGTTTCCATAACGACATTTTTGATATTTTCTTTTTTCGCTTCAAGCAAAATATCATTTAAATCTGTAATTTCTGGAGTTGTATGCTCGGTTGGCATGGTTTTGTTTATTAAATTTGCACCATCTGTTCCTATATTTGCACATGATGATCCCAATTTATTCAAGACAAAAGCAATCATATTTGCTGTTGTTGTTTTTCCATTTGTTCCAGTAACTCCAATCATAGTCATAGACTTTGATGGGTAATTTGAAATCAAATTTGAAATTTGAGCAAGGGCTAGTCTTTCATCTTCTACTTTTATGTAGTTTATTTTATCTACAAATTCTATATCATCTTTTGTATATACAATTGTATTTGCCCCGTTTTCAACTGCAGAATTTATATATTTGTGACCATCAAATTCATAGCCTTTGATTGCTAAAAATATATAATCTTTTTTAATTTGCCTTGAATCTGAAGAAACTCCTACAATTTCTTTATCATTTTGAATATTTTTTGAAATGTAGGTTATTTCTTTTAGTATCTTTTCTATTTTCATTTAATGAATATTGTATCCTTTCTCAGTAAGTAATTCTTTAATCTTCCTGATGTGGTCTTTTCCATTTGTTTCAAGGGTTATTTCAACTTGGATATTTTTATATCTGCTAGTTGCAGCAAGGCTGTCGTGAAGTACTTCAACAATATTTGCCTTTGTGTAAGCTATAACATCAAGAAGATCTCTAAGTTTTCCAGGTGCATTTTGAAGCTCTACTGTAAATCTTGCAATTCTTCCATCTTCATAAAGTCCCTTGTGGATTAGTTGAGAAATAAATGACATATCAATATTTCCACCACTGATTACACAAACTACATTTTTATTTTTGCAACCAAGTTTTTTACTTGCAGCAAGACTTAATGCTCCTGAAGGCTCTGCTACTAGTTTATGTTTTTCCATCAAAGTAGTCAAGGCTACCATGATTTCTTCTTCTGTTACAGAAATATATTCGTCAACATTTTCCTTGCAAATTTCGTAAGTAATATCTCCAACTCTTGCAACAGCAGTTCCATCTGCGATTGTATCAGCAGAATCTAATGTAATTGGGCCACCTTTTTCCATAGCAGCTTGCATTGATGCAGCATTTGCTGGTTCAACACCAACTATTTTGATTTCTGGTTTCATTTCTTTTGCACATTTTGCAATACCAGAAACAAGTCCACCGCCACCGATTGGTACTAATATGTAGTCAGCTTCTTGTAAACTTTCTAAAATTTCAAGAGCAATTGTTCCTTGTCCTTCAATTACATCTTCATCATCGTATGGAGGAATAAAAGTATATCCTTTTTCTTTGGCAAGCTCTTGAGCATATGTATTTGTTTCGTCAAAAGTTTGTCCGTGAAGATCAACTTCAGCTCCATATTTTAAAGTTCCATCAACTTTAATCATCGGAGTTGTTTCTGGCATACAAACAATTGCCTTTATGCCTTGATGATTTGCAGAAAATGCTACACCTTGGGCGTGGTTTCCAGCTGATGCGGTTACGATTCCAACGGATTTTGATTCTTCATCCATTTTTGAAATCTTGTTATAAGCTCCCCTCAATTTAAAAGAACCAGTTTTTTGTAAATTTTCTGGTTTAATGTACACATTGTTTTTTGATAAATCTGAAAAAATTTCAGAATAAAATAAATGTGTTGGGTTAATAGCTTCGTCTACTCTTTTTTTTGCACTTTTAAAATCAAACATAAAATGCCTCCTTTTGCTTAAATTATATCACAAGAAAAAGGAAATAAGAATGTTTTTCTATATTTTTTTAAAAAAAGATTGCCAAATAAAATTAATCGCATAATTTCAATCTTTAAAATAATTTATTTCGAATTTATTTTGTAAAATTTTAAAAATTATTTGTAAAAAACGTTTTTTTGTTAGATAAATTTTGAATTTTTAAAATTTAAAAATTTCTTTATAAATTTAAATGCGTAGGCAAGTCATCTAGCACGAATATATAACTTAAAAAAATTAATTTAAAAATTTTAAAATTTTTTTCAAATGCCTTGAAAGTACTTCCAAATTCTTTTATTTTTGTCTTAAATTTGTCGTTTTTTGAAAGACTAACCTGTTTAGTTATTTTAATTGAAAACAATTTCTTGTTTTTATATAATTAAGTAAAGTAAATAGATAAGGAGGTTATATGGATTTAGAAAAATTAAGGGGGAAATTAATTGTATCGTGCCAAGCCTTAGATGATGAGCCTCTTCATTCTAGTTTTATTATGGGAAAAATGGCTCTTGCTGCAAAAATTGGCGGAGCAAGTGGTATTCGTGCTCAATCTGTTGAGGATATTAAAGAAATTCAAAAACAAGTTGACTTGCCAATTATTGGAATTATTAAAAAAAATTATCCTGACAGCGAAGTATATATCACTCCAACTAAAAAAGAAATTGAAGAATTAATTGATTCTAAGTGCGAAATAATTGCTCTTGATGCAACTAATAGGAAAAGGCCAAATGATGAAAAATTAATAGATTTACTCAAATTAATTCATGACAATAATATTTATGCCATGGCGGATTGTTCTACGATTGATGAATGTAAAAACGCTTTAGATCTTGGCTTTGATATTATTTCAACAACTCTTTTTGGCTATACTTCTTATAGTAATAATTTTGATGGTCCTGATTTTGAGTCTATTAAAAAAATTGTAGAATTTTCAAACAAGCCTGTTATAGCTGAGGGCAAAATTAATACGCCAGAGGATTTAAAAAAAGTTTTTGCTTGTGGAGTATTTTCTGCTGTAGTTGGTTCTGCAATTACTAGACCTCAATTAATAACCCAAAAATTTGCTGATGTTTTAAAAAAATAATTTAGGAGGAAATATGTTTAAGTATTTACAAAAAGTCGGCAAGGCTTTTATGCTACCGATAGCGTTGTTGCCTGCCGCAGGTTTACTTTTAGGAATTGGTGGTGCTTTTTCATCACAAGCTACAATTGATGCCTATCCTTTTTTAGCAAATAGTGTTTTACAAACTATTTTTAAGGTTATGGCTGGTGCTGGAAATATAATTTTTGCAAATCTTGCCATGCTTTTGTGTATTGGTATTATGGTTGGTCTTGCAAACAGGGAAAAAGGAGTTGCAGCTCTTGCTGGTGCAGTTGGATTTTTGGTAATGAATGCAACTATATCAACTCTTCTTTCAATTTTTAATCCTGACGGAGATCCAATTGATACTGGTGTCGTTGGTGCTTTGGTTATTGGTCTTATTGCGGTTTATCTTCACAATAATTATTACAATATTCAATTGCCACAAGTTCTAGGATTTTTTGGTGGTTCAAGATTTGTTCCTATAGTTACATCTTTTGTTGCAATTATTGTCGGAGTATTTTTCTTTATAGTTTGGCCACCTTTCCAACACTTATTAATTTCTGCTGGAAAATCAATTGCAAAACTTGGCGTTTTTGGAACATTTTTATACGGAATGCTAATGAGATTATCTGGAGCAGTCGGTCTTCATCACATGATTTATCCAATGTTTTGGTATACAGAACTTGGTGGTGTTGAAATGGTTGCTGGAGAGCAAATTGTTGGTGCTCAAAAAATATTTTTTGCTCAATTAGCTGATCCAAATCACGTTGGATTATTTACTGAAGGCACAAGATTTTTTGCAGGAAGATTTTCAACAATGATGTTTGGTTTGCCTGCAGCTGCTCTTGCAATGTATAAGAACGCAAAAGAAGAAAATAAGAAAAAATTAAAGGGATTATTTTTAGGAGTTGCTTTAACTTCATTTATTACAGGAATTACAGAGCCTCTTGAATATATGTTCCTTTTCGTTCAACCACTTTTATATGTTTTCCATTCATTCTTGGATGGTTTATCATTCTTGATTGCTGATTTATTAAATATAAATATTGGAAATACATTTTCTGGTGGAGTAATTGACTTTATTTTATTTGGTGTACTTCAAGGAAATGAAAAGACTCACTGGTTATTAGAAATTCCATTTGGATTAATCTGGGCAGCTCTTTACTATTTCTCATTCTCTTTCTTAATAAAGAAATTTAATATAATGACACCAGGAAGAGGCGACGATGAAGTTGTTGAAGAAAAAGAAGTTAAAAAAGATTCAAATTCAAATCTTCACGAAGAAGCTCTTGTGATTTTAGATGCGCTTGGTGGAAGTGAAAATATAATTGATGTTGACGCTTGTATTACAAGATTAAGAGTAAATTTAAAAGATCCAAAAATTGTTGATAAAAATATTTTAAAACAAACAGGGGCAACAGGGGTGCTTGACGTGCCAGGAGGAGTTCAAGTAATCTATGGAGCAAAGGCAGTCTTATACAAAAATGAAATTAATGATATACTTGGAGTAGTTGATTAGAAGATTTCAATAAAAGAGGTAGCCATGATAAAAAATTCCGCCATTGTTGCTATAGTTGATAGTTATGATAAATTTACAGAAGTTGAAAAACTAATTGCCGATTATTTTATAAAAAATAAACACAAGGAAGATTTTTCAATAAAAAATATCAAAAACAAACTCCACGTTTCCGAATCATCTATAACAAGATTTTCACAAAAATGTGGTTTTAAGGGATATAGAGAATTTATTTACAGGTATGAAGAAGGATTTTTAAAAGGAATTTCCAAATCTTCATTTAATGTAGAGGAAGTTTTAAACACTTACGGAAGAATTTTAAATATGTTTCCATCCCTTATCGACAACGAACAAATTGATAAAATAGCAGATTTAATTATAAAATCAAAATCAGTTTTATTCGTGGGAATAGGAAGTTCGGGACTTGTAGCAAGAGAAATGCAATCAAGGCTTACAAGGCTTGGAATTTTAGTAATGGCAATAGATTATCAAGATGAAATGAGAATGAGGGCAGTTTTTCAAAAAGAAAATTCTCTGCTTATTGGCATAAGCCTTTCAGCCAACAAAGAATCCGTTCTTTTCGCCCTAAAACAAGGCAAAGAAAACGGCGCAAAAACAATTCTTATAACATCAAATTCAAAAGATAATTTTTCATTTGTGGACGAAAAAGTAATTATTCCAACAATAGAAGATTTGAGAGGCGGAAATATAATCTCCCCGCAATTTCCAGTTCTAGTTTTTATGGATTTTTGCTACAACAAAATCATAAAAAATAATCTAGAAGATGATTACAGAAAACTTCTCCACAAAAAAACAATAGATGCCTTAGAAGAAGACAAAAAGTGAGCGATAAGCTCACTTTTTTTGTAGAATAAATTGCTGATAGTATTTAGATAAAGTTATTAATATTGGTAAACCAAGTAGACTAATACTTTAATTTAATTGTCTAGCCTTACTTAATTAAATCCATCTAATAATTAGCCCAAACAAAGTAAAACCCATCCGACCAAAGATAAATCTCAAAAGGTCTAAGATGGGTTTTTGTTTTATAATCCTAATTTTTCGTCTACTACTTCTTTATTAAAGCCTACAATGTCTTCTCCGTCTATATTTATTACTGGAACTCCTCTGTGGCCATTTTCTACTAGATAGTCGATTGCGCTTCTATCTTCGTCTACGTTTTTTTCTTCAAAATCTATATTATTTTCTTTTAAATAATTTTTTGCTGCCTTGCAATGTGGGCAGGTGTTTGATGTGTAAATTGTTACTTTTTTCATATTTTCTCCAATCTTTTTTTATAAATCTTTTTTTCTAATATAATTATTATACTCAAATGATAATCTCTTTCAATCTATCCTTTTATTTTTTCAAATTCATTAGCTATTTTTATAAAATCGTCAAGGGAAAGATTTTCTGCTCTAAGATTTTCTTTTAGGGATAAATTTTCTAAAATTTCTTTTAAATTTTCTTTTTCTATCACGCTTGATAAGGAATTTAATATTGTTTTTCTTCTTTTATTAAATCCTGCTCTTACTATATTAAATAGGGTATTTGTATTAACATTTTCGTCATACAATCTCAAATTTAATTTTAATACTTGGGAATCTATTTTTGGTTGGGGCATAAAAACTGATTTT
Source organism: Anaerococcus vaginalis (assembly GCA_018363915.1). Taxonomy (GTDB): domain Bacteria; phylum Bacillota; class Clostridia; order Tissierellales; family Peptoniphilaceae; genus Anaerococcus; species Anaerococcus vaginalis_C. The sequence goes on from JAGZMY010000002.1 coordinate 161,987, forward strand.
GGAACTTTGAATTGTCCAGTAATTTGTGCATAATATTTTATAAAAACTGAAAGTGATGAATAATCTTTGCTTTTTTCATCTGCCTTCATCCTATCTGCCACTTCTTTTTGAACCATAATTGTCATGTCTTTGCACGAAAAATTTTCTTCAAATAATTTTTCAATTATTGGAGTTGTTATATAATATGGCAAATTTGAAACAACTTTGAAATCTTCTCCATCAAATTTTTCTTTGGCAATTTTTTCAAGGTCTGTTTTTAAAATATCTGCATTTATTATTTCGACATTTGAAAATTCGCCAAGATTATCGTTTAAAATTGGAATAAGAGTCTTATCTATTTCTATTACCACAAGTTTTTTGCAAGTTTTTGCCATCTCTTGGCTGATTGTTCCAATCCCCGGTCCAATTTCTAAAATATTTTCGCCATCTACTTCTGATAAGTCTATAATTTTATCTACAAAATTTTTGTCTACCAAAAAATTTTGTCCCAAAGATTTGCTAAATTTAAAACCGTAAAGGTCTTGGATTATTTTTATTGTTTTTGGTGAATATAATTTTTTCATAATTTTTCAACCGCACTTTCGAATTCTTCTCGACTTATGCCAAATGAATTTAGTTTTGATAAAAGTTGTTTAGAATTAAAATATCCTATGGATAGAATATCGCCAAGTTTTTCCCTTCTGTTTCTGCTGTCGTTTGTAAGAGTAAGATTATTATCCAAAAGGTCTTTCATGGTAAATTCTTCTCTTTTTTCACTTTTTGTTGCATGAGCATTTTTTAAAGCTTCAATTATATCTTCTTTTGAGGCGTTTTCTACTCCCAAATCTCCCTTTTTGATTGCTTTTTTCCTATCAAGGTAAGCGTGCTTGGCATTTGGAATTTCTTTGGAAATTTTTGCCCTGATTTTTTTTCCTGCAAAATCTGGATCAGTAAAAATTATTATCCCACATCTTTTGTCAATTTCTTTTAATTTTTCAATCAAATCTTTGCCAAAAGCAAGGCCGTTTGTCGCTATAAGCTCACATTCGACCGCTGATTTTATATTACTTATATCATCTTTTCCTTCAACTACTATTGTTTCTTTTATCATATTACCTACTTTATATTAAAAAATTCCATAGCATTTTTGCTTGTTCTTTTTGCAAGTTTTGATAATTTCATCCCACGAAGATTTGCAATTTCTCTTGCAACTTCCACAATTTTTCTCGGATCATTTCTCATTCCCCTGTAAGGTTCTGGAGAAAGATATGGACAGTCTGTTTCAAGCATTAGCTTATCCAAATCCACATTTATGGCCGCATTTTTTTCATTGTCAGCGTTTTTGTAAGTTACAACTCCACCTATTGAAATATAATATCCTCTTTTCATACATTCCATAAGATGGATATATGAATAAGAAAAACAGTGAATTTGAACTTTTAAATCCTTGTAATCTTTTAAAATTTCCAGACAATCATCAACCGAATCTCTGGAATGAATTACGACTGGAAGCTTTAATTTTCTTGCAAGGTCTAATTGTTTGATAAAAATTTCTTTTTGCTCATCCTTGTTGTCATCTTGCCAATAATAATCAAGTCCAATTTCTCCAATTGCTACAACTTTTGGATTTTTTGCCAAATCTTCTAATTTTTCTATAGAAGAATCATCAAATGATTCTATATTTTCTGGATGAAATCCAACTTGGGCATACAAATTCTCATATTTTTCTGCAAGTTTTACAGTTTCATAAGAATTTTCTAAGTCGCAAGCTGGCATTATGACATAATTTACAGCAAAATTAGACAGATCCTTTATAAGAAAAGATCTGTCCTCATTAAAATCATCACTCGTTAAATGGGCGTGTGAATCTATTAATTTCATTAAGAAATCACCGTACCTGGTTTGCAGTCTTTGATTGTTGTAAGTAAAACTGCATCCTCTCCTGCAGCAAGAAGCATTCCTTCTGATAAAATTCCTCTCATTTTTACAGGTTTTAGGTTTTTGATTACAGCAATATTTTTGCCAAGTAATTCTTCTTTTTTGTAGAATTCTTTTATGCTTGAAACAATTGTCCTTGTTTCACTTCCAATATCAACTTTAAAAACAAGAAGTCTGTCAGCATCCGGATGGTCGTTTACTTCCAAAATTTTTCCAACAACAAGGTCAAGCTTGTCAAAATCATCAATTTTAATTTGTGATTTTGATTGGCTTTCCTCTTCTTTTTCTTCCTTTTTAACTCCAAGTCTTTTCTCAACAAGTTTATTATTTAAGGCATGAAGTTTTTCAAGTTCTTTTTCTGTATCAAGTCTGTTAAATAAATTTTCGCCTTTACTAACTTTAGTTCCTTCTTTAATCAAACCAAATTTATAAGCAGATTCAAAACCTTGGTTTTCTACTCCCAATTGTTTTAAAATTTCTTTTGTTGTATTTCTCATAACAGGTTCAAGCATTTGGGCAATAATTCTTAAAGATTCGGCAAGATTATATAAAACTGTATTTAATCTGTCATATTTTTCTTCACGTCCCAAAATCCATGGCTCAGTTTGGTCAACATACTTATTTGATCTTCTTACAAGATTCCACAAACATTCCAAAGCCTCATTAAACTTAAATTCGTCCATTAATTTTGTAAAATCTTCATAAGTTTTTTCAGCCAAGGCAATCAATTCGCCATCAATTTCATCTTCTTCCAAGCCTTTTTTAATAATTCCATCATTGTATTTTGAAATCATTGAAACAGTTCTTGAAAGTAAGTTTCCCAAATCATTTACAAGGTCAGAATTGTATCTATCCATAAATTTCTTTGAAAGGAAGTTTCCATCAGCTCCAAAATTAAATTCACGAAGTAGGAAATATTTCAAAGAATCAGTTCCATATAATTCCACAAGCGGTTCTGGATACATAATATTTCCCTTAGATTTACTCATCTTGTCATTGTCAAACAAAATCCAACCATGAGCAAAAACTTTTTTTGGAAGTGGAATATCTAAAGCCATCAAAAGTGCTGGCCAAATTATTGTATGAAATCTTACAATGTCTTTTCCAATTAAATGAACACCAGCTGGCCAATATTTATTGAATTTTTCCATATCATGACCATAGCCTATAGCTGTCAAATAACAAGATAAGGCGTCAATCCAAACATAAACAACGTGCTCGTTGTCAAAAGGAACATCAACTCCCCAATCAAAAGTATTTCTAGATACAGAAAGATCTTCAAGACCTTTGTCAATAAAATTATTTAACATTTCATTTTGCCTAAATTTTGGCTCAAGAAATTCTGGATGGTCTTTGAAAAGTTCCTTTAATTTATCAGTATAATTTGAAAGTCTAAAAAAATATGATTCTTCTTTACGATGATTAACTCCTCTGCCACAATCAGGACAATTTCCATCATCAAGTTGGCTTTCAGTAAAATAAGATTCGCAAGATTCGCAATAATATCCGTCATAATGGCCCTTGTAAATATCTCCCTTATCATACAAATATTGGAAAATATTTTTTACATTTTCTTCATGTTTTGGATCAGTTGACCTAATAAATGAATCATAATCAATATCAAGTTTTTTAAGCAAAACTTTTGTTTCGCCTGCAATTCTATCAACAAATTCTTGAGGCTTTGATCCATGAGAAAGAGCTGCATTCATTATTTTTTGACCGTGTTCATCAGTTCCAGTTGTAAGATAAGCATCAAATCCCCTGAGTGCCTTATATCTTTTCAAAACATCAGCAATAACTGAAGTATAAACATTACCAATATGTAAGTTGCTATTTGGATAATATATTGGCGTTGTTATATAATAAGCTTTTTTATCCATAAATTCTCCTTTTTAAAATTAATAAAACTAAATTTCTTTTTATATATACCTATATTATAGCGTTTTTGTCCATTTTTTCCAATTTAAAATATATAAGAAAAAATAGACAAAATATAAAACAGAATTTAAAATTAAAATTGTAAAAAATATTTATAAGAAAATATAAAATTTAAAATTAGAAGAAAAAAATTATTTGATTCAGTTAGAAAAATAGAAATAAAAAAATCACAAAAAAACCAGAGTAAGCTTTTATGCTCACTCTGGTAATAGGTCAAAATGGTTTTCTTATTAGAAAAGCAAATTTGTCCTTATTTATTATTTATTAGTCAACAGCTACCATAACGTTGCTTGCTTTAATTACTGCATAAGCTTCTTTGCCTTCTTCAAGACCAAGTTCTTTGATAGCGTTGTTTGTAATAGATGATGTGATTATAGTTCCGTTTCCTATATCGATTTTAACAATTCCATTAACAGCACCTTCAACAACTTCTACTACTTTTCCTTTGATTGTATTTCTAGCTGAAATTTTCATAATGTTCTCCTTAAATTTTATTTTTCTAAATTATTATACCCCAAATTTTCTGATATGAAATTTTTTCAAAAAATGCTACTAGCTTAATTTTATTTTAAAATAAAATATTATCTAAACTTGTATTCGTCTAAGTTTTATTCTTATTTTATTGTAACTTTGTGGAAAGTTTTTTTGCCTTTTTTTACAATTATTTTTCCATCTTCAAACAAGTCTTCGTTTATTTCAAATCTTGGGTCGGTTATTTTTTCATCATTTATACTTACTCCACCGCCCTTTACTGAATCTCTTGCTTGAGAATTTGATTTAGTTAAACCTAAATTTGTAAGTAGGGTTAATATTCCCATTGGAAATTCTTCTTTTTCTATTTCAGTTGTTGGCATTGCTGATTCATCTCCAGCTCCAGAGAACAAAGCTTTTGATGCTTCTAGAGCTTCTTTGGCTTTTTCTTCGCCGTGAATTAATTTTGTAATTTCATAAGCCAAAACTTCTTTTGCGTGGTTAATTTCTTTTGCATCCTTGCCATTTCCCAATTTTCTACATTCAGCAGTTGGAAGGAAAGTTAACATCAAGAGGAATTTTTCTACATCCCTGTCGTCAACATTTCTCATATATTGGAAAAGCTCATAAGCTGAAGTTTTTTCTTCATCAAGCCAAACAGCTCCCTTTTGACTTTTGCCCATTTTTACCCCATCGGCAGTTGTAAGTAATTTGAAAGTCATTCCATAAACTTTTGCGTCTTCTTTTTTTCTAATCAAATCATAACCACCGATTATGTTTGACCATTGGTCTGAGCCACCAATTTCCAAAGTACAATTGTGTCTTCTAAATAGTTCTAGAAAATCGTAAGATTGCAAAAGCATATATGAAAATTCAAAAAATGTAAGCCCTTTGTCCATCCTATTTTTGTAGGCATCTTTTTTTAGCATTTCATTTACAAGGAAATTTGATCCAACATCTCTTAGAAAATCTATAAAAGGAAGATTTAAAAGCCAATTTGCATTATTTTCAATTATAGCCTTGTCGCCAGAATCTTCTCCCTCATTTTCAAATTCCAAAAATCTTTGAAATTGTTTATAAAAACAATTTGCGTTGTGGTTGATTTTCTCCTTTGTCATAACCATTCTCATATCACTTCTTCCAGAAGGATCTCCAATCATTGTAGTTCCTCCACCAAGAAGAGCGATTGGTCTGTGGCCATAATTTTGCATTCTCATCATAACCATAATTTGGATAAGATGACCTACTGTCAAAGAATCAGCAGTTGCATCAAAGCCACAATAAAAAGTTAATTTTTCATTTTTTAATTTTTCAGCCAACTCTTCTTCATCAGTTGCAGCCTCAAAATATCCACGATCTTTTAATTCATCAAATACATTATCATATTCTTTTTCGTATTGAAATTTCATTTTTTTCTCCTTTATTTTTAAGTACAAAAAAAGAGTATAAGAAGGCATCTTGATGCGGTACCACTTCTTTTTATACTCCACGCTTCCACTAAGTAGAAAGCCAACTTTGGACAAAGAATTTTGTAATTTCAAAAAAATTATCCCAAATTTTTCCTACTGTAAATCCTATAAGTCCTATTTACTTAAAATTAATTATACAATCTTGCTTGATTTTTTCAAATTTTTCAAAAAAATATCAAAAATTTATAATCTATGCCAAGATTTTTCCATTAAATTTTCAAAATTTTTCCTATTATCAACAGCCATTTTCCCATCAAAATCAATCTCATAAGAAATATTTTTATCCAAATGAGAAAAATTTATAAAAGCTTTTCTAGATTCTTCAACGATTTCAAAAACTTCAATTTCATCCCAAGGCATAAGAATAAAATCGCCCTTAGTAGAATTTGAAATTTCCTTTTCATAAATCCCCTTTTCATTAAAATGCAAAATAAAAGTCCTTGAAGAATCTACTGTGTTATACAAATTACTAAAAAATAATTTCAAAAATCCCTTGCCTGTTGAATTATGTTTAATAGCAAATAAATACGAATCAGTATTTTTGAATTTTTCATATATTTTTTCCCTAAATTCATTCACATCATTAAATAAAAATCCCATTTTCTCTCCTTATTTAAAAATAAAAACCTCTTTGATGTCCTTATCCAAAACCTTGCAAATTTTGTAGGCAGTTTCAAGACTTGGACTAATAGTATTATTTTCATAAGCCATAATCGACCTTCTTTTAAGCCCAACAAGCTTTGCCAATTTGTGCTGAGAAAGATTTTTCTCTTTCCTAAATTCCCTAATCCTATTTTCAATCTCAACTTCCATATCAAAATCCTTGGTTACATTTTTAGTACATTTTTTGTTACATTTATAGTACTATAATAATGAATTTTTGTAAAATTTAAAAAAATATAATTTTAATAGGTAAAAATTTTAATTTCATTGATAAAGTAAAATAAAATCAAAAAAACAAAAGAGATCTATACACGCACTCCACTTCGTTTCGTTTGATCGAGATGGTATCTTTCTTTTATTTTTGTAATATAAAAAATAATAGTATATAAATAATAAATCAAAACCAATTCGAAGATATTAAAAACATCCCACAACAACCCATCTCGAGCGCAGTCGAGAGATCTCATTTATTAATTTTATCCAATTATCCACCAAATCCTTTAGAAAAAAATTCCCAGCTCAAAACTAAAAAAAAATAAAAACAGGAACTAAGGTGCTCTTAATTAGGGATTTATTTCCTTAAAATTTAATCGGCATGAAGGCATTAACCTTTGTGCCGATTTTTATATTTCAATTTTACCTATAAAGTTCCAATAAATCCAAATGGTTTGTTTCTTTAAATTTATGCCTGGAACTTTTTCCGATTGTTCTATATAAATCTTATCTACAAAAGTTCTAATTATTTCTGGATCAAGTTCTTTAATATCCGTGTACTTTCTAACAAGTTTTAGGAATGATTCCACATTAAGTTCTTCCTTCTGCGATTTTGTAATAGTTTTTTCAAGTTCAGCTACTCTTTTTTGAAGTAGATTTTCTCCTTCATCATAAGCTTTATCCATTTTTTCAAATCGTTGGTCAGATATTTTACCTTCCAAGTTATCTTCATAGAGGTTTTGAACGATAGAGTCAAGTTTTTCAATTCTATTTTTAAAATCTTCCAGTTCCTTTTTCTGACTTCTTAATACTTGATTTAACTCGCTGGTTTTCTTTTTAAAAACTAAATCTACAAATTCTTGCTCATAGTCTTTTGCAAAGGATGTAACTTTCCTAATCTCCCTCAGAAGAATTTCTTCAACTTGAATATTCTTAATTTGATGCGAAGTACATTTTCCTTTTTGCTTTCTATAGGATGCACAAACGAAGTATTCTTTATCTTGAGACCAGCCTTTACCTCTTACTTGATATAATTTTGCTCCACAGTCTGCATAGTAGAGCATACCAGATAGGGCAGGCATTTCTCCTAAACTATTATGAACTCGCCTTGTTTTTCTTATCCTTTTTACAATATCAAAGGTTTCTTCATCAATAATCGGCTCATGAGCATTATCAAAGATAACCCATTCAGACCTTGGATTGTCTACGCTCTTTTTAGTCTTATAAGATTTTCTCTTTGTCCTAAAGTTTATGACTTTTCCTAGATATTCCTCTCTATCAAGAATATTGGAAACAGTATCAGGATTCCAATTTCCTTTAATTTCGGGAACTTCTACAGGAAAATTGAGTCCTATAGACTTAAAGTGTTCAGCAGGAGTTGGAATTTTTCTATTCTTTAGTTCACTTGCAATTTGACTTGGACCAAAACCTTTAATACAAAGATTAAAAATCAGTTTTACAGTTTCAGCTGCGACCTTATCAACTATCCACTTATTTTTGTCTTCCTTATCTTTTAAATAACCATAAGGTGGATTAGTTGTTAGAGATTTTCCACTTTGACCCTTAGCTTTAAAAACAGCCTTTATCTTTTTGCTTGTGTCTTTAGTATAAAACTCGTTGAAGATATTGATAAAAGGTGTAAGGTCATTTTCAACTTGGTTATTTGAATCCACACCATTATTTATAGCGATGAATCGTATATCATTATCTGGAAATAAGACTTCTGTATAAAATCCTACTTTTAGATAATCCCTACCAAGTCTACTCATATCTTTTACAATAATATTTTCAACTTTTCCATCTTCAATTAAGGCCTTTAGTTTATTCCAAGAGGGTCTATCAAAGTTCGTTCCTGAATAACCATCATCTACAAAGAACTCTAGGTTTTTAAATCCCATATCCAGAGCATATTTTTCTAATATGTCCTTTTGATTTCTTATGGAGTTACTTTCGCCTTGAAGTTCATCATCTCTTGAAAGCCTACAGTATAATGCTGTGATCTTTTCAGTAGCTGAAAAGTAAGAAGACTGTCTATTTAATTGTTCCATATTTTCCTCTTTTCGGACAGCCTTCAAGTGGCAATTACATATTCCCGTACTTTTCAGACTATATCAAGTTAATTAGGCTGATAAACTCGCTTTATTTAACTCATCTACATTATTTAAAATCAGATTTTTAATAATCTGTTCTACACTCTTTTTTGCATTTTCACTTTTCATAGAGTGAACTGTAAAGATTGTGCCAGATACTTCGATATTCTCCGACTTTTTAATCTCATCATTTTTAGTTTCTACCATTGGCCTTATCCTTCAATGGATAAAGTAAGGACTAAATCCTTATCCATTAGCTTGGCATATAAATATTCTCGCATGATGAAGTCTTGGTGTTGTTTTAGAATAAACATCTCAGATAATCTTTTTATTGTTGGATTTTGTCTTTCAACAATCCAGTAGTTTGAGAAATCTCCAAAGGCGATAGGTTTTAAACCTGTATCGATATCGGGCATAAAGTTTGAGATTAGAATATCTTTTCCCATGAAGATGCCATCACATTGATTCCATAAGAAGTTACCTTGACCATCTTTTAAGCTTTGAAGATAAAGGGCAGTTTTATCATTCATTATCCATTTTGCATTTTCCCTGTACTCGCTATCTAAAGAGAAGAATAGTTTTTTCAAGTCATCAAGCTTTAGTTCTTTTGTAGCTGATAGGCTTTTAATATCTTCGTCTACTAGAAATCCTAATGGTTCTCCATTACCAGATCCAGTGATAAAAGCTTTATCTTCAGCCTTGGCAAAATTATGAGCAAAGGTATCTAGGATTATTTTTTCAATCTTAGTTTGAGGATTATTTAAAAAGTCTTCGTGTATTGTAATTAAGTTAGATAATTTGTTGTATTCTAAATTCACATCCACATCTTTCATTTCTAAGACAGCTGTAAATAGGTCATGTTCTCCTGATTTTGTCCAAGTTGCCATAGATTTACTTGGAAAAGTTACAATAGAAGATGAATCTACATCATTTTTTAAAACTGTAGCTTCTTTTCTAACTACGCTCTTTTCTGTAAGTTTTTCTCTGAAGTATTCTGTGCTTTCTGTATCCATAAAAGGAAAGCCATCTTGGATAAGACCAAGAGCCTTAATATCTGAATAAGATGATTCATCCTTGTTTCTTAAATAATTCCATAAATTAGTTTTATAGGAATGAGCAGACAATATTTCGTTTCTTTTTGATTTTTCTTTAATTAACATAAATTTCTCCTTTATATTTTTATATTATCCAGGGTATTAAATACTTTTTTTAATACCCCCTTTGAACCCGTCTTTTTGTGCGTAAAAGGGCGGCACCGTTGATAGGAAAAAGTCTCCTGAAGATTAGGGTGCCCCCTGGGTCACAAATTATTTTTTACTATCGATATATTCTTAGGCTTCTTATTAAAGAAGGGAAAAACATATTTTTAAATCCTCCATCAATTACAAGATAAGACTTATCTCCTTTAGCAAGGATGATTTTATACTTATCTTTATTAATTACATTTAGGACTTCATACTTTGTGTCCTTTAGGTCCACAGCTGTAAGTTTATCTTTTTTAAAAATATCTCCAATAATCATTTCTACTCATTTCAAAATATCTGGGGCAATGTGGCAGGTGAAAACTAAACTTCCTATAGAGAATAGAAGTTTTAAGTCCTATATATTTACATGCCACATTGCCACCTTTATTTATAGACTAAAATTATTTTGATTCAGAAACTCTACAACACTTTCTGTTCCTTTGAATGGAATAACTGTGTCTTGATTATCCAGTGTGTAGTTGTATATTTTTTCTTTGACAAGTTTTACAGGTGTCTTGTCGGACTTATGAAGAATGATCGTATCTCGTAGCTTAAAGGCATTCTCCAATAACTCTTCAGTGACTTTTTCATTGTTTCTGTAAAGGCACATATCCTTACAATATTCAGTTAAGTCTTTTAAGTCATTTAGATTGATTTCGCTTTCATCCTTTTTAATGACATACCTATCATCTTTTCCTCTTTTTAATTCTGTAGATATTCCCTTTGGGGAAGTCACCACAATCTTATCTTTTAAAGTAAACTTTCTTTCTAAATCTTCTTTTGTAATCATTTATATTCCTCCTAATTTTTTAACTTTGCTTTAAACTTCTAATTACACACAATCATAAGCACCACCTCCTTAAATGAGGGCAGGTGTGGCAGGTAAAAAAGTATTATCTATATAGATACAAGATTTCTAAATTAAATTTTTCATCTGCCACATTGTCACAGACTTTATAGAAATTCTGAAATTAATCTATAGCCTATTAGGACTGTGGTCTTGTGTTTTCCATCCTTTGGTCTTTTTCTTTTGATGGTAGCTTTAGACTCCAAAGATTGCTTAAAGGTCTTCATGCTTTCAAGGTAGTAGCCATTTTCTAAAGACCAAGACCTATACCTTTCGTAAACTTCAGAAGTTCTGACTTCATAGTCTTTTCCTTCTTCTAAGCAATCTTCCATAAAGATAGCAATCTTATCTGATTCCTTTTGATATTTTAAAGTTGCTTTCTTTACTGAATCAGGAATAGTTAGTCCTTCTTTTTGTAAAAGTTTATAGCCTTCAATGAGCCAGTTTAGTATTGCAGACTTTACTTCTTCTTTTGCAAATTCTGTCTTTAATGTTTTGTCCTGTTCCTCTTCAGTAAAATGTCTATCAAAGGGAATGATGAGCATTCTTCCACTGGTAAATACAGTCACATCATTAACTATGGGTAGGTAGTTGGTGTTGATGTAGATTTTAAATTGAGGTTTAAAGTCAAAAGAGTTCTCATGGAGAAACCTTGCATTAATAGTGTCATTACCAGTAAGACTTTTAACTTGTGCAACATTTAAGGGTAGTCCCTTGCCTGGCTCTGGAATATTTACAAAGCGTACTCCTGCAAGCCTTGCTATCTCTTCACTGGGTCCAGAACTATTTACTTTGTTTTTTAGAGCCAGCGTTTCAGGTCTTGATGCACAAGCATAAGTTCCAAGAACCTTTAATATGGATTCACAAAGAGTTCCTTTACCATTTCTTGTAGTCATTCCATAGAGGATTGCCATGCACTCATGCCTTGTGTCTCCTGTAAGCCCATATCCTAATATCTTTTGTAGGAACTTAGCTTTTTCTTTATCTCCACTCATAATTTCATCAATGTAGATGTTCCATCTATCATTTAATGACTTAGAATCATAGATAACATCAGCCATTTTGCTTAAATAGTCAGAACTTCTGTGTTCGTAAAATTCCATTGTTCTAAGATTTAAAGTTCCATTGGTACAGTTTAAAAGGTAGGGGTCTTTATCGAAGTCAGATACATTTAATGGATGATGAACTTCTGCATCTTTTAATACACTGACCCTATAACCTCTTGCTTGCCATCTGTTTGAGAATTTGACATAAGCCTTTCTTTTATGTTCGTCCTCAATATCAAGGGCAAGGATATGAAGTAGGTTTGCAAGTTTCATACATAATTTCATAGCTTTTAAACTTCCAGTATCAGCTATCCAGATTCCATCTTCGTAGAAATACCAAGCTTTCCTTTCTGGAACATAACGAAGAGAGTCCTTGTAAAAGTCTGCGAATATTTTTCCTGCACCCTATATCTGTCCAAGAATACTTTGAAGATAAAGGAAGTCCCATTTCTTTTAACTTTTCAATAGATAAGTTAAACTCGATGCTTGGGTCTATTCTTGCAATAGGCTTATAGACATCTTTTAAAGAAGAGATTACTTTTTCAATGGTTATTTCTCCATAGGTCTTTCCTCCTCGATTTTCATCCCACTTATCCCTAAAAAGTTCCGATTGCCTAAAGAGCCTATCTATCTGGTCAGTATTTCCACCAGCATAAAATGCGAGTATTGAAGTTAAGGCTAAGTCTGCTTCACTGTAAGAGGGATAGGATTTAATATTTCCAGTCCACAAATTTAAGAATTTTTCATTATTCGTGGCATTAGATGCCTTTTCAATAACCTCCTCATCACTCAAATAGCTTTTAAAATTTTGTTTAGTAGACTTACTTTGTTTTTCTCTTTTCAGATATTTTTCTAAAATCCAGAGTAGTCCTTTGGATTCTTTGACAATCTCACCTTCTTGATAGACATGACCTGTCACAGTTACAAAGCGATTAGTAAAGCCAGCAACATAGACTTCAACTTCTTTAGTCTTCATCTTGTAAATGTCCTTGTTGTAAGTTATTGAGTTTGGTAGAAAAGTAAAGATTCTAAGCCCCTTACCACTTGGACTAAATTCAATGTATGACTGTGGAAAATGGCTAACTATTTCTTTTGCTAAACCATTTAAAACTCCATTAATCACACAGCCAGCAACATCAATAGCTACAAGCTTTCCATCAACTCTTATCCCAAGTCCATCATAGGAACTAAGTTTTTCAGATGCTTTATCAAAGGATGTAAAAGTCTTTGGATTATTAACGGATGCATAGCCTTCTGTAGTTGGATTAAAAGGTATCTTTGTCTCCCTATTATTTCTTGTTTCATATTTCCATAAGCACCAGCTTGAATTTTCTTTTAGATATTCTGGTATATTTTCTAAATTCACATATCTACTTCTTTCATATTTTTTTGAAGAAGAAATATCCCCTCATATTCCTTAGGACAGTTAGAAGAATTTTGAGTAATATTTTGTCCTCTACCTATATAAGTAAAGTTAGGATTTGATTTTCCGGTTATTTTGAAAAATATTTTCTTATCCTAAATGACAGGTAAAGAAATTCAGTAGTTTTTAAACCTGTAAGAAAATTTCTCCCTCTACTAGCCCTAAGACATTTTTGATGGTTTTGTTAGGTTTTATTTTTCCTCTTATATCACAGGCGAAGAAAAACATAGTTTTTTTAACCCGTGCTAAAAAATCCTTCTCCTAATAGACTCAGGACATTTTTAAAGGATTTGAGTAATTATTTCTTCATCTATTTGTATAAGAAGATTTGAAATGAATTTTCTGGTTATAAAAAAAATATTTCTCCCTTCACTAGCCATAAGACAAAATGATGGTTTTGATTAGCTGTTTAAAAGATTTAATTCTTTGAATTAAAAAAAGACGGAAATAAATCCGTCTTAGTAATTTTAGAATATTAAGCAACACCATCAATTTCTAGCGAAGTATAAAAAATACTAACAATGCTATATAATATAGATAGTAAATGTATGGAGGGTGTAAAATGTATACAAAAAGCAACATGTTAGACTATTATAGAAAGTCCATATCTGACACAATTACTAAGGCTCAGAAATTGGACAAAAATAATAAAAAAAGCAATCTTGTAAATAAGAAAATGAAGGATTTATTAAATGAATTATTAATAATGAATCCCTCGCCTGATCTAAATTATATTCTAATGGCACACTATACATACTATATAGTCATGTTAGAATCCAGAAATGCTGTTTGGAAATATGATTATATGGCATTTAGTCGTAGAATTGGAGAACTATGGGAGCCCTTTTGTAAGTTAGCTTTTGAATACGCTAATACCGATGTCAAGTTCTATGAACCTGAAAGCTACGATCAATATAAATTAAAGTTATCTTCAGAAATAAATGAATTTATATCATCATTAGACATTAGTGACACTGAGGTAATAAAATTAAAAAACTACACAAATGCTCTTTGGGGACTATCTGAAAGTGGAGCTATAAATTTAAAAGAAGATTTACATTTTATAGTAGACAACAAATATTATGTAGTTGATTTTAAGAGTGGATTTAGTTCAAATGAAAAGGGAAATGTAAATAGACTACTTCAAGTTGGAAAGATTTATTCTAGTATAAATTATGAATGTTTAATTTTTGTTAGACAAAATGAAGAAGAAAACAATCATTATTTACAGACATTAAAACATTCTAAGATTTGGGATGTATACTGTAGTGATGAAACCTATGAAAAAATCTTTTCAATAACTGGTGTTGACCTAAAAACATGGATGAAGGAAAATATGAACTGGGGTCAGGACATAAGTAAGGAGTTTAAAAAATATTTGATAGACAATAAATTAATGCAATATTTGACTTGGTAATGGAATTTATCTATAATAGTTCTAACTTAAGCTAATACTTAAGTTAGAATTATTGGGGGCAAATTTGGATAAAAAATTACAAGCATATTATACAAATTCAGATTTTATAACTGATTATATGATTAATAATCTAGATTTAGAGAATAAAGATACCATTTTAGAGCCAAGTGTGGGTGGATGTATATTTGTAGATAAAATACTAAGTGCTAACAAAAATGTATATATAGATGCATATGATATTGACGACTATGCAATAAGAGTTGTGAAACAGAAGTATAGTAATAAAGAAAATATAAAAATTTATGAATCTGATACTTTGTTTGATGAAAGATTAGACCTACTTTCTGATACCCATACAGGATACACGAAGATTATTGGTAATCCACCTTATGGTGCATACTTAAATATGGATGTAAGAAAAAATCTACAAATCAAATATTCTGGAATTTATACTAAGGATACCTACGTTCTATTTTTTTACAGATGTTTAAATCTTTTAAAACCTAATGGGAAAATGGTATTTATTATACCAGATACATTTTTGTATCTAAATATGCATAAAAATTTTCGAAAATACCTATTTGGAAATTTTTGTGTTGAAGAAATTGCTATTTTCCCTTCTAAGTTATTTCCTGGAGTTTCATTTGCATATAGTAATTTATCGATAATTACTGTCAGGAACGATAAAACAAAAATATTAGGAAACAATATATGTGTTTATGATGACATCACAAACGAAACTCAATTTAATGACATTATTGAAAATCGCATGAAGCCTAAATTTATAGCCCAAAAATCTATTCTTGATAATCCTAACTATAATCTTTATTTAAATAAAAGCACAGAAAATTTAATACGTCAAACAAAAATTACTTTAGGTGACTTAGCTGACTGTGTTACTGGAATTTATACTGGGAATAATAAAGGGTTTATAAAAGTCTTAGATGAGAGAATTCGTAATTCAAAAGGATACCAAGTCATTAGTAATGAAGAAATAAACTTAAACTGGAAATCAATTGAGGGAATAGAAACAAGCAGATGCTATGTTCCTTTAGTTAAAGGCAGCATAAAAACCCCTTATAGAAATATAAAAGATGAGTGGTTTATAAATTGGAGTAAAGAAGCTATATGGCATTATAATAATGATAAAAGGGCAAGATTTCAAAATAGTTCTTATTATTTTAGGACTGGTATCGCTGTGCCGATGTTGAAAAGTAAAAAGGTAAAAGCTGCTATTATAAATGGTAAAGTATTTGATCAAAGCATAGTCGGAGTGTTCCCAAAAGATAACTCTAATATATATTTTCTATTAGCTTTATTAAACTCCAATATCGTTAATAAGATAATACACAATATTAATCCTACTGTTAATAATTCAGCCAATTACCTAAAAAGGATTCCTATACCTAATTATAGTCGCAACGAATTTAATAAAATATCTGAATTAGCTTATAATTTAGTTCATTACAAAGAAGAGAATAATGACATTTTAGATTTTATGATAAATGAACTTTATTTTAGGAAATAAATCAAAGAGGAGGAAAAATGAAGTATCGTATTTTTACAAGTTTTGCAATGGAAGATAAGTTTCTTAGAGATGCTTTGATCGGACAAAAAAAGAAATAATCATAGCCCATTCGATTTTATCGATATGTCAGTTAAACAACCTTGGACGAGTTCGTGGAAAACTAATTGTAGAACAAAAATAAGAAGTTGCGATGGAATGATAGCAATAATAACAAGTAATACTAAAAATGCTGATGGTCAATTATGGGAATAAAATGTGCTCAAGAAGAAAATATACCAATATTAGGGTTATATGGGCGTGACTATGATTATGGAATTTCATTACCGTATGGATACTATCCAATAAAAACTATTCGCTGGGAATGGGATAAAATATCAATGTGGCTAAGGAATTTACAATAAATGACTGATTCCTCAGAAATAATATTATCTCAATGGCAAACTTGTGTAGAATTAGCAAATTCTGTTAGTCAAAGAAGAGATTCTATGAATAATATAATGTCAACACTAAATATAGCAATATTAACCACAACCTCAGCTTTTTGGGATACAAAGTCTATAGCTTTCTGTTTCATAGGTATCGGAGCATCATTAGTTTGGATATTGCTTATTGAGCATTATAAAAAATTAAATAATGCTAAGTATGAGGTTATATTAAAATTAGAAGAAAAATTACCATCTAAGCCGATGAGTGATGAATGGGATATTTTATGTAGTCAAAAAAAATATAGAGAGGGCACAAATTTAGAACGATATCTGCCTATACCCTTTATAATAGTATATATTATCATGATAAGTATTAAGTTGCTTGAGTTATGGCAGTCATAAATGGAGTTGATTTACAGTATTAAAAAAGGCTATGAGCATTCAAACTCATAGCCTTTTCTCTTGCCACCTAAAGACTCTCTAAATTCGTTTTTTCTAAAATCCCTAATTCAATGAGAGCCTTCTCGCTCCTATTTTTTGCTAATCGATTTATATTTTTTAGTAATTATTTTTTAAGGATTTATTTTTCTTAAAAATCTATTTTTTTGCCGTAATATGCAGCCTCATAGATTTTTTTAATATCTTCTGGAGATGTTTCTCTTGGATTTGTAAGTGTACAAGCATCTTTGAATGCATTTTCACTCATTTTATCCAAAACTTCTAAGAATTTATCTTCTTCAATTACAGTGTTTTTGCCATCTTTTATATTTGCAGTAAGTCCTACAGATGCATTTAATTTTCTAATTTCTTCTGCAATATCATCAATTCCTAGGATTTTTTCTAATTCATCATATCTGTCTGTTGATTTTCTATTGTAATCAATGATGTATGGAAGCATAATTGCATTTGCTTCTCCGTGTGTTAAGTGAAAAATTCCTCCGATTTTGTGAGCCATTGAGTGAACTATTCCAAGTGATGCATTTGAAAATGCCATTCCTGCAAGAGTTGATGCATCGTGCATTTTTTCTCTTGCATCTATATCTTCGCCATTGTCATAAGCTTTTTTAAGATTTCCAAAAACAAGCTCAATTGCTCTGATTGCAAGTGGAGATGTATAATCATCTGCTGCTGTTGAAACGAAAGCTTCAACTGCGTGAGTCATAACGTCCATTCCTGTTTGAGCTGTGATTAATGGTGGCATTTTGCTTGCAATAACTGGATCACAAATTGCTACATCTGGAACAAAATCAGGATGAACCAATGGATATTTAATTTCTTTTTCTGTATCAGTAATTACAGAAAATGCTGTGATTTCTGAAGCGGTTCCTGATGTTGATGGAATACAAGCCATTTTTGCCTTTGTTCTAAGTGGTGGATTGTCAAAAGCTGCCAATTTTTCAAAACTATATCCAGGATGTTCATAGAAAATCCACATAGCTTTTGCAGCATCCATTGCAGAGCCTCCACCAATTGGAATAATCCAATCAGGACCAAATTCTTCCATTTTTTTGCCACCTTCAAGACAAGTTTTTACAGAAGGATCAGGTTCAACCCCATCAAGAATCATAACTTCCATACCAGCTTCTTCCAAATATTTTTTAGCTTGATCCAAAAAGCCAAATTTTTTCATAGAATGTCCACCAGTAACAAGAACAGCTTTCTTGCCCTCTAAATTTTTTAAATATTCAAGACTGTCCACACCGTGAACAATAGTTCTAGGAACTTGAAATGTTGTAATGGTCATAATTTTCTCCTTATAAATTTTCTTTGTTAATCTTTTATCACTATCATTATATGAGATTGTCGATCAATGTCAACATTATTTTTATCTAACAGATAATTTTCGTTATATAAATAACATTATTAAAATTTATCAGAATTTATTATTCAATGTAATTGATTTTTTTAATTTGAATTTCATCAACAAATACTGATTATCACTTTTTATTTTGTTTTCATTTTTTGTTGAAAAATTGACAAGTATATATATATATATATATAATGTAAATATAATATATGCTTATAAGGAGGAATACAAAAAAATGAATCATAAGTATAAAAAATTTTTGTTGATTAATATTTTTTCACTTTTATTTATTTCAGGATTTATTTGTGTAAAACCATCTTATGCAGACTCTGATATTGATTTAAAATCAGATAGTGAAAATTTTATATCAACAGAAAATAACGCAGAAATTCCAGATTCAAAATCTAATGACAAGGAAATTAATTCTAATATCTACAATAGTGATGATAATTCTGAGAAAAAAATCGAAGATAATAAAAATATATCAAACAATGATTCTTCTAATATAGAAAAATCTAATGATAATCTTGATAATCCTTCTTCTGATAATAACTTAGAAAATAATGTAAATTCATCAACTAATAAAGATAAGGATAATTCTTCTAATTTAACAGAAAATATAGAATCTACTAACAAAGAAAGTTCTGTTAAAAAAACAATAATGAAATCTCCTGCAAAAAAAGATGGCGATTTTATTTGGACTGAAGATGGAAGATGTAGATATATCTACAAAGATGGTAGCCTTCCAAATGTTGGTTTTATTGAAAAAAATAATAACAAATATTTTACTTATGGAGACGGATATATTTACACCAATCAAATTATAACCTTCGGACCTAGAATAATGTATTTTATGGGTAATGATGGAAGAATGATGATTGGTAAATTCCAAGATAATAGTAAAAAATGGAGATATACTAATGCCGATGGTAACCTCATAGATAGCAAGGGTTGGAAGATAAATAATCAAGGCAAGC
>JAGZMY010000045.1 GCA_018363915.1 Anaerococcus vaginalis
CATACAAGGATAAAATATTAAAGCTAATCAAGAGAGAAACAGAAAAGATATAAATTTTTCAAAGAAATTTTGTTTATGTCCTTGACAAATCTTCCCAAAAGGCACACTTGTGTTAGAGTGTGGAAAAATGCTTTATGAAAATGGATATGACATAAAGATATTAAATACAATAAACTTTAAAAAATCTATGAAATACAATCCCTTTGCATATTTGAGAAGTGAAAAAGATATTTTAAAGCTTGTTCAAACTATAATTGCTAACACTAAGGGAGATGGAGAAAAGGCAGGAGAAGATTTCTGGGTAAAAGCTGAAAAGCTATATTACACTGCTCTTATTGGGTATATTTATTATGAAGCCCCTGAAGAAGAAAAGAACTTTAAGACACTTTTGGATATGATTGACGCAAGTGAAGTCAGAGAAGATGATGAAACCTATATGAACCCAATTGATAGGCTCTTTGAGGCTCTTGAAAAGAAAGACCCTACTCATTTTGCAGTTAAGCAATATAAGAAATATAAGCTGGCAGCAGGAAAAACTGCCAAGTCAATCCTTATATCCTGTGGAGCAAGACTTGCACCTTTTGATATAAGAGAGCTTAGAGAACTAATGAGCGAAGATGAATTAGAGCTTGATAAAATTGGAGATAGGAAAACTGCCTTGTTTGTAATAATATCAGATACTGATGATACCTTTAACTTTGTAGTATCAATAATGTATTCTCAATTATTTAATCTATTATGTGATAAGGCAGATGATGTGTATGGTGGAAGACTTCCAGTTCATGTTAGATGTCTGCTTGATGAGTTTGCAAATATTGGCTTAATTCCTAAATTTGAAAAACTAATAGCGACAATTCGTTCAAGAGAAATATCAGCAAGTATAATACTACAAGCACAATCTCAATTAAAAGCAATTTACAAAGACCATGCAGATACAATAGTTGGTAACTGTGACTCTACACTCTTTCTAGGAGGAAAAGAAAAAACAACAGTAAAAGAATTATCAGAAACATTAGGAAAAGAAACCATAGACCTATATAACACATCAGAAACAAGATCCAACCAAAAATCTTTTGGTCTAAATTACCAAAAAACTGGTAAGGAACTTATGAGTCAAGATGAAATAACTGTAATGGATGGCGGTAAGTGTATATACCAACTAAGAGGAGTAAGACCTTTCTTGTCTGATAAATTCGATATTACAAAACATAAGAATTACAAGTTATTGGAAGATTATGATAAGAAAAACTTGTTTGATGTAGAAGAGTATTTAACAAATAGAGATAAGGTAAAGTTAAAATCAAATTATAAAATAAATAGGCTAAATATTTGAGTTTATGGAGAAAGCAAAATGTGTGAAAATAGAAAATCATATTTAATTATATTAAATATAAATGGTGAGCAGTTTATTCTAGAAAGTGACACAGAACTCACAAGGGATAAGAAAAATTATATTGAAGCAATATGTGAGACAATGTACGATGAAAGTAATGAATGGTATGAAGATATATATGATATGTCCCCATATGATATAGCTGAGCTATTTGAAAAAACAGTAAAAGAAGAAGTAGGAATAACTGTTACATTTAAAGCGATAGACCTTGAAGTATCCATTTTAGAAAACTAGAAATAAAGTGTTGATAGGCGATAGAAATTAAAAAATCTATCGTCTTTTTTATACTTAAAATTAGGAGGTAAAAATGGTAAGGATAAGAAGTCCCACTTAAAACAATTTAATATATAAGACATTTAGCGATTGAAATATAAGTTCAGTCGCTTTTTTAATTGAAATTTATAGACTAAGGAGAAGAAATTAATGGATAGAGAAATGATAAATATTAATGCAAATTTAGTTAAGGAAGCTGAATTTTCAGAATTTGAAAAAGATGGAGAAAATGTTCAAGTAGCAAATTTTGCTCTTGTTAAAAAATATGGCAAGGGCAAAGAATATACAAATTGCTCAGTATATGGAGAAAAGGTAGAAATTGTAAAAGAATTTGAAAAAGGAGATCTAATCCATGTCTTTGGATATTTCAAAGAAAATAAAAAAGGAGATAAGGTCTACAAGAACTTTATTGTTAAATCACTAAACAAAATAGAAAATAAAGAGAAAGAAAACGAGGAGGAATAATATGGAATTTTTTACAGCTGGAGTTGGAGTTTTAAAGACACTTGTAACTGCAATTGGTGCAGGTTTAGGAGCATGGGGTGTTATTAACTTAATGGAAGGTTATGGTAATGATAACCCTGGTGCTAAATCTCAAGGTATTAAGCAGCTTATGGCTGGTGGGGGAATTGTACTAATTGGTATTAAATTAATTCCACTACTTGCAAATGCTTTAAATTAGGAGAAAGTCTATGTTTGGTAT
>JAGZMY010000003.1 GCA_018363915.1 Anaerococcus vaginalis
GGATTTCAATAGAGATCCAATGTGCTGATGTAGCTCAATTGGTAGAGCAATTGATTTGTAATCAATAGGTTGTAGGTTCAAGTCCTATCATCAGCTCCATATTAAGGTTTTCCTTTATATTATAAATTTTAACGTTTATTTAAAATAGGAATTGGGTGCTTGCTAATTTAATAATTTATTTTAGCTTTCACTTTGTTATTTCCTTTTATATTATTTGCGGAAGTGGCTCAGTGGTAGAGTATCGCCTTGCCAAGGCGAGGGTCGCGGGTTCGAATCCCGTCTTCCGCTCCAATTTTATGCGGGTGTAGCTCAGTGGTAGAGCCCCAGCCTTCCAAGCTGGTTGCGAGGGTCCGATTCCCTTCACCCGCTCCATTTTTTATAAATTATTTTTATTTTTTAAAATTTTGTGGTATAATCTATATTACAGTAGGTAATGATAGTACCATATTATATTGTTAAGATATTAATAAACTTATATTTTTAATTATGCGCCTGTAGCTCAGCTGGATAGAGCAACGGACTTCTAATCCGTGTGTCAGAGGTTCGACTCCTCTCAGGCGCGCCAAATATCTTTTTAGATTATATTTTTAATTTGCGCCTGTAGCTCAGCTGGATAGAGCAACGGACTTCTAATCCGTGTGTCAGAGGTTCGACTCCTCTCAGGCGCGCCAAATATCTTTTTTAGATTATATTTTTAATTATGCGCCTGTAGCTCAGCTGGATAGAGCAACGGACTTCTAATCCGTGTGTCAGAGGTTCGACTCCTCTCAGGCGCGCCAATATTTTTATAAAAAATATTGAGCGGTATTAGCTCAGTTGGATAGAGCGACTGGCTACGGACCAGTAGGCCTGGGGTTCGAATCCTCAATGCCGCGCCAGAATTTTAGATCTTTAGTTTTGCTAGAGGTCTTTTTTATTGCTTTTTTATTTTATTCCAATTTATTTTGTATTTATCTTTATATGCGTTGATTTATTTTTTGCAAATTTGCATAAAAAAACTGTTGCAAAATTTTTTTATAATCAATATTAAGTCTTTGAAATTTTGAATTTCTCTTATTATTGATTATTTTTATTTTGCAACAGATATTTTTTTCTATTTGATTTCTATGCTTGGATTATCTTTTGTTAAAAAGTGAATTTCTACTTTTCCTTCCAAATATTTTTCTAAATTTTCTGCTAGATAGTTTATTGCTTCTTTCAAATCGTCTTTTCTATCTGGATCTATGTTTTCCATAAAAAGTATTGCATTTTTTGTATCTTCTGTTATCATTGTTCTTTGGCAATCTCTCCAATTAAAACATCTACAAATTGCTCCTTTTTCATCTCTATAGCATAATTCGCCTTCTAGGGTTGGGGAGTCTTTGTCATCTCCTATGGCTTGGAAAGGATCATTTCCTTCTGTAATTTCAAGTTTTGCATCGCCTACAAATTTGTCTATATCTTCAGCTCCGCATGGTAGAGCATAATTTAATGATGCAGCGTTGTAAATGTCAACTAGGGGATTGATACTTCCAACGTCTTTGTCTTTTGCCACTCTTTTTAATAAGGCTTCTATTGAACAGCGTGCTCCTTTTTTTGTTTTGAATAATTTAAAGGCATCTCTCCACACTTTTATTACTGGATTTTCGCTAAATACTGGTTTTGTAAGATAATCTAGGGCTTTTTCGTTTGCATTATCAAGTTCGTCTCTTATTTCTCTATTTGATTTTTCTTCCATTTTTATGTCTTTAAATAGGATAAGTCCTATTTCTGCTTCAGGGAATAAATCCCAAAAAGATTCGCTTGCTATAAATTTCATAATTTTCTCCTTTTCTTTTTTTCCTACTATATTATATTTCCTTCAGAGTCTTGATAGTTTATTGTTGTCCTAAATTTATTAGGGGATACACCAATTATTCTGCTAAAGGCTCTTTGGAAAGTTCTTGTTGAATTATACCCGACTTTCATTGCTATATCTATTATTTTTAAATCTGTTGTTTTTAACATTTCACATGCTTTTGAAATCCTAAGAAAATCTAAATATTCGTAGAAATTTTTTTCAAATTGGAAATAAATTAATCTGTTTACTTCAGATGTTGAAATGCCAAATTCTTTGGCTACTTTTCCAATTGTAAGATCTGTGTCAGTATAGTTTTTGATTTCATAATTTATAACACTATCAAGAAGTTTTGCCTCAGATTGTTTGAGACTAACTTGTTTAATATTGTAATAATTTCTAAATTCGCCAGGATTGATTCCTTCAGTATTTTCAAATATTTTTGTAAAGTGTGATGAGTCTGTATAGCCAACGCGTTTTGCAATTTCATTTAGACTTTTTTCAGAAAACATTAGTAAGTCGATTGCTTTTGAAAATCTAATCCTATTTAATAATTCTGAGAAAGTAAATCCAATGTTTTCTTCTAAATATTTTGTAAGACTTGATTTGCTAATGAAAAATGTAGAGGCAAGTCTGTCAAGTGTTAATTTTTCGCTCATGTGGGAATACATATACCTAAGAATTTGATTAATTTGAATTTGATGTTCATAATTTTGCTTGGTACTTATTTCATTTTTGTTTTCAAATCTTAAAAATTTAATTAAAATTCTTATAATTGATGAAATAAGATATTCATCAGAATATGGTTTTTCATCAATTTCTTCTTGGAAAGAATCATTTCCTACTTCGTCTTTGATTTCAATAAAGGAATTTTTCATATCATGAAAAGCCTTGCTATCAAGAATTTTTATAGGATTTTTTGACAAAACTTCTATAGAATTAATTTGATTTTTCCTAAAATTACAAATATTTTTCAAATCGTCATTTATAATTTGAAAATTGTATACGATTTTGTAAAATTCCAAATCTTCTGTAACATCAGTTATAGTTGTAATATCCCAAGGTAGAATAGAAATCATGGTATTTTTTTCGATTAGATACTCAACCCCGTTTATCATAAATTTCCCCTTGCCTTTTTTGAACAAGAGAAGTCTTGCTGTACTGTGAATTAAAGTTGTGGTAGAACTGTCTTGAAATTCTACTTCAAAACTACATATTTTTGATAAATCTGAAATTGCAGAAATTTTGGTTTGTATATTACTTATAACCATAAATAACCTCTTTAATTTTAGTTTGATATGTACTTATATTATATAATATTTCAAGCTAATTTACTAATTTTTAGCCATTTATTAATAATTTTTCATAAAAACACTTATAAAAACATTTTCATTTGAATATAATTTACAATAAACTATCCGAAATTTGTCGTGTAAAAATGAAACGGTTAGAGTATACTATTGATGTAAACGATATGAGTGGCTCTAAAATTTATCTTGAATGAAAAATTCAAAACGAAACTTTATTCAAGTAAAGGGATACACTCTATTTATATATATTTTAGGAGGAATTATGAAAAAGATTCAAGTAACAAGCGAGATTAAACCACTAAAAAGAGTTTTGGTTCACAGACCAGGAGATGAATTATTAAATTTAACTCCATCAACTCTTGAAGAACTATTATTCGATGATATTCCAGATCTAGCATCAGCTCAAGAAGAACATGATAGATTTACAAATATCATGAGAGATAATGGAGTAGAAGTTGTTTATCTTGAAGATTTAATGGCTGAAACATTAGATGCTAACGAAGGTTTAAGAGAAACTTTCTTAGAACAATATTTAAGTGAAACAGGATGTGAAGATAAAGAAATCCTTGCAAAAGCTAAAGAATATTTAGAAAAAATTGAAGATACAAAAGAATTTGTTGAAAAAACAATGGCTGGTTTAACATTAAAAGAACTAGGACTTTTCACAGAAGAAGATCTTCATGAAATGGTTGTAGGAAAATCATATCTTGCAATTAACCCAATGCCAAACCTATACTTTACAAGAGATCCATTTGCATCAGTAGGAAACGGTGCAGTTATCAATAGAATGTATTCTGTAACAAGAAATAGAGAAACAATCTACTGTGATTATATCTTTAGATTCCACCCAGAATACAAAGGAAATGTTCCAAATCTTTATGGTAGAGATAACGAATACCATATAGAAGGTGGAGATACATTCAACGGAAATGAAACTACACTATTAATTGGTATTTCACAAAGAACACAATATGAAGCAATCAAAGTATTAGCTAAAAAATTATTCTTTGGAGAAAATGAAAACAAGATTGAAAAAATCTACGCATTAAAAATCGATGAAAACAGAGCATTCATGCACTTAGATACAGTATTTACACAAATCGATTACGATGCATTCACATACCATCCAGCTATAATCAAAGAAATGGAAGTTAAAATCATAACAAAAGATGAAGCAAACAATGATTTACACATTGAAACAGCTTCAGGAAAATTAGACGAAATCTTAGCAAAAGCACTAGGAATCGAAAAAGTACGTCTAATCCCATGTGGTGGTGGAGACCCAATAGCTGCAGAAAGAGAACAATGGAATGATGGTTCAAACACATTAACACTTGCTCCAGGAAAAGTTTTAGTTTACAAGAGAAATACAGTAACAAACGAAGTACTAAGAAAAGAAGGTATTGAAGTATTAGAATTAGATGCATCAAACCTAACAGTAGGTCGTGGTGGTCCAAGATGTATGTCAATGCCATTAGAAAGAGAACTATAAGAAGTAAGTTAGTCACAAAATAAAATTAATATTGAAAAACAAAAATAAGGAGAAAATAATATGCCAGTAAATTTACAAGGACAAAGTATACTAGGATTAAAATTCCTAACAGAAGATGAAATCAAATACCTAATAGATCTAGGTGAACAATTCAAAAAATTAAAATTAACAAGAACACCACATAGATATCTAGAAGGAAAAAATATAGTATTATTATTCGAAAAAACTTCAACAAGAACACGTTGTTCATTTGAAGTAGCTGGAATGGACTTAGGAATGGGAGTAACATACCTTGATCCAGGTTCAAGCCAAATGGGACACAAAGAATCAATCGAAGATACAGCAAAAGTATTGGGAAGATTTTATGATGGAATCGAATACAGAGGATTTGACCAAGAATTAGTAGAAAAATTAGCTAAATATTCAGGAGTTCCAGTATGGAATGGTCTTACAGATGATTTCCACCCAACACAAATGATTGCTGATATGCTTACAATCAAAGAAAACTTTGGTTACCTAAAAGGATTAAACTTTGTATTTATGGGCGATTGCAGAAACAATGTAAGCAACTCATTAATGGTAGCATGTGCTAAACTTGGAATCAACTACACAGGTTGCGGTCCAAAAGAATTATGGGCAGATGAAAAATTAATTGCAGAAGCAAAAGAATTTGCAAAAGTACACGGTTCAAAAGTAGAATTTACAGAAAACGTAGAAGAAGCAGCAAAAGGTGCTCACGCAGTATATACAGACATTTGGGTATCAATGGGAGAACCAAAAGAAGTATGGGAAAAGAGAATTGAAATTCTTCATCCATTCCAAGTAAACCAAAAAGTTATGGATTTAGCAGATGATGATGCAATCTTTTTACACTGCCTACCATCATTCCACGATCTTCACACAACAACAGGTATAGATGTAAACGAAAAATTCGGAGACAAATATGACCTTGATGGAATGGAAGTAAAAGACGAAGTATTCCTAGGAAAACAAAGTAAAGTATTTGACCAAGCAGAAAACAGAATGCATACAATCAAAGCAATTATGTATGCAACATTAAAATAGAAAAAATAAAAATAGAAACGGATATATTTAATAGATGACAAAAAAAAGATTAGTTATCGCTCTAGGGGGTAATGCTTTAGGCAATACCCCTCAAGAGCAATTAGAATTAGTAAAAAAGACAGCTAAAACAATAGTAGATTTATCAGAAAACTACGATGTAGCAGTAGGACACGGAAACGGTCCACAAGTAGGAATGATAAATAACGCAATGGAATTTTCAGCAAACAAAGGTGGCAATACACCTGAAATGCCATTTCCAGAATGTGGCGCAATGAGCCAAGGATACATTGGTTATCATTTATCACAATCAATCAGAAATGAATTAAAAAACAGAGGCAAAGATTCCGAAATAGCTTGCGTTGTTACACAAGTTTTAGTTGACAAAGATGATGAAGCTTTCAATAAACCAACTAAACCAATAGGAAGTTTCTTAACAAAAGAAGAAGCTGAAGCCAAACACAAAGAAAACGGCTACGAATACGTAGAAGATGCAGGTAGGGGATACAGAAGAGTTGTAGCAAGCCCAATACCTAAAGAAATCATTGAAATAAATGTTGTGGAAAATTTGGTTTCAAATGGTAATATAGTAATAACAGTTGGTGGAGGTGGTGTACCGGTAATAGATACAGAAGAAGGATTACAAGGTGTGCCAGCTGTAATAGATAAAGATAGATCATCTGCATTATTAGCAAAAGAATTAAATGCTGATATGTTAGTAATATTAACAGCAGTTGATAGAGTTATGATCAATTTCAACAAACCAAATCAAGAAGAAATTAAAGAAATGACTGTTAATGAAGCTAAAAAATATATTGAAGAAGGACACTTTGCTCCTGGTTCAATGTTACCAAAAGTAGAAGCTTGTTTAGAATTTGTTGAAAAATCAGAACAAGGTCTTGCACTAATTACATCTTTAGAAAAAGCAGCTGAAGCATTAGAAGGAAAGACAGGTACTATAATAAAAAAATAGGAGAATACTATGAAAAAAGGTAAGAAAAAATCACTAAGTGCATTTTCTATCTTGATGATAGTTCTAGCTGCTGTATGTTTAATAACTTTATTAGCTAGTGGTCAAGCAATCGATTCAGATATTATTAAATCATTAGACCCAAGCAAATATGAAGATCTAATAAATGCAGTTAAAGCTGGAGAAACAGTTACTGTACAAAGTGCTAGTTTAAGTGACTTTATTATGGCTATTCCAAATGGATTTATGGATGCCGCAGATCTAATTATATTTATTTTATGTATTGGTGGATTCATCGGTATAGTAATGAGTACTGGTGCTATGGAAGCAGGAATTCGTTCCTTAGTAAGAAAAAACAAAGGTAAAGAAGGAAGACTAATTGCAGTATTAATGTTCCTATTCTCAGTTGGTGGATCAACATACGGAATGGCAGAAGAAACAATTGGTTTTTATCCATTAATAACAGCAGCAATGGTAGCAGCTGGACTTGATACAATGGTAGCAGTAGGAACAGTTCTACTTGGAGCTGGAGCCGGAGTACTAGGTTCTACAATCAACCCATTCGCTACATCAGCAGCTATGGGAGCATTAGAATCAGTTGGTATAAAATCTAATGCAACAACAGTAATGGTTATAGGTGTTATCCTTTGGTTATCAACAGATTTAATCGTTATAAAATTTGTATTGAATTATGCTAAAAAATTATTAGAAAACAAAGAATCTTCCATTCTAAGCGCTGACGAAAAAAACGCTATGGAAGAATATTTCTCTAACGATAACGGAGAAGAATTAGAATTTACTGGAACACACAAAGCTGTATTAACAGTTTTTGCTATAACATTTGCAATAATGATTATATCATTGATTTCTTATGTAGACATCAATTTCCACGGAGACGAAGAAGCTTACTTGAAAGCATTTGGTTGGTCAGATTTCTTGACAGGATCTCCATTAGGATATTGGTACTTCAAAGACTTAGCAGCACTATTTACCCTATCTAGTATAGTAATAGCTATAGTTGCAAAAATTGGCGAAAAAGAATTTGTAGATGGATTTATTGCAGGAGCTGCTGATTTATTATCAGTAGGTTTAATCATAGCAGTAGCAAGAGGAATTACAGTAGTAATGAGCTCTACTCACTTAGATTTCTACATCCTACAAAATTCAGCTAAATTACTAAGAGGAGTTTCTCCATTTGTATTCGCACCACTTGCATACTTGATTTACATGTTATTATCATTCTTAGTACCATCAACATCAGGACTTGCAGCATTATCAATTCCAATCATGGGATCTCTTGCTCATCAATTAGGATATGACCCTAACATAATGATCATGATTTTCTGTGGCGCTTGTGGACTTGTAAACTTTGTTACACCAACATCAGGCGTTGTAATGGGTGGACTTGCAGCAGCAAGAGTAGAATATTCAACATATTTGAAATGGGTAAAGAAACCATTCTTTATAGTAATGATTGCAAATATTGTAATTTTATCAATTGCAATGGCTGTAATGTAATAAAAAAAAATCAACAAACTCAGATTTGAGTTGAACCCCAAAATCCGGAATACGGATGGAGGGGTTTTTTCATGCCAAAATACACAAAAGAATTTAAAATCAAAACAATAATGGAATACCTAACTAGAGAGTCAGGAGGTCATAAAACACTAGCTAAAAATATTATATTCTTGAGCCTACTCTCTGGGGATGGATAGTTAGATACAATTCAGAAAGGTTTGATAACTTATCTAAGAAAATAAACAATAATAAATATACTGATGAGTTTAAGCTATCTGTAATATAATATAGGCAAATCAATAATACTTCGATTAGAGAAACTGCCGAGTAATTTGGTATTGCTAATGGATCAATAATATGTAATTAGGAGAAAGTATATCGACATGGAGCTTAATTACCAGACCTAGAAAATGTCTAGAATATCAAACTTCATTTAATTTATTTATGCACGAACTTAGTTTGCTTTAGGTATCGCAATATTATTTGCAATTTATCATTGAAAAAATAAATTTGATATTAGGGAAGATAAATTGCAAAAAATTATTAAATTTTTTCAAAAAAAATAAAAATATATCTTTAATTTTTAAAAATATTGTGGTATGATTATTTTACATTCATTTGGGGGTATTTATCATGGATTTTATTTTTAAAATTGAAAAATTTACAATTATGATTTTATCTATGAAAAAAATTGAAAGGCTAAGATCTTTCTGTGAATTTCTATGCCCAAATTTGTCTATGAATGGAGTAATGTTTTATCAGGGAAGCTAATTTTGTTAGCTTCCCTTTTCTTGTCTTTAAATTTAGACTAAAAGCTTATGGGAGGGATTAATGAGAGCTTTAATATCTGTTACTGAAAAAAAGGATGTAGAAAAACTTGCTAGAGGATTGAGTGAATTAGGTGTGGAAATTGTATCTACTGGCGGTACATATAAAAAAATTAAAGAAAGCGGAGTAGATGTAAAAGAAATTGAAGAGATAACAAATTTTCCAGAAATTTTGGACGGTAGGGTAAAAACTTTATCTCCTTATGTTCATGGAGGAATTCTTTACAAAAGAGATAACGAAAATCACAAAAAAACTGTGGAAGAAAATAATATCAAAGACATTGATATAGTTGTTGTAAATTTATATAAGTTTGAAGAGTCCTTAAAGAGTAATGATATTGACAATATTATTGAAAATATTGACATAGGTGGACCTACTTTGATTAGATCTGCTGCCAAAAATCACAAGGACTGCATAGTTTTGACTGATCCAAGTGATTATGATGAATTTTTGGAAAAATTAAAAAATAATCAAGTTGATTTAGAATATAGAAGATATTTGGCTATGAAAGCTTATTCTCTTACAGCTTATTATGACAGTGTAATTTCTAGATTTTTCAAAGAATTAACCAAAAAAGAAAGTGAATATAAAACTTATGGTCTTAGAAAAATTGAGGATTTAAGATATGGAGAAAATCCAAGCCAAAAAGCAAGTCTTTATGAAGATACTTATGCAAAGGGACTTTTAAAAGATATAGAAATTTTACACGGCAAGGCAATGAGCTTTAATAATTATAATGATTTAAATATTGCTTTGGAACTTGCCAAAGAACTTGGAGAAAATTCTTGCGTAGCTTTAAAACATCAATCTCCTTGTGGAGCTGCTATTGGAGAAAATGCCTTTGATGCTTACAAAAAAGCATATGAAGCTGATTCTTTATCAATTTTTGGTGGAATTGTTGCCCTAAATGGAGTAGTTGATGAAAAAACTGCAAACATGATGAGTGAAATTTTCCTTGAAATTGTTGCAGCAAATGACTTTACAAAAGAGGCTTTGGAAATTTTATCTAAAAAGAAAAATATCCGTCTAATAAAAGTCGACCTTTCAAAAGAATGTGTAAAAGAAGATGTTAAATATTTGGAAGGAAAAGTTTTGGTTCAAGATATGGATACAAAAGAAGATGATTTTGAAGTTGTAACTGAAGTAAAACCAGAAAAAAAAGATATTGACGATTTAAAATTTGCCATGACGGTTGTAAAATATACAAAATCAAATGCAATTGTAATTGTTAAAGATGGAAAAACTTTGGGAGTTGGCTGTGGACAAACTTCAAGAATTTGGGCATTGGAATCAATCAAAAATAACCACCCAGATGTAGACTTTACTGATTCAATTATGTCATCTGATGCCTTTTTCCCATTTGATGATTGTGTAGAATTTGCCCACAAAATTGGAGTAAAATCAATAATCCAACCAGGTGGATCAATTAGAGATAAGGATTCAATTGAAAAATGTAATGAGTACAAAATGTCCATGGTATTTACCAACAACAGACACTTTAGACATTAAGGATATGATATGAAAAAGTCAGTTAAGAGAATTTATGTAAGAAAAAAAGATAGGTTCGATTACAAGTCCAAGGAAGTAAAAAAAGAAATTGAAAATCTTTTAAAAATAAAATTAGAAAAATTAAATATTTACAACAGATACGACCTTGAAATAAGCGATGAAAATTTGGATAAGGCAATTAATAATGTCTTATCCGAAAGAAATCTTGATTATGTTTATGCAAAAGATGAGGCAAAAAAACTTGAGGATTCTTTTGAATCTGCCCTTGCAGTTGAATATCTTCCAGGTCAATTTGACCAAAGAAGAAAGGGAGTTCTTGATACTCTAGATTTAATTTTGGATGAAAAAACAGATTGTAAAACTGCAACAGTCTATGAATTTTCAAAATTAAATGAAAATGACTTTAAAAAAATTGAAAATTATCTAGTAAATCCAGTTGATAGCCACAAAATTGATTTAAAAGAAATGCCAGAAAGCTTGGATACAAAAAGGGAAAAAAGTCTAGAAAATGAAGTTTATGATGGATTTATAGATTATTCTGATGTGGAAATTTCTAAATTTTTAAAGGCACACGACCTTGCTATGGACGAAAATGATTTGAAAATGGTTAGGGATTATTTTAAAAAAGAAAATAGGAATCCAAACGAAACTGAGATAAAAATATTAGATACTTATTGGTCAGACCATTGTAGGCACACAACTTTTAATACGAACCTTGAGATTGACATAAAGGCAAAAACCATTCTTGATGAGGCTATTAAAAATTCTTTTGAAAAATATTTAAAAATGAGAGATGAGCTTGATATTAAAAAGCCAATGAATCTTATGAGTTTTGGTACAATTCTTTCAAAATATATGAGAAGTAAAAATGACTTTGATGATTTGGAAGTTTCAAGCGAAATTAATGCTTGCTCTGTTTATGTAAAAGTTAGGGTAGAAAAAGATGGCAAAGAAAATCTTGAAGATTATCTTTTGATGTTTAAAAATGAAACCCACAACCATCCTACAGAAATTGAACCTTTTGGTGGGGCATCAACTTGTCTTGGTGGAGCAATTAGAGATCCACTTTCAGGAAGAAGCTATGTCTACCAAGCAATGAGAATCACAGGGGCTGGAAATATTTTGGAAGATGTTGATAAGACTATGGAAGGAAAACTTGCCCAAAGAAAAATTTCAAAGCTTGCTGCCAAGGGATATTCTTCCTACGGAAATCAAATTGGTCTTGCCACAGGATTTGTAAAAGAAATTTTCCATGAAGGCTACAAGGCAAAAAGAATGGAATGTGGGGCAGTTATAGCTGCAGCACCAAAAGAAAATGTAAAAAGACTTAGTCCAAAAAAAGATGATATAGTTTTATTAATTGGAGGAAGAACTGGAAGAGATGGAATTGGTGGAGCAACAGGTTCATCAAAATCTCACAAATTAACTTCAATAATTACAGAATCTGCCCAAGTTCAAAAAGGAAATGCTCCAGAAGAAAGAAAACTTCAAAGACTATTTAGAAGAAGCGAAGTTTCAAAACTTATAAAAAAATGTAACGATTTTGGAGCTGGCGGAGTTTCAGTTGCAATTGGAGAACTTTATGATGGAATTGATATAGACCTTTCCAAAGTCAAATTAAAATATGATGGTCTAAAACCATCAGAAATTGCAATTTCAGAATCCCAAGAAAGAATGGCAGTTTTAATTGACAAAAATGATAGGGAAGAATTTGAAAAATATTGTAGGGAAGAAAATGTAGAAACAGCCCTAGTTGGTGTGGTTACTGACACAAACAGGATGAGAATGTTCTATGAAGATAAAAAAATTGCAGATATTTCCTATGATTTTATAAATACAAATGGAGCTAATAGAAAGGCAAAAGTTCATTTTGTAAGCGAAGAAGTTCCAAAATATTTGAAAGAAAAATCTTCTGATCCAAAATATTTTTACGAAAAAATAAAAGACTTAAATGTAATTAGCCAAAGAAATCTAATAGAAATTTTCGATTCAACTATTGGACAAAATACAGTTCTTCAACCCCTTGGAGGAAAAAAACAAGTAAATCCATCTCAAGCCATGGTTGCAAAAATTCCAGTAAATGAAGGAAGATCTAAAACTGTTTCAATAATGTCCTACGGATTTGATCCATATTTATCTGAAAAAAGCCAATATTTGGGAGGATATTACGCAGTAATAGAATCAATTGCAAAACTTGTTTCTGTTGGAAGTGATTTGGAAAAAATAAGATTATCCTTCCAAGAATTTTATGAAAAAATGGACAATGAAAAATCTTGGTCTAAGCCATTAAAATCACTTTTGGGAGCCTTTGAAGTAACAAACTTTTTCAAAATGCCTCCAATCGGTGGAAAAGATTCAATGAGTGGAAGCTTTGAAGATTTGGATGTTCCACCAACTTTAATTTCTTTTGCAACGACAACTGAAGATATTGAAAATATAAAATCAAACGATTTGAAAGGCAAAGGAAAAATTGGTCTTGTTAGGGCAAAATATAATTCCGATATGACTCTTGACCTTGATTATTATAAAAATTTATTGGAAAAATTAATAAAGGCAATGAGAGAGGGGAAAATTATTTCTACTATTGCCCTTGATAATAAGGGAATTTTAGCAAATATTTACGAACAAGCACTAGGAAATTCTAATTTCACTCTAGATTTTGATAATTTATATAATCCAATGTTTGGATCTTTTGTGGTTGAATATGTAGAAGATTTAGACTTTGTTGAAAAAATTGGAGAATTTTCTGATGATTTAATTGTAAATGGAGAAAAATTAGATGGGCAAAAATTAGAAAAATCTTATTTGCATGAACTAGATCAAATTTTTGCTCCAAAAGAAGAAATTCCTTATGAAAAAATCGACCAAAATGATATGGAAGTTTCTTTAAAATCAAAAAAACCAGTTGATAAGGTCAAAGTTTCAATTCTTGCTGTAACTGGAACAAATTGCGAATGGGATACAAAAAAAGCCTTTGAAAAATACGGGGCAGAAGTTGAAATAAATTTATTTAGAAACTTAAATAAGAAAGCTATCGAAGAATCTATAGATAATCTTTCTAATTCAATAAGAAATTCACAAATTTTTGCCATTCCTGGTGGTTTTTCAATGGCAGATGAGCCAGATGGTTCTGGTAAATTTTTGGCAAATATTATAAGAAATAAAAAAATAAAAGATGCCATTGAATATATGCTTGATGAAAATGATGGATTAATAATTGGAATTTGTAATGGTTTCCAAACTTTGATAAAAACCGGACTTCTTCCTTATGGAAAAATTAAAGAAATCGAAGAAGATGATCCATCATTAACTTACAACACAAATGACAGGCACATTTCAACAATCGTTGACACAAAAGTTTTAAACAATCAAAGTCCATGGACAAGTGGTCTTGATTTGGAAAAAACTTACAAAATTCCAATTTCTCACGGCGAGGGAAGATTTATTGTAAATGAAGAAAAATACAAAGATTTATTAGAAAACGGTCAAATTTTTTCTGTATATGAAATAAATCCTAACGGATCTGATTATAATATTGAAGGAATTTTATCAAAAGATGGAAAAATTTTGGGAAGAATGGGCCATGTTGAAAGACTGGATTCAGATTTATATAAAAATATTTACGATAAAAAAGAGCAAAAAATATTTGAAAATGCAATAAATTATTTTAAAAAATAGGAGGCTTTATGCAAATAATAGGAGAAGGATTAACATTTGATGATTTATTGTTGGTTCCAGGACCATCAGAAGTTTTACCAAATGAAGTTTCATTACAAACAAATCTAACAAAAAAAATTAAATTAAATATTCCTTTGATGTCAGCGTCAATGGATACTGTAACAGAATCAAAAATGGCAATTGCCATGGCAAGGCAAGGTGGAATTGGAATAATCCACAAAAATATGTCAATAGAAGACCAAGCCAAAGAGGTTGATAGGGTAAAAAGAAGTGAACACGGCGTAATAACTGATCCATTTTATTTAAAACCTGAAAATATTTTAAAAGAAGCTTTAGAAATTATGGCAAATTATAAAATAAGTGGTGTTCCAATTGTTGATGATCAAATGATTTTAAAGGGAATTTTGACAAACAGAGATGTGAGATTTCAAAATGATGAAAATGTAAAAATTGATGACATTATGACAAAAGATGGTCTTATTGTTGGTCAAGTTGGAATTTCTATGGAAGAAGCTGTTAAAAAAATGGAATCAGGAAAAGTTGAAAAGCTTCCAATAGTTGATGATGATTTTAAATTAAAAGGATTAATTACAATAAAAGATATAGAAAAATCAAGACAATATCCAGATTCTGCAAGAGATGAGCATGACAGATTATTGGTAGGGGCTGCAGTAGGAATTACTCGCGATATGATGGATAGGATTGATGCCTTGGTTCGTGCAAAAGTTGACGTTGTAACAGTCGATACAGCTCATGGCCATTCAAAAGGAGTAATTACTGCAATTAAAAAAATCAAAGAAAAATATCCTAATCTTCAATTAATAGCAGGAAATGTTGCAACAGGAGAGGCTACAAAAGATTTGATAAAAGCCGGAGTTGATGCTGTAAAAGTTGGTATAGGACCTGGATCAATTTGTACAACAAGAGTTGTAACAGGAGTTGGAGTTCCACAAATTTCTGCAATAATTGATTGTGTAAAGGCTGCAAAAGATTCACAAATTCCAATTATAGCTGATGGTGGTATAAAATATTCTGGAGATATTACAAAAGCTCTTGCTTGTGGAGCAAGTGTAATAATGGCAGGATCATTATTTGCAGGAACAGAAGAATCACCAGGAGAAACAATTGTCTTTGAAGGAAAACAATACAAGGAATACAGGGGAATGGGATCACTTTCTGCAATGAAATCCGGATCAAGTGACAGATATTTCCAAAATGATACCAAAAAATTTGTACCAGAAGGAGTTGAAGGAAGAGTTGCTTTAAAAGGATATGTTGGAGATGTAATTTATCAACTTCTTGGAGGACTTCGCTCAGGAATGGGATATGTTGGTGCAGGAAATTTAAAAGAATTAGAAGAAAAATCAAAATTTGTAAAAATCTCCCCAGCAACCCTTGTAGAAAACCATCCACACGATATTCAAATAACAAGAGAATCTCCAAACTATACAAAAAAATAATAAATAAAAGATTGGATTTATCCAATCTCAGAGCGTAGACAAACCCTCAAGCACGAATATCGGACTCCAAAAATTGTTGATTTCTAAATTCCAAAATTCTAAAAACGCAAACTCGCTAACGCGAGGATAGATAAATAGCTTAAAATTGTGCCAGTGGCACGATTTTAATATTTATCCCTCAGAATAAAACGAAGAGTTAAAATTTAATTGAATTTAATTTATTTAATAAATTATCATAGCTTTAAATTTTAGAGTGCGTTTTTTTGACGAATTTTAAAATTTGAAATCAAATCAATTTTTTCTGTATGATATTCTTAGCATGAGGATTTGTATACTTTATCAACAGTCTGAGATTGGATTTTGTCCAATCTTTTATTTTCTAAAAAATTAGGGTAAGAATATAAAAAGAAAAAAATTAGGGGGATATATGTCAGATCTTACAAAAATAATTATTGATTATTATCAAGGAAAAAATTTATCAATAGAAGAAATTGCAGATGAATTGGATAAAGCGAAGATTGAAGTAATTGAAAATTTTTTGGACAACAAATTATATGTTAAAAAAAGAAATGGAAAAATTGAATTATTTGATATTGACAAGATATTAAGGTCAATAAAAAATGCAGCAAGAGATGGAAATATTGACCTTAATACATCAGATATATCAATTTTGAAAAATGATTTAATTAAAATGGTAGAAAAAAACCACAAGAGAATTATTCCTACAGCAAAAATAAAAGAATATGTAGAAAATATTTTAGAAAAAGATGGTTATAAAAAAGTACTGGAAAGCTATAAATCTTATATTAAAAGCAAATAAAATGAGCCAATTTAGGCTCATTTTAGAGCGTAGACAAAGTATGAATGTAGATAACATTTTATTTTAAAATAAAAATTAAGCTACGTACCATCTCGACTAAGTGAGTGAAACGAACGCATGGAGAGATCCTATGAGATTTCTCCGCTCGTTACACTCGGTCGAAATGAGTAAATTTTTAGTTTGTCAACAATCTGAAATGAGCCAATAAGGCTCATTTTATTTTTCTATTAAATTATTATTTCAACTAATTTCATAGCAAGTGGCATTATTATTACTGCTGTTATTCCAGCAATAGCAATTGATAGTCCACTCATTGCTCCTTGAATTTCTCCCATAAGTCTTGCTTGACTTGTTCCAACTGCGTGGGATGATGTGCCTATGGCAACTCCTTGGGCAACTGGATCTTTTATTCTAAATATTTTCATTATAATAGGGGCAAAAACTGCTCCGCTTACTCCTCTAATTACAACGACAATTGCAGTAAGTCCAATTATTCCTTGGTATTCTCCGGAAAGTGAAATTGCTATTGCTGTTGTTATTGATTGTGGAATTAAACTTGCAACTAAATTTTTGTCAATTTGGAATATTTTTGATAAAAATATGGCAAGTACAAATGAAAATATTGTTCCAAATCCAACTCCAACAAGTATTGGCAAAATATTTTTCTTTAGTGTGTCAAGATTTGCATATAAATCTAAAACCATTGCAACTGTTGCAGGTCCTATAAAAAATGCTATAAAATCTCCACCTTTTTTGTAATATTCGTAGTCGATTCCTGTGATGGATAAAAATCCTATAATCAAAAGTATAGCAATAAGAAGTGGATTTGCTATAGGAGTTTTTAATTTTTTATTTATCCATTTCCCAATTTCGTAGGCAGCAAAGGATAAAACTATGCCAAAATATTGATTATCAAGCATCTTTCCTCCTTTGTAAAAATTGTACTACAAGCCCTGTAAGAGCCATTGAAATTATTGTTCCAATTATAACTAAAATAATTATTTGGAAAATTTTTCCTTTAATGACATCGACATTAGCAAGTATTCCTACTCCTGCTGGTACAAAAAGAAAAGCTAAATTTTTTAAAATACCATCAGAAGTTTCTTTTATATCTTCACTTTTGAGTATGTTAAATTGTAGGGCTATAAAAAGATAAATCATTCCATAAACAGGTTCTGGTATTGGATAATTTATAATACTTCTTGTAATAGCTCCTAAAAATAAACAAACACAAAGGATTACAAATTCTTTTAGGTAATTCATAATCAAATCCTCTAAATTTACTCACCTAATAAGGCAATAACTTTATCTGGATTTAAAATCATATTTGGATCAAAGGCTTTTTTAATTCCTCTCATTATTTCAACATTTACGTCACCTTCAAAGCTCTTTAGATATTTTTTCTTTCCGTTTCCTATTCCGTGTTCTCCAGAAATTTTTCCTCCCAAATCATAAGCTTTTTTATAGATTACATCCATAAATTTATCAACTTCTTCTTTAAATTGATCAAGTTTATCTTCTTCATTTGATAGGGTGTAAATATGCAAGTTTCCATCTCCAGCATGGCCGAATGATTTAACATTAAACATATAAGATTCACTTTCTTTATTAACAAAATTAATATATTCAGCAATTTTTGTTACAGGAACTACAACGTCGCACTCATCCAAAAGTTTATTTTGTGTTTCAATAGCTTCAAGGAAAGAACTTCTTGCAGCCCAAGCATCTCTAATTGAATTTGGAGTATCGGCAACTAAAACATCAATTGCGCCATTATCAACCAAAACTTCAGCAGCTTGCTCAAGAGTATTGTCGATTAAATCCTCATCATCGCCATCAAAAGTAATTAATAAATAAGCTCCAACATCAATTCCTTCCATATTTTTAGGGAAAGTTTCTTTGCCTATGTATTTTTCACTAGCTATAACTATATCTCTTTCCATAAACTCAATAGCTTGTGGATTTAAATTATTTTGGAATAATTTAGGAACAGTAGAAATACAATTATCCAAATCTTCAAAAGGGACAATTAAAGAAACAGTATGTTTTGGATTAGCAACGATTTTTAAAGTAAGCTCAGTAATAATTCCAAGAGTTCCTTCACTTCCAACCATCAAATCTTTTAAAGAATAACCAGTAGATGATTTAGAAACAATAGATCCAAAAGTAGTAATTTCTCCACTAGGAAGAACAACTTCCATTTTTCTTACATAATCACGAGTTGTGCCATATTTAACAGCACGCATTCCACCTGCATTTAATGAAACGTTTCCGCCAAGTGTAGCATTTTTTTCGCCTGGATCAGGTGGATATAAATATCCCTTATCAAGACAAGTTTGAGCCAAAGTACTTAATAAAACACCAGGTTCAACCCTTACAACTAAATTTTCTTCATCGAATTCTAAAATTTTGTTCATGGATTGCATATTAATCATTACACCATTTTTAATAGCAACACCAGCGCCAGTCAAACCACTACCAGCACCTCTTGCTATAACAGGAATTTTATTTTCATTACAAATTTTCATTATTTTTGAAACATCTTCCTTGCAAGTAGCGTCAATCAAAACATCAGGGATTCCTTCGCCATAAATTGGCATTTCATCGTGAAAGAAATCTTCATTAATTTCTTCTCCTACATAAACTTTTCCATTTACTGATGATTTGATTTGTTCAATAATTTCGTCATTAATTTTGTTGTAATCCATTTTTGCCCCCTAAATGTAAATAGAAATTGTATAATTAACTAAGTTACTTAGTTAATTATGTATCAATTATAACATAAAAAAATCGAATGGAAAAGTTTTCCTTTAATTAAATATAAATATCAATAATAAATAAATTTATAATTTAAAATTAGAAATTATTTTAAAGTTCTTAAAAAATCAAAAAATTAAATTTTCTAAGAGTAAATGGGGAATTGACTAAAATAAAAATAGAAAGTGAAAAATTTTGATTTTTAAATTTGAAAATTTTTAAAATCAAGACATCTAAAGATATTAGCTTTTGATAATAAACAAAATAGATTTGGATTAAAAGAAATTTTTTATCTTAAATTTAAGCATAAAAAAATATTTTTCATTCTTAAAATTTAAAAACTGATTTATAAAATAAAATATATAGTTAAAATTTGTAAATATATTGATAAAGATTTGACAGATAGACTGATTGTGATATTATTATAATGTAGGTAAATGTTTTTTTGGGAAATCTTTTTACTATATAATAAAAGAAATAAAAAATAAAGAAATAAAATTTAGCAAAAATATTTAATTAAATTTTAAATTCCATATCATATAATAATAGACTAAGTTTTGTTTTTTGATTTTTAGTTTTAGAATTGTAAATTATATAAAAAATGATAAAGTGAGAGAATTTTAATTTATATAATAAAAGTATAAAGCTAGAAAAAATTTTCCAAAAAAATTTAGGACTTAAAGCTAAAAGCTTGATAAATAATTGGCTAAAAAGCTTGACAAGTCTAGTTCCGATTGTTAATATAATAACATAAGTGATAAAAAGTGTTTCTTAATATTATTTTTAAAAATTTAAAAATAATAAATATGGAAAATTATTTAGGAGAAAATATGTATAAATTATCAGAAGATTATGAAGAAATGAGAGAGATGTTCCACGGCTTTGCAGAAAGTGAAGTTAAACCATTAGCTCAAAAAGTAGATGAAGAACATATGTTCCCAGAAGAAACAGTTGCAAAAATGCAAGAATTAGGTTTCTTTGGAATTCCATTTGATGAAGAATTTGGCGGTCAAGGTGCTGACACACTTACATATGTACTTGCAGTTGAAGAAATGTCAAAATACTGTGCATCAACTGGTGTAATTTTATCAGCTCACACATCTTTATGTGCAGATTGTATAAACAAATTTGCTAATGATGAACAAAAGAAAAAATATTTAACACCACTTGCAAGTGGAGAAAAATTAGGTGCTTTTGGACTTACAGAACCAAATGCAGGAACTGATGCTTCAGGTCAACAAACAACAGCTAAACTTGATGGAGATGAATATGTACTTAATGGTACAAAAATCTTTATAACAAATGGTGGATATGCTGATATTTATGTAGTATTTGCCATGACAGATAAGTCAAAAGGAAATCACGGAATTTCTGCATTCATAGTTGAAAAAGGAACTAAAGGATTTGATTTTGGTACACTTGAAAACAAAATGGGAATCAATGGTTCATCAACTATGGAATTAATTTTCCAAGATTGTAGAATACCAAAAGAAAATTTACTTGGAGAAGAAGGTAAAGGATTTAAGATTGCTATGGCAACTCTTGATGGTGGAAGAATTGGAATTGCAGCTCAAGCTCTTGGTATTGCAGAAGGCGCTTTAGAAAAAGCTGTTCAATATTCTAAAGAAAGAGAA
This sequence comes from Anaerococcus vaginalis, assembly GCA_018363915.1. GTDB lineage: Bacteria > Bacillota > Clostridia > Tissierellales > Peptoniphilaceae > Anaerococcus > Anaerococcus vaginalis_C. The sequence goes on from JAGZMY010000003.1 coordinate 20,855, forward strand.
CAATTCGGACGTCCTTTAGCTAAATTCCAAAATACACAATTCAAATTAGCTGAAATGGCTATAGAAATTGAAGCTGCTAGAAATTTAGTTTATAAGGCAGCAAGCCTAAAAGATGCTGGAGAAAATTACTCAGTAGCAGCAGCTATGGCAAAATTAAAAGCTTCAAGAACAGCATCATTCGTTGCTGATAGAGCAGTTCAAATTCTTGGTGGATATGGATATATCAAAGAATATGACGTTGAAAGAATGATGAGAGATGCAAAAATTACAGAAATTTATGAAGGTACTTCAGAAGTAATGTTAATGGTTGTATCAGGAGCTCTTTTAAGATAATAATTAAGAAGATAAATTTAGGAGGAATAAATGAATATTTTTGTATGTGCAAAGCAAGTTCCAGATACTAATGAAATCAAAATAGATCCTGAAACTAATACTCTTATTAGAAAGGGAGTTCCTAGTATCTTAAATACTTATGATGCTTTTGCCCTTGAACAAGCTTTAAGAATAAAAGATAATGATCCAGAAAATGTAAAAATCACAGTTATTTCTATGGGACCACCTCAAGCTGAATCTATGCTTAGAGATACTCTAGCAGTAGGAGCTGACAAAGCTTACTTGGTTACTGATAGAAAATTTGGTGGTTCTGATACACTTGCAACAAGTTATATAATCTCAGAAGCTATAAAAGAAGTAGCTAAAAGAGAAGGAGATTATGATATGATTTTCTGTGGTCTTCAAGCTATAGATGGAGATACAGCACAAGTTGGACCAGAAATTGCTGAACATTTAGATTTGCCACAAGTAACTTATGCTTATACAACAGAATTAAATGATGAAGGAATCAAAGTTCTTAAAGAAGTTGAAGGCGGAGCTTTAAATATTCAAGCAAAACTTCCAGCTCTTATAACATTTACAAAATATGGCGATGAAGAATTAAGATATCCAAAAATTAAAAATAAAATGAAAGCTAAAAAAGCTACAATCGAACAAATTACTTTTGAAGAACTAAAAGAAAATATTGACGAAACAGCAATAGGACTTAAAGGTTCACCAACAAGAGTTAAAAAATCTTATACACCTGAACATAAGAAATCTGGAGAAATCTACAACGATGAAGATGCTAGCGTTTCTGTAGATAAGTTAATAAATGCTCTTTCTGATGAGAAACTTATTTAGGAGGATATAGATGAGTGAAAATAAAAATCTTTGGGTAATTGTAGAAACAAAAGAAGATGGATCAGCTGTAAATGTTGGACTTGAACTAATGAATCCAGGAAGAAGAATGGCTGATGCTATTGATGAAAAACTTTACGCTATAATTATCGGATCAAATGTTGATAAAGCTAAAGAAGAAGTAAAAGAATACGGCGTAGATGGAATTATCACAGTTGATAATGAAATTTACAAAGAATATAATACAGAAGTTTATGCAGATGCAATAGACCAATTAGTTAAAAAATATAGTCCAAATATAATTTTGATAGGTGCAACAAATCAAGGAAGAGATTTGGGCCCAAGAGTTTCAGCAAGACTTCACACAGGACTTACAGCAGATTGTACAGAACTTGATATTGATGCTGAGAAAAAAGAAGTTAGATGGACAAGACCTGCATTTGGTGGAAACTTAATGGCAATGATTCTTTGCCCAGATCACAGACCACAAATGGGAACTGTAAGACCAGGAGTATTTTCAAAAGAAGCTATTGGTGTAAAAGATGATATCGAAATAATTGATGAAGACATCAAATTTGAAGGTGAAGCTAGAACAAAAATTTTAGATTTCATTCCAAGAGATGAAGGAGATGAAGTTGATTTAGTTGGAGCTGAATTTATAGTTTCTGGTGGACGTGGACTTGGAGATCCTAAAAACTTTGCATTAATAAAAGATTTAGCTGATGCACTTGACGGAACTGTTGGATCAAGCCGTGCGGCTGTAGATGCTGGTTGGATTTCACACTCTCACCAAGTAGGACAATCAGGAAAAACTGTAGGACCAAGAGTTTATATAGCTGTAGGAATTTCTGGAGCTATTCAACACTTGGCAGGTATAAATGCTGCTGATAAAGTTATAGCTATAAACAAAGATCCAGATGCTCCAATATTTGGAAGAGCTGATTATGGTATAGTAGGCGACTTATTTGAAGTAGTGCCAAAACTTACAGAAGCAATTAAGAATAAAAAAGCAAATTAATTTAAATAAAATTTTAAAATTTGGGTATATCATTATTAGTATCTCAAATTAATTTAAGGATGAGAGAAGTCTCATCCTTAAATTTTTATGAAGATAATTAAAAATTATTCCAATATATAAGTAAAAATATGCGTATTTAATGGGAGGATGACGTGGATTATAATAAATTATATAAGGAAAAACTAATAAGTGCTGAAGATGCAGCAAAATTAGTAAAAGATGGAGATTATGTTGACTACTCTTGGGGAATAATTTCTCCACACGATTTTGATGAAGCATTTGCAAAAGAAATTACTAAGCTCAATGACATCGTTGTCAGAGGAGGAGTAGAATTAGAAAAATTTAAATTATTTGATGCAGATCCAACAAATGAACATTTTGTTTATAACTCTTGGCATTCATTGGGAGCAATTAGAAAATTAGCTGGAGAAGGAAGAGCATTTTATGCTCCTATAAAATATTCAGAACTTCCAAAATATTATAGAACTTCAATAAAAAAACCAAATGTTTTTGTAACACAAGCGACACCTATGGATGAACACGGCAATTTTAATTTTGGAATTTCTGCATCTCATCTTTACGCTGCAATTGAAAATTCTGATATTGTAATAATAGAAGTAAATAAAAATGTACCAAGAGGACTTGGTGGATTTGAAAATTTTGTAAATATTAAAGATGTAGATTATATAATTGAAGGTTCAAATCCAGAAATGGTAGCTTTGGGCAAAGCAAATCCAAGTGATTTGGATAAGGAAGTTGCTAAATATGTAGTTGAAGAATTAGTTGATGGTGCATGTTTACAAATAGGAATAGGTGGACTTCCTACAGCAATTGGAAAAGAAATTGCAAATTCTGATTTAAAAGACCTGGGCGTTCATACAGAAATGTATGTAGATTCTTTTGTAGAATTATCAAAAGCTGGAAAAATTACAGGTAAAAAGAAAAATATTGATAGGGGAAGACAAGTTTATGCCTTTGCAGCTGGTAGCAAAGAATTGTACGATTTTATAGACAATAATGAACAACTTTGTGCAGCACCAGTAGATTATTGCAATGGTATTGAACAAATTTCTGCTTTAGATAATTTCATGTCAATAAATTCAGCCCTTGAAGTTGATTTGAATGGTATAGTTTCTGCAGAAAGCTCTGGAACAAAACATATTTCAGGTTCAGGTGGAGCTTTAGATTTTATGCTTGGAGCTTATAATTCTAAGGGTGGAAAATCCTTTGTAACCCTACACTCATCAAGAGTTGATAAAAAAGGAGTAAGACATTCAAATATAGTTCCAAGATTAATTGAAGGAACACAACCAACAGGTTGTAGAGCAAATACTCATTTTGTTGCAACAGAATTTGGAATGGTTAATCTTAAAGGACAATCATTGTGGGAAAGAACTGAGAAATTGATTTCAATTGCTCACCCAGAATTTAGAGATGATTTGATAAAAGAAGCTGAAAAAATGAGAATTTGGAGAAAATCTAATAAATAGTTAAAAAAAAGTCAATATTTCTTGATAAAACGGGAAAACAATGTTATAATATATGTATAAGTTATTAATTTAACAAACAAACGAAACTTTTTTAAAACACACAAAGGAGTAAATATGAAAATTGGTGTAATTGGATCAGGAATTATGGGTGGAGGAATTGTAGAAGTTGCTGCAAAATTCCACGAAGTAGTAGTAAGAGATATTAAAGATGAATTCTTAGAAAATGCAAAAGCTAGAATTGAAAAAGATTATGCTAAACAAGTTTCTAAGGGAAGAATGGAAGAAGATGCTAAAGAAAAAGCAATCAAAAACATTTCCTACACAACAGAAGTAAAAGATTTAGCTGATTGTGACATAGTTATTGAAGCTGCAACAGAAAATCCAAAACTTAAAAAAGAAATTTTCAAAGAATTAGATGAAGTAGTTAAAGAAGGAGCAATTCTTGCTTCAAATACATCTTCACTTTCAATAACAGATATTGCTGCTTCAACAAATAGACCAGAAAATGTAATAGGAATGCATTTCTTCAATCCAGTTCCAGTAATGAAACTTGTAGAAGTTATCAGAGGACTTCACACAAGTGATGAAACAAACAAAAAAGTATTTGAACTTGCTGAAGAATTTGGAAAACAACCAATAGAAGTAAAAGAAGGTCCAGGATTTGTTGTAAACAGACTTTTAATTCCAATGATTAACGAAGGAATCGGAGTTTTATATGATGGACTTGCAAGTGTTGAAGATATTGATAAGGGAATGCAACTTGGAGCAAACCATCCAATGGGACCTCTAGCATTAGCTGACCTTATAGGACTTGATACATGTCTTGCAATTATGGAAGTATTATTCAATGAATTTGGTGATAGCAAATATCGTCCAAATCCATTATTAAGACAAATGGTAAGAGCAGGAGATCTTGGTAGAAAAACTGGTAAAGGATTCTACGATTATTCTAAATAAATTTAAATTTACAAATAGACTTTGCGAAAGCAAGGTCTATTTTTTGATTAAAATTTTTTATTTTTAAATTTTATTTTCAACAAATTCCTTATGGTATAATTGTAGTGAGGTAATTATGGAAAGAAAATGCTATGGAAAAATTAATCTTAGTTTAGATTCTTTGTACAAAAGAGATGATGGTTATCATGAAATTGATACAATTATGACTAGGATTTCTTTGTTTGATAAATTAAAAATTGAAAAAAATAATACTAATGAAATTAAAATTAAAACAAATAGCCAAATTTTATCAAAAGAAAATATTGAAAATAATTTGATTTACAAGGCTTGGGCTATATTAAAAGATAGAGTTAAATCATGTGGAGTAGATGTGTTTTTGGAAAAAAATATTCCCATAGCTGCAGGGCTTGCTGGTGGTTCAACAAATTGTGCTGAAATGATTTTGGCTTTAAATGATTTGTGGAATTTGAATATGAGTGATAGGGAGATTTTTGATATTGGAAAAAATTTGGGAGCTGATATTCCATTTTTCTTTTTGAAAAAATCTGCCAGAGCCCAAGGAATTGGTGAGATTTTATCTCCAATTGACATTAATTTGGATATGAAAATCCTTCTTGTTAATGATGGGACAGAAATTTCTTCAAATTTTGTTTATAAAAGACTTGGAGATTATGGAAATGTAGAAACTGAAAAAATTATAGATGGATTAAAGGATTCTGATAAAAAAGTAGTTAAAGATTTTAGAAATGTTATGGAAGATGTAGTTTATGAAAATTATCCTCACCTTCTTGATATCAAAAATAGGCTTGAAAATCTTGGAGCAGATAAGGCTCTTCTTAGTGGAAGTGGGGCAAGTATTTTTGCTGTATATTTTGATGAGGAAAAAATCAACAGAGCTTTTAATGAAATTAAAGATGACTATAAATTTGTTGAGAGGGTGAGTTTGGTAGATGACTAATATTGGAGTTTTTGATTCTGGACTTGGTGGTCTTACAGTTCTTAAAGAATTATCAAAAAAACATAAGGCGAATTATTTTTACTTTGGTGATAATAAAAATGTTCCTTATGGAGATAAGTCTAGTCAAGAAATAATTAATCTTTCGAAAAATATGGTTAAGTTTTTACTTAAAAAAGATATTGATTTTTTTGTGGTTGCTTGTAATACTATTTCTGTTGTTGGTATTGATGAGCTTAGAAAGACTTTTGATAAGAAATTTATTTCTATAACTGATGAGGCAGTGGGTGAGCTTTTAAATAAAAAAGGCGATGCTTTTGTTATGGCAACAAAGGCGACTTGCCTAAAACATGGCTATAAAGAAAAAATTCAAAGATTTTCAGATAAAAAAGTTTATGAAAAAGCCTGCCCTTCTTTGGTATCTTTTATTGAAAATGGGGAAATTTGTGGAAAAGATCTTGAAAATGATTTGAAAAAGTATTTGGATCTTGCAAATGAGAGAAAAATTGAAAATATAATCTTGGGCTGTACCCATTATCCTATTATTAGAAAAGAAATTGAGAAAAGTCTTACCTATAGGGCAAATATCATTGATCCTGCCAAGGTTTTGGCAAGGGATATTATTTTTGATGAGGATGAGAATTTAAATATAGAAATCTATATGACTGATGTAAATGAAATTTCGCAAAATATGACAAATATTATTATGGGAAGGGAAATTGAAATTAAGAAAGTTTCTAATTAAATCTTACATAAATTTTACAAAACTTTAATATAGAAAAAAGGAGAAAATTATATGATATATGCGATTATAGATATTGGATCAAACACTATAAGGCTTTCAGTTTACAAGGAAAAAGATGGAGTAATCCACAATTTATTTAATGAAAAAGAAGGGGCAAGTCTTAGGTCATATATTAAAAATGGGAAACTTAACGAAAAAGGTGTTGAAAGGCTAATGGATACTTTGAGAAATTTCAAACGCCTTATTGATAATTTTGATGATATAGATGTAGTTTTACCATTTGCAACGGCTACAATCAGAGATTCTTCTAATAGAAGTGAAATTTTGAAAAAGGTTAAGGATGAAATAGGCTTTGATATTGAAATTTTATCTGGTGAAGAGGAATCAAAATTTGCCTTTATTGGGGCGAATTCTTCTCTTGAAATTCAAAAGGGAGTTTTGACTGATATAGGCGGCGGATCTAGTGAGATTGTAATAATTGAACAAGGAAAAGTTATTAAATCAACTTCACTCGATATTGGTTCACTTTCTGCTTTTAATGATAATGTTGAATATTTATTTCCTACAAAAGATGATAGAAAGGCTATTGAAAAGGCCATTGAAGATGAATTAGTAGAGAGAAATTTCTATCAAGAAAATCATGAAACTTTGTGTGGAGTTGGTGGTTCTGCTAGGGCAAGCCTAAAATTATACAATGAATATTATGATATTGATAAGGATAATTTTTCTATGGATAGGAAAAAGCTCAAGGATATGATAAAAGATTTGATTGACCATGAAAATAAAGAACTTTTGGATTTGATTCTTTCTGTAAAGGCTGATAGGGTTCATACTCTTATTCCTGGCATGATTATTTTAAATAAAATTGCAAAATATTTTAAGGCTGATGTTATAAATATAAGTCAAACTGGTGTAAGAGAGGGATATGTTTACGATAAAGTACTAGGAAAGGAATAGAAAATGGATATATCTTTTACGCAAAACAGGGAATTGTCTTGGCTGAAATTTAATGAGAGAGTTTTGGACGAGGCTGATGAAAAAAATGTTGAATTGTTTGAGAGGCTAAAATTTTTTTCTATATTTGATACAAATTTAGAAGAGTTTTTTATGGTTAGAGTTGGTTCACTTGAAGATTTGACAAGGCTCAAGAAAAAAGCAGTTGATAATAAGTCAAATATGACTCCAGAAGATCAGCTTGCTGCCATTATGAAAGAATGTAAAAGATTATACCAAAAAAAAGACTCAGTTTATACTAGAATTATAAATGATTTTAAAAGTGAAGGGATAAATATTGAAAAAGTTTCAAATCTTGATAAAAAAGATTATGAGACTGCAAAATTTTATTTTGACAGCAAAATTGAACCTATTTTAAATTTTCAAGTTGTTGATAGGGTAAGGCCTTTTCCAAGACTACCAAATCTTTCTATAAATGTAATCTTTAATCTTATTAAAGAAAGAACAAATAAGAAAGATAGGAATTATTTTGGAATAATATATGTTCCAGATAAAATTGATAGATATTTAAAAGTTTCACAAACAACTATAGTTTTGCTCGAAGATATTATCAAAGAATTTGGGGAAAATGTCTTTGATAATTACAAGTGCATTTCAAAGCATATAATGTCTGTTACGAGAAATGCAGATATATCATACGATGATGATGATTATGACGTCGATCTTGATTATAGGTCTTATATGAAAGATGTTTTAAAAAGAAGAAAAAGACTACAACCTGTTAGGCTTGAACTTGATGAGGAAATTGAAGAAGAAGTTTTTGCTTTATTATTGGAAAAACTTCCCTTAAAAAGAGAAAATGTATTTGTTACAAAATCACCAATGAGGGCGGGTTTTGTTTTTGATATGCTTGATGATATGCCTGAAGAATTAAAATTGAAATATTATTACGAAAGTTTTTCGCCACAAAAATCAGACAAAATTCAAGATGATATACCAATGCTAGATCAAATAGAAAAAAATGATCTTCTTTTATCCTATCCTTATGAGAGTATGGATCCAGTGATTAGATTATTAAATGAAGCAAGTCTTGATGAATCTGTTATTAGTATAAAAATAACTTTATACAGAATTGCCAAAGATTCTGAAATTGCAAAAGCATTGATAAAAGCTGCTGAAAACGGAAAAGAAGTTTTTGTTTTAATGGAACTGAGAGCAAGATTTGATGAAAATAATAATATTATTTGGTCATCAAGACTTGAAAATGCTGGATGTAAAATTGTCTATGGATTTGATAATTACAAGTGCCATTCAAAAGTTTGTCTAATAACAAGAATAAAAGATGATAAAATTGCTTACACAAGTCAAATTGCTACAGGAAATTACAACGAAAAAACTGCAAAACTTTACACGGATTTTTCTTTTATGACAAGTAATATAGGAATTGGAAGTGATGCTAAGGAAGTTTTTGATAATATAATGATAGGAAATCTTGATGGGGACTACAAACATCTTTTAGTTTCACCAAAACCAATGCAAAGAAGGCTTTATGAATTAATTGATGAACAGATACAAAGGCAAAAAGAAAGCAAAAATGGTTATATAAGACTTAAAATGAATTCAATTTCTGATAGAATTTTGATAGATAAATTATCAGAAGCCTCAAACGAGGGAGTAAAAATTGATCTTATGGTTAGGGGAATTACTTGTATTTTACCAGGAATAAAAAATAGGACAGAAAATATAAAAATACATCAAATTGTTGGAAGATTTCTTGAACACCATAGAGTTTATCAATTTGGTCAAAGTGATGATTGCAAATTATATATTTCATCAGCAGATTTTATGACAAGAAATATTAGAAATAGGATGGAAGTAGCTTGTCCAATTTACCAAGAATCTATAAAAAAACGAATTTTGGAATTTTTAGATATAATGTTTGCCGACGATGTAAAAACTAGAGTCATGAACTCTAAGGGTGAATATGAAAAGGTAGAAAATAAAAAAAATCTAATTGCCCAAGAAAAATTCATAGAACTTGCGAAAGCTAGGGCTAGGGAAAAAGATTTAGGAAAAAGAAGTGAGCTTATTCCAAATAATATTTCTATAGATGAAAATGAAAAGGTAAAATCGAAAACATTTTTCGAAAAAATAAAAGATTTTTTTAGAAAATAAATTCAAATTATTTATAGTTTGGATTTATTAGAAAATAAATTTTAAAATCGCTAAATTAGAATTTCTAATTATTAGCGATTTTTTTAAATAATTTTCGAAAAAAATCATTTATACTATACATATTTTTTTTAACTTGTGTTATAATGGAGTTAAGAAAATATTAAAAAGTTTTGTAAAGTCTTTTATTATAGATTGAAATACATTTATATGATTTTACAAACTATCCCACAGACGTAAATTTAGTTATATTGAAATAGATTTAAGGAAGAAAACTAAAAATGGCAAACAAAAGTATTAGAGATTTAAGACGTAAAAAGGTAAAAGAAAGAAAAATAAAAAGAAGAAATAATTTAATAAAAGTTGGAATTTGTGCTCTTTTGATAACAGGAGCTTTGAATATAGATTTTAAAAAAAGTAGTGATGATTTTCAAATTAGAAAACCAATAGAAAACAGATATGCCCAAGCTAATAAAAAACAAGAAAATGAAGTTATTAAAGAGGAACTAAAAAATGCAAAAACTCAAGTTGCAACTCCTATTGGTTTTGAAAATGTAGTAATTAGTGATGGGGAAAAAATTGATGATGATGGATATAGTGATACTATGAAATCCTATGTCAAATCTCTTAAAAGTCAATATTGCTACCAAGAACCAAGCGATTTTACAAAAACTGATGTAAGCATTAATAATAACCAATACATAGAATATTTTGGTACAGAAAATTCTTTTTCAAAAATTAAAATTAATGATGAATTTTATTATGTAAATAAATATGGTCTTAGAAAGCTTAAAGATAGCGAAAATATTAGTGTAGTGAATGGAGTTGTTTTTGTAAATGAATCAAATCCTTTGCCTAAAGATTTTAATCCTGGCGTTGATTCTACAAGCAAAAAAGCTTTTGATACTATGCTTATTGATATGCAAAGAGAAGGCTTGGATATAAAAATCGCATCTGATTTTAGGATGGGACAAAGTGAAGAAAAATTGGTAGATCAAAATAATCCTGATGCTGATTTGCCTTATACAAGTGACCACCAAACAGGAACAAGTTTTGATTTTTATACTGGACAAAGCAAATATTCAGACAAATTTAAAGATACAAATGAATATAAGTGGCTAAAGGAAAATTCTTATAAATATGGTTTTATTCAAAGATACACCAAAGAAAAAGAAGAAATTACTGGCAAAAAAGAAAGATGTTGGGAATTTAGATATGTTGGTGTAGAAAATGCAAAATCTATGTACGAGAATAGTCTTTCTTTGGAAGAATACTTGAAAATAAAATAATAAATTATAGCACAAGTGATAGCTTTATTTCTTGTGCTTATTTTTATTTTTAATTTTTTTAAATAATAAATAAGCTAAAAGAAAAATAAAGAGTTTATAAAATTATCATAAAATTTTCTAAGATAATGGACTAATTTATGGATAAATTTATTCATTGAAAGAGGATTTTTTAAAGATAAAATAAAATTTATAAATTAAAAAGAGAGGTAATTATGGGACAAACTGCTTTTATGTTAATGCTTGTAACAATTCTTTCTAAAGTTTTTGGATTTTTGAGAGAATCTGTTATGGCTTATTTTTATGGAGCGGGGGATATAGTTGCAATTTATGCTGTTGCTAATACTCTTCCTGTAGTAATAGCAAATTTTGTTGCGTCTGGTATTATCTATGGATTTATTCCAATTTATACCAAGGCAAAAAATGAAGAGGGCGAAGAGGTAGCTGAAGAATTTACATCAAATATTTTTAATATCTTGATGGTATTTGGTCTTGTAGCAGTTATTTTTGGTTTTGTTTTTGCTGGAGCATTTTGTAAATTATTTTCTCCTGATTTAAAAGGCGAACTTTTACAAACGGCTATAGTTTTTACAAGAATTATAATGTTTGCAATATTTTCATATTTCTATTCAGCTGTTTTTAGAGGATATTTAAATTTAAAAGGCAATTTCTTTATTCCAGCTGTAACTGGTTTGATAATGAATGTTATAATAATTGCCTTTACAATTATTAGTGGACTTGCCAAAAATCCATACTTACTTGCTGTGGGTTGTTTGTTGGGAAATGTTTTGCAATATATAATGTTTCCTAAGGCAAATAGGGATCATGGTTATAAATATAAGAGAAAAATTGATATTCACAATAAATATATTAAGTCTCTAATTATAATTTCAATTCCTGTGATAGTTTCATCAGCTGCAGGAGAGATAGCACTTACAGTAGATAATTCTATGGCATCATATTATTTTGGAAACGCATCAATATCATTTTTGAGATATTCAAAAACACTTTTGTCACTGATTACAGGAGTAATAACAGTTTCAGTTACAACTTCAATATTTCCTACAGTTTCACATTTGGGACAAAAAGGCGATATAGAAAATATGAAAATTCAAATAAATTCAGCTATAGTTTTGACTATGCTTTTGGTAATTCCTGCAACAATTGGCATGATGTCTTTGGCAGAGCCAATAATAAAATTGGTTTATCAAAGAGGAGCTTTTGATAATAAATCTGTAATAGTTACAGCATCCATGCTAATTGCCTACGCACCATTTGTTATTTTTCAATCCTTTGCTGATGTAATCGATAAGGGATTTTATGCAGTTGGCGATTCAAAATCTCCTTTAATAATTGTAGTTATCCAACAGATAATAAATGTAATATTGAATTTTATTTTGATACAATTTTTTGACATTCAAGGTCTTGCCCTAGCAACTGCAATTTCCACAGCAGTCTGCGCTATAATGATGTTAATAAAATTTAGGAAAAATTTTGGAAGAATTAATTTCAAAAGTTCTTTAAAATCTTTGATAAAAATTACAATTTTATCAATTTTAATGGGACTAATTGCAAGTGTTATTTATGGAAATTTGAGTGGGAAAATGTCATATCTTTTGGCTATGTTTATTGCCATAATAATAGCAGCAATATTTTATGCGCTCACAATTTTATTTGCAAGGATTCCTGAAGTTATGAAAATGGTAAATCGTCTTTATCATAAATTTTCTAAGAAAAAATAAAAAATAATTTAAAAGGCTGGTAAAAATTATAAATTATTATGGTTTATAATTTTTTGCCAGCCAATTTTAATTTGCTATTAAATTTTTCATATAAATTGAAACAATTTTGGAGAAATTGTCTAAATTTTTTATCCTACAAAAATCTGCTCCATAAATTAATTTTGCATTTTCTATATCTTCATCTTCTCCAGTAAAAACTCCCAAAACTTGGATTCCATCGCTTTTTAAAGCTCTTATTTCTTTTGCAGTATCATCAACTGCTTTTTTGTCTATATATTGGTCCTTGATTTTTGCGTTTACTGTATTTATATTGTGTTTTTCATCGTTTGGGCGACCGTCTGATAAAATTATTAAAATTTTTCTTACATTTTCATTTTTATCTTCATTGATTAATTTGTGGATTGTTTTAAAGGCAAGTCCATCTCTGTTTGCACCTGAAGCAAAAAAATTATAAATATTTTCATTATTGCCCTTGTCTTTAAAATCTCTGTACATATTAAAAACAGTATAATCTCTTAAAGTTGAAAATGAAGAAACTCTTATTGGAATATTTACCTTGTCCATGGCATTTGCAATTATAAAAGCTTGATTTGCTACAAGATTTTGCCTTTTAATTTGGCTTGCCGATCCATCAATCAATAAATCCATTTGAAATTTTGGTTTTGGATCTTTGTTATTTGAAAAAAATACTTTTGATTCATTTAATACAGGAGCCCTCCAAACATTTACAGAATCTAAAAGTCCATAATTTTTCCTGTAAAGCTCATCTTCTTCGTGATTTGCCAAAGAATTTTCTATAGTTCTTGTAAGCTCATTTACAGCCCTGTTGTTTATTGAAAGATTATTTTCAATGTATTCCTTTGTTTTTTCCCTTTGTTTTTTTCTAACTTTCTGATTGAATTTTGCATTTGGAGAATCGGTGTATTCTCCCTTGGTAAAATACAATTTTTTTGACTTATGGATACCCTTGGCAAGTTCTTTTTCCAAAAGTTCTTGTCTTTTTTTGCTTATAGAAAGTTTTCCATAAAAATCTTCAATAAAGGAATCTTCTCTTTTTTCTTTTTCCTTATCGGATTTTTCAAAGATAAATATATCCTTGTTCATATCTTCTTTTTTTTCTTCGAAATAAATATAACCATTAAATTCTGCTGATTGGATTTGAAATTGGTCTTCTATATTTTTTTCAATATCAGATTCGTCCAAATCATCATGGTCAAAATTTTTGGGTTTTTCTTCCTTTATCATTTGATCAAAAAGTTCGTTATATTGGTCAAATCTTTCAAAAAGAAAATATTTTTTAAAAAGTTCATTAAGTTTATCTATTATTTCGCTTGATTTATAGGTATCAATTGAAAAAAGTTCAGCATAAAAATCTCTTACAAGCTTTGCTTCGGTTATGGGTTTATTAAAAATTTTCCCGTAATAGGCTTTTTCAATTTGTTCATAAACATTGTCGGTTTCTTTTTTGTATTGGTATTTATCGATAATTTTTTTGGCGTAGGATTTTCTTAAATCCTTTATTACAAGATTAGTTTTTTCTAATTTTCTGTAGGATAAATCTTCCAACAAAAGAAGGGTGATTGCCTTAAATTCTTCAAAAAAAGGGTTGTCTTTTTTTAAATAGGAAAAAAATGAAGAAAATAAATCAAGCCTAAAATTTTTAAACTTGTATCCTTCAATTATATTTTTGTAATTTTTATCCATTGGATAGTAGGATTTGGGAAATATTTTATAATTATCAGCAAAATCCCAAATCACATTCATGGCCCTTAACTTTTCAAAAGTATCAGTCATCAAATACACTCTCTTTGATTTCTTTTGGAAGTTTTGAATCAACGCTATCTCTTACAAGCTCTCTTTCAAATTCATCAAAAGATTTATTAATTAGTCCCATTTCAATTGCATCATATGGATTAAGTCCAATCTCCATAGTTTCAATTGCAGAAATTAGTCCCCTAAGGTCAACTGATTTTGTAGAAATTTCTGAATTTTCACTTTTTTCTTGTAGAGATTCAAAAATGTCTATAAAAGTTTCCATATATTTTTCTTTTAATTTTGGAAATTTATCCTTTAATAAGTGTTTTAAATTTTCTCTTGTAATATTTGGCATATTTATAACCATAAATCTTGATGCAAGTGCCTCATTTACTTCTCTTGTTCCAACATAACCATAATTCATTGTTGCAATAAATCTTGTTTTATCGTCAAGTTTTATTTTGTCATAACCTGGAATATCAATTACACGTCTGTGGTCTAAAGTTGCGTGGAGGACAGAAATGGCTTCATTTTTTGCCATATTTATTTCATCTAAAACTCCAAATCCACCTTTTTTCGCACATTCATAAACAGGCCCTTTTCTAAAAACTACTTTTCCGTCTTTAAAAGTGTCAGCTCCAACCAAGGAATTGTAATCGGTATTTACGTGAAAAGAAATATCCCATGATGGACGATTAAAAATGTAGGAAAGATTTTGAGCAAGAACATTTTTTCCTGTAGCCTTTGGGCCAGAAAGTAAAATATTTTTTCCAGAAAGAATAGCAGTGATTGCTTTTTTCAAAACATCTTCTCCATAATATTTAAATTCTGGTTTAACAATTCTATCCTTGTCTTCATCATCTATATTTGCTTTTCTAAATTCTATTATTTTATCTATTAAATTTTGATCTAAATTTATTTCATTTAAATAATCTATCATAATTCACCTCATTTGCTATTATACAACAAAAATATTCTTAGGCTATTGATAAAGTCCATTTTAAATTTGCAAAATATTTCAAATAATTTTTTTGATTAAAAAAGTATAGAGACTTTAAAATGGAAATTTTTAAAAAAATAAAAGCGTGGAAAGTCATTTAAGACTTCTACGCTTTTAGATCTACATTATTTAATTATTACTTAGCAAAAGAATTTATTATTTCTCTTTCAATTAGATTTCTATAAGCTTTTGAACCTTCAACTTCTGGATGAACCATATCTTTTGCAAATAAATTTGCTTTTTCCTTTGCAAATTTATACCAATCAACCATGTAGGCATTTTGGTTTTCATCGCAGAATTTTTTGATTTTTGAATTAATAGTCATCTCCCAAGATTGGCTGTTTACAGTATTTACAAAATAAACTTTTCTTCCTTCAGAAATATTTAAAATATCTACCATATTTTGCTCGCTTAAAGTTCCGTTAGAACCAAGGCTTACAAGAACAATATTGCCAAGTCCGTTTTTATTTTTTATATCCTGCAATACTTTTGGACCATCAGTCATTTGTCTGCCAACTTCTCCATCAAGGTAAAGATTTGGATTAAATTCTCTCAAAAATGGATCAATATTAATCAAAACAGAATCGCCAACAGCAGTAATAGAAGTATTTTTTAAAAATTCTTTTTCCTTATCAGTAAAGTTGAAATCATCATAAGCTTTCTTTTCAAAAACAGGCTCTTTATTTTCATTTTCTTTGCTACTTTCATTTTGCTTTGGATCTGTTTCTTTATTTTCGTTTGAAAGCTGATTTTTAGATTTTTCTAAATTTTCTTTATTTTCTTTTTTCTTTTGTTCTTTTACATATTTCTCATTGTTTTTCTTTATATTATCTTGATTTTCACTAATTCTTTTTTCAAGCTCTTTCATATCTTTTTCCTTAGGATTTGGAATAAAAAATGCCAAAGCATTTAATCCCAAAATAAGAGCAGATGTAATAATAAAATATTTTTTAAAATCAAATTTTCTATTTAAAATAACGTAAGTTAGCTCTGACAAAATCAAAACAATAAATATTTCCAAAATATAAGCTATAATCCTACTTTTGCTTGTGTGGGCAAAAGCGTAAGAAAGAAAAGTGCTTATTATATATTGCCACAAATAAATGTAATAAGATCTAAGACCTATATAATAAAGGAAAGTTTTGAAAATTCCCATTTCTTTTTTCTTTATTACAAATTTATTTTCCTTTTCATAAGAGTATAACACGCCAATTAATAATGCTTGAATAATAGTATAAATTGGCATTATTATTCTGTAAGTATATAAGTTTTCACCCCTTACAAAAAAGTAAGCGATAAAAGTTAAAAACAAAAGAGCATACAAAATATATTTTTCAGAAAAATTTTTCTCCTTAGCAAATTCAATAATTTTTGAAAAATAATCTATCAAAAGATAAGCAAGTGCTCCAATAAAAATAGCATTTATTCTAGCGTCAGGTCCATAATAAATTCTTGAAATATTATTTTTATCAAAAGAAAAAATAATCATCAACAAAATACTAATTGCAGAAATAAGAGTAAAAACATAAATTTTTATATTCTTACCAGAAAATTTATCCTTATATTTATTTATAAAATAATTTACCAAGTAGAAAATAAGGATAAATTGGACTTGCATGGATATATACCAAAAATGTGTAAACATATCAAAATATCCATTTTTTGTAAAATATGAACCACCCTTAAAAATTTGGTATAAATTTTGAAAAGAAAGGGCTGCAGGTAAAGATGATTTTATAGAATCATGAAAGATTATTCTTGAAAAAATCAAAGCAAAAACCAAAGATAGGCTTATAACAAAAAATAAACTTGGCAATAGCTTTTTGAATCTTTTTTTAATAATCAATTTAAATTCATTAAAATCATAATCATCTATAGTATTTAATTTTTTCATCATTAAAAATCCACTCATTACAAAAAAGCCAATTACTGCCATAAAACCACCAGTAAGAAATTGCACTGATGAATGAAATATGGAAATAGCAATAATAAAAATAGCTCTTAAAAAAGTGAATGAATCAATTTGTTTTTGTTTTCTCATGTGTCCCCCAATGAATTTTATTATAGGCGAAAAAATAAAAAATATCAAGAAAAGTGCGAAATTGTAACCTTTGTAAACTATCGTAAAATAAATATTTTAAAATAAAATCACATAAATAAACCATAAAGCATTATTTAACATTAAATAAATAATAAATATACCTTTGCATAAAATTATAAATAAATATTCATTTTAAAAATCTAAAAATAATAACAAGATAAGCGTTGAAAAAAAGACAATAAAATAATCAAGCAAAAAACATTTGACAAGATGAAAATCCTGTGCCATAATTATTATTATAAATTTTAATCTTTATTTATACTTAATTATTAAAAAAATATGTGGAGGAAAAAATGAAAAAAACAAAAAAATTAATGACCTTAGCTTTTGCATCAATATTTGTATTTGCAGGATGTCAAGCAAAAAATGGAGAAAATAAAAAATCTGAGAATTCTGACACAATTAAAATTGGAGCAATAATACCACAAACTGGTCCAGTTTCAAATTATGGAAATTCATCAGAAAAAGGAGCTTTGTTAGCTGTTGATGAGATAAATAAAAATGGTGGAATTAATGGCAAAAAAATCGAATGGATTTCTTATGATGATAAGGGAGAAA
The DNA here is from genome assembly GCA_018363915.1 of Anaerococcus vaginalis. Taxonomy (GTDB): domain Bacteria; phylum Bacillota; class Clostridia; order Tissierellales; family Peptoniphilaceae; genus Anaerococcus; species Anaerococcus vaginalis_C. Next base: position 38,761 of record JAGZMY010000003.1, read on the forward strand.
TAACAGATTCAACAACTGCATACAATAAATTAAAAGGAGAAAAAGTAACAGCAATTGTAGGGCCTATTACATCAAAACCTGCTCTAGCAGTTTCTGAAATTGCAAAAAAAGATGGAATTGCTATGATAACTCCAACAGGAACTCAAGGAAATATTACAGAAGGAAAGGATAATGTATTTAGAACTTGCTTTACTGATCCTTATCAAGGAAAATTATTAGCAAAATTTGCAGCAGAAAATCAAAAAGCAAAAAAAGTAGCTATCCTCAGAAATACTTCTTCAGATTATTCAAATGGGATTGCTGATGAATTTAAAAAAGAAGTAGAAAAATTAAAACTTGATTTAGTTGCTGATGAATCTTATGGAGATAATGACAATGATTTTAAGGCACAACTTACAAAAATTGCAAAAGCAAAACCAGATGTATTATTAGTTCCAGATTATTACGAAAAAGTTGCTCTTATAGCTCCACAAGCAAGAGATGCTGGAATTGATGCAAAATTTATTGGTTCTGATGGTTGGGATGGAGTTGTAAATGTAATGGATAAATCTCAATTAGGATTGGTAGAAGGCTCATGTTTTTCAAATCACTTTGCTTTAGATAGTGATGACCAAAGAGTAAAAGATTTTGTAAAAAAATATAAAGAAGAAAATAAAGAAGATCCTTCAGCTTTTTCTGCTTTGTCATACGATACAATTTATTTATTAAAACAAGCTATTGAAGAAGCGAAAAGCGAAGAAAGTGATAAGATTATAGAAAAAATTAAAGCTATAGAATTTGATGGAATAACCGGCAAATTTAAATTTAATGAAAATCATAATCCAATCAAATCAGCATCAATGATGGAAATAAAAGATGGAACATATAAATTTAATTCAACAGTAACAGCTGATGAAAATTAATAAAAAGGGGGATTGCGAATTAGCAAAACCCCTTAAATTTTAAGGAGATTTTATGGATTTTTTAATTCAACTTTTTAATGGTCTACAATTAGGATCAATATACGCTTTAATAGCCTTGGGTTATACAATGGTTTATGGCGTAGCAAAATTAATAAATTTTGCCCATGGAGATATTATAATGGTAGGCGCTTATACAATATTTTTCGTTGTTCAAACAAGTCTTTTCAGAAGTGGTTTACCATTATATTTAGCAATAATACCAGCAATTATTGCCTGCACACTTTTGGGAGTTGTAATAGAAAGAATTGCTTACAAACCTTTGAGGAATTCTTCATCAATTTCAATTCTAATTACTGCTATAGGAGTATCATTATTTTTGGAAAATTTATTTGTAAAAGTTTTTACCGCAAACGCAAGACCTGTTCCAAGTTTATTTAATCAAGCTAGCTTAAATATTTTTGGAATAAGATTATCTTTTCAAACAATTTTTACAATAGTTTTAACGATTATTCTTACAATAATTTTGCAAATTTTTATTTCTAAAACAAAATATGGCAAGATGATGCTTGCGGTTAGTGAAGATTATAAGGCATCAAGTCTTGTTGGAATAAATGTAGATAATACTATGACTATGACTTTTGCAATTGGCTCTGCACTTGCTGGAGTTGCATCTTTATTGTATGTTTCATCATATCCTCAAATAACTCCTTTTATAGGTTCTATGCTAGGAATAAAAGCTTTTACAGCAGCAGTTGTTGGAGGAATTGGTTCAATACCGGGAGCTGTAATTGGTGGATTTATTTTGGGAATGATAGAAGTTATGACCAGAGCATATCTTTCAAGCTCATACGCAGATGCAATAGTATTTTTGGTATTGATTTTAGTTTTGATAGTAAAACCAACTGGAATTTTAGGAAATATGGAAAAGGAGAAAGTATAAAATGGATAAAAATAAAAAAACATCATATCTAGTTAGCTTTGTCCTTGTATTAGTTTCATTTGCAATTATTCAAATATTAATTTTAAGTGGAATAATCGATTCTTATTGGCAATCAATTTTATTTTTGCTATGCATTAATATAATTCTTTCAATTTCGCTAAATATAACCGTAGGAAATTTGGGACAAATAACCTTGGGACATGCAGGTTTTATGTCAATAGGTGCATATAGTGCAGGAATTTTTTTGAAAACTGGAATAATAGAAGGAATACCAGGATTTTTTATAGCCTTATTAATTGGAGGGCTGTTTGCATTTTTATTTTCTCTTGCAATCGGAATACCAGTATTGAGGTTGAATGGAGATTATCTTGCAATAGTAACCTTAGCCTTTGGAGAAATAATTAGGGTTGTTGTAGAAAATTTATCTATAACTGGTGGCGCTCAAGGAATGGCAGGAATACCTACAGTTGATTCTTTTGCTTTAGTATTTTTTGTTACAGTTTTGTGCGTTGTATTTATGTATTCAATCATGACATCAAGATTTGGTAGATCGGTTTTGGCAATAAAAGATAATGAGCTTGCCGCTGAAAGCTGTGGAATAAATACAACAAAATCTAAAATATTTGCCTTTACTTTATCAGCACTTTTTGCCGGAGTCGCTGGAGCAATATATGCTCAAACAACTGGAGTAATAGCAGCCGATGTATTTAATTATAATAAAAGTTTTGATATTTTAGTAATGGTTGTTCTAGGAGGAATGGGTTCATTTACAGGATCAGTAATTTCAACTATAACATTAACCATAGTTCCAGAAATATTAAGAGCATTTGCAGAATATAGGATGATAATTTATTCTGTAATCTTAGTAATTGTTATGATATTTAGACCGCAAGGCTTAATGGGAAGAGAAGAATTTTCTATTTCAAGACAAATTGCAAAATTTAAAAGAAAAATCAACAAAGAAGGAGTAAAAAATGGATAAAAGAAGATCGGTATTAAAATGTGATAATATTTCCATCTCCTTTGGAGGATTGAAGGCAGTAAATGGATTTAATCTTGATGTAAAAGAAAAAGATTTAATTGGTTTGATTGGACCAAATGGAGCAGGAAAAACTACAGTTTTTAATATGCTAAGTGGATTTTATGAGCCAACAGAAGGAGCGATTTATTTAGATGGAGAAAATATAACAGGCTTACCTGTTCATAAATTAAGTCAAAAAGGAATAGCAAGAACTTTTCAAAATATAAGATTATTTGATTACTTATCAGTCGTAGATAATGTAAAAGTATCTATGAACAGAGATATGAGATATAAAATTGTTGACGGAATGCTCAGGCTTAAAAATTATTGGAAAGAAGAAAGAGAAGCAACAAAAAAAGCCTTGGATATTTTAAAAATTTTGGGACTTGCAGCTTATGCAAATGATAGTGCAGGAAATTTATCCTATGGAGCCCAAAGAAAATTAGAAATAGCAAGAGCTCTTGCTACAAATCCAAAATTATTATTATTAGACGAGCCAGCTGCAGGTATGAATGCAATTGAAACAGAATCATTGATGGATACAATTAGAATGATAAGAGATAATTTTAATTTATCAATTGTTTTGATAGAACATGACATGAAATTGGTCTTGGGAATTTGCGAAAAACTTTACGTATTAAATCACGGAATAGTTATAGCAAAAGGAAAACCAGAAGAAGTTGTTAAAAAAGATGATGTAGTTAGCGCCTATTTGGGAAGTGGATATGGAGAATAAAATGCTTAATGTAGAAAATTTAAACGTATATTATGGAAATATCCACGCTATAAAGGATGTTTCCTTAAAAGTAAATAAAAAAGAAGTAGTTTCATTAATTGGAGCAAATGGAGCAGGAAAAACAACAACCCTCCAAGCAATATCTTCTTTGCTTGAAAAAAGAAGCGGAAAAATAACATTTGAAAACGAAGATATAACAAATAAAAAAGCATACAAAATAACAAGGCTAGGAATTGCACAAGTTCCAGAAGGAAGGAGAGTCTTTTCAAATCTTTCAGTTGTAGATAATATAAATTTAGGTTCAGTTGCAACAAATTTAAAAGACAAAGAAAGAGAAGAAAAAATTGAGAGAATATATGAGCTTTTTCCAGTTTTAAAAGATAGGAGAATTCAAAAAGCAGGAACTTTGTCAGGAGGAGAACAACAAATGCTTGCTATGGCAAGAGCTATAATGACAAATCCAAAATTGCTTTTATTAGACGAACCATCGATGGGACTTTCACCTCTTTATGTAGAAAAAATATTCGAAACGATAAAAGTTTTAAAAGAAGAAGGCTCAACGATTTTGCTTGTAGAACAAAATGCTAATCTTGCCCTAGATATATCGGATAGGGCTTATGTAATAGAAACAGGAAAAATTGTAAAAGAAGATAAGGCAGAAAACCTTAAAAATGATCCTGCCGTAAGAAGTGCATATTTAGGAATTTAAAAAAACTAGGAATTAGTTTCAAGCTAATTCCTAGTTTTTTTAAAAAAATTTTTATAAGCTAAATTTATAATTTTTGCAAGTTTTTTTGGATTATCAATTTCCATTATTTAATTTCCTTTTTTGATTTTTCAAAAATTTAATTGTAGCAATTGTAGCTTTCCAAAATAAAATTCCAATTACAAAAAATATCAAGGCTAAAATAAGACCTGCAATTAAAGCAAAAATCCCTTTTAATTCAAAGCCAAAAAAGATAAATTTTAATTCATCGATTGGTTTAATGTGAATTATTCCTTTAAAAAGTCCCATTACACCTGCAAATGTGCTAATCCCACTAGAAAAGAAAAAAGAGATTGAAAGTATTGCAAGAGTTGGTATAAGACAAATCCACGCTAATGAAGCGTAAGAATAAAATCCTATAGCCATAAATAAATTTTTAAAGGAAAAATCTTTACTTTTTACAATACTATCGCCCATATAAGAAAATGCTAAGTCTTTTGGACTTTCCATTTGAGAAATTATATACTCAGAACTTTGCCCATCATTAAGCCTTTCATAAAATGAATTTTTAAGTTCACTTAAAATATCAGTTTTTTCAGAAATAGACATATATTTTAAATTGCTGTCTACTTTTGATAAATATTTTTCTAAATTATTATCAATTTTACTATTTTTCATTTTTCTTCCTCACTAAGATCTGAAATATTTTTTACAAGAATCATCCAATCTCTTTTCAAAGCATTTAAATAAAAATTTCCAAGCTCTGTAATTTTATAATATTTTCTTGGAGGAGTGCCTTCTTCTATATTTTTCCAATAAGCTTCTAAATAATTATTTTTTAGAAGTCTTCGAAGTAGTGGGTAAACAGTGCTCTCCTTTGTTTGTAACATTGGATATTTTTCAAGAGTTTGAATTAAATCATAGCCATATCTATCCTTTTTTTTAATTAAAATTAAGATAGCATATTCTAAAGTTCCACGTTTAATTTGAGAAATCCAATCTTCATTCATAAAAATCCTTTCAAATTATAAGTTAATCCATCTTATTGCTATATACATTGTACAACATAGTATAATAATGTCAATAGGTATATGGGATTTTAAAATTTTAAATTTTCTTTTCCTTGTTTTTATTATAGATATTTTGTAAACTAATACTTAATAGAAAGGATAGAAAATGAGATTAAGATTTAAAGAAAATGCTATTCCAGAAATGAAAGAAAATCCTTTGATTTATTTTGATGGAAAAGAAAATAAGGGAAAGTGGAAAGAAATTTTTGGAAATAATAATGAAATATATTTGGAAATCGGATCTGGCAGGGGAGATTTTTTAATTGAAATTGCTAAGGATAATCCTGATATAAATTTTATAGGACTTGAAGTAAATACAAATGCCTTTGTTGTTGCAAGCAGAAAAATAAAAGAAAATGAACTTACAAATGTTAGAGGGCTTATAGCAGATGCGGAAAATTTGGAAGAAATTTTTGAAAATGAAGAAATTTCAAGAATATATTTGAATTTTTCAACTCCTTGGCCAAAAAGACGCCACCACAAAAGAAGACTTAGCCACGAGAGATTTTTGAATAGGTACAAAAATATTATAAAAGATAAGGCGATTTTAGAGCTTAAAACTGACAATAAAGAATTATTTGAGGCATCTTGTAAATATTTTGAAGAATTTTCTATGGATATAATTGAAAAAGATGAAAATATTTCAGAAGAAAAAAGCAAATATATAAGCGAATATGAAAGAAAATTTAGAAATAAAAATATGCCGATTTATTATATAAAAGCGAGATTTAATAAATGAATATTTCAATAGTAAGTGTGGGAAAAATTAAAGAAAAATATTTTAAAGATGCAATAAGCGAGTACGAAAAACGATTAAAACCATACGTAAAATTAAAAATAATTGAAGTAAATGACGAAAAAGCTCCTGAAAATTTATCAGAAAAAGAATTGGAAATTGTAAAAGATAGGGAAGCTGATAGGATTTTAAAAAAGATTAAAGAAAATTCTTATATTATAAGCCTAGAAATTGAAGGCAAAAGCCTATCATCAGAAAGTTTTTCAAAGTTAATTAAAGAGCAAATGACTTATGGAATGGGATGCGATTTAGTTTTTGTAATTGGTGGGTCAAATGGTCTTTCAAAAAAAATAAGCCAAAAGGCTGATTACAAATTATCATTTTCAAAAATGACTTTTCCCCATAAATTAATGAGATTAATTTTAATTGAACAAATATATAGGGCTTACAAAATTATAAATAATGAACCTTATCACAAATAAACGGACCTAAAAAGGTTCGCGCCAGACTGTTGACAAACTAAAAAAACATCCATTTCGACCGAACGTAGTGAGCGGAGAAATCTCATGGGATCTCTCCATGCGTTCGCTTCACTCACTTAGTCGAGATGGTACGTAGCTTAATTTTTATTTTAAAATAAAATATTATCTAAATTCATACTTTGTCTACGCTCTGACGGACCTAAAAAGGTCCGATTTTTTAGTATAAATTATCAAATAATTATTATTTTTCTTCAATTATTTCAATAGAAAAACCTTGATGGTCTTTTATAAAATAAAATTTATCAGAACCGTCAGAAAGTCCGCCAATTTCTTGACTTACTACTCCCATTTTTTTGTGAAGGTCATAGGCTTTTTCGAATTCTTTTGTTTTAAATGCCATGTGACCATAATATGAACCGTGCTCATATTTTCTTCCATCGTGATTAAATGTTAATTCAAGCTCGTAAGCTCCATCTTCTGTTGCCATATAAATTAAAGAAAATTCATCTTCATCGTAATCTTTTCTTCTAGTAATGTGCATATTTAATGCATCTTCATAAAATTTTATACTTTCCTTATCGTTATCTGTGTATATACATGTGTGAATTGATTTAAATTTCATAAAACCTCCTAATTTCTTATATTATATTTTTACCCAAAAAATTTAAAATAAATTTTACTAATATTTTACAAGATAAATTTTTTCTAGGGTATATAAATAAGGGATAAGAAATTTCGCAACCTTATGACCAGAGCTTTTGCAAATTTATGAAAAATAATTTGTTTTGCAAGGCTCTTTTTTTTGAAAAATTTTATGGGCAAATAAAATTGATTTTGTAAATTTAAAAATATAAATCGAATTATTTCTTTGTGAAATTTTAAAAAAATTTGACAAGAATTTTAATTTAGCATATACTATAAAAGTAATGTTTAGCCCAGATAGCTCAGTCGGTAGAGCAGGGGACTGAAAATCCCCGTGTCGGTGGTTCGATTCCGCCTCTGGGCACCAGAAAAAATGCGGAAGTGGCTCAGTGGTAGAGTATCGCCTTGCCAAGGCGAGGGTCGCGGGTTCGAATCCCGTCTTCCGCTCCAATATGGCGCCATAGCCAAGTGGTAAGGCAGAGGTCTGCAACACCTTTATCCCCAGTTCAAATCTGGGTGGCGCCTCCAAATTTGTCCTCGTTGAGGACTTTTTTTGTACCTAAATTTAAGGAGAATTATGTTAATTATTAGTCACAAATCAAAAAAAGAATTTACAGATTTTTTGGATTTTAAAAATATAAAATATTTAAAAACAATTGATAATCCAAATCTTGACAAAAGAATTTCAGATCATCCTGATCTTTCTTTATTTAAATTGGATGATAAAAATTTAATAGTTGATAAAAATGTCTATGAGTATTACAAAAAAAATATAAAAAATATTAATATTATTAAAGGAGAAGAAGTTTCAAAAAATTATCCTTATGATGCTCTTTATAATATTGTAAAATTTAAAAATTTTTATATCCACAATGATTTTACTGAAAAAAATATAAAATTATTTTTTGAAGAAAAAAATATCAAGCACTTATTTATCAAGCAAGGCTACTCTAGGTGTTCTATGCTTGTTTTTAATGAAAATATTTTGACAAGTGATATGGGAATTTTTAAAAAATTAAAAAACATTTTGCCAGTTACTTTATTAAAAGAAGAAAAAATTCCTCTTGACGGATTTGATCAAGGATTTTTGGGTGGATGTTTTGGAAAAATTGATGAAAATACTATATTATTTAATGGAAATATAGAAAGATTAAATTCGTATGATATAATTAAAAATATAGTATATAAGGAAAAATTAAATTTATTATATCCAGATACTAATTTAGTAGATACTGGATCTTTAATATGGATATGATTAGGAGATTAAAATGAATATAGTAAAACCACAAACTATTGCAGGTGTGATGGAGTTATTACCAGAAGATCAATTAGCATTTGATTATATAAAAAATATCATTGAAGAAACTTTTTTGTCTTATCAATTTTTACCAATTGATACGCCAGCAATTGAAAAAAATGATATTTTATTTGCAAAAGGCGGCGGAGAAACTGAAAAGCAAATTTTTGGAATTGATTCATCAAAAAAAGATATGTCTTTGAGATTTGATCTAACTGTTCCTCTAGCAAGATATGTTTCTGAACATTTTTCTGATTTGAATTTCCCTTTCAAAAGGTATCAAATTGCAAAAGTTTATAGGGGAGAAAGAAATCAAAAAGGAAGATACAAGGAATTTTACCAATGTGATATTGATATTATTGGAAACAATTCTTTGTCAATTCACAATGATGCACTTTTGCCTAAGGTTATTTATGAAATTTTTCAAAAACTTGACTTTAACGGAATAAAGTTCCATATTAATAATAGAAAGTTATTGAATGGATTTTTTGAATCGCTTGAAATTTCTGATAAGGAAGAAGTTTTGAGAACAATCGATAAAAAAGCAAAAATCGGTGAAGAAAATACAAAAGAGCTTTTGGTAGAAATTTGTGGAGAAGAAAAAGCAGATAAATTGATGGAGCTTATAAATAATAAAAGAGAAAACAAAGAGCTTTTGACTTATCTTGAATCACTAAATTTAAATGATAATTATAAAATTGGATTAGATGAATTAAAAGAAGTTTATGATTATATGATTAAATTTGGAATTGATGATGATTCAATTATTATTGATTTGTCAATTACTCGTGGTCTTGATTATTATACATCTACAGTTTATGAAACATTTTTGGATGGTTATGAATCTATTGGAAGTGTGTGTTCTGGTGGAAGATATGAAAATCTTGCAGGAAATTTCTCAAAACAAAATTTACCAGGAGTGGGACTTTCTATTGGTCTTACAAGATTATTTTATCAATTTCAACAGCTTGGTCTTGTAGAAAAATATAAAACTAAATTTACAGATTGTCTTGTAATTCCTATGGATGAAAATTTAAATTTTTATGCCATAGATATTGCAAACAAATTAAAAGAGCAAGGTCTAAAGGTTGACATATATCTTGAAGATGGAAAATTTAAGAAAAAAATTAATTATGCAGACAAAATTGGCGTAAAAAAAGTCTTAATAATTGGACAAGAAGAATATGAAAACAAAATGGTTTCTGTAAAAAATATGGAAGATGGAAAGCAAGTTAGTGTGAAAGTTGAAGATATTAGAGAATATCTATAAGGAGAATTATGAATTTTAGAATAATAACAGACGGTTCTAGCGATATGAACGTTGATTTCATAAAATCAACGAATATTACTATAGTTCCTATGCAATCAAATATGGAAGATGAAATTTATGAAATTATAGGTACAGATATTGAAAAACTAAATGAATATTATGAATTTATGCTAGATGATAAAAATGTATCAACAAGCCAAGTAAACTTAGCATCTTTTGAAAAATATTTTGAAGAAGTTTTAAAAAATGGAGAAGATATTTTTTATATAGGTTTAAGTGATGCCTTGTCAGGAACTTTTGAAAATGCCCAAAAAGCAAAAGAAATTTTAGATAAAAAATATCCAGATAGAAAAATATATATTTATAATATAAAACAAGCATCAACAGGTGCAGGACTTTTGTGCCAAATTATTGTGAAAATGCAAGAAGAAGGAAAAGATATAGAACAAGTTGCATCTTATATAAAAGAAAATTCAAAATATATGGTTTCACAATTTGGAGTTGAAAGTCTTAAATATCTTTATAAGGGTGGAAGAATTTCAAAAACTAGTGCTGATATAGGAAATTTTTTGAAAGTAAAGCCAGTAATTCACATTACAGATGATGGGTCTCTTGAAGTTTTAAAACTTGAAAGGGGAACAAAGAGGGCTATAAAAGTATTATTCAATAATTTCAAAAAAAATTGGAAACCAGAAATATCAAAAGAAGTTTTAATAGGATATGCTTACTTTGATGAAAATGCTAAAATATTAAAAGAATTAATAGAAGAAAATTTTAAAGATGCAAAAGTAAGCCTTGCACCAATTGGTTCATTGATTGGATCTCACGTTGGACCAGGTATGTATTCTTTGTCATATTTTGGAGAAAAAAGATAGGAGAAATATGCTCAAAAATAAAAAAAATGCAGTAATTTTTTCTTTAATAGCAATGTTTTTATGGGGGAGTGCAATCCCCCTTATTAAATCCACTTATGAAGTTTTGCAGATAGAATCATACGATACTTTTGCAAAAGTTTATATAGCTGGAATTAGATTTTTTATGGCAGGGATTTTGGCATTTTTTTATGCCAAAATTTTTGGAAAAAACAAAATTTCATTTTCTAAAGTAAATATAAAATTAGTTATAATTCTTGCAATACTACAAACTTTTTTGCAATATTTTTTCTATTATATAGGTCTTTCCAACACAAGCGGAGTAAAATCATCAATCATACAGGCATCAAATTCATTTATGATTGTAATAATTTCACTTTTTCTACTTCCAGAAGATAAAATTTCGATAAATACAATTATAGCCTTAATAATTGGAACAGCAGGAATTATTTTGGTAAATTCAAATCAAAAAATGGGAAGTGGATTTAAACTAACAGGAGAAGGATTCATTTTTACATCAACATTTATTAATGCTTTCGCTTCAGTTTTATTAAGAAAATACTCAAAAAAATCAGATCCATATATTTTAAATGGGATGGTGCTTTTATTCGGTTCCTTGCCTTTAATAATACTTGGCAAAATTTTATATATAAATCCAGTTGTTATAAATTTAAAAGCTTTTTTAATGCTTTTTTATGGAGCATTTATCACAGCAACTTCATTTACAATTTGGACAATAGTTTTACAAAATCATAGCGCAAACCAATTTGGAGTATTCAAATTATTTATCCCAATATTCGGATCAATTTTATCAGTGATAATTTTGGGAGAAAATTTTACAATAAGATTATTTATAGGACTTATCTTAGTTCTAACAGGATCTTTGGTTTTGATGAAGGGTAAAAATAAAAAAAGTGGTGTTACAGAATAATTAAATTTTTCTGTAACACCACTTTTTTGTGTTAAATAATACATTCTAATACAATTAAAAAGAAGCGTGGATTTTATTTCCACGTCTTTTTTTGAGCTTTTCTTTTAAATAATAATAATTTTAGAATTTCGTTGTAACGAAAAAAAGCAACTTAATGAATTTTTAAGAATCACTTATAATTAAATTAATCAAAATTACTTGTTAGATAAAAATAAAAAATGTGATGGAGGACTTATGAAAAATTTAATAATTTTAGCGGGATATCCAGCCACAGGGAAAACGTGTATCATAAATAGTTTGATAGAACATAATAAGAAATTAGAATATATTTCGATAGATGAGATAGAAGAGTTTTTTTATGATAATTTAGGTTTTAAAAATAAAAAAGAAAAGAATAAAATTTATAATTTGAGCTTTGATTTTTTTTATATGAAACTAAAGTCCATGATGAATAAAAATTATGATATCGTAATAGATTATCCTTTTAGTTATTTACAATATCCAATTCTTAAAGAATTATCTTTTAAATACGATTATAAGTGTATCACAATTAGATTAAGTGGAGATATAAAAGAAATCTACAAAAGAAGAGTTAAAAGAGACTTAGATGAAAGTAGAAATCCTGCACACCTAGTAAATAGTTATGACAAAAATATAAAAGTGAGTTTAGAAGAAAGAAAAGATAATCTAATAAGTCTTGAAGAATTTATAAAACATTGCAAATTAAGAGAATACGATAAATTTGAATTAGGCAAGCTTTTAGAAATAGACGTTACAAAAAAATATGCAGATGTAGACTCTATTAATGAATTCCTTGATTTAGAAATGAGAACTTAAATGGAAATTACAAATAGGCAAAAGAAAATTATAGGAATTTTATTAGAGTCAAAGGATACAATAACTTGTCAAGAAATAGCAGAGATAATAAATGTATCTGACAGGACTGTTTTAAATGAAGTTAATAGTATAAATAAAAAACTTAGTGATGGTAATAGGTTAACTGTTGCTAAGGGAAAAGGGATAAAACTTAATAGAAATACAACAATTTATGAGTTGCATAAATTATATAACTCAGAAGATGAAAATGAAATTTTGATAAAAAGATTTATCAACACACTCTTAATTAATAATTATTTTAAGCAAAAAAAATATAGCATAGATTTTATAGAAGAGCTTTATATTTCCCAAAATACTCTTAAAAAACTAATAAGGGATACTAGAGAAGTATTAAAAAGATATCAGATAGATTTAATAGTGAATAATAAAGAAGGAATATTTATAAAAGGTAGAGAAAATAATATAAGGCTGTGTATGTCCAATATATTATTTTCTTCATCTAGTGATTATGAGTATTTTTTAGATTCTATTAATCTTTTTAATATTAAAGAAATTGATGAAATAAAAAGACTAACATTAAAAATATTAAATAAATATGACCTATCCTTAACAGGAGTTGCTTTCAATAGTTTTGTAATTCATATATTAATTTCCATAATTAGAAATCAAAACGAAATTGGATACGATAAAGATTTATTACAAACTATGGATAAATCAGTTGAAAAAGATATTGTTAGAGAACTAATAAAAATCATAAAAGAAAAGCTAAATTACGATTTATCTAGTGATTATTACTATTTAACAAAACATTTAATAACAAGTCAAAAATTTTCAAAAGATGATGACAAATTAGAAGCAGATGAAGTTGTAAATATTATATACAACAACATAATTAATAGAATCAAAAGAGATTTTTCAATAGACTTTTCAAATGACGAGATACTTACAGGAAGTTTGAAAATTCATCTTACAACTTCAATAAATAGATATATGTTAAATAGCTAAATTAACCATATAGATTTATCCGAAATAAAAAGTCAGTATCCTATTGCTTACGATATGGGAATAGTTGCAGCTGAAGAAATACATTCTGTAATAAAAAGAGAAATTGATGATACAGAAATATTATTTTTAGCCTTACATCTAGGAACTGCTTTTAATAGAGTGAATAATGATGGGAAAGAATCTGGAAGTAATATTTTGATAGTTTGTGGAGCAGGGCTATCAACAGCTAGATTTTTAAAATATTCTCTCTTAGAAAAATTTGATAAGGAAATTAATAACATAGATATAATATCTTCTAGTCAATATAAAGACGATATGTTTGATAATTATGATTTGGTATTAAGTAGCATAAATAACTTAATTAATATTGAAGGCTCAATAAAGGTTAATTATATCTTAAATAATATAGAAGTAAATATTGTAAAAAATAAATTAAGATATGCAAAAAATTTAGAACATCTTAAAGTGTTTAATAATGAATTATTTTATAAAAAATCATTTGAGAGTAAGAAAGAAGTGTTAGACTATTTAACCACAGATTTGTCAAATAAAAATATACTTAATAAAAAACAAATTGAGTCTATATATGATAGAGAAAAAATGGGAAATACTTGTTTAGGAAATAGAATTGCTATACCTCACCCATTATCATATACAGCAAAAGAAATGAAAATTTCTGTATTGATAAATGATAAAGCAATAAAATGGGATAATGAAGAAGTTTTTGTGGTTATGCTGTTACTAATACCTAAAGATAAAATCAAGGACTGGGATGTTCTTTTCAAGAAGATGTTTAAAGTATTTAGTTCTAGAAAAAATGTAGATAAATTAATAAATAGCAATACATTAAATGAATTTAAAGAAGTGTTTATGTTAGAAATGGAGTGATTATTTGGAATTTACAGATAAAAATACAGAATTTGACATTGTAGTTAAAGACTGGGAACAAGCAATTCTTGAAACTGGAAAATTATTAGAAGAATCTGGTTATGCCAATGAGAATTATAAATATAACATAATTAATGATGTTAAAAATTATGGTTCATATATTATGATTAGTCCAAATGTTGTAATCCCACATACAAGGCCAGAAAATGGAGCTTTAAAAATTGGTTGTTCGATTATAACAATAAAAAATGATATATATTTTGATGATAACAACAAAGATGCAATTAAAGTTTTAATTGGTTTTACAGCAATAGATAATAAAAATCATTTAGAAATGCTAAAAAATATCATTAATATAATTGAAAAAGGATTAGTGGATAAATTGAATTATTTTTTAAACTTATCAAAAAAAGATAAGCTTATATATTTAAATTCATTAGTAAAGGAGGGAAAATAATGAATATTTTAGTTGTGTGTGGTGCAGGATTAGGAAGTAGCTTTGCCTGCCAAATGTCGGTAGAGAGTGTTTTGAAGGAATTAGGAGTTGATGCAAAAGTCGATCACAGCGATATTTCTTCAGCAGCAGGAACTAGAGCAGATATATTAATGCTTGCTTCTAACTTTAGAAATCAAATAGACAAATATAATTTAGACACAAGAGTAATATATTTGGATAAATTGATTGATAAAAAAGAAATTAAAGAAAAATTAGAGCCAGTTTTAATTGAAATGGGAAAATTATAGGAGGAATTTATGGCAGTATTAAATTTTATTATTAATAATATTTTAACCCAAGCTTTTATAACAATAGGTTTAATAGCTTTTATAGGATTATTAGCGCAAAAGAAAAGTTTTGGCGACATAGTATCAGGTACTTTTAAAACTATGTTAGGTTATTTAGTTTTATCAGCAGGTTCATCAATAATAGTTCAAGTATTAATATATTTTGGAGAAATTTTTACAGCTGGCTTTGGAATGCAAGGAATAGTTCCATCTATAGAGGCAGTTAATGGTCAAGCAATGAATGAGCTTGGTCTTGGAAATCAAATAGCTTTAGCATTTTTGGGAATATTTTTAGTAAATATTATAATAGCAAGACTTACTAAATGGAAATATATATTTTTGACAGGACAAGCTATTTTGTGGATGGCTACAATGGTAATTGTTTTTGGAGCAGATGCAGGATTAGGAGTTTTACCTAATATAATAATCGGTTCAATTATTGGTGGTATTTTTGCAGTAGCAATGCCAGCAATTGCACAACCAATAGTAAGAAAAATAACTGGAAGCGATGATATTGCATTAGGACATTTCTGTACAATAGGATATTTATTTGCAGCCTTAGTTTCAAAAATTTCTGGAAATAAAGAAAATTCTACTGAAGATATTGAATTACCATCATCATTGTCATTCTTAAATGATACTTATCTTTCTGTAGGATTTGTTATGATCTTGTTATTTATAATAACAGCAATATTTGCAGGACCAGAAGTAGTAGCAGAAAGAACAGGTAACTTAAATTATATCGTTTATGCATTTACACAAGGAATGCAATTTGTTGTGGGTGTTTATGTATTGCTAGCTGGAGTTAGATTATTGCTTGGAGAAATAGTTCCAGCATTTAGAGGAATCGCTCTTAAAATAGTACCAGATGCAAAACCTGCTTTAGATTGTCCAGTACTATTTCCTTATGCACCTAATGCAGTTACCTTAGGATTTGTTTCAACAACAATAGGAACAGTTATAGGAATGTTATTCTTCCCTAAAATTGGATTAGCAATGCTTTTACCAGGTATGTTATCAAATTTCTTTGCTGGTGGTACAGCTGGAATTTTCTGTAATGAAGTGGGTGGAACAAGAGGAACAATAATTGGTGGTATCGCTCATGGACTATTTATTACCTTATTACCAGCTTTACTGGTTATGATTTTCAATTCTATGGGATTTATAAACGCAACAGCTACAGATGTAGATACAGTTGCAGCAGCCTTATTATATGCTTGGATAATTAAACCAATTATTGGATTTGTAGGAATTTAAAATGTTTTTTAAAAGAAATAAAGATAAAAAAAATGAAGAAAAATTATTGCTTGATGAATGCAAAAATTTAGTTGAAAAAATGATATAGATTCAGCGATTAATAAATTAGAAAAATATATAGAAGAAAATAAAAAGTTAGGTAAAGTTTTTACTTATCTAATGGAATTATATAACAAACAATTAAGTGAAGCTAGGTTGAATGGAGAAGATGAAAAAATAAAATTTAATTTAGACAGAATTGATAAACTTATGCAAAAATCAAAAGATATAGTTAGGGGAAGATAATGTATTTAAATTTGAATGAACTATTTAAAAAATATAGGGGAAAGACAGGAATTGGTGCTTTTAATCTACATTGTATGGAGATGTTTCCATATATTGTAGAAGGAGCTAAGAAATCTAACAGTCCATTGATAATTCAAACTTCAAAAGGAACTGCTGAATATTTAGGACTTGATTGGATAGTAACAACAGCAAAATTATTTGCTAAAGATATAGACCTATGTGTTCACTTAGACCATTGTAAAGATATTGATTTTATAATAAAAGCAATTGATTCAGGTTATAACAGTGTAATGTATGATGGTTCATCTCTAGATTTTGAAGAAAATATAAAAAATACAAAAGAAGTTGTAGAGTATGCACACAAAAGAAATGTAAGCGTTGAAGGTGAAATTGGGAGCATAGGTGGTTCAGAAGATGGAATTGAAGAAAAAATAAACTCAATTATTTACACAAAAGCAGAAGATGCAGTAAAATTTGTTGAAGAAACAGAAATAGATGCCCTTGCGGTAGCTATTGGTACAGTTCATGGTTTATATAATGGAAAAGCTAAAATAAATTTTGAATTACTTGATACTTTGACAAAAAAATTAATAGATGTTGGAATGGTTTTACATGGTGGAACAGGTGTTTCAGATGAAGATTTTCACAAATGTGCAGAAAAAGGAATGATGAAATTTAACGTTGGAACTGAGCTAAATAAAAACTATATTGAAAAGATAGTTAAAGATTTTCAATTAGCTAAGCCAACTACATCTTTAAGAAGTTTATTAAAAAATGCAAATGAATCAATTGTTAAGATAGTTGAGCATAGGTCAAAGGTAATAAAATTAGCTTAATATTATACAAAATTTCTAAAATTTAAAAATGTATGACCACTATCTTTAGTTAGAATTTATATTGATAAAGAATTATTGCCTACTTAAAGACTAAAAAGTGGTGTTAGAGAAAAAACTAATTTTCTGAAACATCACTTTTTTTTATTGGTCTTTTTAAATTGTTTGTTAATTTATAAATTTCATCTATATATAAATACCTATTTTTATCTTTGTACTTTGCAATTTTCATCAAATCTAGTGCCCAATTTACTAAATATTTTGATAAGTAAAAAGCGTAAATATCATTTGCTAGTATTGATCTTCTTCCGTTTATTACTATGTCATTTCGAATTTCTCTAAAATATCTTATCAAATTTTTTCTATTGTATTTTGAAAAAATTACTTCTATTAGGGCGACTAATCCCAAAAGGTACTTGTCTTCAATATAATTAATTTTGAAATCTATGCTCTCATCTTCTTTTAAAATAATATCTTCGATTTTGTCGTGGCTTTTATAAAATTCAAAATATTTTTCTTTAGAAAAATTTTCGAAAAAATTAGGATAAAGTCCATATTCAAAATTTGATTTTTCTAAATTTTTCTTAAAAAATTCTAGTGAAGTGGAATTGTCAAAAATTGTTATAAAAATTGGAGATAAAATCACCAAAAGTCTTAAAATTTCGTTTTCTTTGTCATTTTTAAAATTTATAATTATTTTTTCTTCTTCACTTGTTTTTTCTAATTTAGAAAAGTCTTTAATTTTTAATTTATTATCAAGTTCGAATACGTCTTTTGCATTATATTGATATATTTTTTTATTTTTAAATATTTTAATTATCATTGCCTTATATTTTCAAATTTTCCATTTACTGCTTTTGCCAAATCAAATGGATTTAGTTTTAAACTTACTCCACATTTTCCACCTGATACAATCATTTTATCCAAATCTTTTGCGCTATCATCTATAAAAACTGGATAATCTTTTTTCATTGCAAGGGGAGTGGTTTCGCCTCTTTGATAGCCAACTTTTGCTTTTAAATTTTTGGTTGGAAGGATTGAAATACTTTTAACTCCTGCAACTTTTGCAGCTTTTTTCATATCAATTGAATCATAGCTTCTTAGTAAATATATTATTATTTCATTTTCTTTTGAAATTGTCGCTATGGTTTTATACATTATATTTAAATCTACGTGGGATTTTTTGCCAGCATCTACGGCTGATTTAAATTCTCCGCCCAAATCATATTCTATTTCTTCGTATTCTATCTTATTATTTTCTAAAATTCTCATTGCATTTGTTTTAACTTTTCCCATACTTGCTCCTTTCTTTTTTTATATTACCAGAAAAATATAAAAATTCATTAATTCAAGGCGATTTTGGGTATATTTATTTTATAAGAAATTAGGAGAATTTTGATGATTGAAAAAATTATAATAACTTATATTTATCATTCCTGTTATACTGTAGAAATAGGGGATTATTTTATTATATTTGATTATTATAAGGGAGTTTTAAATATTCCTGAAGATAAAATTGTTATTTTTGTTGCAAGTCATGGACATTCTGACCATTACACTTCAGAAATTTTAAAAATTCCTAATATGAAAAATTATACTTATATTTTATCAAGTGATATTGGACATTTAGAAAGCGATGATAATATTATTTATATAAAGGATAATAAACTTGGCATGGACCAATTGAAATCTTTGTATAATTCTAAAAATGTTTATCTTGTTGATCCTTATCAATTTAAAGAAATTAATATTAATGGAAGAAAAATTTCTATAAAAACTTTCGGCTCAACCGATGAAGGGATTTCTTTAATTTTATATATTGAATCCTTATCAATATTTCATGCGGGCGATTTAAATTATTGGGCTTGGGAAGATTATGATGACAAAAGACTAGAAAAAGAGTATTATGCTTTTATCGACCAAGTAGAAAAAATCAAAAAAGATTCGATAGATATAGCTTTCTTCCCAGTTGATTATAGGCTTGGAGAAAATTATTATAAGGGTGCAAAAATATTTGCAGATACTGTAAAGCCCCAATTGATGTTTCCAATTCATAGTGGAGATCATGAAAGCATAAGCCAAAGATTTGCTAGAGAAATCAAATTAGAAGAAACTGTATTTAGAGCAATTATTGACAAAGGTCAAAAAATTATTGTAGATATAAAGGATTAGAAAAATGGAAAAAATAGCAGTATTAGTAGATTCTGGATCGGATTTAGATTTAGAAAAAGCTAAGGAATTTGGCATTTATATGATGCCATTTTATGTAAATTTAGATGGAAAATTTTATAGAGAGCAAGTAGACTTAAAACCAGACGAATTTTATAATTGGATTAAAAAGCACGAAAAATTACCAAAGACATCAATTCCATCTCCTGGAGAATTGATAGAAAAACTTGATGAAATAAAAAATGATGGTTTTGAAAAATTAATAATAATAACTATATCAAAAAATTTCACAGGTTTTTATAATTTGTGCTCACAAATAGAATACGACAATTTAGAAATTGAAGTAATAGATTCAAAATCAGTTGCCCTAACCACAGGCTTACTTGCAATTTATGCAAAAGATTTAATCAAAAAAGGCTATGAATTTAAAGAAATTGTAGATATGTTGGAAGATAAGAAAAAAGAATCAAAAATATTTTTTACAATCGATAGCTTTAAATATCTAGTGGCAGGGGGAAGAGTTCCAAAAGCTTTTGGAAAAGTAGGAGAGCTTTTAAATATCAAACCAATAATTGTTTGTAGTCCAGAAGATGGAAAATATCATATAGAAAAAACTTGCAGAGGCGAGAAAAAAGTTCTTAAAGAAATGGAAAAAATTGCAAGCGAATATTTGGGAAAATTTGACAAATATTATATGATAATTTCTAACGGTGGCTACAAAAAAGGCTCAGAAATTTTAGAAGAAAAATTAAAAGTATTCAAAGAAAAATCCACTTTATTTTTAACTTCACAAATAGCCCCAAGCCTTGGAGCAAATACAGGCCCAGGCTTATTTGGCTTTGGATTTTTGCCACTTGATTAAATATATTGTTCAAGGTTGATTTTTTAATTATATATTTATAAGCAAATAAAAAAGAAGGATTCAAGCAATATTTTTGCTTGAATCCTTTTTTTGTTTATAAAAGAGCAATTATAAAATATTTTGTTTTTTTATCTTGGGTCATTTAATTTTAAATTTTCTTCAAAACCAGATGGGTCATTTGCTTTTGCCTTATCTAGTCTATCTTTGAAAAATTTTCTTGTGGCATCATCACAACATTCTTTACTCAAATATCTCATATTTAAAGCTTTTTCTAGCTCTTCAATTGCCATTTGTGCTTTTTGTGGATTAGTTTTGTAATTTTTCAACCATTCCTCTTGCCATGCACATTCCCAATAATTTGATGCCAAGGTATCCCCATATCCTTCTTGATAAACAGCATTTGCATCATCGTCTAATTTTTCAGGAGCCTTGTATCCTTCTGGCCAATTTAATTTATTAACTGTTTCTTTAAATTCTTTTTGAATATCATCATATTTTACAAAATCTTTTGCACCATTTTCTGAATTTGCCGTTGCACTAGACTTTTTGCAAGATGAAAATCCAACCATTAATACCATTACAAACAAAAAACTAAGAACTTTTTTTAAACTTAACTTCATAAAAATCTCCTTTTAAAATAATTCAGATAAGTTTTGCTTAACTGTAAGATTATTATAGCTTGCTTTATAAGCTAGTTTATTTGTTTTTTATGATAATTTCTTAAAGATTCCTATACAAATTCCTATTTTTTTCCTACTTTTTTTATTTTTTAGGAAGAATCACACAAAACTTGACACAATTGTCCTTGCTTTCAGCACTAATTTCTCCCTTGTGTAAAAGTACTATCTCTTTTGCAATAGCAAGACCCAGACCTGAGCCACCTTTTGAATTTCTTGAAAAATCTAGGCGATAGAATTGTTCAAAAATTTTTGATAATTTATCTTCCTCAATATTTTCAGTTTTATTTTCGAAAATTATCTCTACCTTTTCTTTTTTTACATTCAAATCTATATGAATTTCACTATTTTCAAAAGAATATAGGCAAGCATTACGGAGCAAATTATCGAAAACACGAGAAATTTTATTTACATCACAGCTTATCATTACATTTTTTTCTGCCTTAACTTTACAAGTTAGATTTTTTTCTTCAAACATCGGTTTAAATTCAAAAACAAGCTGTTCTAACATCATAGTGAGATTTGTCCGAGAATAATTTATTTTTATTTTTGATAAATTATATTTTGTTATCTCAAAAAATTCATTAATCAAATCCGATAGCTGTTTGGATTTTCTAAGAGCAATACCTAAAAATTTTTTTCTTTGCTCATCATCTAAAGAAATATTCCCATTTAACAACTCCAAATATCCAATAATTGATGCTAGTGGTGTTTTCAAATCATGAGCTAAATTCATTATCAAATCATTTTTTTGCCTTCTATTTTCATTAGCTAGTCGTTCATTTTCTATAGACTGCATTTTTAATTTATTAATTTTAGTGGAAATTTCTGATAATTCATCAGATAGGTGAATGTAATTATTATCTTTGTCAAAAAGTTTGTTTGTTGCTTCTTGTAATTCATCAACATAACTGACCAATTTCTTAAATAGTTTATATGTTTCTAGCATTATCAATAGTGCCCATATAATTATTGTTGGAAATAACAAATATAAGGATCTGTAGAACATATAGGCATTTTCAAAATTATTATAAATGTAATTGTTGATTATAGGAATAAGTATACAGGCTAAAATCGCAACAAAAATTGTTATGACAAAACACTTTTTTAAATAATTTTTAAAAACTGAATTTAGGAGGCGATTATTCGATTTCATAGCCAACGCCCCAAACAGTTTTTATAAATTTTGGATTTCTGCCAGAATCATTCATCTTATCCCTAATCCTTCCTATATGAGCCATTACAGTATTGTTATTATCAAGATATTTTTCCTTCCAAATATTTTCAAAAAGCTCTTCAGATGAAACAACCTTGCCTTGATTTTTACACAAATACCAAATTATCTCAAATTCTATGGGCGTAAGTTGGATTTGCTTATCATACAAAAAACATTTATGACTTTTTTTATCTATTAATAGACCTCTTATATCATAAGTTTCATTATCTTTTATCTTTTCAGTCTTATTATATTTGTGTGAGCGTCTAAGCTGCGTTTTTACTCTTGCAATAACTTCCAAAGGATTAAAAGGCTTAGTTATATAATCATCTGCTCCCATTGTAAGGCCAAGTATTTTATCATTTGAATCTGTTCTTGAAGTTAACATAATGATTGGAAAATAATGCTTCTCTCGGATTTTTTTACAAACAGAAAATCCATCCATATCTTCAAGCATTATATCCAAAATCATCAAATCAAAATTTTCAGCTTCTACCAAGTCCAGTGCATCCTTTGCATTAAAAGCTTTAGAAACAGAAAATCCATCATTAGTTAGACATAAGTCCAACAAATCTGCTATCTCTTTTTCATCATCAACAATAATTATTTTGTCATTCATTTTTTTCACCTTAAAATTTTGATTTAATTTCTTAAAAATATTATATCATTAATTTGCAAAAAAAAGGGGCTGTTGCAGAATGAATAAACAATCACTTCATTAGAGGAAATGAGATGATATTTATTCATAGCCTCGCAACGGCCCTTTTTAATAAAAATCTTTAATAAAAATATTATTTAATTTCTAAAGAACTTTCCCAAAGTCCGTGAATATTACAATAAGATAAGGCAAATAAAGTACCTTTTTTATCTGACTTAAATTCGCCAACTGCTTTTGGTGTAGTGTAAATTTCACTTTCGCCATGAGCAGAGAAATTATAATTTGCAATTTCTACTGGCAATTTTCCACCTTCAGGAACAAAGAAAACTTTAATCCAAACAATATGATGCTCTAAAGTATTTGGGTGTGCAATTTCTTTTCCAACAAAAGCAGAAACTTCATATTTTCCTTCGCCAAGTTCTTTATATTCTAATTCTGGTACGTGTTTTTCATTTTTCCAATCGCCTGATTGAACTGTTTGTGTTAATAACATAAAATCCTCCTAAATTTTTATCTACATTTATTTAATACCCTTCCATGATAAAAAATAACAAAATTATAAAAGTTTTTAAAATCCCTTGAATTTGATATAATAAATATATTATGGAAAAAATAATAATAACAACAAGCTTTGGTATGGAAAGCTTAATAAAAAGACAATTAGAAGAAGAAAATTACAAAAATTTTGAAGTTTTAAATGGAAAAATTATTTTAAATGGAAATTTGGATGATATAGGCTATTTAAATTTAAATTTAAGAGAAGCTGATAGGATATTTTTAGAAATTGAATCTTTTACTGCAAAAACTTTTGAAGAATTATTTGAAAATATAAAAAAAATAGACTGGTTTGATTATTTAAAAATCGATGATAATTTTATTGTAAATGCAAGGACTTACAAATCAAAATTGTTTTCTATTCCGTCAATCCAATCAATAAGTGAAAAAGCTATAATTGATTCATTAAAAAGAAAGTATAAAATTTCAACTTTTAAAAAATCAGGCTCTCGTGTTCAAGTTGAAATTATGATTGAAAAAGATAAGGTTTCAGTTTGCCTTGATACATCAGGAGATGGTCTTCACAAAAGAGGCTATAGACAAGGAAGTGTAAAAGCTCCTATAAGAGAAAATTTGGCAGCAGGGCTTGTTGATTTATCTTTTTATAAAGATGATAGGTTTTTGTTTGATGGATTTTGTGGTTCAGGTACTATTTTAATTGAGGCTGCAAGAAAAGAAAGAAATATAGCACCAGGACTTGATAGAGATTTTGATTTTACATCTTTTAAATTTTATGACAAAAAAAGATTTGAAAAAATAAAAAAAGAAGCTTATGAAAAAATTGATTATAGGAAAAAAATAAATATTCTAGGTTCTGATATATCCAAAAAAGCAATTGAGCTTGCAAAAAATAATGCTTTGAATGCAGGAGTTTATGAAGATATTACTTTTTTAAATAAGGATTTTAAAGAAATAAATTTAAAAGATAATTTTGGAATTTTCATTTCAAATCCACCATACGGAGAAAGATTATCAAGATTTGATAAGGCAAAAATTTCAAAAATTATAAATGAAAAATTTAAAAATTTAAATACTTGGTCAATGTTTATAATATCCTCAGATGAAAATATTGATAAAAATATAAAAAGAAAATTATCCAAAAAAAGAAAATTATATAATGGAGGACAAAAAGTAGATTTATATCAATTTTTCGGCAAAAAACCAAAAAAAGATAGATAAAATTACTTTTAAGTGGTACTATAATTACAGTTATTTAGGAGGTGTTTATTATCGATAATCAACAAACAAGTAACAATACAAAAAAAGTTATTTTAACAATAGGCGGTATTGTTGTAGGAATATATATAATCGGTACTATTTTATTTACATTTGTAAGCTTACCAAATACACATGTAAATGGCAGAGATGTTTCATTTGCTCCAAAAGAATCAGTTATTGGAGATAGCGTTGGAGATTTTGATATAAAAATCAAAGGAATTGATGATAAAGAGCTAGTTTTTAATTCAAAAGATATTGACTACAAGGCAAATATCCCAAAAGGAGCAAGCCTTGACCAAAATCCATTAAAATGGCCTATAAGTTTTTTCTCAAAAGAAAGTTTTGAATTTGATTATAAAGTAAACTATGATGAAAATAAACTTGAAGATATTTTAAAAAATTCTCAGTTTATGAATAAAATAGTAGAACCAGAAGATGCAAAATTAGAATTTGATGGAAAAGAATTTAAAATAAAAGAAGAAATAAAGGGAAATAAAGTAAAATACAATAAATTAAAGGAAGCCCTTGTATCAGCAATAAAAACAAGAAATGCTGATATAGAACTTGATGAATCTTTTTATGAACAACCAAAAGTTTATGCAAAAGATGAAAATTTACAAAAAGCATTAGACCAAGCAAATGAAGCATTAAAATTGAGCTTTAAATTTAATATTAATGGATTTGATTATAAAATTGAAGGCGAAAAATTAGCTGAAATGGTTGATTTTAAAGATGGAAAATTAACTTTAAATCATGAAAAAATTACAGAATATGTAAGTAAAATGGCAGAAGAAACAAATACTTACGGCAAAAATAGAAAGTTTAAAGCCACTGATCTTGGAGAAATAACTGTAAATCCTGGAGTTTATGGATATACAATGAATCAAAAAGAAACAATAAATGCTTTATTGAAAGCTTTTGATGAGAAAAAATCAGCAACTATAGACCCTGTTTATGAGAGAGAAGGATACGCAAGATATGAAGATGGTTCAGATTTAAAAGATACTTATGTTGAGGTAGATATTTCTAGACAACATCTTTGGTATTATAAAAATGGCGAACTTATTATATCTACAAACATAGTAACTGGAGATGTATCTCATAAAGGGTTTACAAACAAGGGTGTAGGTTCTATTTTATCTAAAGAAACAAAGAAGGATTTAATAGGAAAAAATTTTGATGGAAGTGATTATAAAGTTCCTGTAAAATATTGGATGCCTATAGGCTGGGATGGAGAAGGTCTACATGATGCTGGTTGGCGAAGCGCATTCGGAGCAAATTACTATATGTATTCAGGTTCTAATGGATGTATAAATATGCCACCAGATCAAGTTGGAAAATTATTTAATTTAGTTGAGTATAATACTCCTGTAGTTGTATATGAATCATCAACAGATTATTCACCACCAATGTTATATTAATTTTAAAAAAGTGCTATCTATTTTTAGATAGTCGCTTTTTATGTTTAAAAAAGTATTGAAAGGAAGAAAAATTGATTAAAATTGAGAATTTAAATTTTTCTTATAAAAATAATTCAGACGAAAATGAAAATGTAGAATACACAGCAGCTTTAAATGATTTAGATTTGTCAATTAATAAGGGAGAATTTGTAGCTATTTTAGGTCATAATGGATCAGGAAAATCAACTTTGGCAAAGCTTTTGAATGGACAAATATTTCCTACAAGTGGAGATATTTTAATTTGTGGAATGAATACAAAGGATGATAAAAAAATTTGGGAAATTAGGGAAAAATGTTCTATGGTTTTTCAAAATCCTGATAATCAAATGGTGGCAACTACTGTAGAAAATGAAGTTGCATTTGGTCCTGAAAATTTGCAAATTGAAAATCCTGAGTTAAGACAAAGAGTAGATGAGGCAATAAAACTTGTAGGTATGCAAGATTATATAAAAAAATCTCCTTCAGAGCTTTCAGGCGGTCAAAAACAAAGAGTTTCTATAGCTGGAGTTATAGCTATGTTATCAGATTGTATTATTTTTGATGAACCAACGGCTATGCTTGATCCAAAAGGTAGAGCTGATGTTATGAATATAATACACGATTTAAATAAAAAATATAAAAAAACAGTCGTTCATATTACTCATTATATGGAAGAGGCAGCTCTTGCTGATAGGATAATTGTTTTAAACAAAGGTAAAAAAGCACTTGAAGGAAGTGCAAGAGAAGTTTTTTCAAATGTTAAAGAAATGAAAGATTTAGGACTTACAGTTCCACAAGTTACAGAAATTGCATATGAGCTTGGAAAAGAAGGCTATGAGTTTGAAAAATTGCCTTTAAATATAGAAGAATTTTTGGAGCTAGTATGAAAATTGAATTGAAAAATGTCGATTATATTTATAATGAAGATAGAGAAGAAAAAAGCTACGCTCTAAAAAATATTAATTTAGAGATTAATAAACACGAGATAATTGGTTTAATTGGGCAAACTGGTTCTGGGAAATCCACTCTAGTACAACTTTTAAATGGACTTTTGCTTCCTACAAATGGAGATGTTTTTGTAGATGGAGTTAATACAAAAGAAAAAAAGGCAAGAAGAGATATAAGATTTAAGGTTGGTCTTGTTTTTCAATATCCAGAAAATCAGTTGTTTGAAGAAACTGTTGCAAAGGATATTGCCTTTGGTCCAAAAAATATGGGGCTTTCTGATGAAGAAATTCAAAAAAGAGTAAAAAATTCTATGGAAGCAGTTGGTCTTGATTATGAAACTATAGCAGAAAAATCTCCCTTTGAATTATCTGGAGGTCAACAAAGAAGAGTTGCTCTTTGCGGAATTATTTCTATGAATCCGAAAGTTTTAGTTTTAGATGAGCTTACAGCAGGACTTGATCCAAGGGGAAGAGATAATATTTTTGGAGAAATTTTAAAATTATACAACAATGACCCAGAACTTACAATTGTTTTGGTTTCTCATTCAATGGAAGATGTGGCAAAATATGTTGATAGAGTTATTGTTATGAACAAGGGAGAAATATTTTCTGACAAATCAACTTATGACACCTTTACAAAAACTGATTTATTGTCGATAGGATTGGATATTCCTCAAGTTACAAAATTTATGAAAGCCTTAAAAGAAAGAGGCGAAAATGTAAGGGATGATATTTATACGGTTGAAGATGCTGTAGTTGAGTTGAAAAAATATTTGGAGGCTAAAAATGAGTAACATAGCTATAGGTCAATATTTGCCATACGATACATTTATTCATAGACTTGATCCAAGAGTAAAATTAATTGCATCTTTACTTTTTATAATCACAATATTTTTTGTAGAAAATTTTGTAGGATATATTCCTTTTGTGATTTTATTAATTGCCATGGTAAGTATTGGAAAAATTCCTGTAAAGTCCCTAATAAAAAGTGTTAAGCCCTTGATATGGATTTTATTAATAACTGGACTTATAAATTTATTTACAACAAGTGGAAGGACACTTTTTACAATTTTTTCCTTAACGGCAACTTATGAGGGATTATATAAAACTATTTTTATGTTTGTAAGAATTATAATGATAGTTGTTTCTACTTCAGTTTTAACTTTTACAACTTCTCCAATGGAGCTTACAGATGGTTTGGAAAAATTGTTAGGGCCTTTAAAAAAATTTGGTTTTCCGGCAGGAGAGCTTGCTATGATGGTTTCAATTTCTCTAAGATTTATTCCAACTTTATTTGAAGAAGCTCAAAGAATAAAAATGGCACAAATGGCAAGAGGGGCAGATTTTGAGTCTGGAAATATTATTAACAGGGCAAAAAATATGATTCCCTTATTAGTTCCTCTTTTTATAAATTCATTTAAAAGAAGTGATGATCTTGCAACAGCGATGGAGGCAAGACTTTATAGAATTGGTAGAGAAAGAACAAGGTTAAATGAAATAAAAATGACAAAAACTGATAGTTTAGTTTTGATTTTATTTATTTTATTTTGTAGCATAGTTATTATTAAATTTTTTATATGACAATTCAAAACATTTTATTAAAGATCCAGTATGATGGGTCTTTATTTGAAGGATTTCAAATTCAAAAAAACAAAAGAACAGTACAAAAAGAGTTGGAAGATGCTATTAGGAAAGTTACTGGAGAAGAAAATAGAATTATTGCTAGTGGAAGAACAGATAGTGGTGTTCATGCAAATGAAATGTATATAAATTTTTTGACTGCCAAAAATATTAGGGCTGATAAATTTCATTTTCATCTTAAAAAATATTTACCTGATGATATTTTAGCTCTTGAATCAAAAAAAGTAGATAAAAATTTTCATGCAAGATTTTCAGTAAAAACAAAAACTTATAAGTATGTTATTTCGCTTGATAAAATTCTCCATCCAATTTATAGAAATTATATGGAGCAGGTAACTTATAAACTAGATTTTGATAAACTTAGACAAGGGATGGAAATTTTAAAGGGCGAACATGATTTTAAAGCCTTTATGCTTAGTGAAAAAAATGATATAATTAATACAATAAGAAAAATTGATGATTGCTACTTTGTTTTGAATGAAAATAGATTGTATTTATATTTTAAGGCTGAAAGTTTTCTTCACAATCAAGTTAGAATTATGGCTGGCTCTTTGATTGAATTAAGTCGTGGGAAAATTAGCCTTGATGATTTTAAATATTACTTTAATGAAAATAATACAAGAAGAGCAAATCCAACTTTAAAAGCTGGAGGGCTTTATCTTGATAGCATAGACTATAGCAATTTAAAAAGTTAGTTATTATTATGGGAGAGTTAAATGAGTAAAAATAAAAAAAATAATAGCTTTAAACTTGATAAAAAGCAAATGGCTATAGGCTTTTTTGCCCTTATTGTTTTGGCTTTAATTTTCTTTTTGTCAAGAAATATAGATTTTGCTAGTAAAGAAGGCAAGTCTTCAAAAGAAATTAATGAAAATTCTTATAATTCATCAAAGATTATGAGAGTTGACCTTGATGATCTAAAATCAATTGATTTTGATTTGAATACTTGTGATGTAAGAATTCAAGAGTCTTCTACAAACCCTTACGTAGAATATACAAATCTTTATAAAGATGATTATTCCTATGAAGTAAAAACTAAATATAAAGATGGTAATTTAAAATTATCTTCTGATATAAAGGGAAAAGAACTTTATATGAAAAATAAAATTCAAATTGTTAGAATTTTTTTGCCAAAAAATAAATATCTAGAAAGTATCAAGGGCAGAGTTGGTGCTGGGGATATAAAAATAAGTGGGCTTTCATGTAAAGATTTGGATCTTGATTTAAAAAGCGGAAATATTTCTTTTGAAAATTCAAAAATTTCTGGTGCAGTTAAAAATAAAACTGGCTCTATTATGCTAAAAAAATCTGAAATCAAAAATACTAATTTGACAACAACAAGTGGAAATATTTTGGTTTCCGATTGCAAGCTTATGGCAAATGAATCAATGGAAACAGAAAATGGAGATATAAAAATAAAAATTAAAGATCCGATAAATTCTTTTAATATTAATGCCAAATTAAATGTAGGAAATTTTGTTTTGGGAGATGTTTCTTATAGAAATATTTTGGATGGATACCAAACTGGAAAAAATAAAAAGAAAATCCTAAATCTTAAAACAAACATAGGAGATATTTTGTTTAATCAAAATGAAAAAGAACAAATAAATGAAGAAGATTTTATAGATGGGCCAGATGAACAATCTTCAAATGAATCTTCAAATTCAAATGACGACAATATAAATAATAAAGATGAAAATAATTAAGTGTTAGGCTTAATTATTTTTTTTAGGTAAAAGGTAGGATATGGATATTTTAAAAAGTTTAAAAAAATATTTTGGTTTTGATTCTTTTAGAAAAGGGCAAGATGAATTAGTTGAAAATATATTAAAAGGAAATGACGTCTTGGGAGTTTTGCCGACAGGCGGTGGCAAATCAATTTGCTACCAACTTCCGGCATTAATGCTTGATGGAATTTGCCTTGTGATTTCTCCTTTAATTTCTTTAATGAAAGATCAGGTAGATTCTTTAAAGGAAAATGGAATTAAGGCAGAATTTATAAATTCAAGCCAAGATATTAAAACTTATACACAAACATTAAGAAAAATAAAAAGAAATGAAATAAAAATTTTATATATTTCTCCAGAAAGATTAGAAAACGAATTTTTCATCGATTTTATTAAAGATTTAAATATTTCATTTATAGCAGTTGATGAGGCACATTGTATTTCTCAGTGGGGACATGATTTTAGACCATCATATAAATTAATTCCCCAAATTTATGATTTGTTTGATAAAAAAATACAAATAGCAGCCTTCACTGCAACAGCTACAAAATCAGTTAGAGAAGATATAATAAATAATTTAAAATTATCAAATCCTTTTGTAAAAGTTACAGGATTTGATAGGGAAAATCTTTTGTTTGAAGTAAGAAAGCCAAAAGATAAATTGGCATTTCTTTCGAATTATTTATCAGATAAAAAAGATTTATCGGGAATTATTTATGCCTCAACTAGAAAAAGGGTTGAAACTTCTTATAAATATTTGAAAAAATTATCTTATAATGTAACTTTGTACCATGCGGGACTAAGCGATAAGGAAAAAAAGAAAAATCAAGAAGATTTTATTTATGATAGAAAAAATATAATTGTTGCAACAAATGCTTTTGGAATGGGAATTGATAAATCTGATGTAAGATATGTAATTCACATGAATATGCCAAAGGATATGGAATCTTATTATCAAGAGGCAGGCAGGGCAGGAAGAGATGGCGAAAAATCTGATGCAATTTTACTTTATTCAACTCAAGATATAGTTATAAATAAATATTTAATTTCCCAATCTCTTAACAGAGCTTATCAATTAGTAAAACTAGAAAAACTTCAAACAATAATAAATTATGTAAATACAAATAAGTGTTTGAGAGCATTTATTTTGGAATATTTTGGTCAAGATGCAAAAGAAAAATGTAATAATTGTTCAAATTGCTTAGATGATTATGAAAAAATTGACGTAAGCCTTGATAGTCAAAAAATTTTATCTTGTATTTATAGATTAGGACAAAGATATGGGATTTCTACAATTGTCGATTGTTTGAAAGGGTCAAATAACAAAAATTCCAAAGAAAAAAATTTGAAAAATATATCAACTTTTGCTTTGATGAAAGAAAATAATACAAAATATATAAAGGATTTGATAGGAGTTTTGATTGCAGATGGTTATATAAAAGTTTCTGGTTTTAAATATCCAATCTTAAAATTAAATGAAAAATCAAAAGAAGTTTTATTTTCTAAAAAGAAAGTTTATATTAGGGATTTGAAAGAAGGAAATAAAAAAGAAAAAATTGATAAATTTAATGGAAATTTTGATTATGACATAGATTTATTTAATAATTTGAAAAAATTAAGGCTAGAAATTTCTAAAAAAAGAAATATTCCGCCTTTTATAGTTTTCTCTGACGCATCTTTAATAGATATGGCAAGATTAAAACCAAAAAATGAAAGAGATTTTTTGAAAATAAAAGGAGTAGGCGAAAAAAAATTAAGCCAATATGGGGACTTGTTTATTGGCAAAATTATAGAATTTGATAAGTAAAAAATAAAAAAGGATTAGAATACCTATTCAAAAACTCTTAGGTATAAAAATCCTTTTTTTAATTTATAATAATATAACTGAATTTTTCTTTAGTTCTTCTCTCATTTCATCTGGCCAATAGGATACTTGAACTTCTCCAATGTGAGCTTTTTGTAAAAAGAACATACAAAGTCTTGATTGACCAATTCCACCTCCTATTGTTTGTGGAAGTTCATTATTTACAAGTAATTTGTGATACTTATAATTTAATCTTTCTTCGCAATCAGAAATTTTTAATTGTTCTTTTAATGTTTTTGCATCAACTCTTATTCCCATTGATGATAGTTCTAATTGGTCATCTAAAACTGGATTGTAAACTAAAATATCTCCATTTAAATTCCAATCGTCATAATCTGGAGATCTTAAATCGTGAACTTCTCCATTTGATAAAACTTTTCCAATTTGCATTAAAAATATTGCCTTATATTTTTTGCAAGCAGCTTTTTCTCTTTCCTTGCTGTCTTTACATTCTGGAAATTCATCTATTAATTCTTGGCTTGTCATAAATTTTATATTATTTGGCAACAATTTAACTCTTTTTGGAATTAGATGACAAAGATATTCGTCTAGGGCTCTTAGGGTATTAAAAATTGTAATAACTGTTGCTTTTAAATAATCTACATTTCTATCGCTAGGCTCAATTACTTTTTCCCAATCCCATTGGTCAACATAAAATGAGTGAGTATTATCTGGCACTTCACATCTTCTAATTGCGTTCATATCTGTGTAAAGTCCTTCATACATTGCAAAATTATATTCTTTTAGAGCATATCTTTTCCATTTTGCAAGTGAGTGAACAATTTCCATTTTTTCATTATTTGCTTCAGGAAGTGTAAATTTAACAGGTTCTTCAACACCAGATAGGTTATCATTTAAACCAGTAGAATTTTCTACAAATAAAGGTGCTGAAACTCTTTTTAAATTCAAATTATTTGATAAATTTATTTGGAAAAAATCTTTTATTTCTTTTATTAACATTTGTGTCTTATATAAATTTTTATCGCTTTGATAATTTTCTGGTATTTTTATTTCTTGCATATTCTCTCCTAATTCTTTTTCTATTTTTACTATTAGATTATATAGTTTTTTATATTAATTACAAGATTTTAAAATAATTAACATAAATTTTACATTTGCCTAATCATTTCAAAACAAAAAGGATTTATTATTCATAATGAAGTTACAAATATTAAAGGAGAAAATAATGAAAATTAAAAATTCAAAAATTATAGTTGCGGCACTTTCTTTATCAATGATTTTATCAGCTTGTGGAAATAAGGATAATTCCAATGGTGGATCAAACGGATCAAACCCAACTGAAAATGCAAGTACTGCAAGTGAGAAAAAAGAAGGCGAAAATACTAAAGCTAATGAAGAAGATTTTGATATAAGTGTTGTATCAAGAGAAGATGGTTCAGGAACAAGGGGAGCTTTTATTGAACTTGTTGGTCTTGAAGAAGAAAAAGATGGAGAGAAAAAAGATTTAACAACTGATGAAGCTGTTGTACAAAATTCTACAAATGGAGTTATGCAAACTGTATCTCAAGATCCATCTGCAATTGGATATGTTTCTTTGGGTTCTGTAAATGATAATGTAAAAAAAGTAAAAGTTGATGGAGCAGAAGCAACAGAAGAAAACATTGAATCTGGAGATTATACATTACAAAGACCTTTCAATCTTGCTTTTAAAGAAGATAAACTTGATGATTTAGCAAAAGACTTCTTGGCATTTGTTTTAAGTAAAGATGCTCAAGATATAGTTGAAAAAGAAGGATATATTAAAGTTGAAGCAAAAGATTACAAGGGCAAAAAAATCAAAGGAGATTTAACAATTGCAGGATCAACATCTGTTACTCCTCTAATGGAAAAACTTGTAGAAAAATATAAAGATGTAAACCCAGATGCAAATATTGAAATCCAATCTACAGGATCATCTTCAGGAATCGAATCAACAATTTCTGACGTAAGCCAAATTGCTATGGCATCAAGAGAATTAAAAGATGATGAAAAAGATAAACTTCAAGTAGAAGTTTTGGCAAAAGACGGAATAGCTGTAATTGTTAATAAAGATGATTCTAAATTAAATGATCTAACAAAAGATCAATTAAAAGAAATTTTCTCAGGAAAAATTAAAAATACAGCTGATTTAAGCAAATAATAATTTTAAATAGGCTCTAGGAGATTTCCTATGAGCTTATTTTTTTGAAATTTTTTATAAACTTTACACAGATTTTACATAAGATTTATCAAATCAATACAAGGATTTAATATTATTATGTAAAGAAAATGAGAAGGAGATTGTATGGCAAAAAAAATATTATTGCTTATTTCTACTTTGCTTTTAATTACATCTTGCACTGGCAAAAAAACCAATGTTAATAAGAGCAAAAATTTTGACCTTACTGTTACAAGTAGGGAAGATGGATCGGGAACGAGAAAAAGTTTTATCGAACAAGTTGGTTTGATAAAAGAAAATAACAAAGGAAATTATGAAGATATGACTACAGATAATTCTATGGTATTAAATTCTACAAATGGAGTATTAAAGGCTGTTGGAGTTGATAAAACAGCAATTGCCTATCTATCACTTACTGCTTTGGATGATTCAGTTAAGGTTGTAAAAATTGATGGTGTTAGTCCAAATAAAGATACAATTGAAGATGGATCATATAAATTGCAAAGGCCTTTTGCTCTTGCCTACAAAAAAGATTCAGCAACTGATCTTTCAAAAGATTTTTTGGAATATGTAAAAAGTAAAAGTGCAAAAAAATTAATTGAAGAAGAAGGACTTCTTGCCCTAACAAACGAAAAGGAATATAAGGCAAAAAATCTTGAAGGAAAATTAACCATAACTGGTTCTTCATCCCTAAGTTCAATTGTAGAAAAACTTGCTGAAAATTATGAAAAATTAAATGAAAATGTTGAAGTTGAAGTTTTATCTAACGAATCTTTGACAGGTTTAAAAAATGTGAAGGATAATGTTGTGGATATAGCTATGATTTCAAATAAATTGAACGATGATAGTCTTTCATCAGAAATATTTGCAATTGATGGAATAGCAATCATCGTAAATAAAGACAATACTCAAATAAATGATTTAACAATGAAAGAGTTAAGAAGTATTTATACAGGAGAGATAACAAACACAGGAGAGTTAAAATAAAATGAAATCTTTTAAAGAAAAATTTGGAGAAATTGTATTTTTAATTTCTGCCATTATGTCCATTTTATTAATAATTCTAATTACCTTTTTTATTTTTAGATCAGGTATAGATTTTGTTAGCCAATATGGACTTATAAAATTTATCAGCGGAACAAAATGGGCTCCAACTGCAAAACCTGCATTTTTTGGAATAGGACCAATGATTGTCGGATCAATTATTGTAACAATTTTATCAGCAATAATTGCAATCCCATTTGGTCTTGCTGTATCAATTTTTATGGCTTATTATTCAAAAAAATCTTACAATTTTTTGAATGGTCTTATAAATTTGATGGCAGCAATTCCTTCAATTATTTATGGATTTTTTGCAATGATGGTTTTGGTTCCATTTGTTTCAAAAACTTTTAAAACAGGTGGAATGAATATGCTAACTGCATCAATTCTTTTGTCAATAATGATTCTTCCAACTATGGTAAATATTTCAAAAAACTCCTTAGAACAAGTTCCGGAAGTTTTTTATACAGGTTCTCTTGCTCTTGGAGCTACAAAGGAAGAAACTATTAGAAAAGTTATGGTACCTTATGCAAAAAGTGGAATTTATTCTTCAATAATTCTTGCTATTGGTAGGTCAATTGGAGAAACCATGGCAGTTTATTTAGTAATTGGAAATCAACCAAGAATGCCAGGCGGACTACTTGATGGAGTAAGAACTCTTACAACAAATATAGTTTTGGAAATGGGATATGCATCAGGTCTTCATAGAGAGTCCCTTATAGCAACAGGTATGGTTTTATTTGTATTTATTCTTTTGATAAATATTGTATTTAACTTTATAAGAAATAAAGATCAAGCAAGAATGTAGAGGTAGTAATGAAAAATTCTTTTAAAATATTAATTTATTTGTTGTCACTTTTGGGATTTGCAGCAGGTGGAATTGTAATTGCCTATATTTTAATAAATGGTATACCAAATATTTCACCTTCACTTTTTGAATTAAAATATTCATCACAAAATGTTTCAATAATGCCAGCTCTTATTACAACATTTTTATCAATTGTAATAACCCTAATAGTAACCTTGCCAGTTGGCATTTTTACAGCGATTTACTTGTCACAATATGCAAAAAATAAAATTTTAATAAAATCTGTAAGATTTGCTACAGAAATTCTTTCATCAATCCCATCAATCGTTTATGGTTTGTTTGGATATTTATTTTTTGTTGATGCCCTTCATTTGGGATATTCCTTAATCGCTGGTTGCTTGACAGTTTCAATTATGATTCTTCCAACTATAATTAGAACAACAGAAGAGGCGATTTTAAATGTAAACCCTCTCCAAGCTCATGCATCACTTGCTCTTGGTGCTACAAAAATTCAAACAATTTTCAAAATAATAATTCCAGAAGCAATAAATGGAATTTTGGGAGGAATATTTTTATCAACAGGAAGAATAGTAGGAGAATCAGCAGCACTAATTTATACAATGGGAACTGTAGCCAAAACACCTTCATCAATTTTTGATTCTGCAAGAACTATGGCAGTTCACATGTATGTTTTGTCGACTGAAGGTTTTCATGTAAAAGAAGCTTATGCAACAGCTGTTTTGCTTTTGGTTTTTGTGATTTTACTCAATTTTGTATCAGCAAAAATTTCAAAAGCAATAGTAAAATAAGGAGATAATAATGGAAAAAACAAAGAATGAAAATTTAAATAAATTTTTATCAGAAGATAAGAATAGGATAAAAACTTTTTTTGGAAAAAACGAAGAAAATAATTTAGAAAATAAAAAAACAATAATCAATGTAAAAGATTTAGATTTATTTTATGGAGATTTTCAGGCTTTAAAAAAAATAAATATGGAAATAAAAGAAAATGAAATCACAGCCTTTATTGGACCAAGTGGTTGTGGTAAATCTACAACTTTAAAATGTTTTAATAGGATGAACGATTTAGTTGATGATTGTAAAATAAAAGGGCTAATAGAAATTGACGGCAAGGATATTAATAAAAAAAATGTTGATGTAGTTAGTCTAAGAAGAAATGTAGGCATGGTTTTTCAAACACCCAATCCTTTTTCAAAATCAGTTTATGACAATATAACTTACGGTCCAAAAATTGATGGTATCAAAGATAAGAATGAGCTTGATGCGATTGTAGAAAAATCTTTGAAAGCTGCAAGCGTCTGGGATGAAGTAAAAGATAAATTAGACAGAAATGCTCTATCATTTTCTGGTGGACAACAACAAAGAATTTGTATAGCAAGAGCTCTTTCTGTAAATCCAGAAATAATTTTGATGGACGAGCCAACAAGTGCCCTTGATCCAATCTCTACTGCATCAATTGAAGAATTATTAGAAGATTTAAGGGGTAAATATACTATAGTAATAGTTACTCATAATATGCAACAAGCAGCAAGAATTTCTGATAGAACGGCATTTTTCTTGACTGGAGAAGTTATTGAAATGGATGAAACAAAAAAAATATTTAATGATCCAAGAGATAAAAGAACTGAAGATTATATAACAGGAAGGTTCGGTTGATATGAGAACAAGATATATTGAAGATTTAAATAATATTAGGGAAATGGAAAAAAATGTTTCGGAGCTAATCGAGGTG
This sequence comes from Anaerococcus vaginalis, assembly GCA_018363915.1. Classification (GTDB taxonomy): domain Bacteria; phylum Bacillota; class Clostridia; order Tissierellales; family Peptoniphilaceae; genus Anaerococcus; species Anaerococcus vaginalis_C. The sequence continues at coordinate 76,987 of JAGZMY010000003.1, forward strand.
TCATACGATAGATTTATTTTATATGTTGAAAATAATCAAAAAAATAATCTTGAAGAGATAATTGACCTTGATCATGATATTAGACAATATGGCGCAGATATAGAAAGATTTTGCTATGATCTTTTGGCTTTGCAACAACCAGTTGCAAGAGATTTGAGATTTTTACAAATGTCTATTAAACTTGCATCAACCTACAAAAGAATTTCAAATCATTTGGCACAAGCTGCTGCAATTATTTTGGAATTTCCATTAAGAGATGAGGAAAGAGAATTTGTAAAAGAATTTATAAAAAATCAAAAAGATATGAATATTAATAGCATTCAAAGTTTCGAAGACAATGATAATGAGCTTGCCCTAAGAACAATAGAAGATGACCAAATTAATAATAAATTATTTGAAGATTGCATTCATTACCTTGTAAAACTTACAAAAACAGACCAAATAACACCTATGGAATTGTCTGAAAAAGTACTTTTCTATAAATATTTTGAAAGAGTAGGAGATAGGCTAGCAAAAATAGCTGATTATTCAACGAGATTATGATTTATGTTGTAGAAGATGACAAGGCAATAAGAAATTTAGTTTTATATGCTTTAAAAGAAAAAAATTATCAAGTTAGAGGCTTTGAAGACGGTCTGAATGTTGTAGAATCTTTGAAAAATGAAAATGTAGATTTGTTAATTTTGGATATAATGTTGCCAGAAAAAGACGGAATAGAAATTTTGAAAGAAGTTAGAGAATTTTCAGATATTCCTATAATAATGCTTACAGCAAAAAATGATGAATATGATAAAGTTTTAGGACTTGAAAGCGGAGCTGATGATTATATTACCAAACCATTTTCTATTTTAGAATTAATTTCAAGAATTAAGGCTGTTTTAAGAAGAAGCGAAAAGAAAGATAGCGAGCATTTATCTTATAAAAACATAAGAGTAAATATCAAAAAAAGAACAGCAAAAATTGATGGAGAAAAAATCGACTTAACCTACAAGGAATTTGAAATGCTCTTGTTATTTTTATCAAATATTGGTAATGTTATAACAAGAGAAGATTTTCTACTAAAAATTTGGGGCTATGATTATGAGGGCGAAACAAGAACAGTTGACGTTCACATAGCAAGTCTTAGAAATAAATTAAAATCTGCAGGACTTCACATAAAAACTGTAAGAAATTTAGGATATAAACTTGGAGAAATATGAAAAAAATAATTGAGAAAAATATTAATATTATAACAAGTTCACTAATTATTGTTATTTTTATAATTTTCTCTTTATTTTCATACCAAAGACAAACAAAAGCTCAAGATGAATTTGTAGAAAATTCTTTGAGCTTTTTTGCTTTTGGAGAAATTGACGGAAATAAAGTTAAAAATTTTAAAAAATCCTACAAATACGATTTGCTAGTAAAAGATGAAAAAGAAAAAGTCATCTATAATACTGGGATAGATAAAAATATAATAAAAAATTATGAGTTTGAAGATATTGATATAGTAAAAAAATCCAAAAAAAATTACCTAGGCTATGAAAGAAAAATTTTTGCGAAAAAATCTCATGACAAAATATTTGCCATAGAATTTTATAATACTTCTTTTCTTTTGTATCTTTTTAAAAGAATTTATATGTTAATATTTGCAATAATTTTTGCCTTAATAATAAATAAATTTTTCACAAATTCCCTATACGAAAAACTTATAAATCAATTCAAAGAAGAAATAAATGATAAAAAAGATTTTGAAGATTTAAAAGACAATCCAAAAAAATATTTGGATAAATTAATAAATGAAAAAGGAAAAATTGAAGATGAAAATTTAAAATTAAAAACAAGAATAGCCAATATTGAAAAAATAACATCAAATATGGAAGAAGGCTTTATATATTTCGATAAAGCTGGAAATATTGTAATAATTAACGATGCTGCAAAAAATTTATTAAATATCAACAGAGAAAACAAACTAGATAATTTAATTGACAATGAAGACTTTAAACTTGCCCTAAGACAAACAAGACTTCTAAAAAAAGGAAAAAATTTAGATTTGGATCTTGATGAAATTTCAGTAAAAATATTTTTGGATCCTGTAATAGATGAAGATATTGTTTCTTATATTGTAATTGTAATTGACAATTCAAAAAACAAAAAAGCAGAAGCAATGCGAAGAGAATTTAGCTCAAATGTAAGTCATGAGTTAAAATCTCCTCTAACAAGTATAAATGGTTATGCAGAGCTAATAGCCACAGGCCTTGCAAAAGATGACGATATAAAAAAATTTGGACAAATTATAAATGAAGAAGGAAATAGACTTTTAAATATTATTGACGATATATTAAAACTTTCAAAACTTGATGAAGAAAATTTACAAGAAGGAAAAACCATAATAAATATAAAAAATGTTGTAGATCAAAGTATAAATAGATTTAAAAGAATTTCTGAAATGAAAAATATCAAAGTCGAAAACAAAGTTTGTGATATAAATATAAAAACTCACGAATCACTTTTTACAGACTTAGTTACAAATATTTATGAAAATGCAATAAAGTACAACAAAACAAACGGACAAATTACAATAAAATGTGAAAAAAATAAAAAAAATATAAATTTAATAATTGAAGATAGGGGAATTGGCATAAAAAAAGAAGATTTGCCAAGAATTTTTGAAAGATTTTATGTAGCTGACAAACAAAGAACAAGAACATTAAAATCAACAGGACTTGGCTTATCAATCGTAAAACATATTTGTGATTACTTAAATTACGATATAAAAGTAGAAAGCAAATATGGATATGGAAGTAAATTTATAATTTCAATTCCAGCTTTGTAATTTTATTTTTTAATTTTATTTGATATAATTATTATGAGTAATTATTAAAATTTTAAGGAGTAGATATGAAAATACAAGTTTGTGCAGGCGCAAGATGTACTATGCTAGGATCTGACATAATTTATAACAGGTTATCAGATTTTGTAGAAGAATTTAACGACAGAATATATAAGGGCGATTTAGATGTACAAGAAATCGAACTTGAAATAGAAATGGTAACTTGCAATGATGTTTGCAAAAAAAATAAAAAAAATTCCCCGGTTGTTATTGTTGACGGAAAAATTTTTACAAATGCAAAAACACAAGTTATCATGGAGTACATATTAGATAAGGCTTTTGAAGAAAATTTTAAATAAAATATTTAAGGAAAGAATAAATAATGAAAGAAACATACATAAACATATTAAATATTAGAAGAATGGCCTTTGAACACATTGCAAAAATTGCTTTTGAAAATAGGCCAATATATGACATAGCTACAGAAGTATTTGATATACTTCCAGGAGAAGAAGCATCTTATAGGGAAAATATTTTTAGAGAAAGAGCAGTAATGGGCGAAAGACTAAGAATGGGAGTTGGTCTTCACGCAAGAACAGCCGATAATACTGGAGCTATTACTGATGGTTTGGATGACGAAGATTTTGATATAAAAAAATATGAACCACCACTTGTTTCAGTAATAAAAATAGCTTGCGAAGCATGTCCTGAAAATAGGGTTGAAGTTACAAATACTTGTAGAGCATGTATTGCTCATCCATGCGTAAATGTTTGTCCAAAAAATGCTATTACCTATACATCAAAAGGTTCAATAATCGACCAAGACAAATGTATAAAATGTGGAAAATGCGTAGAAGCTTGTCCATACAATGCTATTGCTCATACAAAAAGACCATGTGCAGAATCTTGTGGAGTTAAGGCAATAAAAAGCGATAAATTAGGAAGAGCAGAAATTGACGATGACAAATGTGTAGCTTGTGGAAGATGTATAACATCATGTCCATTTGGAGCAATTTCAGATAAAACAGAAATTTACCAATTGGCAAAAGCATTAAATACAGACAAACACGTTTACGCAATTGTTGCTCCATCATTTGTAAGACAATTTGGTCAAATGGCATCTCCTGTTCAAATAAAAGAAGCAATCAGAAAATTAGGTTTTAGAGATGTAATAGAAGTAGGACTTGGAGCAGATCTTACAACATTAAATGAAGCTCACGAATACGTAGAAAGCGTGCCAGAAAAAATTCCATTTATGGGAACATCATGCTGTTATTCTTGGAAATTAATGGTAAAGAAAAAATTCCCAGAAATAAATGACAAAATTTCAGAATCATCAACACCAATGATTTATTCAGGAAAACACATCAAAAAAATGGACGAAAAAGCACAAGTGGCATTTATTGGGCCATGTATTTCCAAAAAACTCGAAGCAAGAAGACCAGAAGTTGCAGAAACAATTGATTATGTAATAACTTATGAAGAGCTAATGGGAATGTTCTTGGCAAAAGATATAGACCCTGCAGAAATAAAAATTGAAGAAGATTGGCAAGATGCATCAGAAACAGGAAGAAATTATGCAGTAAGCGGAGGAGTAGCTGAAGCTGTAAAAAGAAGAATTGCAGAAATAAATCCTGATTTAGAAGTTAATGTAGAAAAAGCAGAAGGACTTGCCGACTGCGTAAAACTTGCCCAAATGGCAAAACTAGGAAGAAAAGACGGACTATTATTAGAAGGAATGGCATGCGTAGGAGGATGCGTAGGAGGCCCTGGAACCTTAATTTCAGAATTAAAAACAGGCAAAGCAGTAAAACAATTTGCCAAAGAATCAATCTACAAATCCCCATACGACAACAAAAACATACCAGAAGAAGATAAACCAAAAGATTGAAAAAATTAAGAGCATATAAATATGCTCTTTTTTTTGTACAAAAAAAGATGCGAATTTTCGCATCTTTTTAATATTTTTTACTTATCTAAATCTTCCTTAATAGCCTTAGCTAAATTTTCAAGAGTTTTTTCTTGGTCATCTTTCATTGAAGAATTTATTATGAAATCTTCTCCAACGTATTCGTGTTTTCCTTTTTCAAGAATTTCTTTTGCTTGTTCAAGAGATTTTCCACCCCATGAATAATTGTGAATGAATGAGATGTGTCTGTTTTGGTAGCCTGTTCCAACTAATTCTCTTAAAAGAGCATCCATCTTATGGTATAAACCTGCATTATAATTCATTGCTACAAAAACTTGGTTTGAATATTTGTGGCTATCAGCAATAATATATGAAAAATCATTGTCAGAAACATCATATAATTTTATATTTTCAACTCCAAGTTCATCAAGTTTTGAAGCTAAAATATCAGCTGCTAATTCTGTGTTTCCATACATTGAAGAAAATACTATATTTACACCCTTAACTTCTGGTTTAAAATTTGCCCACTTATCATATTTATCTAAAATAAATTCTATAGATTTTTTGTCATCATAAATTGGTCCGTGAAGTGGTAAAATTCCATTAATTTCAAAATCAGATACTTTTTTAAGAAGATTTGTAACCATTTTTCCTTGTTTTCCAACTATATTTATATAATATCTTCTATTTTCATCAAGCCAAGAATCTTTTTTAATGTAGTGTTTAGCTGAAATATGTCCTTGTAAAACTCCAAATGAACCAAAAGCATCAGCTGAGAAGAATAAACCTTCTGTTGTTTCATAAGTCATAAAAACTTCTGGCCAGTGAACCATTGGAGCAAAAACAAATTTCAAATTTCTTTTACCAATATTTAATTCATCGCCATCTTTAATTTCTAAAAATCTATCTTCGTTGTATTTATCGTTTGGATAAAATTGATGGAAAAATTTTATTGTTTTTTGATTTCCTACAAATTTACAATTTGGATATTTGTCCAAAATAAAATCAATTGATCCACAATGATCAGGTTCCATGTGTTGAACGATAATATAATCTAAATCTTCTCCGTCAAGAGCTTTTTCAACATTATCAAGATAAGTTCTTATTACAGAAGAATCAGAGCCGTCCATCAAAACATTTTTTTCATCTTTTATAATATATGAATTGTAAGTTACGCCGTTTGGAAGGGTAAACATATTTTCAAATCTTTTTAAATCCCTATCATTGGCGCCCACCCAATAAATATTTTCATAAACTTTTTTTATAAATTGCATATAACCTCCAAAGTTTTATTTTTCTTAAAATCTATTATACCTTAATAAGTATAAAATTAAATAAAAAACAAAGCTGTCGTTATTTAAATTTTAATATTTTATCTAGAAAACTTTTTCATAAGCAAAGTTTTTAAATATATATTTTTATTACAAAAAAATATTTGGAAAAATTTTAAAAAATTTGATTAAATAAAGAATTTTAGGATATATAATAAGTGTAGATGTTTTACATATTCATATATTGCAATTTAATTTTATCATTATTTTTAATCTTTATAAAAATAAATTGTGTTGACAAAAAAACATTTTCAGTATAGAATTATATTGTAAAACAAAAATGGATATTATATTTTTTAGGAGGAATATATGCTTTTTAAAACAACAGATGAGCATGAAGCTTTACGTAAAAAAGTCAGAGAATTTGCTGAAGAAAAAGTAAAACCAATTGCTTTTGAGCTTGATCAAAACAACGAATTTCCTGACGAAATTGTAAAGGAAATGGGAGAATTAGGATTTTTAGGAATTCCTTATCCTAAGAAATACGGTGGTCAAGGTTTAGACGTAATGAGCTATGCGATCACAGTTGAAGAATTATCAAGAGTTGATGGTGGTGTTGGAGTTATTTGTTCTGCACATACATCTTTGGGTTCATGGCCTATCTACGCTTTTGGTACAGAAGAACAAAAGAAAAAATATTTAACACCATTAGCTAAAGGTGAAAAAATTGGTGCATTTGGTCTTACAGAAGAAAATGCTGGATCTGATGCAGGTGGAACAGAAACAACAGCTGAATTAGATTTGGATGGAAAAAGATATATTTTAAATGGTAAAAAAATCTTTATTACTAACGCACCAAAAGCAGATACATACGTAGTATTTGCAGTAACAACTCCAGGAATTGGAACTCATGGTATTTCAGCATTCATAGTTGAAAAAGGAATGGAAGGATTTACATGTTCTGATCACTATGACAAATTAGGTATTAGATCTTCATGTACTGCTGAATTACATTTTGATAATGTAAAAGTTCCTAAAGAAAATCTTTTAGGAAAAGAAGGTCAAGGATTTAAGATTGCTATGGCAACTCTTGACGGTGGTAGAATTGGTATTGCATCTCAAGCTTTAGGTATTGGACAAGGTGCTTATGAATCAGCTCTTGCTTATGCTAAAGAAAGAGAACAATTTGGTATGCCAATTGCTCATCTTCAAGCAAATACATTTAAGCTTGCTGACATGGCAACAAACTTAAAAGCTGCAAGACTTATGATTTATTCTGCTGCAGAATTAAAAGAAAATCACGAAAGATATTCAGCAGATGCAGCTATGGCAAAACAATTTGCATCTGATCTTGCTGAAAAAATAACTTCAGAAGCATTACAATTGTACGGTGGATCTGGATTTATTAAAGGTATCGATGTAGAAAGATTCTACAGAGATTCTAAAATTACACAAATCTACGAAGGTACAAATGAAATTATGAGAGTTGTTGTTGGAGCTAATACAGTAGGTAGAGCACCAAAGGTTAAAGCTGTTGGATCAAATAAAAAATCTGGCCCTATTGCAGGAGTTAGAAAAGGCGAAATCTATGAAGGAGATCCAAAAGAAGCAGTTAAAAATCTTGTAGCAGCACTTAAAAAAGATGGATATGATTTTACTGTAGGAATTGATCCTTACACACCAATTGCAGATTCTGAAAGAATAGTTGTAGCAGGTCGTGGTATAGGTGAAAAGAAAAATATGAAATTGATTGAAGATTTAGCTTACCAAGCAGGAGCATCTATTTCATCATCAAGACCAGTTGCAGAAACACTTAAATATGTAGACATCAATAGATACGTTGGTATGAGTGGTCAAACATTTAAAGGAAACTTATATATAGGTGTAGGTGTATCTGGAGCAGGACAACACTTAAAAGGAATCAAAGACGCATCAACAATAGTTGCAATTAACAATTCTAAAAATGCTGCAATATTTAATAACTGTGATTATGGTATAGTTGGAGATGCTATGGTAATTCTTCCACTTCTAATCAAAGAATTAGACAATGGAGAAGCTAAAAAACCAGCACCACCAATGAAGAAAATAAAAAGATCTAAACCAAGAAAAATGGCTCCTACAAATCCAATTTATGTAGATTTAGGTTCTGGGTATGAATACAATCCTGAACTTGGAGATCCAGAAAATGGAATTGAACCAGGAACACCATTCGACAAATTACCAGATTCTTGGGTATCACCAGTATCAGGCGAAGCAAAAGATCAATTCATTAAAATGGATGTACCAGAAGACAGAAAGTAGTAGGAGGAATATATGTATACAGTTAGAAAAGTTACAGACGACTTATTTTATGTAGGTGGAGATGACAGAAGACTTGCTCTATTTGAAAATATTTTTCCTATAGACGGAGTTTCATACAACTCATACCTTTTAATGGATGAAAAAACAGTTTTAATAGATTCAGTTGACTGGTCTATTACAAGAGAATATATACTAAACGTATCTAGAGTTCTTGGAGATCGTGATCTTGATTATATGTTAATTCAACACATGGAACCAGACCACTGTTCTGCAATCGAATTAATGCTTCATTACTATCCAAACGTAAAAATTATAGCAAGTGAAAAAGCTATATTATTTATGAGACAATTCGGTTATCACGTAGATGATAGATACATTGAAGTAAAAGAAGGAGATTCAATCTCATTTGGTAAGCACGAATTTACATTCGTAGAAGCTCCAATGGTTCACTGGCCAGAAGTTTTAATGACTTATGATTTAACAGATAAAGTTTTATTCTCAGCAGATGCTTTTGGTTCATTTAAATCTAATGACGGAAGACTTTTTGCCGATGAAGTAAATTGGGATAGAGATTGGCTAGATGAAGGAAGAAGATATTTCACAAATATAGTTGGTAAATATGGTACATTCGTACAAGCAGTTCTTAAAAAAGCAGCAGGACTTGATATTAAATATATCTGTCCACTTCACGGACTTGTTTGGAGAAAAGACTTTGGCTATATTTTAGATAAATATAACAAATGGTCAAGCTATGAACCAGAAGAAGAAGGTGTTTTGATTGCTTATGCATCAATGTATGGAAATACAGAATATGCAGCTCAAGCTCTAGCATCAAAACTTGCTGAAAGAGGAATGACAAATATTTCCCTAAGAGATGTTTCAAGCACAGATGTATCTTACCTAATTGCAGACGCATTTAAATATTCAAATATCGTTCTTGCATCAGTAACATACAACCTTGGAATATATCCAAAAATGAAAGACTTCATCCATGATATGGCAGCACTTAACGTACAAAATAGAGCAGTATCATTAATGGACAATGGTACTTGGGCTCCAACAGCTGCAGATAAAATGGAAGAATTTTTAGATAATGAAATGAAATTAATAGACGTTCTACCAGAACAAGTAAATATAGTTTCATCATTAAAATCTGCAAAAGAACCAGATATGGATGCTTTAGTTGACGGAATTTTTGAATCAATGAAGAAAAGAAGAGAAGAAGTTCAAAAAGCTAAAGATCAAAAATAAAAATTAAATTCAAAACTGTCACAGGAAACTGTGGCAGTTTTTTTGTAAATCTTATATAATAATTTTATAGTTTAAAAAGATTTGAGGTTTATATGAAAAAAAATTTAAAATTAAGAGCGGAAAATTTTAAAATTAAAATTGGAAATATATCTTATAACAAGAAAAAGATAAAAGAAACTATAAAAAAAGCAAATGATGATTTGGTAAATATTTTGCTTTTGCCAGAACTTTGTCTTACTGGAGCAAGTTTGTATGATGGATTTGCAAATGATGATATTTTGGAAGAATGTCTTGATGCTTTATTTGATTTGAAAAAATTTTCGAAAAATATTGATACTTTGTTTTCTGTTGGACTTCCTGTAAAAGAGGGAAGAAAAATAATTGATATGGTATTTTTATTAAGAGAAGGCGATATTATTGGAGGATTTTTTAAAGATAATTTTAAAGACCACGAAAAATATGTTTTCGACACTCCAGAAGAAGATGAATTTATTAAGATAAAAGATGAATATGTTCATCTATATAATAAATCATATATAGAAATTAATGATATAAAAATAGCCGTAAGCGTAGGAGAAAATGAGGAGAAAAGTATTCCCGATTCATTAATTTCTAAGTCAAAAAATAATATAGATATAATTTTAAATCCGTCAGCAAAAACTAGATATATAGGTTCAAAAAAAGATATAGAAGATAAAATTAAATTTTTGTCAAAAGATACAATTTACCTATATTCAAGCACAGGACTTGGAGAAAGTTCAACCGATTTTGTTTATGAAGGCTTAAATATTATTGGAGAAAATGGAAAAATTAAAGAAAGTAAGAGAGATGAATTTGTTGATTTATGTTCATATTTTGATATAAGTCAAAATACTATAGAAGAATTTTTTGATTTTAAAAATAAGCCAAGTCTTTCAAATTGGGATAAATTTCCTTATTTGCTTGATGATAAAAAAATCTATGTGGAAGATGCTTTTGATATAGTAACAAGAGCTTTAATTCAAAGAATGGAGGCGATTTCTTGTAAAAAAGTTATCTTGGGACTAAGCGGTGGACTTGATTCAACCATGGCACTTTTATTTATAGTAAAAGCATTTGAAAAGATGAATTTGCCAAAAGAAAATATTCTTTTATACACAATGCCAGCATTTGGAACAAGCAAAAGAACAAAATCAAATGCCTTTAAGCTTGCAGAAGCTTTTGAAATAAAATTAAATGAAATTGTAATAAAAGATGCAGTAAATATTCATCTAAAAGATATTGGTCATGACGGAAAAACTCAAGACATAGCCTACGAAAATGCTCAAGCAAGAGAAAGAACTCAAATTTTATTTGATATAGGAAATATGGAAAATGCTCTAGTAATAGGAACTGGAGATAAGTCAGAAATTTCCCAAGGTTTTGCAACCTACAACGGAGATCACATGTCATCCTATGCAGTTAATGCCTCTTTGACAAAGACTGAATTAAGATATATTGTTTCATATCTTGTTGAAAATACAAAAAATCAAAAGTTAAAAGAAGTTTTGGATGATATATTAAAAACTCCAATTTCTCCAGAGCTAAAAAATGAAAATGAAGAAAAAATCAGCCAAAAAACTGAATATATAATAGGCCCTTATGAATTAATAGACTTTTTCACATTTGAATTTTTGGAAAATTCATCAATAGAAGAAATATATGAAAAAGCAAAAGTTGCCTTCAAAGACGACTATGACAAAAAAATCATAAAAAAATGGCTCAAATCATTTTATAAAAGACTAATTACAAGCCAATTTAAAAGATCAGTTTCAGTAGACGGCCCATCATTATCACAAAAATCATTCTCCCCAAGAAGAGGATACTTGTTAGCCTCAGATATGTCTGCAGAAGTTTTTCTAGAAAGAATAGAAAAATTAGATGAATAAAATAATAATTTTTATAATATTTTGCCTAATTTTACTTCTTTTCTCATACATTTACTATCAATGCAAGTGGGCAAAAGAAGTAAAGCAAGATATATACAGCAAAAAAATAAAAAATAAAATAAAAATAACACAAATTAGTGATTTTCATTCGAATAAATTAAAAAATATGGAATATTTTAAGGAAAAAATCCTAGAATTTAATCCGGATTTTATAATTTTGACAGGAGATATAAATGATTACGGAGAAGAAAAGAAATTTAATAGGGCAATAGACTTTCTAGAAAAGCTTTCAAAATTAGAAATAAAAACCTATTATATAACAGGAAATCACGAAGAAGCAGGTCCTATGCTTGATGAATTTATAGAAAAAATCAAAAGGCTTGGTATAAAATATTTAAAAAATGAAGGAGAATATTTAAAAATTAGGGACGAAAATATTTATATTTATGGAGTAAGCTATAATAATTTTTCATTAAAAAATTACCAAACAAAAGATGAAAATTTAAATATAATATTAAGTCATTTTTCTAAAAACATAAGAGATAATTTAGACGATACTATGGATATAATTTTTTCAGGTCATACCCACGGAGGACAAGTTAGATTTCCATTTTTGGGAGCTTTGCTAGCACCTGGAGAAGGATACTTTCCAAAATTTGATAAGGGATTATTTAAATATAAAAATTCACAAATTTATATAGATTCAGGACTGGGAAATACCTTTATGGATTTGAGATTTTTAAATAGGATACAGTTTTCCAATATCACTATCATGCGCCAATAGTTTAATGGTAAAACAAAAGTGTCCGAAGCTTAAGATAGGGGTTCAATTCCTCTTTGGCGTGCCAAAAAATAGACTGAAGTAAATTTACTTCAGCCTATTTTTTATTTATTTTCTTTTATATAAGTAATTAAATCTTCAATCAATTCTTCTTTTTTCTTATAAATTCTTGGTTTTTTGAATTTATTTCCATTTTTATCTACGTAAGAAAGTCCTGTTACAAGTTTGTTTATATATAAAAAATCATTTTGAAATATGTCTTTTTTCATTGGCGGAAATTTATCTTCTTTGTCATTTCCTCCAAGTCTTATATCTGTGTAGAGTTGAAAAATTTGAAGGCCTTTTTCAAATGCAATTCCCATCTCTGCTGCAAGACCTAAATCTTGTGTGTCCATCAAGCCTACTAATATATCTGCATTTTTAAGTCTTTCGTAGTCGGCTAATAATATATCGTAATTTGATGTAAAGCCTGCATCTTTATCATTTATTTCTAAATTTTGTGCGGGATTATAAATTTCTATATCTGAAAATTCATTTTCAAGTGCATTTTGAATTTCTAGTGCTTGCCATCTTTGTCCTTCTGTAAATAAATCACAACCTAAATATATTTTCATATTACCACCTTTCATAAGTATATTATAGCACAAAAAAATAAGGGCGAACCCTTATTTAAATTGTATATTTATTGTATAATCTTCAAGTCTATTGTCTATGTTGATTATATCTTTTATTGCTTTTTCACATTTTTTGTTGGCTTCTATCAAGATTCCTTTGTCTATTGCTCTTTTTTCTACTGATTTTTTTTGATTTTTGGCAAAGTCATTGTAGTCTTCAACTTTAATTGGATTAAAAATTGAAGTTTTTTGGTCGAAAATTTTTAGGGAATCTTCGTAAATTTCGTGTGATAAAATTTTTGATTTTGGTAATTTTATGTTGATAGTTTTTCCTGAAACTTTTACATCCATTTTTTCAAGATCTACTCCACAAGAAATCATTCCATCATAAGAAACTATAAATTTCTTTTGGGTAAATGGTATATCGTAGCCATAAAATTTATTTGAATTTTCAAATTGTCCCATATTTGTGTAGGAATATTTTAAACTTGTTAGCTCTTTTGCATTTTCAATTCTATTTTCTATTAATTTGTTGTCTATTTTATTTTCATTTTTTGAAGAAAAATAATTGAATGAAAATAATAAACAAACGGCTAAAAGAATTGCTATAATAATATTTTTTATTTTTGACATTTTTGCTCCTTTATTCATAATTAATATTATCTTATTATAAATATAATGAATTACAAGTCGTAAATGAAAAATATTAAAATTTATCAAAAAACTTTCTTGACAATTAAAATTTACCTTGGTATTATGAATTTGAACGAAGAATAGGCTCATTGAAATGGGCGAAAGTGTACCTAGGGATCTGTTTTTTTCAAGACCGAGCGGTACGGATATTTTTAAGTATTACACCAGAGGGACAAAAGCCCAGGAGGATAGGTTTCGTAGCCTGTCCTTCTGGGCTTATTTTTTGTAAAAATTTTTAAGGAGAAAAAAATGAATACAATCTACGAGGGTAAGACAAAAAATTTGGTTGAAGAAGATGGAAAATACTTTTGTTTATTTAAGGACACTATGACAGGAACTGATGGAGTATTTGATACTGGTGGAAATCAAGTTGCTGGCGAAAAAGAAGGCGCTGGTCAAGAGTGTCTTAAAGTTTCTAAATTTTTCTTTGAAAAAATAAATGAGGCTGGTGTAAAAACTCATTATCTTGGAGCGGACCTTGATAAAAATCTTATGGAAATTGAAAAATGTACAGTTTTTGGAAAAGGTTTAGAAGTTATTACAAGATTTAAAGCTGTTGGTTCTTTTATGAGAAGATATGGTCTTTATGCAACTGAAGGACAAGATCTTGATGCTTATTCTGAAATTACTTTAAAAGATGATGATCGTGAAGATCCACTTATAACTGAAGATGGATTGGTTGAATTAAATATTTTATCTCATGATGAATACAAAAAAATAATTGAAGAAAATAAAAAAGTTGCAAGACTTGTAAAAGATATTTTGGCTGAATATGGACTTGATTTGTATGATATAAAATTTGAGTGGGGCAGACTTGCTTCAAGCGGAGAAGTTGTTTTGATTGATGAAGTTTCTGGTGGAAATATGAGAGCTTACAAAGATGGAGATTATATTGAACCTATGGAATTGTCAAAATATTTGGGACTATAATAAGGAGTTTATATGAAAGTTTCTATAATTATGGGCTCTTTGTCTGATAGTCCAATTGCTGATAAGGTTGTTTCAAAATTAATGGAATTTGGAATTGATTACGAAGTTAAAGTGATTTCTGCTCACAGAGCTTTAAAAAGTTTAGAAAAATATGTAAAAGAAAGCGAAGATGAAAGTGAAGTTTATATTGGAATTGCTGGAAAGGCTGCTCATTTATCTGGAGTAATTGCAGCTTTGACAACAAGACCTGTAATTGGAATTCCTGCAAAATCATCTCATCTTGGTGGACTTGAAGCTTTACTTTCTACAGTAGAAATGCCAAGTGGAGTTCCTGTTGCAACTGTTGCAATCGGCGGAGGAGAAAATGCTGCAATTTTGGCTACAGAAATTCTTGCAATAAAATATGATTCTTTAAGAGAAAAATTAAAGGATATGAGAATAAAAATGAAAGAAACTATAGATAATTCTGAATATGAATATAAGGCAAATAGATGAGTGGAATTGTAGGAATATTTTCAAAAAAGAAATATAAAAATGTTTTTCCCGAATTATACTCTGGCCTCTATGCAATCCAACATAGAGGCCAAGAATCGATGGGAATATCACTTCTTGCTCATGAAAAATTATCAGAAATTAGAGGCAAGGGAGAAATTGCCAACAATATTAGCCTAGATAATATTTCAACTCTTGCAGGAAATGTTGGTCTTGGTTATGTAAAATATAGATTTGCTGAAGATGATAAATCTCTTATGCCAATGCCATGGTTATTTTATCCTGAAAATTCAAATTTTAAAAATTTGATTGCAATTGATGGAAAATTTCTTGATGAAACAAGTCCTGAAGATGTTGTAAATAAATTAAATTCAAATAATATAGATGAAATTATACAATTTATAAACAATTTAAAGGGAGCATATTCTATTATTCTTGTAAATGGAAATAGGATGATTGCGATTAGAGATCCTTATGGAATTAAAAATCTTTGCGTTGGTAAAAAAGAAGATTCTTATATAGTTGCAAGCGAATCTTGTGTGATTGAATCAATTGATGGGCAACTTTGTCATGAATTAAAACCAGGAGAAATTTATATAGTTGACGATAATGGAGAAGAATCCTATTTTGCAAAAGAGCTTTCTAATTCTCCTTGCATTTTTGATTTTGTTTATACTGCAAGACCGGATTCTTCAATAAATGGTGTTAGCGTCTATGATGCAAGAATTAAAATGGGAGAAATTCTTTACAAAGAACATCCTGTAGATGCGGATATTGTTGTTGGAAGTCCTGATAGTGGATTGATTTCAGCTGTTGGATTTTCGCGTGCATCAAATATAAAATACGAAAGAGCAATCGTAAGAAATAGATATATAAATAGAACATTTATTCTTCCAACAAATTCAATGAGAAAAAAAGGAATAAGAATTAAATTAAATCCAATAAAACATCTTATTGAAGGAAAAAGAGTTGTTCTTGTGGATGATTCTATTGTAAGAGGCAATACTATAAAAAGAGTAATAGAAATTTTGAGAGAGTCAGGAGCAAAGGAAGTCCACATTAGGATTGCATCTCCTCAAGTAATAAAAGAAGAAACTTTTACATTTGATGTACCAGACAAAGATCATTTAATTAGCAACAACAGAAGTGTAGAAGAAGTTAGAAAAATTATAGGAGCAGATTCTTTGGGATTTATTTCCCTAGAAGGATTACGACAAGCTTGTGGAAATAAAACATATTACGAAAATTGTTTTAATGGATATAACCCTTTAGAAAGGATATAAAATGCCAATAAATTATAAAGACGCTGGAGTCGATGTAGCTAACGGTCAAAAAGAAGTCGAGCTTATAAAAAAATTAGTAGAAAAAACTCAATCAGAAAATGTTTTGAGCAAACTTGGAGGATTTTCTGGTCTATTTAGTTTGGAAAATTTAAATATAAAAAATCCGGTTTTGGTTTCAGGGACAGATGGAGTTGGAACTAAGGTTATGCTTGCACAAATGATGGACAAGCACGATACAATTGGGATTGATTGCGTGGCAATGTGCGTAAATGATATTCTTTGCCAAGGAGCAAAGCCATTATTTTTTCTAGATTATATAGCATGTGGCAAACTTGTTCCAGAAAAAATGGAAAAAATTGTAAAAGGAGTAGCTGACGGCTGCCTTCAAGCTAATTCTTCTTTGATTGGCGGAGAAACTGCAGAAATGCCAGGTCTTTATAAGGAAAATGACTATGACCTTGCAGGATTTTGTGTTGGCATAGTTGATAAAGAAAAAATAATTACTGGAGAAAAAATTAAAAAAGGCGATCATATTTTTGGTTTAAAATCTTCAGGAATTCATTCAAATGGCTATTCTCTTGTAAGAAAAATTGTTTTAGAAAAAGAAAAATTATCTTTAGATGAAAAAATTGAAGGACTTGATACAAGTCTTGGGGAAGAATTATTAAAACCAACCAAAATTTATGTAAAAGAAATTTTAGCCCTTCTTGAAAAAATTGAAATCAACGGCCTAAGCCATATTACTGGTGGTGGATTTTATGAAAATATTCCAAGAATGATTCCAGATGGACTTTGTGCAAAAATTGATGTGAGAAATATTCCTCTTCCAAAAATATTTTCACTATTAGAAAAATGGGGAGAGCTTGACAAAAAAGATATGTACGAAACCTTCAACATGGGCGTTGGACTTGTTTTTGCAGTCGATAAAAATGATATTGAAAAAGTTAAAGAAATAATTGATGAAGATGAGCTTTTAGACCTTGGAGAGGTTATAGAAAATGATGAAAAAATCGACCTCAAATTCTAAAAAAATTGCAGTTTTGATCTCAGGCTCAGGAACAAATCTTCAAGCTATAATTGATTCTTGTCAAAATAAAATTATTAATGGAAAAATATCTGTAGTAATTTCAAATAAAGAAAATGCCTATGGACTTACAAGAGCAAAAAATGCCTCAATTAAAACATTGGTTTGCAAAGATAATGATATTTTGCTTGCTACCTTGATAAAAGAAAAAATCGATCTAGTTGTTCTTGCAGGCTACCTTAAAATTTTACCTCAAAAAATAATTGACGAATTTGAAGCAAAGATTATTAATATCCACCCATCCCTTATACCTTCATTTTGTGGGATGGGATTTTATGGAAGAAAGGTTCATGAAAAAGTCTATGAAAAAGGAGTGAAATTTACTGGAGCAACCACTCATTTTGTTACAAAAGATGCAGATGATGGGCCAATAATTTATCAAGAAATTGTAAAAATTGACCAAGAAGATACAATCGATGATATAGCAAAAAATGTTTTGGAAAAAGAACACGAAATTTTGATAAAATCAGTAAAAGATTTTTGTGATGATTTATTTTACATAAAAAATAATAAGGTTTTCGTAAAAAAATAGGAGTTTTTGATGAAAGTTTTAATAATTGGAAATGGTGGAAGAGAACATGCACTTGCTTGGAAAATTTCACAATCAAAAAAAGTAGACCAAATATTTATGGCAAAAGGAAATGCTGGCACTAATTCTTTTTGCAAAAATATAAATATCGAACCAACAGATATAAAGTCCTTGGTTGATTTTTCTAAAAAAGAAAAAATCGACCTTACAATTGTAGGACCAGAAGATCCTTTGTGTATGGGAATTGTAGATGAATTTGAAAAAAATAATCTTAAAATATTTGGACCAAACAAAGAATGTGCAAAATTTGAAAAATCAAAAAAATTTACCAAAAATTTCCTAGAAAAATATAAGATACCAACAGCAAAATATAAATCTTTTGAAAATTTTGACAATGCCTTAAATTCCCTAAAAGATTTTTCCTATCCTTTAGTTATAAAAGCTGATGGGCTTTGTCTTGGAAAAGGCGTTATAATTTGCGAAGACGAAAAAAAAGCTAAAGAAAGTCTTGATGATATTTTTAATAAAAAAATATTTGGTGATGAGGGAAAAACTGTTGTAATCGAAGAATTTTTGAAAGGCGAAGAAGCTTCACTTTTGTGTTTGGTATCAAATAATAAATTATTTCCGTTAGAAACATGCAAAGACCACAAGCAAATTTATGATGGAAACAAGGGTCCAAATACTGGAGGAGTTGGAACATATTCTCCAAGTAAATTTTCGCAAAAAACAGGGGAAAATATAGAAATAATTTTAAAGCAAATTGAAAAAGGACTGGATGATTCAAAACTTTCTTACAATGGGATTTTGTTTATTGGATTTATGATTGATAAAGATAAACCAAAAATATTAGAATTTAACGTAAGATTTGGAGATCCAGAAACAGAAACCCTAATGCCAAGACTTGAATCAGACCTTGTAGAAATTATAGAAAAAACTCTTGATAAAAGTCTAAAAAAAGAAGATATAAAATGGTCAGATGATTATTCTCTATCATTAATTCTTGTTTCAGATGGTTATCCATTAAAATATGAAAAAAATAAAGAAATAAGTGGACTTGAAGATGTAAAAAATTCAACTATTTTTCACAATGGAACAAAATTAGAAAATGGAAAAATTTTAACAAATGGCGGACGAGTTCTTACAATAAATGCCAAAGCAAAAACTTTAAAACTTGCAAGAAAAATCGCCTATGATGATTGCGTAAAAATAAAATACGAAAATAAATATTATAGAAAAGATATTGGATTAAATTAGCTAGTTTAACTAGCTTTTTTTATTTGCTTAATTTATTTATTAATTTTTACGCAAGATAAAGAACAAACAAAAATGAAAAATAATTTGCAATATGTTATAATAGAACATATAATTGTTTTTTTAAAATATAGAAAGGAAAAATTATGAGAATTAATACAATTTGGATTACAGGAGCTCATGGAAGACTTGGCTCGACTCTTGTAAGATATTTAGATCCTTTGGAAGCTGAAATAATTGCAACTGACAAAGATGAAGTTGATATTACAAAACAAGAAGAAGTAAATTTGTTTGTAGATAGAAATAGACCAAAAATAATTATCAATTGTTCGGGCATTACTAATAGATTAAAATGTGAAAATGATCCTGACAAAGCATATTTGTTAAATGCTTTGGGAGCAAAAAATATTGCTATTGCATCAAACAGGGTTAGAGCGAAACTTGTACAATTATCTACAGCAGATGTTTTTGATGGACAAACAATTCATCCATACAAAGAAATTGATAGGGCAAATCCAAATACAGTTTATGGAAAAAGTAAATTTTTGGGAGAAGAATTTGTAAAAAATTTTGCTGATAGATATTTTATAGTTAGGGTATCAAGACTTTATTCAAAAGAAAATAATTTGGTTGAATCAATTATTGAACAAGCAAAAAATGGTCTTGTTAAAGTGCCAAAATCAAGATATGGTTCGCCAACATCAGCCTATGAGCTTTCAAAATTTTTGATTTCAATAATGGGGACAAATGCTTATGGAATTTATCATGCTTCATGTGAGGGGACTTGTTCCTTTAGAGCTTTTGCTCAAAAAATTATTGATATTACAAAAATCGATGCAAAGGTAGAAGAAGTTAGAGATTCTGATAGAATTGATTTTGAACCAGCCTTTAGGGGAATAGATAATTATTTTTTAAATCTTTTGGACAAAAATACTTTTTCAACTTGGGAAGATGCCTTAAAAGATTACCTGAGAAGGGAGTATGGTTATGAAAGCTAAATCTAATAAAAAATTAGGCTTAACTTCTAAAATTTTTATTGCCCTAATTTGTGGAATGATTCTTGGAATTGTAATGCATTATTTTGTTCCAAAAGGTCATATTAAAGATGATATTATAATTGATGGAATTTTTTATTTATTAGGTCAAATGTTTATAAGAGCTATGCAAATGCTAGTTGTGCCATTGGTATTTTTTTCAATCGCTGATGGCTGCAGAAATATGGGAGATACAAAAACTCTTGGAAAAGTTGGAATAAGAATTGTATTATTTTATCTTTTGACAACAGCCCTTGCAATAATTATTGCTCTTTCTTTGGCGTCAATTATAAATCCTGGAAAAGGAATGAATATGAAATTGGGTTCAAATGAATTTAATATGGATGCTGGAGAAAAAACTTCAATGAAAGATACGCTTTTAAATATGATTCCAACAAATCCTATTGAAGCTTTGGCAAAAGGCGATATGCTACAAATAATTATTTTTGCAGTTATAGTTGGACTTTTGATTGCAGGAATGGAAGATAGGATGGAAACTTTGGGAAATATAATTACAGAAATGAATGAATTAATGATGAGTATGACAATGGCTGTGATGAAACTTGCACCAATTGGAGTATTTTTCTTAATAGCAAGAACATTTTCAAATCTTGGTTACGATGTAATTTTGTCTATGCTTTCATATATGATTTCTGTAATTTTGGGACTTGCTTTCCAACTTCTGATAGTTTATATGCTACTTTTAACGATTTTTGTAAGAGTAAATCCATTTGCTTTTCTAAAAAAATATTTTCCAGTTATGACTTTTGCATTTTCAACCGCTTCATCAAATGCAACAGTTCCATTAAATATTCAAACTCTAGAAGATATTGGAGTTGATAAAAAAATTTCTTCATTTACAATTCCTTTGGGAGCGACAATAAATATGGATGGAACTGCAATAATGCAAGGAGTAGCTGTAGTATTTATTGCAAATGCTTATGGAATTGATTTAACGTTGAATGATTATTTAACTGTAATATTAACAGCGACGATTGCATCAGTCGGTACAGCAGGAATTCCATCAGTAGGACTTGTTACTTTGTCAATGGTTTTGTCATCAGTTGGACTTCCAGTAGAAGGAATTGCTATGATAATGGGAATAGATAGAATTTTGGATATGGCAAGAACAGCAATAAACACAACAGGAGATGCATCGGGAACAATTATAGTTGCAAACTCTGTAAATGCATTTAATAAAGAAAAATTTAATAAAAGAGTTTAAAATAAAAAAGTTGGTAAAGAATTTTCTTTATCAACTTTTTTATTTATTTAATTTTTTTTTGACACTGTGGGCAAATTCCTGTAAATTCAAAACTGTGTCCTTTGATTACAAAGCCAGTATCTTTTTCTATTTCTTCTTCAATTTCATGAATTGGGCAATTTTCTATTATAAATTTTTTATTACAAGAAATACACCTTATAAAATGTTTGTGATTGTTAGAATTTAATTGAAAATAAGAAATACCATCTGTATTTGTATTTTTTAAAAGGAGATTTATCTCTTCCAATGTATTTAAATTTCTATAAATTGTTGAAAGATCCATATTGATATTCTCTTCTTTTAAATTTTCTAAAATTTCTTCTGCAGAAATTGGATCATCATTTTCAATTATTTTTTCTAAAATTATTTTTCTTTTTTCAGTAACACGAATCTTATTTTGCTTTAGTAAATCTTCTGCTTTCACAATCTCACCTCTATAAATATATTACCATATTGACAAAAAATGAAACAGCTATATAATATTCTTTGCAAATGATTTGCAATAAAAGGAGGAAAAATGAAAAAGAAAATTTTAGCAATAATTTTGGTTTTCGGAATTTTTGTTACAGGATGTGCAAAAAATAATGAAAAATCAAATATAAATTCAAATAATTCAAATCAAACAAGTCAAAGTGAAAATAAAGATAAAGAAACAATTTATGCTTCTTTTTATCCAATTTATAATATAACAAAACAAATTGCAGGAGATAAATTCAATGTAAAATCTTTTACAAATTTAAATACAGAAGTTCATGATTTTGAACCATCTGCAAAAGATATGGCAGATTTGTCAAAGGCAAAAGTATTATTTTTAAATGGAGCAGGACTTGAATCTTGGCAAGAAAAAATAGCAGAATCTTCAAAAGTTGAAATTGTTGATACTTCTAAAGGAATTAATTTAATAGAAAATACGCATGAAGATGAAAAAGAACATGATAAAAAACGTGAAGATAGACCTAAATCTTGTTGTGACGCTCCTCATTATCACGAATCTTTAGATGAAGATGAAAAAGAGGATAAAGATAATCATGAAGATAATGAAAAACATGAAGATAGCGAAAAAGAAGAACACGAACATGAAGATGGAGAAGAACACCACCACCATCATGGAGCATATGATCCTCACGTTTGGTTATCTCCAAAAAATGGAATAATTCAAGCAAAAAATATAGCAGAAAAACTTTCAGAAATTGATCCGGAAAATAAAGATTATTATGAGAAAAATTTTGAAAAAATAAAAAAAGAGCTTGAAGAAATTGATAAAGAATATGAAAAAAAATTAGAAAATAAAGAAAATAAAAAATTCTTAGTAGACCACGAGGCATTTTCTTATCTTGCTCGTGATTATGGTTTAATTCAAGTTCCGCTTACATCAATAACTTCAACAAGTGAAACTGATGCAAAAACTATGAAAAATGCAATTGATTATGTAAAAAAAGAAAAAATCACTGCAATTTTTTATGAAAAAGGCGAGTCTGATAAAAATGTAAAGACTTTGGCAGATGAATTATCTCTTGACGCAAAAGCTATAAATACTATAGAATATGCAAGTGATGATGATTTAAAAAATGAAAAAACTTATCAAGAATTGATAAGAGAAAATTTTGAAATAATGGAAAGTAGTTTAAAATAAATGAAAGATATAGAAGTTAAAGATGTAGTCTTTTCTTATGGCAAGGATGAAGTATTAAATAAGGTTAGTTTTGATTTGAATAAGGGCGATTTTTTGACTATTCAAGGAGAAAATGGCTCTGGCAAATCAACTCTAATAAAATTAATTTTAAAGGATTTGAAAAAAGATTCGGGAGAGATTAAATTATTTGGGACAAATATAGAAGATTTTAATGCTTATTCAAAAATTGGCTATGTACCTCAAGTAAATGATTTAAACAAGCTTGCCTTTCCAGTAACAGGAGAAGAATTTGTAATTTTAAATTTGTATAAGAAATTTAATATTTTTAACAGACCAAGCAAAAAATGCTATCAAAAGGTTCGTGATATTTTTGAAATTTTAAATATTGAAAATCTTTTGCATATTCCTTTCAATCAACTTTCAGGAGGGCAGGCTCAAAAAGTTATGATAGCAAGAGCAATGGTAAATAATCCAGAGGTTTTGCTTTTGGATGAGCCAACTGTTGGCGTTGATGAAAAATCAAAAAGAGACTTTCTTAAACTTCTAGCTCACTTAAATGATAAACACAAAATTTCAATTTTGATGATAAGTCATGAAATGGATGTTGTTAGAGAATTTTCTAAAAGAGAAATAAGGATAAAAAATGGAAGGATAGTTGATGCTTAGTTATGAATTTATGCAAAGGGCTCTTTTAGTTGGGCTTATGCTTGCAATAATAATTCCTATGATTGGAATTGTTATGGTAAACAGGAGAACTTCTATGATTGGAGATGCTTTATCTCACACAGCTCTTTCTGGAGTTGCTCTAGGTTTAATTATTGGAATAAATCCTGTTTTTACTTCAATAATAATTTGTATTGTTGCAAGTTTTGCAATTGAAATAATTAGGAAAAAATTTAAAAGTTTTGGCGATATGGCAACGGCTATCATTATGAGTCTTGGAATTGGACTTGCAGGAATTTTGTCAGATTTCACACCGGGTGGAACAAGTTTTGAATCATTTTTATTTGGTTCAATCACAAGTGTTACAAAAGAAGATGTAATTATTGTAAGTGTAATTTTTATTCTTGTTCTATTTTTTAGCCTTTATTTATATTATCCGCTTTTGTATAATTCAATTAGCCCTTTGATGGCAAATCTTTCTGGAATTAATTCAAAATTAATTTCTAGCATTTTTACATTTTTGACAGCCATTACCGTGGCAATTTCTACAAAAACTGTAGGAGCTTTGATGATTTCCTCATTAATGGTTTTGCCAGTTGCAAGTGGGCTTTTGATTTCAAAATCTTATAAGGAAACTTTTATAAAATCAATAATAATTGCAGTTATTTATATGATGTCAGGAATTAGTGCAAGTTTTTATCTTGGAATAAAACCAGGTGGAGCCATAGTGGTTATTGCAGTTTTTGGAATGATAATTTCTCTAATAATTCAAAAAATTTTAAAAAGATAGGTTCGCCTGTCTTTTTTTTGTGGAAATTTTCTATGATATAATTAATTTAGAATGAAAAATAGAAAGGTTTGATATGAAAATTATAATTTCGCCTGCAAAAAGGTTTAAACATTTTGAAAATGAAAAAACAGAAGGGCTTTTGTTTGAAGACGAAACAAAAGAATTAGTTGAAAATTTAAAAAAATATTCAATAAATGATTTAGCAAATATGTTTTTTTGCAACGATGATCTTGCTATAAAAGCTTATTATGATTACAAGGATTTCGATTTTGAAAATTTAAAAAATCCAGCGATTTTTTCTTATGATGGACTTGTTTTTAAACAATTTAAAAAAGAAGATTTTAATGACTTAGCTTATTTGAATGATCATGTTTATATTATTTCTGCTCTTTACGGTTTATGCAAGCCTTTTACAGGAATTTCTGATTATAGACTTTATATGGATTCAAAAGGAGTCGATATGCACGAATTTTGGGCTGACAAAATTTACAAAAAAGCCTTTGAGGATGAAAATTTTATTATAAATTTAGCAAGTGCTGAATACGCCAAGCTCATAAAAAAATATTTGAAAAAAAATCAAAAATTTTTGACCTTGACTTTCAAAGAAAATAGAAATGGAAAAATCCGTTCAATTGTTTCATATACAAAACAAATGCGTGGGAGAATGTTAAAATATTTAATTAATAATAAAATTTCAGATATTGAAGAAATTAAAAAAATAAATCTTTGTGATTATATTTATGATCCAATTAATTCAACAAAAGATGAGTATATTTTTGTGAGGGAAAATAAATGAAATTATTACATTTATCAGATCTTCATATAGGAAAATCAATTGGCTCATATTCTTTGCTAAAAGATCAAAAATTTTGTCTTGACCAAATTTTAAAAATTATTGAAGATGAAAAAGTAGATATTGTTTTGATTGCAGGAGATATTTTTGATACATCTATTCCAAATAATGAAGCCATGAAGGTATATTCTGATTTTGTGGATGAAATTATTTTTAATTTGAAGAAAAAAATCATAGCAATTTCTGGAAACCATGATTCAGGGAAAAGGCTTGAAATTTCTAAAAGTTTTTTTGAAAAAAATTCTTATTATATTTATGGAAATTCTTCTGATGAAAAAATTTCTTTTGATGATGAGTATGGAAAGGTTAATTTTTATCCGATTCCTTACATTTCCCTTGCAAGGGCAAAAAATGAAATTGATTCAAATATAGAAAATTTTACTGACCTTTATAAAGTTTTATTAAAAAATATAGATTATAAGGATAGAAATGTTTTGATAAGTCATTGTTATGCAAATGAAAAGGCGTATGAAGATGAAAAAATAGAAGGAGAAAAACCTCTTACAATTGGTGGAAATGACGCTATGGATGCCCATTTATTTAAAAATTTTGATTATGTAGCTTTAGGTCATCTTCACAGAAAGCACTTTGTTCTTGATGAAAAAATTAGGTATTGTGGAACTTTTATGAAATATTCATTTTCTGAAATAAATCAAAAAAAATCAGTTACACTTATAGATTTGAAAGAAAAAATTTCAATAAAAGAAATTGACATTAAACCTTTAAATGATTTTGAAAAAATTTGTGATTATTTTGAAAATATTTTAAAAATGAAAAATTCAAATGCTTATATAGAATTTACTTTAAAAGATGATAAGCCAATAGATTCCCCGATGGCAAAATTAAAAATGAAATTTCCTCATGCAGTTTCAATAAAGTACGAAAAATCAATAAATATTGAAGAGGATGAGGATATTGATATTGATTTTGAAAAATTATCAAGCTTGGAAATATTTGAAGAATTTTATAAGTTTAAGATGAATGAAAAAATGACAGATTTAGAAAAAGAAATACTTAAAAAGGTGATACAATGAAGCCAGTAAAACTTGAAATGTACGGATTTATGACCTACAAAAATAAAACTTTTATAGATTTTACAAAAATATATGATTCTAAAATTTTCATAATTTCAGGAGATACTGGAAGTGGAAAAACTACAATTTTTGATGCCATAAGCTTTGCACTTTTTGGAGAAATTCAAAGAGAAGGATTTAATTCAAACGATATTAGAAGTGATTTTCTAGGTGGAGATGATCCTATAACTTATGTAGATTTTTATTTTGAAATTGATGGAAAAAATTATAGGATAAAAAGAATTCCAAATCAAAAAGCAAAAAAAACAAGAGCAAATGTCAATGTTTCTCACAGCGTAGAATTTTATAAAATCGAAAATGAAAAAGAAATTCTAATATCTGATGGTCCACAAAAAACAGACAAAAAAATAATTGAAGTAATTGGACTTGATTATAATCAATTAAATAGGGTTATGATTCTTGCGCAAGGAGAATTTTCAAAATTTTTAAAATCAAATTCAGATGAAAAAGCTGAGCTTTTGTCAAAAATTTTTTCGTCTTATCTTTACAAGGAAATAGAAGAAAAATTGAAAGAAGCAAGCAAAAATTCAAAGAGAAATTTGGATATGATTTATAATAGCTTGGAAAATGAAATTGTGAAAAATGAAATCTTGGGCGATAAAGTTGATGATGAGTTAATAAAGCTTAAAGATTTTCAAAAAATAATAGATATTATAGAAGATTTGCTTTTAGAAAGTGAAAAAAATATTCAAATAAAAAATGATGAGAAATTATCTTTAAATAAAAATCTAGAAAATGAAAATTCCAAGCTAAATTTCTATGAAAAAGAAAATGAACAAATAGAAAATTACAAAAATTTACTTAAAGAAAAAGAAAAACTTTTAGAAGATGAATCTTTTTATAAAAATTTAAAGAAAGATTTGGCTTACGCAGAAAAATCTATAGCAATTAAACCATATTACGAATCTTTTCTTGATTTAAATAAAAGCCAAAAAGATTTGAAAATAAAATTAGATTTTGAAAATAAAAATTTGAAGGCCATTGAAAAAGAACTCAAAGAAAATAAAACTTATCTTGGAAATAAGGATGAGCTTTTAAAAATTATCGACAAAAAGAAAGAAAATATAGTAAAAAATCTTGAAATATTAAATAAATTTGAAAACTTGCAAAAAATTAAAGATGAATTAGATAAAAATAAAAAAGCATTTGAAGATGGAAAAAATTATAAAAAATCCATAGAAAATAATTTAAAAGAAAAAGAAAAAATAAATGAAAAAATAAGAAAAAAATCAGATGAATTGCTAGATTTTTCCAGAAATCTTGAAAAAATTACAAAGAAAAGTCACGATGCCTATCAAAAAGTTTTTGAAATTCAAAATCTTTATGAAAAAGCGCTAATTAATAATGAAAAAATTAAAAATTTAAATGATGAAAAAATTCAATTTGATAAGGCAAATAAAGCTTATGAAAAAGCAAAAATCTTATTAGATAGGGCAAAAGAGAACAAAAAATCTATACAAATAAATGAATTTAGGAAAGATTTAAAAGAAAAAGGAATTTGTCCGATTTGCGGAAGGATTTATAAGGGAGAAATTGAGTTTTTAGAATCTTTTGACCTTGATATAGAAAAAATTGAGAAAGATTTTTTTGATTTGGATTTAAAAATTAATCTTTCAAAAGATAAAATTTCAGATTTGGAAAAATCAATAGATTTTAATATGGAAAAGGCGGAAGATATTGAAAAAAATCTTAAAAATTATAAAAATGAACATGAAAAATTAAAAAAATCTTACGACAAATCCAATCAAGAATATAAAAAAGAAATAAGCTACAAAAAAGATTTGGAAAAAGAAGCTTTTGAGATTGAAAAAATAATTGGAGATTTAGAGAATAAATTAGAAAATTTAGGCGATTTGAATAATATAGAAGAGCTTGAAAATAAATTTAAAATAAAAAAAGAAGAGCTTGATGATTTTGATGAAAAAAAAGTTATTGAAAATGTAAATTTTGACAAAAAATTTGTCGAAAATGAAGAAGGAAGAATTAAAAAAATTGATGAGAAAATAAAAAATTTAGAAAAGGAAAAATCTTCATCAAATTCAAAGGTTGAATCACTTAGATCTTATATAAAAATAAATCAAGAAAAAATTTTAAAGGCTGAAAATATTTTTGAAAATAAGATTAGGGAAAATTTTAAGTGTATAGATGAATTTTTAAAATACTTAGAAAAATCTAAGGAATTAATTGATAGAAAAGAAGAAATTCAAAAATATTTTGAAAACTTAAACAATATTTCTATAAGGCTAACAAGTCTCAAAGATTACGCAAACAAAGAAAAATTTGAAACGGATAAAATAAAAGAAAATATTGAAAATTTAAAAAATATTTTGGAAGAAACAAATGATTCAATTTTTTCTCTTAAATTAAACGAAACAAGATTAAAAGATAGCAAAAATGAAATATATTCGATAGAAAAAAACTTCAATAAATTAAAAAATGAGGATGGAATTTTATATAAACTTTCAAGAATAGCTGATGGTTCTTTGTCAAATGTTTCTGGTAGGGAAAAATTAAATTTTGAAACTTTTGTTCTTTCTTATTATTTTAGAAAAATTTTATCACTTGCAAATATAAGGCTTAAAGAAATGACTGATGGTCAATTTACAATGATTAGAAAAAAACAAACTAACGATAAGAGAAAAAATTATGGTCTTGATATAGAAATTTTGGATGCGAATACAGGAAAGATAAGGAGTGAGGCTTCTCTTTCTGGTGGAGAAAGTTTTATTGCATCACTTGCTTTGGCTCTTGGACTTTCTGATGAAATAAGTATGGAAAATGGTGGAATAAAAATCGACACGCTTTTTATTGATGAAGGTTTTGGAACTTTATCAGATGATTATTTGGAAAAAGCAATAAGAACAATTGAAAAATTATCCTATGATAATAAATTTATTGGTTTAATTTCTCATGTAAAGGAATTAAAAGATGCTATTGATGCAAAAATTGAAGTTTCATATTCAAAAACAGAAGGATCAAGTTTGAAGGTGGTTGTATGATAAAAATAATTATGAGCAAATTTCCTAAAGAAAATTCATTTTATATTTATAAAGACATTGAAAAAAATTTGGATAAAAAAGAAAAAGCATTTCTTATAGTTCCAGAACAATATACACTTGAAAGTGATATGGATTTTATTGATTCAATAAAATATAAGTCGGTTATGGATGCAAAAGTTTTATCATTTTCATCTTTAATTTCATATATTTCTCAAAGGCTAAGTCTTAAAAAAAATGAAAATTTAAATCAAGTTTCTAAGGCAATTTTACTTACAAGCGTACTTGATGAAATGGATGATAAATTAAAACTTTTTTCAAACAAATCATTTGATATAGATTTTGTAAATAATCTTTCTGATTTTTTCTCAAATATTAAGGAATATTATTTTGATGATGAATTTTTTGAAAAAATTAATAAAAATAAAAATTTAGATCCAATGACAAAATTTAAATTTGAAGAAATCAAATTGATTTATGATTCTTATATAAAAAAGCTTGAAAATTCTTATATTGACAAAGAAGATGAGCTTGAAATTATAAAAGATAATATTAAATATTGCGATTTTTTCAAAAATGTTAATTTTTATTTTGATAAATTTGATTTTTTGTCTGACCTTAAAATAGATTTTATAAAAGAGTTAATAAAAATCGGAGCAAAAGTTACGATTTCAATTTGCCTTGATTGGAAATATTATGAAAATAATATGGCAGGCGATATGGATATATTTGATCAAGCAATTCGCTTTGTCGAAAGTTTAAAAAATATAGACAAAATCAAAATTATAAATTTAGAAAAAGAAAATGAGCTTTTAGATATTAAGCATCTCTATGAAAATTTTGAAAAATATAATCCCAAAATTTATCAAGAAAAAACTAAAAATATAAATCTTGTTGAATCAATTTCTTCAACAAATGAAATTGAAAATATAAGCTTGATTATAGAAAAATTGATTAGAGAAGGTCATAGATATTCAGAAATTTCTTTGGTTTTGGCAAATAGCGATGAGTACGAAAATCTTGTAAAAAGAATTTTTGCAAGGAGCGAGATTCCTATTTTTTTTGATAAAACAAAAAAATTATCCGACAATCATATTTTAAAAACTTGGCTTTCTATGATTAGACTTGTCGTTTTTAATTTTAGAAAAACAGACCTTGAGGCTTTTATAAGATCAAATGTAATTGATTTTGGAGAAAATGCACACGAAAGGATTTTAGATTTTCAAAATTATATTGAAAATAGAAAAATCAAAGGGGCGATGATTTTTGATGATAAGTATTTTGTTTTAGATGAAAAATTTTATGAAAATGATGAGAAATTAAAAAAAGAAAAAGAAGATGAGCTTAAAAATGTAAATTCAATAAGAAAAATTTTAATAGACTTATTGTATGACCTATATAAAATTAGAAATAAAAAGATTAAGGCGAATGATCTTGTAAAAGAAATTTATAAGAGTTTTGATAAAAAAATAATAAAATCAGGTTTTAATCATTATCAAGAAAATATAAGGGAAAATAGGCTTGAAATTTTTGAAGAAAACAAACAAGTTTGGGATAAATTTTTGACGAATTTAGAACAAATAGCAACAATTTTGAATGATAGTCCTACAAAGCTTAAAAAAATTTACAAATTAATAGAAAATTCTTGTAAGGCAACATCAATTGGCATAATTCCTCCTGCAATCGACCAAGTTTTAATTGGAGATTTTTCAAGAGATAGGATAAATGATAGAAAAATTAAAATTTTTGTTGGAATGACAGATATTTATTTTCCAGGAAATAACAATAGTGAGATGTTAATATCAGAAAATGAAAAGACTGCTTTGGAAAATGAGGGGATTGACCTTAAAATTTATAGAGAAAAAAAGGATGATAAAATTCTTTTAAATTTACTTATGATGTTTACATCATCGCAAAAAATTATTTTTTCATATTCCTTAATAAATAAAGAAAATGACCCAATGAATAGGGCAACAAGTATTTCTGATATTATAAATATTTTTCCAAATATTTCTTACAAAAAAATTGCCCAAAGTAAATTTGATTTTATAAAATATTCCACAGATCTTTTGGACTTAAAGGCATATCAAATTTTATGGAATATAAAAAACAAAGAAGATACAAAAAAATCAGAAAAGGAATTTGTAAAATCATATCTTAAATTCAAAAAAGATAATATAGAAAATTACAATTATTCAAAAAATTCTTCTTATGACTTATTTATAAAAGGATTTACTTATTCTAATGATAAAAATTTATTGAGTTCTGAAATTTCAAAAAGACTTTATGATAAAAATAAATTTTCAGTTTCAGAAATTGAAACTTATGCAAAATGTCCTTACAAACATTTCATAAATTATGGGCTTAGGGCAAAAGAAAATAAAAATTTGGATGTTGATAATTTAGAAATTGGAAATATTGTTCACTATAATATGGAAAATATTTCAAAGAAATTGATAGATATGGATCTTAAAGAAGTTGATGATGAAAAATTAGAAAATCTTGTAAAAGAAAGTTTCCAAAAAGCAATCGAAAATTCTCTTGATTTAGAAAGGGCAAATGATAATAAAAATAAATTTATTTTATCAAATATTTATGAGTCAACTCAAAAATCATCTAAAAAAATAATCAACCAAATCAAAGAAGGAAATTTTAAAATTGATAGTGTAGAAGAAAAATATGGAAAGGGACAAAAATATCCAGAAGTTTATGTGGATGACAAAAACTATCTTGAAGGACGAATTGACAGGATTGATAAGTGTAAAAATTTACTAAGAATTATTGATTACAAAACTGGCTCAAAAGAAATTAAAATTTATAATTTATTAAATGGCTTAGACCTTCAATTATTTGTATATATGTTGGCTGCAAAAGAAAAAAAATCTGAAAATTTATTTCCAGTTGCAAGTTTTTATTTTCCTTTAAAAGATGAGGTTAAAAAACTTGAAAAAAATTATGATAAGGATGAGATTAAAAAAATTTATGATGACAAAACAAAAATGAATGGACTTATTATAAAAATTGATGAGGAAATTTTAAATCTTTTGGATAAGAATTTTGACGGCAAAAAATCTGATATTTTTAAAATTACAAGAAGTAAGGATAATATTTTTTCTATTGAAGAAGAAAAAATAGTTGAAAAATTTATTAAAAAATTAATTTCTTCTTATATAAGTGAAATTAAAAATGGAAATATTAAATTAAATCCACTTAGAATAAATCAAAATTCTTATGAATGCATAAATTGTCCTTATAAGTCAATTTGCAAATTTGATTACACAAGAGATCAAGACAAATTTCATGATATAAATAAAAATATTTCCATAAATGATATTAAAAAGGAGCAAGCAGATGAGTAAATTTAAGCCAACTGATGATCAAAAAAAAGCAATAGAAACAAGAGGAAAAAATATTATTGTTTCTGCTGCGGCAGGAAGTGGAAAAACTAGAGTTTTGGTTGATAGGCTTGTTTCAATTATGCTTGAAGAAAAAATTCCTATAAAAAATATGATTATCGTAACTTTCACAAACAAGGCATCTGTTGAAATGAAAGATAGGATAAGACAAAAATTAAATGATTTATTAAAAGAGGAAAACTCTGACAAAATTTTCATAAAAAATCAAATCAAATCTATAAATGATGCTTTTATAAAAACCCTCCATTCATTTTGTGCAGATATGCTAAGAGAAAATTTTTATTTGTCTGATAATCTTTCTCCTTCTTTTAAAATTGCTGCTGATTCTAAACAAGCACTTTTGAGAAAAGATGCTATTGATGAGCTTTTTGAAGATGAATACCAAAAAAATGATCCAAATTTTATTAATTTTTTGCATAATTTTGCTTCATCAAAAGATGATAAGGATGCAAAAAATATAATTTTGGACTTATATGATTTTTCAAAAAGCCAAATAAATCCACACCAATGGCTATGTGATAATACAAATAATAATTTTGATTTTGAAAAATTTAAATTTTATATAAAAGAAAGAATCGAAACAATTATTTTAAATGCAAGAGATTTGGAAAATTATATAAAAGAAAAATCCATGAGGGATAAGTATTTTATAATGATTGAAAAAGATTTATCCTATTTAGAAAAAATAAAAAATGCCATAGAAGAAAAATCTTGGGATGAGGTCATAGAAATTTTTGAAAATGGATTAGCTAATATGGTTACAATTTCAAAAAAATTAGATGATCCAAATGAAAATGCATATGTAAAAGCAAAGAAAAATGCCTACAAAGAAGAATTTAATATTGTAAAAGATTTTGTAAAAAATACAGATTCTATTACTAGGGGATTTTTTAATCCTTTGGAAGATAAAATTTTAAATGAATTAAAAAATCTTGTGTTTTCTTTTGAAAAAATTTATACAAATAAAAAAAGAGAAGAAAATTATTTGGATTTTTCTGATATGGAACATGAATTTATTAAATTATTGGACAATGAGAAATTACAAGGCAAATTAAAAAAGCAATTTAAATATATTTTCTTTGATGAATATCAAGACTCAAACGACATTCAAAATTATATAGTAGAAAAATTAAAAAATGAAAATAATTTATTTTTTGTAGGAGATGTAAAACAATCAATTTATGGTTTTAGAAATGCAAGGCCAGAATTATTTTTAAAAAAGCTTGAAGATTATGACACAGATTCAAATTGCCTAAGAATTGATTTGTCCAAAAATTTTAGGACTGATAAGGACTTGATTGATTTTAATAATTATATTTTTGATAGGCTTATGACAAGAAAAAATTCTGACATAGCTTACAAAGACGACAATCACAGATTAAATTATCATTTTGAATTTGACGAAAAATATCCAAAAGTTTCAATCAAGGCTCTTGCAAAAAATGTAAGCGAAGAGGCTTATTTGACAAAAGAAATAAATAATTTAATAAATTCGGGTTTGGAATATAAGGATATTGCAATTTTACTTAGATCATCATCAAAAGCATATTTATTTGAAAATGAATTAAAAAAAGCAGGAATTCCATTTTCATCTGATATTTCAAAAATTTCATTTGAAACAGTTGAAGTAGAATTTTTCATAAATATTTTAAAATATATAGCTAATCCAAACGATGACATTAGCCTTCTTTCAGTTCTTAGGAGTGAAATTTTTAATTTTTCTGAAGATGATTTGGCAGAAATTAGTTTATCATCTGAAAAATCTCATTTTTACAAAAAATTTAAGGAATATGAAAAAGAAAATGAAAATAATCTTTCTCAAAAAATTTCTGATTTTAATACGATTTTTACAGATTTTTCTTATATTTTAAATTTTTCAACCATGTATGACTTTGCAAATATTATTTTTGAAAAATCTGGTCTTTATGATTTTTTTAAAGCAAGGGATAGGGGAGAAGAAAGAGTAAAAAACATCGAGGCTTTTATTGAATTGATGGATGATTATGACAAAAATAATGAAAATTCTTTATTTGGATTTTTAGCCTACATTGATAATTTAAAAAATCAAAAAAAAGATAATTTAAAAGCTTCAAGAAATTTATCTGATGAAGAAAATTTAGTTAGAATTATGACAATTCACAAGTCAAAAGGTCTTGAATTTAAGGCTGTAATTTTACCAGATTTTTCTAAAAGATTTAATACTCGTGACAATTCAAAAGATATGGTTTTGGATAAGGATTTGGGAATTGGAATTAATATTGCCGATTGGGAAAATAAAATAAAAATTTCGTCCATAAAAAGAGATTTGATTTTAGAAAAATCTAATCTTAATGATAAAAAAGAAGAAATGCGAGTTTTATATGTTGCCCTAACTCGTGCTGAAAGAAAAATTTCTATAATTGGAAAAAAAGATCTAAATAAAAAAGGGCTTGAAAAAGTTTTAAATGCAAACTCTGTTTTGGATTTATCATCTTATATGGATTGGATTTTAAAAATTTTGTGCGATGATAAAATAATGAGTGATTTTGTCGATATAGATTATAAGACAGATGCTTTTAATAAAGGATTTTTGGAAATAAAATATATTGAAGATTTCATAGAAGATTATAAAAAAGATTATACAGATGTTGAAAAACTTATTGGGGCAGATGACTATAATCAAAAAATTTATAAAGATATAGAAGAAGTTTATAATTTTTCTTACAAAAATAAGGAAAATATAAATAAATCTTTGAAAAAATCTGTAACAGAAATTGCAAAAAATTATGATTTATCAAAAGATGGCTACGAAAAATCTCCTTTTGAAGAAAATGAAGATTTTTATGAATTTAGAAAGCCAAATTTTGAAGAAATAAAATTATCAGCAACTGATAAGGGAACTTTAATCCACAAAATTTTCCAAGAATTAGAATTTAAATCTTATGATTTAAATTCATTAGAAAAAGAAATAAATAAATTAGTCGATTTAGGAAAAATAAAAAAAGAATATCTCCCATATATAAATTTTGAAAATATTTTGGGATTTTTTAATTCAAAAATCATCCAAGATTTAATGAAAAAATCACCAAAAATTCGAAAGGAAGAATCATTCCTTAGAAAAATTGATGATTTTTATGTAAACGGTCAGATTGATATAATGTTTGAATCCCAAAATGAAGTTGTACTTATGGATTTTAAAACAGATTCTTTAAAAAGAGAAGGATTTTATGATAAGCAACTTGAAATTTACAAGGACTCCATAGAAGAAGCTCTTGGAAAAAAAGTTATATCATCTTATATTTATTGGTACAATTTTAAAGAATTTGAACAAGTTAATAAAAACCACCGTTAATATCAAAAATGGAACCTGTAATATAAGAGCTTTTTTCAGATATTAAGAATTCAACGAGATTTGCAATTTCTTCGGATTTTGCAAATCTTTTTTCTATTAAATCTTCTTTCAAAGATTTTTTATCATCTTCAGATAAATCAAATTTTGTCATATCGGTATCTACAATTCCTGGCGCAATCGCATTTACCCTAATATTTGAAGGCAAAAGTTCTTTTGAAAGAGCCTTTGTAAAAGAATTTACTCCGCCCTTAGTAGCAGAATATGCAACTTCAAAACTTGCTCCCAAATTTCCCCAAATTGATGAAATATTTATAATAACTCCAGATTTTTGACTGACCATATTTGGAATTGCTCTTTTTGAAGTTAGAAAAATTGAGGATAAATTTGTCCTTAGAATTTCATTCCAATCGGACAAAGTCATATCTTGAATTAAACCAAAATAAGAAATGCCTGCATTATTTATTAAAATATCAATATGAGAAAAATTTTTCTCAGCAAGATCGAATAAATTATTTATTTCATCTTCATTTTTAACATCACATTTTACAGCAATTACATTTGGATTTTCTTTTCTCAAATCTTCTAATAAATTTAAAGCTTTTTCTTTATTTTCCTTATAAGTTAAGATTAAATTGTAGGATTTATTTAATTTTTTTGCAATGGCAGCACCAATTCCTCTTGATGCGCCCGTTATTAATACAGTTTTCATAAAATGATTATATCATATATTTAAGGGTAAAACTTAAAACAGGAGGATGATATGAAATATTGCAAACTAAATGACGGAAATGAAATACCAGCTTTGGGTTTTGGTACTTATAAAATTACTGACAGAAATGACATGGCAAATGCAATCGAGGCATTTTTTGAAAATTCTTATGAATATTTAGATACAGCAAAAATTTATAATAATGAAAAAATGATAGGAGAAGAACTTAAAAATTCTTGCAAAAAAAGAAATGAATACAAAATAGCAACCAAGGTTTGGCCAAGTGATTTTGGCTATGACAAAACCAAAAAATCTCTTGATGAATCTTTGGAAAAATTACAAACAGATTATTTGGATGTGGTTTTACTTCATTGGTTTGGAAAAGATTTTGAAAAATCTTGGAAAGTTTTTGAAGATTATAAAAGACAAGGGATTGTAAAAACAATAGGAGTTTCAAATTTTGAAATTTCTCAATTAAAAAAACTTTTAGAAATTGGAGAAAAACCAGCAATCGATCAATTAGAATCAAGTCCACATTTTCAAAATGACGAAACGGTTAGATTTTTAAAAGAAAATAATATTCTTCATCAATCTTGGTCGCCAATTGCAAGAGGAAGAAGTGAGTTATTAGAAGAATTTGTAATAAAAAAACTTGCAAATAAATACAATAAAACTCCAGCCCAAATAGTTTTGCGTTGGCACATTGAAAGAGGCTCAATGCCAATTCCAAAATCAACAAATCCAAAAAGAATAAAAGAAAATATAGAAATATTTGATTTTTCACTTGACGAAAAAGATTTGAAAGCAATAAAATCAATTGACCTTAAAAAAAGATATTCATCAGATCCTGAAGATGAAAATTGGTTAAAAGATTTATTAAATAGAATTTAAAAAATAAAAATTCTGCAAATAAATGCAGAATTAGAGCGTAGACAAAGTCAATTTAGTAATTAATTATTAATTTAAAAATATAATTACGCTATACCCCATCTCGACTAAGTGAGTGAAACGAACGCACGGAGAGATCTCATGAGATTTCTCGGCTCACTACGTTCGCTCGAAATGGGGAAATTTTAGTTTGTCAACAGTCTGATTCTGCAAATAAATGCAGAATTTTTTTATGGGGCATATTGTTTGATTTTTATTTTATCTATTTTCAAAAATTTCTTTTATTTCGTCTTCATTTATTCCAACCATAGCTTCGCCGAGATCTTTTGAAACTTCTAAAATAATTTCTGGTTTATCAAAATTTTCTACGGCTTTTACAATTGCATTTGCTCTTTTTTCTGGGTTTCCAGATTTAAAAATTCCACTTCCTACAAACACACCGTAAGCTCCAAGTTGCATCATCAAAGCAGCATCGGCAGGAGTTGCAACTCCACCAGCAGAAAGATTTGCAACAGGAAGTTTTTTATTATCCCTTACATATTTTAAAAGATTTACATCAACTGCTAAATCTTTTGCGTATGAAAAAATTTCATCATCAGTTAAAACAGAAATTCTTTGGATTTGTCTGTTAATTTCTCTCATGTGTCTTACAGCTTGGACAATATTTCCTGTTCCAGCCTCGCCTTTTGTTCTAATCATTGAAGCTCCTTCAGAAATTCTTCTCAAAGCTTCAGAAATATTTCTTGCTCCACATACAAAAGGTGTTTTAAATTTCTTTTTGTCGATGTGGTTGTAATCGTCAGCCACAGTCAAAACTTCAGATTCATCTATATAATCAACTCCCAAGGATTCTAAAATTTGAGCTTCAACAAAATGTCCGATTCTTACCTTTGCCATTACAGGAATTTTTACAGCATTCATTATCTCTTCAATCATTTTTGGATCGCTCATTCTTGAAACGCCACCAGCAGCCCTTATATCTGCAGGAACTCTTTCAAGAGCCATAACAGCACTTGCACCAGCTGCCTCTGCAATTTTTGCTTGTTCAACGTTCATTACATCCATAATAACTTTTTTTTCAAATTGAGCATTTATATTTTTTTCAATCATTTTTTTCTCCTTAATATTTATCTTGATTCTATTATATGATAAACTGTAACTAATAAAAGTAACAAAAAAAAAAAAAATGAGGGTTACAGATGTATTTAAATTTACCAAATGACAAAAAATATTTATATGAACAAATATATGAAATTATAAAAAATAAAATAATTAATGGAGAAATAAAAGAAGACGAAAAGCTCCCATCAATTAGAAATTTATCAAAAGATATTAATGTTTCAAAAAATACAATAAAAAAAGTTTACTATAAACTTGAAGAAGAAGGCTACGTTTATGCAAAAGATAAAAGTGGATTTTATTGTCGAAAAATTGATGATTTAATTATTTTGAACAAGAAGGAATTGAAAAATAATAAAATAGATGATGAAAAAATAAAATATGATTTTTCAATTAGCGGCGTAGATTATGATAATTTTCCATATAAAGTTATGCAAAAATATATGAAAGAGGCAATAGATAAATATGATATAAAAATTTTGGACAAGGGTTCCTATAAGGGATACGAGCCTTTGAGAAAGGCTATAAAGACTTATTTAAAAAATTCTAGAAATATAAATACAAATTCTAGAAATATAATTATTTCATCATCAACTGAGCATTTATTTTCTATGATAAAAAAACTTCTCACAGACCAGACTCTTTTTGCTTTTGAAAATCCTGGTTATGCTTTTGGAAATAAATTTTATACTTACGATTTGAAAAATCCAATTCCTTTGGATTTGGATGATGAGGGTGTAAAAATTGATAAGCTAAGAGACCTAAATGCTTTGTGTTTATTTGTAACCCCTTTTCATCAATTTCCGATGGGTACAGTTATGTCTATTCAAAGAAGAATTGAATTATTGAATTGGGCATCTCTTTCAAAAGATAGGTATATAATTGAAGACGATTATGATAGCGAATTTAAATTTAAGGGTTATCCAATAGAAAGTTTAAAAGCAATGGATAAAAATTCTGATGTAATTTATTTTGGATCTTTTTCAAAATTGATTGCCCCTTCAATGAAAATTTCTTATATGGTTTTACCAGATGATTTATTAAAAAAATATGAAAATAATTTTAAAGATTTATCGAATACAGTTTCAAATTTTTTGCAAAAAGCTTTGGCAGCTTTTATAGAAAGCGGGGAATTTGAAAAGCATATAAACAGGATGAAAAATATTTATTATAAGAAATTTAATTTTATAGTAAAAAAATTAGAAGAAATTGAAGAAATTTCTTTTCCAACAAAGGCAAATTCCTTAAATTTACTTATAAAAATTGATAAGTCTGTAGATATAAAAAAATTTAATGAAGTTTTAAAGGAGAAATCTTTAAGACTAATTAATTTGAATAGATTTTCTTTTAGAAAGGCTGGAAAAGAGAATTATTTTATTTTAGGGTTTGCAAATTTAAGCAAAAAAGAAATTAATGAAGGAATAGAAATTATTAAATTTGCCATAAAAAAATCAAAAATGTATTAAACAAAAG
This sequence comes from Anaerococcus vaginalis, assembly GCA_018363915.1. Taxonomy (GTDB): domain Bacteria; phylum Bacillota; class Clostridia; order Tissierellales; family Peptoniphilaceae; genus Anaerococcus; species Anaerococcus vaginalis_C. The sequence goes on from JAGZMY010000003.1 coordinate 117,361, forward strand.
CTTGATTTCATAATGTTTATGTAATAATAAAAAAATTTTTAAATTTTTTACAAAAAATAGTTGAACATCGTTCAGGAAGTTGTATCATATAAATGTAGCAACGAATGAACGGTGTTCATTTTATATTATTATATAGGAGTAGATTAATTTATGAGTGATGTAGAAAATAAAAAAGAAAAAATTATGGATGCAGCCCTGAAAATTTTTCAAGAAAAAGGTGCTGAAAAAACTTCTGTTAGAGATATTATGACAGAAGCTGGATATGGTTTGGGTACTTTTTATTTGTATTACACAGATAAAAATGATTTGGAAGAAAAAATGGTTTTAAGTATTGGTACACAGATTATTTTAAATGCTGAAAAAATGTGCAAGGAAACTGATCCAATTGAAAGATATATTTCTTTTGTAAACTATATAATTGATTATTTGATTGCTCATCCTTTTGAGCTAGATCTTTTGAGCAAAAATATTACTTGGACTCTTTATACAAAAATTGAAAATGATTATGGTCTTAGCGAAGCGGATTCGACTTTAAAATATATTTTAAATAAATATGATAATCTATTTTTAACAAATCATACGGAGTCGCAAAAACTTTATATACTTTCTCTAACTCTTGAAATTATGATGTCTACTTGTAAAAGTGCTGTATTGGAAGAGTCGATTTTATCAATTGATGAAATGAAACCAGTTTTATTTGCTATTATTAGAAAAATTTTCGATAGAATAGGAGAGAATAAATGAAAAAAATAACGAAATTTATTTCGCATCATCCTAGACTTGTTTTATTAATAATGACTTTATTATTAATACCTTCTTGGTTTGGATACAAGAATACTGGCGTAAATTATGATATTTTGTCATATTTGCCAGCTGACTTAGAATCAACTCAAGGGCAAGAAATTCTTGATAAAGATTTTAAAAATGCTGCCACGGGCATGCTTCTTTTGAAAGGCGATGATTATGATGCTGATAAACTTAAAAATGAAATTTTAAAGGTTGATGGTGTTGAAGATGTAATTTCAAAATCATCAATTGTTGGAGATAGCATTCCAAATGAGTTTTTACCTGATGAGATAAAAGATATTTTTTATTCTAAGGATTGTACTTTGCTCATGGTTAAATTTAAAGAAAGCTCATCATCTTTTAGGACTATGAAAGCTATTGAAAACATTAAAAAAATAGAATCCAAGGAAAAATTTTTAAGTGGTATGAGTTCACTTGTAAAGGATACAAAAGATTTAATAGATCACGAAACACCAATTTATGTTGCCTTGGCAGTAGCTTTGGCTTTGATTATTTTATCTCTTACAAATGAATCAACTATCATACCATTTTTATTTATTTTGAATATTGGATATGCAATTTTATATAATTTTGGTACAAATTTATTTTTGGGAGAAATTTCTTATATAACAAAAGCTATTGCGGCTGTTTTGCAACTGGCTGTAACTACAGATTATTCTATATTTTTATATCATAGATATGTTGAAGAAAAGAAAACTAATGATGATAAAAATGATGCTATGGATATAGCTATTCAAAAAACTATATCATCAATTTTTGCATCATCACTTACAACTTTTGCAGGATTTATTGTATTAATTTTAATGCGTTTAGGACTTGGAAAAGATATAGGCCTTGTTATGAGTAAGGGTGTTTTATTGGGACTAATTTCAACTGTTGTAGTTCTACCACCAATGATTTTGATTGTAGAAAAAATAGTTGCAAGATTTAATCATAGAATATTTTTGCCATCATTCGACAAGACATCAAATTTTGTACTAGGTCATAAAAATGGATTATTTATTGCATTTTTGATTTTGTTTATTCCTGCTATATATGGGGCAAGAAACGCAGATCTTTATTACAATCTTGATAGGTCTTTGCCACAAGATTTGGATTCAATAGTTGCTTTAAATAAAATGAAAAAAGATTTTAATATGGCTTCTACACATTTCGTAGTTGTTGATGATAAATTAAGCAAAAAAAATGTAAATGGACTTGTTGATGAATTAAAAGATGTTGACGGAGTAAATAGTGTTTTAAGTTTAAATTCATTTACAGGACTTACTTTACCAGATAGCGTATTGCCAGATAAAATAAAAGATAATTTTAATAAAAATGGCTATCAAATGATTATGATAAATTCAAAATATCAAACAGCATCTGACAAGGTAAATAATCAAGTAGATAAAATAAATAAAATTGTAAAAGAACATGATAAAAATGGATATTTAACAGGAGAAGCTGTTTTAACAAAAGACCTTACGATTTTATCAGATAGGGATTTTAAAATGGTAAATATTGCATCAATTATTATAGTTTTTCTAATAATTGCAATAGTGTTTAAATCATTTGCTATTCCTGTGGTTTTAATTGCAGTAATTGAGCTTGCTATTCAAATAAATATGGGAATTCCATTTTATTTAGGTCAAACTATTCCTTTCGTAACATCAATAATTATCGGAGTAGTTCAATTAGGATCAACCATAGATTATTCAATACTTATGATGGATAGGTTTATTGCAGAATATAAAGAAACTAAAGATGTGGATATGTCTTTAAAATTGACAGTAAAAGAAACATCAAAATCAATTGTAACATCTGCTTTGTCATTTATGGCAGCAACTGTTGGAGTAGGTTTATATTCAAAAATGGAAATTGTTTCAACGATTTGTATGTTCTTGGCAAGAGGAGCAATAATAAGTATGCTTGCAATAATATTATTCCTTCCAGCCATAATAAAAATAGCATTTCCATTTATTAAAAAGACAACAAAAGGATTAAATTAGGAGGAAAATATGAAAAATAAATTAATGAAAGGATTCTCATTAATTCTTGCAAGTTCATTATTGATGACAAATGTGGCTTATGCCAAAGATTTAAATGTTAGAAAAAATGAGACTATATATGTTACAAAAGAAGCTGATAAAATAAAAGATAAAACTGGTTCAATTTGGATAAATTCCGATAATAATATCAAAGTAAAAGATAAAACCAATTTAAAAGAAATCAAAAATTTAAAAACAGACAAAAAAGTAAATTTAGATAATGGATATATAAATTGGAATGAAGACAGCAAAGATATTTACTATCAAGGAAAAACAAATGAAGATTTGCCAGTTGATATAAATGTAAAATATTTTTTAGATGGAAAGGAAATGACCTTTGATAAATTAAAAGGAAAATCTGGACATTTAAAAATCCAAATTGAGGCTGTAAACAAGAAAAAAACAAAGGCAAAAATTGATGGCAAAAATAAAGAGATTTATTCTCCATATCTTGCCCTTGCAGAAATGAATTTCAATTCAGATAAGGTAAAAAATCTTACAACAAAAGATGGAAAACTTGTAAAAGATGGAAAAAATGAAATAGTAGCAGCGATTTTAACACCAGGGCTTAAAGAAAATTTCCAAGGAATTATTGAAGCGGATAAACTTGATAATTTTAAAGACAAAGTAGAAATGGAAATGGATGTTAAAGATTACGAACCAACAGAGGTGTATGCACTTATAACTAATGAATTTTTCCAAGAAGATGCAAAACTTGATTCCTTAGATGAATTAAAAAATGGAATAAACGAATTAGAAGAAAATGCAGCAAAACTTGTTGATGGTTCAAACAAATTGGATGAAGGAAGCAAAAAATTAAATGATGGAATTGGAAAATTAAATGAGGGAGCTGGTCAATTATCCCAAGGCTCAAATAAAATTGTAAGCTCATTTGACCAATTATCAAGTGCTTTTTCAAGCTTGCCAGGAAAAATTCAAACAGTAAATTCAGCAGTAAATCAACTAAATAATGGAAGCTCAAAACTTTATACAGGAGTAAACCAATACACAATGGCTGTTGGACAAATAAATAATAATATGGCAAAATTACAAGAAGGCTCTGTAAGTTTAAATAATGGAGCTAGCGAATTAGATTCATCACTTTTGAAACTAAATAAAGGAACAACAAACCTAAGAAATAGTTTGTTACAAGCAACAAACGGAGAAGATATAGGAAAATTGACAGATTCAATGAATCAATTGTCAACAGGACTTGAAGAATTGTCAAAAGGAATTAGTCCGCTTTCTGATAATATTGGACAATTGAGTGGGGGACTTTCAAAAATTGAAGAATCTTCAAAAACATTAAATCAAGGAATAAATAATCTAAACCAAAGTGCTCAAAATGCGCCAAGCATTGATGCATCTATTCAAAATATAAATGCTCAAGCAAGCTCAATTGACCAAGTTATAGCAAATTTACAAGCAAAAAATGAAGATGGCTCACTATCAGGAGAAATTGAAAATTTAAAAGCAGTAAAACAAGGATTAAATAATGATGCAGCCTCATTAAGTGCAAATAGCCAAGCAAATGCTACAATAAAAGCAGGACTTGGACAAGTAGCAAAAGGCTCATCAGAACTTACAACATCAATTGGACAAGTAAATGATGGACTCTCCCAAGTAAACACTAAATTAAATGATTCAAAAACAAAAATACAAACATCATCACAAAAACTTGCACAAGGAAGTAAAAAAATAGGCGAAGCTTTGTCAAAAAGCAATATTAAAAAATTACAAGATTCAGTAGTAATGCTTGATGAGTCAACAAAACAAATTAAAGCTGGATCAGAAAAATTAAAAAATGGAACACAACAAAATCAAGATGGAGTTAATAAACTTTCTAATGCAATTAGCCAATTAGACTCAAATTCAGAAGAATTAAGAAATGGTTCAGCATCTCTTTCTAGTGGCTTAAAACAATTCCAAGAAAGATCAAAAGCTCTTTCATCACTTGCAAATATAAATGAAACAGCAATAAATCCAATGGCAAATGGAATCAAACAATTAGATAATGGAATTAACAAATTGAGCAATTCCACAAGTCAACTTAAAAATGGAAGTGACGAATATGTTTCATCATTTGGAAAATTCAAAGAAGGACTTAGCGATTACAAGACAAAAGGAATAGATAAATTAGCTGATAAATCAGAAGATGTAACAGAAATTAGCGAAATTCTAGACCAAATGTCAAAAATAGCAAAAGAAAATAAATCAATAACAGGAACAAGTGATAATTTCGAAACAAAATCAAGAATAATCGAAAAAATCAAATAAAATATAAAAGAAAAATCCGATTACACGATAAATAATCTGTGAATCGGATTTTTATTTTTTCTAAAATATCATTAAAAAATTTTAAAATTAAAATATCTAGAGATGATGTAAAATTAAAAATTTAATTTGGATTTTAAGATTTCATCATAAGCTAGGTTTAAATTTATTTTGCTTTATTTTTTATATATTTATCAATATTTTCAGCAGCTTTTTTACCAGCTCCCATTGCAAGAATTACAGTTGCAGCACCACTTACGGCATCTCCTCCTGCAAAAACTCCATCCTTACTTGTCATTGTAGAATCGTCAATTATAATTCCACCCCAAGATTCAGTATTTATATCATCATTTGTTTGTTTAATAAGTGGATTTGGAGATTGTCCTATTGAAACAATTACAGAATCAAAATCAACTTCTTCATATTTTCCAGTTGGAACAGGACGTCTTCTTCCAGATTTATCTTCTTCGCCTAATTCCATTACTTCTAATTTAACTTTTTTAACCCAACCATTTTCTCCTTCAATTTCTACAGGATTATGGAGGTTCATAAAGTTAATTCCTTCTTCTTTTGCGTGGTGACTTTCTTCAGCTCTTGCTGGCATTTCTTCAAAACTTCTTCTATAAACAACAGTTACGTCAGCGCCCATTCTTTTTGCACTTCTTGCCGCATCCATTGCTACGTTTCCACCACCAACTACACAAACTTTTTTTCCTATATGAACTGGTGTATCATATTCTGGGAATTTATATGCTTTCATCAAATTCATTCTTGTTAAAAATTCATTTGCTGAATAAACTCCGTTTAAATTTTCTCCTTCAATTCCCAAGAATTTTGGAAGACCTGCTCCAGTTGAAACATAGACTGCTTCAAAGCCTTCGTCAAATAATTCATTAATTGTTTTTGTTCTTCCAATAATTGTATTTCTTTGAAGTTTAACTCCAAGACCAATTACATTTTTCAATTCTTTTTGAACCAAAGTTTTTGGAAGTCTAAATTCTGGAATTCCATACATCAAAACTCCACCTGCTGTATGGAAAGCTTCAAACATTACAACTTCATAACCTAATTTTGCAAGGTCAGCCGCACAGGAAAGTCCAGAAGGACCAGAACCAACAACGGCAACTTTTTTATTTTGTCCAGTAACTTCTGTTGGTTTATTATATTCTTTATTCATGTGATAGTCTGCTACAAATCTTTCAAGACGACCAATTCCAACTGGCTCGCCATTTCTTCCTCTTGTACAAACTCCTTCACATTGATTTTCTTGTGGACAAACTCTACCACAAATTGCTGGAAGGTTATTTGTTGATGAAATAATTTCGTAAGCTTTATCCAAATCTCCTTCAACTACTTGATGAATAAATTCTGGAATTCTTACAGAAACAGGACAGCCTCCCATGCAAGGTTTATTTTTACATTGAACACATCTAAGTGCTTCTTCTTGAGCCATTTTTAAATCATAACCAAGAGCTACCTCTTCAAAATTTTTGTTTCTAACATTTGGATCTTGTTCAGGCATAGAAACCTTTTGTTTATTCATATTAAATTTTGCCATTTCTCATATCTCCTGTTAGTCTACAAATGTGTTCTCTTTCTTCTTGTTGGTAATTTCTTCCTCTGTTCATGGCTTCATCAAAATCAACTTCAAAAGCATCAAAATCTGGTCCATCAACACAAGCAAATTTCATTTCGCCACCAACTGTAATTCTACAACATCCACACATACCTGTTCCATCTACCATAATTGAGTTTAGTGAAACAATAGTTGGTATGTCATATTCTTTTGTAACAAGGGCAGTATTTTTCATCATAATCATTGGGCCAATTGCCAAAACAAGATCATATTTTTTTCCATTTTCAATATTTTCTTTTAAAACTTCAGTAACAAAGCCTTGTTTACCATAAGATCCATCGTCAGTTGTAATGTATAAATTGTCAGAAGCTTCTTTTAATTCATCTTCAAGAATTACTATGTCTTTATTTTTAAAGCCCATTATTACATCTGTGTGGGCTCCAATTTTATGTAAATATTTTGCTTGAGGATAGGCAATAGCTGTTCCCAAACCTCCACCAATTACACAAACATTTTTTCCTTTATATTGGTCAAGTTCAGTTGGTTTTCCTAAAGGACCAACAAAATCTAAAAATCCATCGCCTGCTTTTAATTCGTTCATTCTAATTGTTGTTCCACCAACAATTTGAACAATTATTGTTACATTTTCATCATCAGTTTCTGAAATTGTAAAAGGAACTCTTTCGCCTTTTTCATCTATTCTTAAAATTATAAATTGACCAGGTTTTGCTCTTTTTGCAATATCTGGAGAATTTACAACAAATTTAATGGTTGAGTCATTAAGATTTGTTTTTTCAATTATTCTTGCCATTATTCCTCCTTATGTGTCTTTATTAATATTCTAACAATTAATCTAAAAAAATCAAGTGAATAAGTTTAAATTAATAGTAGAATACTATAGTATAAAAATATTAAATAAGGAGGAGAAATGGAAAAAAGAACTTATTCTGATAAAGAATTAATTAAAAAATTTATTCCTTATTACAAGGATTACAAAAATATTTTGGCTATTGATTTATTTTCTGCATTTTTAACAACTGTTTGTGAATTGATTTTACCAATTATTTTATCATCACTTACAGATCACGCATCAAATTCTAGCTTAACATATTCAATTATTTTAAAATTAACTTTAATATATACTCTTACAAAACTTGTAGAAGTTTGTGGAAGATATTTTATGCAATCTTACGGGCACATAATGGGAGCTCACATTGAAAAAGATATGCGACGTGATATTTTCAAACATTTTTTGACAATGTCAACAGCTTTTTTCAATGAAACAAAAATTGGGCAACTTATGAGTAGGATGACGACAGATTTATTTGATATTACAGAATTTTCTCATCATTGCCCTGAAGAATTTTTTATCGGTTTTATAAAACTTACGATTTCTTTTGTAGTTTTGATGACTATAAATATTCCTTTGACTTTAGTTTTGTATATAATAATTCCACTTATGGTTTATGCTGCAAGAATTAAAAGAAGAGCTTTTTCAAAATCTGTTAAAAGTGAGAAAAAACAAATTGGAGAAATTAATGCAAGCATTGAAGATTCTCTTTTGGGAATAGACGTTGTAAAATCTTTTGCAAATGAAAGTTTAGAAAAAGAAAAATTTAAAAAGGGAAACGACAAGTTTGTAGATATTAAAAAAGTAAAATATTACAATATGGCATCCTACAATATGATTAACCAATTATTTGCGGGAAGTATGTATGCGGTTTTAATTATTATTGGAGGAAATTTTGTAATAAAAAAATTAATGAGTCCAGGAGATCTTGTTGCTTTCGTTTTATATTTAAATACAATAATTGCAACTGTAAACAGGCTTGTAGAATTTACAGACCAATACCAAAAAGGAATTACAGGAATTGAAAGATTTTATGAAGTGATTAATTTGAAATCTGATATTTTTGATAAAGAAAATGCGAAAGAACTTACAGATGTTAAGGGAGAAATTTCCTTTGACCACGCTTATTTTAAATATCCAGACCAAGATGCAAAAGATTCTTGGATTTTGGAAGATATTAATTTTAACATAAATGTTGGAGAAAATGTCGCTCTTGTTGGACCATCTGGAGCAGGCAAGACTACAATTACAAAACTTATTCCAAGATTTTATGAAATTAATAAGGGAAAAATATTAATCGATGGCAAAAATATAAATGATTTAACTCTTGATTCTTTGAGAGATAATATTGGAATTGTCCAACAAGATGTGTATTTGTTTGGAGCTACAATTAAAGAAAATATTTCTTATGGAAAAAAAGATGCCAGTGATGAAGAAATAATAAGAGCAAGTAAGCTTGCAGGAGCTTATGATTTTATAATGGAACTTCCTGATGGATTTGATACTTATGTTGGAGAAAGAGGAGTAAAACTTTCTGGAGGTCAAAAACAAAGAATTTCTATTGCAAGAGTATTTTTGAAAAATCCACCAATTTTAATTTTGGATGAGGCGACTTCATCTTTGGATAATACAAGTGAGGCTATAGTTCAAGATTCTTTGGAAAAATTATCAAAAGGAAGAACAACTTTAACAATTGCCCACAGACTTTCTACAATTATTAATGCAGATTCAATTTTAGTTTTAACAGAAGATGGGATTGTTGAAAGAGGATCTCACAAAGACTTGCTTGATAAAAAAGGAATTTATTATAAGCTGTACAATTCTAATAATGAGGAGCTTTTTGGCTAGTAGACAGATAAAAATAACTTGGGTATAATCAAGATAGATTGGAGAAAAAACGTGAAAAAAATATTTGGAAAATTTATCCATGGACTAGCAAGCGTATTAAATTCAATATTTAATTTTTTAATAAATATTTTAAATGCAATAGTTACAGTCTTTGAAGGTTTAAGCCAAGTTATAATGTTGATTGGATGTTCAGTAATATTTGTACTTCCCTTGTTTTTTATAGCTATACCGCCTGAACTTTTTACTATTTTTTTGATAATAGCAGTAGTTCCATTTCTAGGAAAATCTTTCATTTCTCTTTTGAGATATGGAAATTATACTTTGATAGAATGGATGTACGATAAGGCTGATACATTAATTTCTGGAGAGAAAAAAGGCTTTGATAATTTATCAGATTATGCAAAAAAATATAAGCTAGACCAAGAAAGAGAAAGAAGAAGACAAGCTGAAGAAGAAAGACAAAGAAGACAAGAAGAAATGAATCAAAGATTTGAGGAATTTTTTCAAGGCTTTAATTTTTCGGGATTTGATTTTGACGAAAGAAATTATAATGGAGGATACAATACAGGTTCTTATCAAAATGGTAGCTTTGTAAATGACCTTGGGTTTAAAGAAAAATATCAAAAAGCTTGTGATACTTTGGGTGTATCATACACAAGCGACCAATATGAAATAAAACTTGCCTACAGGAAACTTGCAAAAAAATATCATCCAGACATAAGCCAAGATCCAAACGCAACTGAAAAATTTCAAAAAATAAATGATGCTTACGATTTTCTTTCATCAGATAATATAAATAAATACAAAAATATGTAAAATTTTTTTAAGTAACTTTCCTTCAATTTTGGAAAGTTACTTTTGTATTGAAAAGGATAATAAAATGTATAAAGAAGATGATATAAATAAATTACTTGAAATAACATCAAGGGCAGGAGCTATGATGTTAAAAAATGGAGCAGAAATTTATAGGGTTGAAGATACAGTCGAAAGAATAATAAGATCGATTTATGATGCAAGCGACATAGATGTTTTTGCAACCTTTAATGCTTTAATGTATTCCTTTAATGTTGATGGTAAAACTTATGCAAATGTTAAAAGAGTAAAAAATAGGGGAAATAATTTAATAGTTGTAGATAGGGTTAATTCATTTTCTAGAAAATTTTGTAATCACGAATTAAATCTTGATCAAGCTTTGATGGAACTTGATAATATAAAAAATACTACAAAAGCAGATATAAAATTAAAAATAATAGGAGCAACCCTTGCATCAACAGCCTTTCCTTTGTTAGTAAATTCGAAAGCTCCAAATTTTTTGGATTTGCCAGTAACTTTTGTTGTTTCCTTACTAACATATCTTCTTTTTATAAAAATAGAAAAGAAAATGTACGGATATTTTATTGAAAATTTTTTAGCAGGAATTATGGTTTCACTTTTTGCCCATATTATAGGAAAATTTGTTTTTGGATTTAATATGGCAAATGTAATTGTTTCATCGATGATGCCTTATGTTCCAGGATTTTTGCTAACAAATTCTATAAGAGATCTAATGAGTGGCGATGCAACAAGTGGACTAACAGGACTTGCTATGTCGTTTTTTGTATCCCTTGCCCTAGCAATTGGCGTTGCCTTCCCAATGACTTTATTTTAAGGAGGAAATATGCATTTAATAATAGGTTTTATATCTTCATATTTATCAGCCGTAGGCTTTGCTATGTTTTTTTCTTGCCCAAAAAGATCAATTGGATTGTCCTCACTTGCAGGAGCAATAGGATTTTTGATTTATATGATAGTTGGAGATTTTTTTGAAGGAGTATTTTTGCCAGCACTTGCAGGAGCATATTTTACAGGAATTTCTGGAGAAGTTTTTGCAAGAAAATGTCACATGCCTGCGATTTTATTTATAGTACCAGGAATTATAAATTTAGTACCAGGAAAAGGGATTTACAATACACTTTTTTATTTTGTAGATGGAAAAAAATCACTCGCCATTGTAAATTTATTTGATACCCTTGCAGTTGCATCAGCAATTTCATTTGGAATTTTATTGGCATCAGTTTTATCAAAATCACTTAGAGGATTTAAATTTAGAAAACCAAGTAGAAGATATGATTGGAGAAAGAAAAAATGAAAAAAATATATTTAGCAGGAGGATGTTTTTGGGGAGTTGAGGCATATTTTAAAGACATAAAAGGAGTAGAAGATACCCTTGTAGGATATGCAAATGGAAATAGTGAGAAAACAACTTATGAAAATTTATACCAAACAGATCACGCTGAAACTGTAGAAATAAGCTACGATGGGAAAGAAGAATCATTAAAAAGAATTTTGGAATATTTTTACTATATAATTGATCCATTTTCGATAAATAAGCAAGGAAATGATGTAGGCCGTCAATATAGGAGTGGAATCTTTTCAAAAGATGAAAAAGATTTAGAATTTGCAAGAAAATTTTTAGAAGAAAAACAAAAAAATGAAGAAAGAAAAATCCAAATTAAAGTAGAAAAATTAGAAAATTTTGTAAAAGCGGAAGATTACCATCAAGATTATTTAGAAAAAAATCCAAACGGCTACTGCCATATTGATTTATTAGACAAACCAAACCTAGATTAAACTAGGTTTTTTCTTTTGGAAAAATTTATAAAAAGATATAATAAAAATTATGAATTGATTTTTAAAAACTTTATAATACAATCCTTGTAGAAGAAAATATTCTATGATATTATACTCAAAGGAGAGGATAATATGGATCTTATTGATGAAAATAATTTAACTAAAAATCAAAAAAATTTGTTGGATTTAAAAATTCGTCTTATCAAGGCTGAGTACGAATTGAATTTTTATTTGACTGGGTATGAAAATCTTAGTCAATTTTATGATGATAAGGAAAAACTTGATAGGATTTTTGTTGATTCTTATGTTTCATTGAGAGATCATAACCTTTATGATTTTGTTGAAAAAATCGATAGAATTAAAGAAAGTGATTTTTTCTATAAAACTGACGATAGGAAAATTCAAAATTTTCTTAAAAGTTTAGAAGATATTAAAAATTTAGATGACGATGAGATTATAAAACAAAAGGGTAGAATAAAAAACAGAATTCGTAAAATGGAAATGGCGACAAGTGAGATTGAATATGTTTTGCTTGGATCTTTGCCAAGAAATTATTATAGTTAGGAGTTTATATGGCAATAAAATATGATATAGTAGAAAATTTGGGAGTTCTTTCAACAAATGCAAAAGGATGGACAAAGGAATTGAATCTTGTTTCTTGGAATGATAGGGATCCTAAATATGATTTGAGAGATTGGAATGAGGATCACACAAGAATGAGCAAGGGAATTACTTTTACAAAGGAAGAAGCTGAAGTTTTAAAAGAAATTTTAAAAGAAGAATTTGACGACTAAGACCTAAATTTTTAGGTCTTTTATAAATTATAAGGAAATTTTGATGATATATTTTGATTATGCAGCTACATCAATAAAAAGAAAAGAAATCTTGAAAGATATTTTTGAAAATATGGAAAATTTTGATGGAAATCCCGATTCTTTGCACGCCTTGGGAAGGGCTGGAAAAAAAGTTTTGGAAGATTCTAGGTTGGAAATTGCAAAATCTATTAATGCAAATCCAAATCATATAATTTTTACTTCATCTGCAAGTGAGGCAAATAATACAATTTTGTCAAATTTTAAGGATGATTTTGTTATAACTTCAAAAATTGAGCACGACTCTATTTTAAATACTATAAATAAGGAAAAGACAATTTTTCTTGATGTTGATGAGGATGGATATTTTTCTCTTGATGACTTGAAAGAAAAACTTACAGATGAGGTAAAATTAGTTTCTTTGATGTTTGTAAATAATGAAATAGGATCAATTGAGCCTGTTTATGAAATTGGAGAATTTTTGAAAGATAGGGATGTATTTTTTCATGTGGATTGTGTTCAAGCTTATTCTCATGTTGATATTGATGTAGAAAAACTTCATTGCAATTCTCTTTCTCTTTCAGGGCATAAAATTGGAGGGATAAATTCTTTTGGCGTTCTTTATTGCAATAAAAAAATCAAGCCTTTTATTAAAGGCGGTGAGCAAGAAAAAGATAGGCGTGCTGGAACTTCCTTTACTATGGGCGCTTATTCTATGGCAAAAGCCTTCCCAAAAGCTTGTAGCGAAAGAGAAAAAATCAAAGAATTAAAATCTTATTTTGTAAAAAAATTAGAAGAATCAAATTTCTTATATGAAATAAATGGAAATTTGGAAAATTCAACTGACCATATATTAAATTTATATTTTCCAAAGGTAAAAAATGAGCTTCTCCTTACATTTTTGGACATGAACGGAATTTGCATTTCTGTTGGTTCTGCTTGTAGGGCAGGGAGTGTAGAAGCAAGTAATGTTATAAAAAATATGTATGATGAAAAAAGGGCAAGACATTCCGTAAGATTTTCTTTTGGTTTTACAAATACAAAAGAAGATATTGACTATACATTTGAAGTTTTGAAAAAATTAAGGGGGATAGATGGAAAAGAAAGATAAAAAAGATATAAAAGTTATCGTTGGTGTAAGTGGTGGAGTTGATTCATCTGTTGCTGCCCTCTTATTAAAAAAAGAAGGCTATGATGTAAGTGGAATTTTTATGAAAAATTGGGATGAAGAAGATGAAAATGGAGTTTGTACTGCAGAAGTCGATTACGAAGATGCAGTCAAAGTCTGCAATCAAATTGGAATTCCATATTATTCAATAAATTTTGAAAAAGAATATTATGATAGGGTATTTTCATATTTTCTTGATGAATATAAAAAAGGCAGAACTCCAAATCCTGATATAATGTGTAATAAGGAAATAAAATTTAAGGCCTTTTTGGATTATGCAAAAGATTTGGGAGCAGACTATCTTGCAACAGGTCATTATGCAAGAGTTGATAGGTCAGATGGCGAAACGAAAATGTTAAGAGGTCTTGATTCAAACAAAGACCAAACATATTTTCTTTCACAATTATCTCAAGATCAAATAAAAGATGTTTTATTTCCAGTAGGAGATCTTGATAAAAAAGAAGTTAGAAAAATTGCTAAAGAAAATAATTTGGCAACAGCCGATAAAAAAGACTCAACAGGAATTTGTTTTATAGGAGAAAGAAATTTTAACGAATTTTTATCCCACTATCTTCCAGCAAAAGAAGGAAATATTGTTGATACTGAAGGAAATATTATGGGAAAACACTATGGTTTAATGTATCACACAATTGGTCAAAGAAGAGGACTTGGAATTGGTGGAGAAGGAGAAGCTTGGTTTGTTTGTGGAAAAGATTTGGAAAAAAACGAACTAATAGTTTGCCAAGGAAAAAATAATGAAAAATTATTTTCAAATAGATTAATAGGATCAAATTTATCATCAATTTCAGCTAAGGGCTTAAAAAAAGAATTTGACTGCACCTGTAAATTTAGGTATAGACAAAAAGATATAAAATCCCATGTAAAAATTTTAGATGATGGAAGAGTGGAAATAACTTACGATAAAACAAAAGCTGTAACCCCAGGTCAAGCTGCAGTTTTTTATGATGGAGAAGTTTGCTTGGGATCTTGCATTATAGATGAAGTTTATAATGGAGAAAAAAAATTAAAAGTTTAAAAAAATCGGAGTAAAAAATCTCCGATTTTTTAGTTTGTATTTAAAAATATTTTTAAAAATTTAAATTTAAATTATATATGTCTTTTTGACTATCTTTTTATATCTTCTTAAATGTCCGCAAAGCCTTATTTTATCGGCTCTACGGGCATTTTGCTTTTGTGGTAAACCTCACATATCTAGGTCTATCTTCTTATATTTTCACTATCAAGCAGTTGATACAGCGTCAAAAACTGGAAGGCATGATAAAAGTACATAAGGAAATGCGAGGGTTAGACCGATACAGAGAACAGCCCAAAGAGTATAAATGCCATGACCCTTATGATGATTGGATATTTCGTCAGCTTGCGGATATAGACAACAGAAACAACATTCCCGACACTTCTCCACAAGTAGACTTCAATGAAGCAGACTATGAAGATTATCTAAAGGCGAAATGGAACAGAGGTCTTTAATTTCCTCTTGCATGGAAGATACAGCAAACAAAAATCCCAGTAAAGAGTGCAAAGCACCACCAATGGTGGCAATGCTCTTGACAGTGCTTTTTCTTTTCTGTTGTGGGGTAATCAAGAGGAAGAAAGAAAAAGTGTGCATTTTTGTTCCATAAATGCTAAGGGTATGCTGATTTTTATTGTGGCGGATATATGGAACTGTTATAATATGGATATGAAGAAAGCGACAAATTTGAAAGTGTTAATAATTTTCAAACAGCCTCATTGCATGGAAATAAGAAACAGACTATCCTTAAAGTAGGAGGTGGCACAAATGGCAAATGAAGATAAAAAAGATTTTAATGCTATGTTGCATGATAGTAAGGATATGCCAAAATTTCAAATTATCATAGACCAGAAAAGTATTGAGAAATATGGTGGAAACAAAATGTATTTTGCTCCCCCGATTGACTATGACAAAGTAATGAAAAAAGTTCCGTATGGTAAAGTGATTACGGTTGGAAAAATACGAGAACACTTTGCAAAATTGAGTGGTGCAGATTTTACAGAGCCGATTACAGCGGGTATATTTGTTTCTATTGTAGCGTGGGCGAGTTATCAGCGTTCCGAAGATGAAACGCCCTATTGGAGAACATTAAAAGCAAACGGAGAATTAAATGCTAAATATCCAAATGGTATTGAAGCACAGAAAGAAAAATTAGAAGCAGAGGGACATACCATTATTCAAAAGGGGCGTAAAAATATACGATACTATGTAAAGGACTATGAAAATTCTCTTTTTGATTTGAAATAGGCAAATTCTATTTCACAATTTCATATCTCTATACACAAAGCAGTTAGTCTTAGGATTGACTGCTTTTTTCATACCTAAATTTCAGATTGGAGTGATGAAATGGTGTTTGTTAGAGGTGTTCAATAAGATTATCGGTGCATAAAATTTTATTGTAGTGCTGATATAGGAATGGTATAATTTTCAAGAAAGGTAATCAAATAATGATTATCTAAAATGACAAAGATAAAAACGCAAAGCATTTTATTATGTGAGAGCTGGTAGGTAGCCCAGCCGTCCTATGTTTATAGGGTAAGTAACCTGCCCCTCCGGGTTGTCCGTTCTTTGTTTGGAAATAAACAAGGAGGGATTGATATGAAGACAATAAAATGTAAATTGACTGTGTATTTTGCAGAACCTTTTTGGGTTGGAGTTTTTGAAAGAATTTGTGATGGAAAACTTTCCGTAGCAAAGGTAACATTTGGTGCAGAGCCAAAAGATTACGATATTCAAGAATTTGTGTTGAAACATTATTATGATTTACAATTTAGTCCAGCAGTTGAAACGATTGTAAAAAAGGATAAGAAAAATCCTAAAAGAGTTCTTAGAGATGTAAAGAAACAATTACAGAACAATGGAATTGGGACAAAATCGCAACAAGCTTTAAAATTACAACATGAATTAAAAAAAGAAGAATATAAATCTAATTCCAAACATAAAAAGCAAATGGACGCAGAACAAAAGTTTAAGTTGAAGCAACAAAAGAAAAAAGCAAAACACAGAGGACATTAAATGATGTTGCAATATCATAAACTAAATATTTTATAAGTTCATATCGACACAAAGCAGTTAGTCTTATGATTGACTGCTTTTTTCTTGCCAAAATTTCAGATTGGAGTGATGACATGGTGTCTGTTAGAGCTGTTCAATAAGATTATCGGAGCATAAAATTTTATTGTAGTGCTGATATGAGAATGTTATAATGTGGATATGAAAAAACGATAAACGGTAATTTAAAAAGGGGAAATGAAAAAGTGGCAATTTTAAATATAAATACAATTATTAGTAATGATATTCAAAAAGTTTGGAACATTGTTTTAGCTGTTGATAAATATAACTCATGGCGAAGTGATTTGAGCAAAACAGAAATAATAAATGACAAACAATTTATTGAATACACAAAAAATGGATATGCTACTACATTTACCGTTACCGTTGTAGAACCATATAAACGCTGGGAATTTGATATGGATAATAGCAACATGAAAGGTCACTGGATTGGTATTTTTACAGACAAAGGGAATGAAACACAAATAGACTTTACAGAAAATTTGATACCTAAAAAGTGGTTTATGAAACCTTTTGTAAAAACCTATTTGAAAAAACAACAAAAGCAATTTGTTCTGGACTTAAAGAAAGCATTGGAATAATAAAATTCAAGATTGGAGATTTAGAAATGGCTTCAAGTAAAGATTATTTACAATTTGTTTTAGAACAATTATCAGAATTACAAGAAATAACATATCGTGCAATGATGGGAGAATTTATTATCTATTATCGTGGAAAAATCGTTGGCGGTATATATGATGATAGGTTACTGGTAAAACCAACAAAGTCTGCAATTTCTTATATGCCAACAGTTACTTATGAAATTCCATACGAAAACGCCAAAGAAATGTTATTGGTGGAAGAAGTTGATAATAAAGATTTTCTGACGGGGTTATTTGATGTGATGTATGATGAACTACCAACGCCAAAACCTAAAAAGAAAAAATAAACAGCTTCTAGTTTACAATTTCATATCCATATACACAAAGCAGTTAGTTTTAGGATTGACTGCTTTTTAAAAAGACACCATTTAGGTGTAATGATGTCTTTTGGGTGTTATTTTATAGGTCATATCAAGGCTCATTCAATCGTGGTAAATTCGTGGTAAAATGAGTTTTTTCTATACTTCAAAATACTTGAAAGTATAGTGTTTATGCGGATAATCGAAAATTAAATATAAAATTTTAATTAAAATAATAAATTGAATCTAAAATTTCTTCAAAGCTTGTGACTCCTTCTAGAACTTTTTTTATTCCATTGTAGGTCATGGACTTGAAATTTTTTTCTTTATTTAAAATATCCAAATCATTTTTGCTGAAATTTTTATTTTCAAAAAATAATTTTTTATAAGCCTCATCAAAATCTACAATTTCTTCAACGGCTTCTCTTCCTAGATAGCCATCGTGACATTTATCACAAGATGAAGCTTCATAAATATAAGTATTTTCGTCTATATCAAAATAATTTTTTACAAAATTGTATTCTTCTTTTGATATTTTTCTTTTTTTCTTGCAAGAGCAAAGTTTTCTCACAAGCCTTTGGCTTGCTAGGGTATTTACAGATTGTTTTATTAGATAATCTTCAACTCCCAAATCACGAAGTCTATTTATTGATGCAAAACTATTGTTTGTGTGAAGAGTTGTTAAAACTAAATGTCCAGTTATGGCAGCCCTTACTGCTATTTTTGCAGTTTCCTTATCCCTAATTTCTCCAAGCATAATAATATCTGGATCTTGCCTTAAAATTGACCTGAGAGCATTTTGAAAAGTTAGTCCGATTTTTTCATTGATTGAAATTTGATTAATTCCCAAAATATTTATTTCAACTGGATTTTCAATGCTGATAATATTTCTTTTTTCATCATTTAATTTATTTAATAAAGAATAAAGGGAAGTAGATTTTCCAGAACCAGTTGGTCCAGAAAAAATTATCATGCCTGATTTATTTTTGATTGCATTTTCCAAAATTTCTTTTGATTTTTCAGAAAATCCCAATAAATTTTGAGATTTTTTAAAATTTTCAATTGATAAAATCCTAAGAACTAATTTTTCCCCGACAATTGTGTTTAAAGTTGAAATTCTAAAATCGATTTCTGGGAATTTTTCTAATTTTAAATAACCGTCTTGAGGTCTTCTTTTTTCTGAAATATCTAATTTTGAAGATAATTTAATTCTAGTTAAAAGTTTAATATAAGAAGGATAGTCCATCTCACTTATAACTCTAAGTTTGCCGTCAATTCTAAATCTAATTCTTGAAAAATTTTCATCCATAGGCTCAATGTGTATATCACTTGCATTTAATTTTAAAGCTTTTTCTACAAGCTCATTTATATACAAATCTATATTTGAATTTATCAAATTATTATCCATCACACACTCCAATATTTATTATCCAAAGACCTGTATCTAACAGCTTCAAGAAGATGTTTTGCATCGATTTTTTCGCTTCCATCAAGATCTGCAATTGTCCTAGCCATTTTAATAATTTTATTGTAAGATCTTACAGAAAAATTATATTTTTCAAAAGCTTTTTGTCCGATTTCCTTGACATTTGTATCAAGCTTTATATATTTTTTCATAAGTCTTGTTGAAAGGGCTCCATTTGTAGAAATCTCTTCATTTTCATATCTTTTTATTTGAATTTCTCTTGCTTTTTGAACTTCATCTTTCATTTGTTTTGAAGATTTTGTTTTTATATTATCATCCAAATCTTTGTACTTTACAGGTTTTATTTCTATATGAATATCAATCCTATCAAGAATTGGCGAAGACAATTTTGATAAATATTTTCTTATTTCATTTTGAGTGCAAGTACATTCTTTTAAAGGATTTCCAAAATTTCCACAAGGACAAGGATTCATTGCAGCAATCAAAATAAAATCTGCTGGATATTTTATGCTTGCCATTGATCTTGAAATATTTATTTCCTTATTTTCTAAAGGTTCTCTCAAAGCTTCTATTGTTTTTTTAGAAAATTCTGGAAATTCATCCAAAAATAAAACTCCCTTATGGGCGAGGGTTATTTCTCCTGCTTTTGGAATATTTGCCCCTCCTCCAATCAAAGAAACTTCACTTGCTGAATGGTGGGGAGATCTAAATGGTCTATTATTTATTAATTTTCCACTTTCAAGAAGTCCCATCACTGAATAAATTTTTGTAACTTCAATTTTTTCTTCAAAATCCATATCTGGTAAAATTGATGGTAAATGTTTGGCAGAAAAAGTTTTTCCGCTTCCAGGAGGTCCAATCATCAATAAATTATGACCGCCAGCTGCTGCAATTTGTAGAGCTCTTTTTAATGAATCTTGACCTTTTATATCAGAAAAATCAAAAGGATATGTAATTTTTTCATTTGTATTTGATAATTTTATTTTATAGGGAGATTTTTTTGTATTTTCGTTAAGGTATGAAACTAATTCTTCTAAATTTAAAAATGGAAAAATATTGCAATCTTTTATTATTGCACATTCGTCCTTATTTTCATTTGAAATTATAAAATTTTTAAAGCCTTTTTCTCTCATAGAAATTACCATGGCAAGGGCGCCTTTTACTGGAACAATTCTTCCATCAAGAGAAAGCTCTCCTATAAAAATAAAATCATCTTTTGAATTTTCAATCACTCCCATACTTTTTAAAAGAGAAATTGCAATTGGCAAATCAAGTTGAGTTCCTTCTTTTTTTATATCTGCTGGAGATAAATTTATGGTAATTCTTCCTTGGGGAAATTTAAAACCAGAATTTATAAGAGCAACCCTAATTCTGTCTTTGGATTCTTTTATAGATGAATCGGGAAGACCTACAATATTAAAAGCTGGCATGCCACTAGTTATATCAGATTCAACTTCAATTGCCTTTCCATCAAGTCCCAAAAGACTTACTGTATTTGTTTTTGAATACATTTTATTCTCCTAAACCCAAAATTTTTTGATATTTTTTAAAATCTTCATGACAGTCTGCACAAAATTCTTTGTAAATTCCATTTTTATCAGTAAATCCTAATTTGTGACAATGAAGTAGTTGGTGGTCCAAATTAAATTTGTGTTTTACATTTCCATAAACAGGATCTCCCAAAAGTGGATGATTAATATAGGTCATGTGAACTCTGATTTGATGAGTCCTTCCAGTTAAAATTTTGATTTTTACCAAGGAATATCCATTATTTTCAGAAATAACTTCATATTTACTAATAGCATCACGACCAGAATTTCTCACTGCCATTTTTCTTCTATTATTTGGATCACGATCCATAAAAGTTTGAATTGTTCCAGATTTTTTTTGAAAAATTCCATTGCAAATTGCCAAATATTCCTTATCAATTTTTCTTGTTTTAAAAA
Organism: Anaerococcus vaginalis; assembly: GCA_018363915.1. GTDB lineage: Bacteria > Bacillota > Clostridia > Tissierellales > Peptoniphilaceae > Anaerococcus > Anaerococcus vaginalis_C. The sequence goes on from JAGZMY010000003.1 coordinate 138,748, forward strand.
GATTTTTCAAATATTTATAAGAAGAATTGCTTTTTGCAATTACCATAAGTCCAGTTGTATCCTTATCAAGTCTGTGAACAATTCCTGGTCTGTCATCGCCTCCGATATGAGATAAATTATCGTAGCCAAAATGATCCAAAAGTCCATTGACCAAAGTTCCACTTACAATTGAACCTGCTGGATGAACAATTACATTTTCATCCTTGTCAATAATTGCAAAATCTTCATTTTCATAAATTATTTTTAAATTCATATCTTCAGCTTCGATTTTTTCTTTTTCAAATAATTTGTCAGAAATTTCTATCTCGTCATTAAAAATTAATTTATAAGAAGGTTTTATTTTTTTGTTATTTATTTTTATTTTTTCGTCTTTGATAAAATCTTTTACCTTTTCTCTTGGAATTTCTTCAAAAAGATCAGAAAGATATTTATCAATTCTAATTTCTTTATTTGCTTTAATTTTCATAATTAAATTATAGCATTATGAAAAAATATATACAAAATCCTAATTTATTTACAAAGAAAAAATCATTTTAGCTTTTTATATTTAAGAATAATTCTTATGGTATAATCATATAGAGATAAAATTAGAAAGAAGGATGTATGAAAGAGAAAGAACTTAATCATCTTGCCATTATTCTTGATGGAAATGGTAGGTGGGCTAAAAAAAGAAATTTGCCAAGATCTATGGGCCACAAGGAAGGTTCTGAAAATGTTGTGGATATTGCGCTCTATGCTAAAGAAAAAGGCATAAAATATCTAACTCTTTATGCTTTTTCTACAGAAAATTGGAAAAGACCACAAGTAGAAGTCAATTATTTAATGAAATTATTGGCAAAATTTATAAAAGATAAGACAAAATTACTCGTTGAAAATGAAGTAAAATTAAATATTATTGGAGATATATCAAAACTTCCAGAAAAAACCATCAAGGCTTGTCTTGATGTTTGCGAGCTTACAAAAAATAATGACAAGCTCGTTTTAAATATGGCTATAAATTATGGGGGCAGAATGGAAATTGTAAAAGCCTTCAAAGATATGGCAAAAGATGGGATAGATTTTGAAAATATAAATGAGGAAGATATTTCAAATTATTTATATACAGCAAATATGCCAGATCCTGATCTTTTGATTAGGACAGGTGGAGATCTTAGGATTTCAAATTTTTTAATTTATCAAATGGCCTACACTGAATATTATTTTACAGATATTTTGTGGCCAGATTTTTCAAAAAAAGATTTGGATGTGGCAGTTGATTCATATTTTGGAAGAGATAGAAGGTATGGTGGATTAAATGAACTTAGCTAAAAGATTATTTGGTGGAGGAATAATTCTTTTTATATTAATTGCAATAACTTATCTTGGTGGAATTTATTTTGCAATTGGTTTTGGCATTTTTTCGTGTATTGCTGTAAAAGAATTGGTAAATGCACTAAAAAATTTGTCATACAATGTTCCTTTAAAATTTGCTATGGTAATAAATTTATTTTTTGTTATAAATGCCTTTAGTAATCATCAAAATTTATTTATGTTTGGTTTTACATCTATACTCATAGCAATTTTTGTATATATGATTTTTAATAAAAAATATAGGATGGAAGACTTTTTTGCACTTTTATTTGTAGTAACTTATGTTTCTATTTTTATGTCAAGTGCGATAAGAATTAATAATAAAATATATCTTTATATGTTATATATTATTGCTTGGGGCTCAGATACTTTTGCTTATCTTACAGGCTCAACTATTGGCAAACACAAAATCAAATCAGTAGAATCTATTTCTCCTCACAAAACCATAGAGGGATTTATTGGTGGAGTTTGTGGAGCTGTGATTTTAAATTTGATTTATGTAAATTATGTAAAGCTTGACAAAAATATATTATTAGTAATTATATTTACAATAATTGCTGCATTTTTGTCAGAAACTGGAGATTTAGTAGCATCGTTTATAAAAAGAAAATGTAAAATAAAAGATTATGGAAATTTAATTCCAGGTCATGGAGGGATTTTGGATAGGTTTGATTCAATCTTATTTATCAGCCCTTGCCTTTATTTATTTACATTAATATTAAGTTAGGAGAAAAATGAAATCAGTTATTATATCGATTATAATGTTCTTATTTTTGATTTTAATTCATGAATTTGGACATTTTATTATAGCAAAAAAAAGTGGAATTAGGGTTAATGAATTTGCTATTGGAATGGGCCCTAAAATTTTTTCAAAACAAAAAGGAGAAACTCTTTATTCTGTAAATCTTTTTCCAATTGGTGGGTATTGTGCTATGGAAGGAGAAGATAGCGAAAGTGATGATGAAAGATCATTTGACAAGGCACCAGCCTACAAAAGATTTCTTACAATTCTTGCAGGACCTTTGACAAATTTGATTTTTGCAGGATTAATATTTGCTTTTGTATCTTTTAATACAGGAACTGCATCAACAAGCATTGGAAATTTTACAAAAAATTCGCCAATAGAAACTCAAGGCTTTAAAGTCAATGACGAAATTGTAGAAATTGACGGAAATAAAATAAATAATTTTAATGATATTTCAAAAAATTTAGAAAATTATTATCAAAAACATGGGAAAAATGACAAAATATCATTAAAAGTAAAAAGAGATAATAAATATATAGAAAAAAATGTCAAAGTAAAATTTGAAAACAAAAGACCTCTTCTTGGTTTTATTCCAAAAAATAAAGACGTAGGATTTTTTGAATCAATTAAAATTGGTTTTAAAGAAGTTGGCTCAATGATTGTTTTGATGATAAATGTTCTTAAAAGTTTATTTACAGGAAAATTAGGATTTTCTGCTTTGTCAGGGCCTGTTGGTGTTGTAAAAGAAATGGGAAGACAAGCAAATCTTGGAATTATGAATTTATTATTCTTTTTGGGATATATAAGTGTAAATTTGGGATTTTTTAATTTGCTTCCAATACCAGCTCTTGATGGTTCAAAAATATTTACTTCATTATTCGAAATGATTACAAAAAAGACAGTAAATAAAAAAATTGAAGAAAAATTTACAATTGGAGGATTTGTTCTCTTGTTAGGACTAATTCTTTTGGTTACGATTAAGGATTTAATTAGCTTATTTTAAAGGAGTAAAAATTGAAAAAAACTAGAAAAGTTTATGTAGGAGATGTTGCCATAGGAGGAGGATCTCCTATTTCTATCCAATCAATGACAACAAAAGAAACTAAAAATATAAAAGAAGTCGTAAAACAAATTAATGATTTTGAAAAGGCAGGTTGTGATATTTCAAGATCTGCTATAAATTCTCTTGAAGATGCAAGGGCAATTTCTGAAATTAAAAAGAAAACCAATCTTCCTTTTGTGGCAGACATACAATTTGATTATAAACTAGCTCTTGCAGCTGTCGAAAACGGCTGTGATTGTTTAAGAATAAATCCAGGAAATATTGGTGGAAGTGACAAGGTAAAAATTTTAGTTGAAAAATGTAAGGAAAAAAATATTCCAATAAGAATCGGTGTAAATTCTGGTTCTGTGCATAAGGATATGATTGAAAAATATAAGGGAGTAAATGTTGATAGCCTTGTTTATTCTGCCCTTGATGAAGTAAAAGTTTTAGAAGATTTAGACTTTCACGACATAGTTATTTCTATAAAATCATCAGATGTAAATACAATGATTGATGTAAATAGAAAAATTTCTTCTCTTTGCGATTACCCACTTCATTTGGGAGTTACAGAAGCTGGTCCACTTTATCAAGCTTTGGTTAAATCATCAATTGGAATGGGCTCACTTTTAAAAGATGGAATTGGAGATACAATTAGGGTTTCAATAACTGGAGATCCACTTCAAGAAGTAAAGGCTGGAAAAACAATTTTAAAATCTTTGGGACTTAGACGAGATGGAATTGATTTGGTTTCTTGCCCAACTTGTTCAAGAACAAGTGTAAATTTAGATGAAATTGTAAACGAGGCAAGTGAAAGACTTGATAAATTGAATTTAAATTTAAAAGTTGCCATAATGGGTTGTCCTGTAAATGGTCCAGGAGAGGCAAAAGAAGCAGATTATGGAATAGCTTGTGCAAAAGGATATGGATTTTTATTTAAAAAGGGAATTACAATAAAAAAAGTAAAACAAGAAGAAATAGTTGACAGTTTGATTGAAGAAATTTTGAAAGATGAAAAAAATGAAAATTAATCTAAAATCTATTATTGAAATTGACAAAGATTATTATATAAACAAGGCGATTTATTCAAAAAAATTAAATAAATTGAAATTAAATATTCTAGGAGAATATGATGAAAACATTGAAAAAAAACTTGAATCATATTTTTCTTATGTTAATTTGTCATTGCAATTTGAAAAGGAAAATAAAAAAGAAACAAATTCCATAGATGATTTTTATGAAAGCCAACCTCTTCCAGATTATTATGAAACAGGTTATGAAAATCCAGAAAATTTGGGCGAAAATAATGAAGAAAAAAATCAAGAAAGTAAAGAGGCTTCATTAAACAATCAAGATATATTTGATTTGCCAAAAATTGAAGAAGATAAGAAAGAACCTTCAAAAAGTCAAGAAGAAAAAACATCAAGCCTTAGAGATTTGAAAAAAATCGAGCTTGAAAATATGATTGAAAATGCTAGAAATAATAAGAAAAATTCTGAAAAAAAAGAAATAAATCAAGCAGAAATTTTAAAATACGGCAGAAATATAAATGGGGATTTATTTAAAATTGAAGAAATTTATGACAAAAAAGGCATGAATCTTTCTATAAAGGGAGAAATCTTTGGCATTGATGTTTTTGAATCAAAAAGAGGAAACTTTATTTATTCTTTTGACCTTGAAGATGAATCTGATGCCATAGCTTGCAAGATGTTTGTTCAACCAAGAAATAAATCAAAACTTGAAAATTTAAAAGAAAAAATGATAGTTCAAGTTCAAGGCGTTCTAAACTATGATAGCTTTTCACATGAAGATGTTTTTACTGTAAATTCTATGGTGGAATGTGAAAAAAAAGAAAGACTTGATACTTATCCTAAAAAAAGAGTTGAACTTGAAATTCATACGAAAATGACAAATCTTGATGGATTTGTTGATATGGATGAGCTAGCAAAAAAATTAAAAGCTTGGGGACATAGTGCTTGTGGAATTACAGATACAGAAACTCTTCAAGCTCTTCCAGATATGTATGACAAACTTGGAAAAAATGATATAAAAATGCTAGCAGGTGCAGAGCTTTTGTTGGTTGATAAAAATTTAAGAATTTTAACCAACAACTACAATAAAAAAATAAATGATATAAGCGATTTAAAAAATCAAAGATTTATTGTATTTGACTTGGAGACGACAGGACTTTCAAAATATATAGATAAAATCACAGAAATTGGTGCGGTAAAAATTGAAAATGGAGAAATAATTGAAGTTTTTAATGAGCTTGTAAATCCAGAAAAAATGATTCCTCAAAAGGTTGTAGAGCTTACAGGAATTACAAACGAAATGGTAATGGATAAGCCGAAAATTGATGAAGTTTTGCCGAAATTTTTAGAATTTTCAAAAGATTCATATTTTGTAGGACAAAATACAGATTTTGATATTGGTTTTATAACAGAAGCTTGTCAAAAATTATCTTATAAATTTGAGCCAGTTTATTTGGATACTTTGCCAATGGCAAGAGCAGTTTTTCCATATATGGGAAGATTTTCTCTTGATAAACTTGCAAAAAAATTAGGAGTAGGTCCTTTTAACCATCACAGAGCAAGCGATGATGCAATGACAACTGCCAAAATTTTTATTAAATTATTTGAAAAAATTAAGGACAAAAATAAAGATCTTAGCCTTGAAAAAATTAATTCAATAAAAACAAAATGGCCTATAGCTCGTCACGAAAATTTCTCATCAATTATTTTTGCCAAAAATTATCATGGACTTAAAAATCTTTATAAAATAATTTCAGAATCTAGGATGAAATATTTTAATTTGGAAGCAAAAACGCCTTTTGATTTGGTAAAAGAAAATAAGGAAGGCTTGATAATAGGCTCTGGCGGCAAAGACGGTCTTTTGTTTAAGGCTATAAGAGATAATTTTTCTGAAGAAAAAATAGAAAAAATTTGCGAATTTTTTGATTTTTTCCAAATAGAGGCGATGGGAGTTTTTGCTGATGATTTAGAAAATGGGGCTATAAGAGATAAAAATCAAATTATAGAAATAAATAAAAAAATAATCGAGCTTGGTAAAAAATATAATAAGTTGGTTGTTGCAACAGGCTCTGTAAGGTATATGGAAAAGAAAGATTATGTTCTTAGAAATATTCTTCACAAGGGACAATTTTTCCATTACAAGGAAAATAATCCTCTTTATTATTTAAAAACAACTAATGAAATGCTTGATGAATTTTATTATTTAGATGATCAAACAAAAATGGAAGTTGTAATTGATAATACAATTAAAATTGCTGATAGTTTGGAAAGCATTATGCCAATTCCTCACGAAACTTTTCCACCAAAAATTGAGGGCTCTGATAAAAAATTAAAAGATACAACTTATGAAAAAGCAATCTCAATTTATGGAGATCCTCTTCCTGATCTTGTAAAAACAAGACTAGATAAGGAGCTTGATTCTATAATTTCAAACGGTTATGCAGTTTTATATATAATTGCAAAAGAGCTCGTGGAAAAATCAAATGAGGATGGATATTTGGTTGGATCAAGAGGTTCTGTTGGTTCATCTTTTGCAGCAACCATGGCAAATATTACAGAAGTAAATCCGCTTGCTCCTCATTATGTTTGTCCATCATGCAAACATTCAGAATTTATAACAGATGGTAGCGTTGGAGCTGGAATAGATTTGCCAGATAAAATTTGTCCAAAATGTGGGGCAGAGATGAACAAAGACGGCCACGATATTCCTTTCGAAGTTTTCTTGGGATTTGAAGGAGATAAGGAGCCAGATATTGATTTGAATTTTGCTGGAGAATATCAACCAACTATTCACAAATATACTGAAGAATTATTCGGAGAAGGAAAAGTTTTTAGGGCAGGAACAATTGGAACTATAAAAGATAATACGGCTTTTGGTTATATTAAAAAATATATGGAAGATAATGACCTAAATCTTTCTAATGCACAAATTAGAAAATATCAAAGAGGACTTTATGATGTAAAAAGAACAACAGGTCAACATCCAGGTGGTCTTATGATAGTGCCAAATGATAAAAATATTTACGATTTTTCTCCTGTTCAATATCCAGCAGACGATGGAAAAGACGATATAAAAACAACGCATTTTACCTACAATATGATGCATGGAGTAATTTTAAAACTGGATTTATTGGGCCATGATGTTCCTACAATTATTAGAAGTCTTCAGGATTTAACAAATACAGATCCTTTGAAGCTTCAAATGGATGATGAAAATGTAATGAATATTTTCTCTTCAACAAAACCATTAAATATAAAATATGATTTTTCAAATAACGAAATTGGAACTTTAGGAATTCCTGAATTTGGAACTTCTTTTGTAAGGGGAATGTTAAAAGATACTTTTCCAACAAAATTTTCTGAAATGACAAGAATTTCTGGACTTTCTCACGGAACAGATGTGTGGTTAAATAATGCCCAAGATTTAGTTAAATCAAAAACTGCAGGTTTTGATCAAATAATTTCAACTCGTGATGACATAATGAATTCTTTGATTAATCTTGGACTTGATAAGAAAAAATCTTTCCAAATAATGGAAAAAGTAAGAAAGGGAAAAACTCTTTCAGAAGAAACTTTGGCTTATATGAAAGAAAATAATGTTCCTGATTGGTACATTGATTCTTGTTTAAAAATAAAATATCTCTTCCCAAAAGCTCACGCAGTTGCTTATTGTTTGATGAGTTATAGGATTGCATATTACAAAGTTTATTATCCTAAGGCATTTTATGCAACATATTTTTCTACAAAATTAAATGATTTTCAATATTCAGTAATTGTAAAAGGATTAAAATCAATCCAATATGCTTTAAATGAAATTAATCAATTAGAAAAACCAACACAAAGAGAAAAAAATCTAAGATCATTGTTGGAAGTTGCTGAGGAGATGGCTGCAAGAGATATAAAAATTAAAAAAGCAGATTTGTACAAGTCTGAAGCTGTTAAATTTATTTTAGATGATGATGGAGAAATTTTGCCTCCGCTTTCAGCAGTCGATGATGTTTCAGAAGCCATGGCAAAAGATATAGTTATTGAAAGAGAAAAAGCAAAATTTATTTCAATTGAAGATTTGAAAAAAAGAACTTCACTAAACAAAAATGCTTTAAATTCTTTAAAAAATTTGGACATAATTGATGGATTGCAAGAAGAAAATCAAATGTCTTTATTTGATTTGTAAATTAAAACTCTAATAGAGATTAAATCTTTATTAGAGTTTTTTTATTATATTTTTTTAAATAACAATTTATGCATATATATAACAATAAAAATCAATTAATTATCAAAGTTAAGCGACTTGTGTAGGATTTTTATTATTTTTATTAAAAAATCTTACAAAATTTAAAATTTTTGATATAATACAAGCAAGCGGAAAAAAATCTATTAGGAGTAAGTATGAAAAATAAACATAGGGGAGAATTACTTTTACTATTGACTTCCTTTATTTGGGGCTTTGCTTTCATTGCCCAAAAATTAGGAAGTGATTACATAGAACCATTTACCTTTAATTTTTTTAGAAATTTGACAGCTGGAATTTTTTTATTGGCTTATTCATTTTTTAGAAAAAATAAATCGAGAAAAAAAGTAGATAGTATTACAAAAACTGCAACAATCAGAGGTGGAATTGCCACAGGTCTTGTTATGGCAGTTGCAGTTAGCTTTCAACAAACTGGAGTTTATTTTACGACAAGTGGTAAGGCAGGTTTTATTACATCACTTTACGTTGTTATAGTTCCGATTTTTGCAATTTTTATGGGAAAAAAAGTTTCCAAAAAAACTGCAATTTCTATAATACTTGCTCTAGTGGGTTTATACTTATTAACTGTAAGAGTTGATGACGGATTTTCTATAAATAAGGGAGATATTTTAATTTTTGTTGGATCCTTATTTTTTGCTTTTCATATTTTATTTATTGATAAATTTTCTATAAGAGCTGATAGTGTAAAAATGTCTATGATTCAATTTTTTGTAGCAAGTTTAGTATCTTTGCTTCTTATGATTTTATTTGAAAAACCAAATATTGATTTGTTATTGAAAGGTATGCTTGCTATTTTGTATTTGGGTATATTTTCATCAGGTTTGGGTTATACTCTCCAAATTGTCGCCCAAAAAGATACTGATCCTACAATTGCTAGTTTGATTTTATCTTTGGAATCAGTTTTCGCTGCATTTTTTGGATTTTTATTTTTGAAAGAAAGACCAGTAGATAGGGAAATTATTGGAGGAATAATTATGTTTATCGCAATAATTTTATCTCAAATTCCCGAACAAAAAATAAAAAAATTTTTAAAAAAGTAAATCACAAATCTCTAGTTATTTAAAATAAAATGCTAGAGATTTTAATTTTGTATTTTTATTAAATTTTATTTTGTAAATTTATTTTAAAATTGAAAGTTAAGTCTTTTATAGTATAATAATTTTAAGCGAAGAGTGGACAAATCCACTCTTTTAATATGTAAAGGGGAAGTTATGGATTTAATACGCAAATTAAAAGAAAATTTGGAAAGTGATATTAATGGGCTTGGTTACGAGCTTGTTGATATTGAATTTGTAAATGAGGGTAAAAATAAAATATTAAGGTTTTTTATTTACAAAGATGGAGGAATCACAATTGATGATTGTGAAAAGACTTCTAATTTTTTAAGCGAAAGATTAGATGAAATTGATCTTATAAAATCTTTTTATTATTTGGAAGTATCTTCTCCTGATCTTTCAAGACCATTAAAGACTGACAGAGATCTTGAAAGAAACAAAGATGAGCTTTTAGAAATAAAGCTTAAAAATGGCGAGAAGTTTATAGGAAAAATTAAAGAAATAAAAGAAAATTCCTTAATTTTTACACTTGAAAATGAAGAAAAAGAAATTGAAAAGAGTGAAATTAAGACTATTAAAATTGAGATAGTCTTCTAGGGGGACAAATGAATAAAGAATTTATAATTGCCTTAGAGGAGCTTGAAAAAACTAAAAATGTTGACAAGAGAATAATCCTTGAAGCATTGGAAAAAGCTTTGGTAAAATCTTACCAAAAAAACTACGATAATAATGAAAATGTTGATGTAAGCATTGATGATGAAACTGGAGAAATCGAAGTGTATTCTCTAAAAAATGTAGTTGAAGAAGTAAATGAACCAATAGCTGAAATTTCTAAGACAAAAGCAAAAGAAATTGATCCTAAACTTGATTTGGGCGATATTTGTAGGGTTAAAATTGCACCGAAAAATTTTGGAAGAGTTGCAGCTCAAACTGCAAGAAATATTGTAATCCAAAAAATTAGAGATGCCCAAAGAGATTCAGTTTATTCTGAATATTTGGATAGGGCAAATGAAATTATAACAGGCGTTGTACAAAGAGAAGATAAGTTTAATGTCTACATAAATCTTGATAAAATTGAAGGGATTATTCCGATAAAAGAGCAAGTAGAAAATGAAACTTATACTCCAAACCAAAGAATAAAAGTTTTGATTAAAGAAGTAAAAAATACAACAAAAGAGCCACAAATCATTTTATCAAGAAAAGATAAGGCCTTGGTTGTAAGATTATTTGAGCTTGAAGTTCCAGAAATTACAAATGGAATAATTGAAATTTATGGAATAGATAGAGAAGCAGGTTCAAGAACAAAAATTGCAGTTTTCTCAAATGATCCAGAAATTGATTCAATTGGAGCTTGTATTGGCTTTAAAGGAAGTCGTGTAAATTCAATAGTAGAAGAATTGCAAGGAGAAAAAATTGATATTATAAATTACGATAAAGATATAAAAGTATTTATAAAAAATTCCCTATCTCCTGCAGAAATTAATGAAGTTTATATAAATGATAAGAAAAAACAATCCTTGGTTGTTGTAAGAGAAGATCAATTATCTCTTGCCATTGGAAAAGAAGGACAAAACGCAAGACTTGCAGCAAGACTTACAGGCTGGAAAATTGATATAAAAAGTCAAGAAGAATTCGACCAATTAAGCCAAGAAGAAATTGATGAAATACTTGGGCTTAATGAACAAACAGACAAAGATTTAGAAAATATTGAAGAAAATTCAAAAGAAGATATTTTAGAAGATGAAAATGCACAACAAGGCGAAAATTTAGATATAGATAAAGAAAATATAGAAGATTTATCAAACGACCTTGACCAAATTATTAAAGAAGATATTGAAGAAAGTGATGAATAATAACTTATTAATAATGGTGAAAAAATGAAACAAAGAAAAATACCACAAAGAAAATGTATAGTTTGTGGAGAAAACAAAGACAAACACGAATTGATTAGGATAGTAAAAAACAAAGAAGAAGGAATTATCCTAGATCCTACCGGCAAAAAAAATGGTAGGGGAGCTTATATTTGTAAAAATGAAACTTGCATAAACGAAGCCAAGAAGAAAAGAAAATTAGAAAAAGTTTTTAAAACTGAAATTAGTGATGATCTTTATGAGGAGATAATTGCTATGAAATAAAAGAGGTGATTAGATGGCTAAAAAATTAAGAATTTATGAATTAGCAAAAGAACACAAAAAAAGTACGAAAGAAATGCTCAGTCTACTAAAAGACGAATTTGGACTAAAAATAAAATCCCACATGTCAGTTTTAAGTGGAGATGAACTTGCAATAGTTGAAGAATATTTTGGAGAAGATAAAAAAATAAAAGAAGAGAAAAAAGAAATAAAAGCAGAAAAAAAATCAGAAGAAAAATCTTTGGAAGATAAAAATTCAAAAAATAAAAAAGACAAGAAGTCATCAAAGAAAAAAGAAAAAAAGAAAAACAAAAATAAAAAACAAAATAAAAGATCAAAAAAATCAACCAAAAGAGAAATAAAAGCAGAAAATAATGATGATGGAAATATTTATATTCCAGAATCAATTTCAGTAAAATCTTTTGCGGAAAAAATCAATGAAAATGCCAACCAAGTTATTATGAAACTTATGGGACTTGGAGTAATGGCTGGTTTAAATGATCAAATAGAATTTGAACAAGCAGAGCTTGTTGCTCTTGAATTTAATAAGGAAATTGCAAAAGAAGTTAAGCTTGATGAAATTGAAATTCAAGAAAAAGATTTAGATTTCGAAGATGACGAAAAAGATTTACAAACTCGTCCACCAGTAGTTTCAGTAATGGGACACGTTGACCACGGAAAAACTTCAATTCTAGATGCAATTAGAGATACACAATTTGCATCTGGAGAAGCTGGAGGAATTACTCAACACATTGGTGCTTCAACTGTAAAAATAAATGATAAAGAAATTGTATTTTTAGACACTCCAGGCCACGAAGCTTTCACTCAAATGAGAATGAGAGGAGCTCAATCAACTGATATAGCAATTTTGGTTGTAGCTGGAGATGATGGAGTAATGCCACAAACAATTGAGGCAATTAACCACGCAAAAGCTGCAGAAATTCCAATAATTGTTGCAATAAATAAAATGGACAAAGAAGAAAGTGATCCAAATAGAGTAAAACAAGAACTTACAGAATATGGTTTAGTTTCAGAAGACTGGGGCGGAGATACAATCATGGTAGAAGTATCTGCAAGAACTGGCGATGGAATTAAAGATTTGTTAGAGATGGTTTTACTTGTTGCAGAAATGAGAGAATTAAAAGCAAATCCAGACAGAGCTGCAGTTGGAATTATAATTGAAGCTCAACTTGATAAGGCAAGAGGTTCTGTTGCAACTGTTCTTGTTCAAAAAGGAACTCTTCACGATAAAGATTATGTAGTTACTGGTTCATCATCAGGAAGAATTAGAGCTATGTTTAATTCAAAAGGAGAGCCGATCTCAGAAGTAGGTCCATCAATGCCAGCCCAAATTTTAGGACTAAGCGATGTGGCAGAAGCAGGAGATAAAATTTTTGCTGTAGAAGATGAAAAAACTGCAAGAGCTTATGCAGATCGTGCAAAAGAGCAAAAAAGAGAAGAAAGACTAATTCAAAAATCTAATACAAACCTTGAAGATATGTACGAAGGCATCGAAGATGGAGAATTAAAAGAATTAAATATTATAGTAAAAACTGATGTAAAAGGAACAGTAGATGCAGTTTCAAGTTCATTTTCAAAACTTTCAAACGAAGAAGTTTTTGTAAATGTAATTGCAGGAGCTGTTGGAGGAATTTCAGAATCAGATGTTCTTCTTGCTCAAGCATCAAACGCTATAATTATTGGATTTAATGTTCGTCCAACTCAAGGTGCTCTTCAAATGGCAGAAGAAAATAATATAGAAATAAGAACTTATTCTGTAATTTATGAAGCAATAGAAGATGTAGAAAAAGCTCTAAAAGGAATGCTTGATCCAGAATTTGAAGAAAAAGTTTTAGGTCGTGCAAAAGTTCAAGAAACTTTCAAAATTCCAAATGCAGGAATGGTTGCGGGTGTTCTTGTAACAAGTGGTTCAATTCCAAGAAGAGCAAAGATAAGATTATTAAGGGACAATGTTGTTATCTTTGATGGAGAAATTGAATCTATGAAAAGATTTAAAGATGATGCCAAAGAATTAAATAATGGCTACGAAGGTGGAATTGGCCTTGAAAAATTCAACGACATCAAAGAAGGCGACGAGCTTGAAGCCTACGAAATGATAGAAAAAGAAAGAGAATAGAATGGATAAAAGAAGAACCTTAAAAATATCTTCACAAATGCAAAAAGAATTATCAAAAATTTTGGCAGAAGATATTAATGATCCGAGATTATCAGATAATGTAATAGTTTCTATAACTGAGGTAGAAGTTACAAATGACTTATCCTATGCTGATATTTTTGTTTCAGTTTTGGGAGATGAAAACAAAAAAGAATCTGTAATAGAAGCTCTCGATCAAGCAAAAGGATATATGAAAAAATTAATTGGCGAGAGAATGAGATTAAGATCTATGCCAGAATTTAGGTTTAAATATGACAATTCTATCGAACATGGCGTGTATATGGATAAGCTAATTGCTGAAACCATAAAAAGGGATGAAAAAAATGCCAAAAATCGAGAAGATTAGCCAAAAAGAATTAGAAAATTTTAAAAAATTTATTAATGAGGCTGACACAATTGCAATTTCAGCCCACATAAATCCAGATGGAGATGCCCTAGGATCAGCTCTTGGTCTTAGGAAATCTCTTGAGCTTTATGGAAAAAGATCTGATGTAATAAAAATAAGTGAAGTGGATGATTATTTAAAATTTTTACCACAAATTGATTTTTATAAAAATCCAAGTCTTGAAGAATACGATTTATTTATTATTGTAGATTGTTCAGAATTTGATAGGATTGATAAGGCAATAGAAATTTGTAAAAAATCTAAAAAAGTTCTTGTAATTGACCATCATGAAGGTGGCTCAATCAAAACGGATTTAAATATAATTCATTCAGATTCTCCTGCAAGTTGTGAGCTTGTTTATGAAATTATAAAAAGATTAAAGCTTCCGATTGATAAAGAAATAGCTACACTTTTGTATGCTGGCTTGGTTACAGATACTGGTAGATTTTTATATTCAAATATAAGTGAATTAACTTTTTATACTGCAGCAGATTTGTATAAAATCGGAGCAGATTTTGAAATGATTTATAAAAATCTCTACCAAAATAAAGAAATTTCAAAATTACAATTTGAAAATCATCTTTTAAACAAGGTAGAATTTAAAAAGCCTTATGCCCTTGTTGGGGTAAGCCAAAAAACTTGTAAGGATTTTGGTGTGCAAATGGGTGATAGTGAATCGGTTGTAAATATACTTAGAGATTTAAAAGGAATTGAAGTAGCTTGTCTTGTAAAAGAATATGGAGAAAATGAATTTAAAATTTCTTTAAGGAGCAAAGATTATCTTGATGTTTCTAAAATTGCAAGAGATAATGGTGGCGGTGGTCACATTAGAGCTTCTGGATTTACAATAAATACAGATTCAATGGATAAGGCTTTAAATATAATGAGAAAAATTTTAGAAGAGGCAATAAATGACTAGCGGAATTTTGTTAATTGATAAAAGTACAGGAATGTCATCAGGAAAATGTGTATATCAAGCAAGAAAAAAACTAGGCATAAAAAAAATAGGCCATGCAGGAACTCTTGATCCTCTTGCAACTGGTCTTTTGCCACTTTTAATTAACAAAGCAACAAGAGTTTCAGATTTTTTAATGGATGAGGTTAAAATCTATGAGACTCTTGCATTTTTTGGGCAAAAAACAGATACCCAAGATATTACAGGAGAAGTTTTAGAAAAATCTTCAAAAACTTTTGAAAAAAAAGATTTGGAAAAGGCAATAAAAGAAAATTTTTTAGGAGAAATTTTTCAAACTCCTCCCATGTATTCAGCATTAAAACAAAATGGCAAAAAATTATATGAGCTTGCAAGAGAAGGAAAAATTGTAGAAAGAAAACAAAGAAGAATTAAAGTTTATGATTTTGAAATTTTAGATTTTGATTTTCCTTATGCAAGATTTAAAATAACTTGTTCAAAAGGAACTTATATAAGAAGTCTTGTAAATGATTTGGGAGAAGTTTTAAAATCATTTGCTACTGTAAAAGAGCTTAGAAGGCTTAAAGTTGGAAATTTTGATGTAAAAGATGCTATAAAAATTGAAGATTTTGAAAATAAAGATTTTGATGAGCTTATAAAAAAGCTTATTCCAATTGATGATGCCCTAAATCAATATGAAAAAATAATTTTGGATAAGTCTTATTACAAACAAGCTACAAATGGAATGACTATGAAAGTTGATCTTGAAAAAAATTTTGATGGACTTATTAGAGTTTATGTGGAAGATTTATTTATTGGGCTTGGAGAATATAAAAATAAAAACAAGACTTTGAAGTTAAAGAAGGTGTTTTATGAAGGATAATATAAAAATATTTGACCTAGATTTTAATGAATTTGACTTATCGCCAAAGGCAGTAAGCCTTGGAAATTTTGATGGAGTCCACAAGGGCCATCAAAAACTTATGAAAGAAAATATAAAAATTTCAAAAGCAAAAAATCTAATGCCATCTGTATTATTATTTAAAGAAAACACCAAAAATATCCTAAATGGAGAAAGAGAATATCTTACAAGTCTTGAAGATAAAATAGAAATTTTGAAAAATTTGGGCATAGAATGTTTTTGTCTTTTGGAATTTTCAGATAAATTTAAAGATCTATCTCCTTACGAATTTATTGAAGAAATTTTATATAAAAAATTAAATACCAAATATGTAATAGTTGGAGATAATTATAGGTTTGGGAAAATGGCAAAAGGAGATATAAAAACTTTAAAAAAATACGAGGAAGATTTTGCCTACAAAACAAAAGTAGTAGATTTTGAGCTTGATGATGGAAAAATTATAAATTCCACAGACATAAGACAAATGGTAAGGGATGGAAATATTGAAAAAGCCAACAAAGACTTGGGACATCCTTTTAAAATGCAAGGAAAAGTTATAAAAGGCGCCCAAAGAGGAAGACTTTTAAATTTTCCAACAGCAAATCTAAAACCATCATTCAAATACGTTACAGCAAAATCTGGAGTTTATTTTACCAGAGTAAATATAGACAGGGATTTTTATTATGCCCTAACAGATATAGGAACAAATCCAACCTTTGAAAATAAAAAAATGAAAATCGAAACTTATATAATGGATTTTTCAAAAGATATATATGGAAAAAATATAAGCATAGAATTTTTAGAATATCTAAGACCTGATTATAAATTTAATTCTCCTGAAGAATTAATCGCACAAATGGAAAAAGATAAAAAAACAGGAAGAAAATTAATAGAAAAATATAGAAAAGAGTAGGTAACTGCTCTTTTTTTTGTTTATAAAATTTTATTTTTATTAAAGCACATATAAATAAAATGGTTGACAATATATATATATATATATGATATATAATAGATGAAAATAAAAATAAGGAGAAATTTATGAAACTAAAAAAGATTATTTTATGTGCACTTGCTATGAGTGTTTTTGTTGGATGTGGAGATAAAGCAAAAGATGTTGTTGAAGAGGCTGTAAATGAAACGAAACAAGAAGAAATAACATCAAATTCAGCAGAAAAAAATAATAAAAAAACAAGTAAAGAAAATTCTGATTATGAAGTTACAGATGTAGCAATAGAAACTGATGAATTTGGAATTTCTTATGTTACTGGAATATTAAAAAACAATACTGATAAACCAAAATCTTATATTCAAATATTATTTCCTGTAAAAGATTCACAAGGAAATAAAATTGGAGATGCTATAGACAATGTTAATAATATAGAACCTAATGGTACATGGAAATTTAAAGCCACAAGCTTTGAGAACGAAGAAGGAATGCAAATAGATACAGAAAATTATGAGGTTACTGGATTTTAGATAAAATATATTTTAATTTTTTACATAAATAATTCTAGAAGTATTTTTTCTTTGCAAAAATAAAGATATTTGGTATAATATCAAAGATACCTTAACTATGGACTAAGTTTCCTCGGACTATTTCATGGTTATGGCGAATAAATTTTAGGAGGATTTTATGTTAAATAAAGATCAAAAAACAGAAATTATTAAACAATTTCAAAAAGACGAAAAAGATACTGGTTCACCAGAAGTTCAAATTGCTATTCTTACTCAAAGAATCAAAGAACTTACTGAACATTTAAAAGCAAACAAAAAAGACCACTCTTCAAGAAGAGGACTTTTCAAAATGATTAGACGTAGAAAAGGTCTTTTAAATTACTTAATGGAAAATGATATTGAAAGATATCGTGAAGTTATTGAAAAACTTGGATTAAGAAAATAGTTAAATATGACGGGACTTATCCCGTCTTTTTTGTAGTTAGGAGAAAAAATGGAAAAAACTTATGAATATAAGTCACAAAATGGTTCCGATCTTTCTATAACAATCGGAAAAGTTGCTGAGCAAACTAATGGCGAATGTTTAATTAGAACAGGCGATACAATTTTATTAGTTACTGCTGTTGCAAGTGACAAGCCAAGAGAGGGAATTGATTTTTTCCCACTTATTTGTGATTATCAAGAAAAACTTTATGCAGTTGGAAAAATTCCTGGCGGATTTATAAAAAGAGAAGGTAAGGCATCAGACAAGGCTATTTTGATTTCTCGTCAAATGGATAGACCTTTAAGACCTTTGTTTCCAGAAAATTTTTACAATGATGTACAAGTAATTGCTACACCATTTTCTGTAGATGAAGATAATGAACCTGATTGTATGACAACAATTGGTGCATCTATTGCTCTTGGAATTTCTGATATTCCTTTTTATGGACCAGTTGCTGCTGTTTCTGTTGGATATGTTGATGGAAAATTTATTGTAAATCCAAATAAAGACCAAAGAGAAAAAACTTCTTTGAATTTAACAGTTGCAGGTACTGCTGATGCTATTAATATGGTTGAAGCTGGTGCAAATGAATTATCAGAAGATGAAATGCTTGAAGCTATGATGGTAGCTCATGCAGAAATAAAAGAAATTTGTGGATTTATCCAAACAATTATTGATGATATTGGCAAGGAAAAAATGGAAGTTTGTGAAGAAGTTGAAACAGAACTTCAAAGAAAAATAAAAGATAAATACACACAAGATATTAAAAATTCTATAAGAACAACTGATAAGGTTCAAAGAGAAGATGATATTAACGAAATAGAAGAAAAATGTAGGGAAGATTTCTTAGAGGAATTTCCAGAAAGTGAAGATGAAATTCACAAAACTGTAGATTCTATTATGAAAAAAGAAGTTAGAAGAATGATTTCAATTGATAAAATAAGACCTGATGGACGTAAGATGGATGAAATTCGTCCTTTATCTGCAGAAGCTGGACTTTTGCCAAGAGCTCATGGTTCTGGATTATTCCAAAGAGGTCAAACTCAAGTTTTATCAGTTCTAACATTAGGATCTCCTGGGGAAGAACAAGTAATTGATTCAATGAACAGAGAAGAAATTACAAAAAGATATATTCATCAATATAATTTCCCACCATTTTGCGTTGGAGATATTAGACCACTAAGAGGACCTGGAAGACGTGAAGTTGGACATGGACATTTGGCTGAGAGAGCTTTGATTCCAGTTTTGCCTGATACAAATGATTTTCCTTACACAATAAGAGTAGTAAGTGAAGTTTTATCATCAAACGGTTCATCATCACAAGCATCAATTTGTGGTTCAACTTTGTCACTAATGGATGCAGGAGTTCCAATTAAAAAACCTGTTGCAGGAATTGCTATGGGCTTAATCAAAGAAGAAAATTCAATTTCAATTCTTACAGACATTCAAGGACTTGAAGATCATCTTGGAGATATGGACTTTAAAGTTGCTGGAACAAAAGATGGAATTACTGCTCTTCAAATGGATATGAAAATTTCTGGAATAAATAAAGAAGTTTTACAAGAAGCCTTGGCTGATGCTCATAAGGCAAGAATTAAAATTCTTGATGTAATAACATCAGCAATCGACAAGCCAAGAGAAGACTTATCAAAATATGCTCCAAGAATTTTTTCAATAGATATTGATCCAGAGAAAGTTAGAGATGTAATTGGTGCTGGCGGAAAAACAATCAACAAAATAATTGATGCAACTGGTGTAAAAATTGAAACTGAAGACGATGGACACATAACAGTTGCAAGCAATGATGGAGAAAGCGGAAAAAAAGCTATCCAAATGATTAAATCAATTGTAACTGATCCAAAAGCTGGCGATATTTATGAAGGCGAAGTGAAAAGAATAATGAACTTCGGTGCTTTTGTAGAAATTGCTATCGGCAAAGAAGGACTCTTACACATATCTCAAATTGATACAAAAAGAACTGAAAAAGTTGAAGATGTTTTAAAAATTGGCGATAAGGTAAGGGTAAAAGTTACAGAAATTGATAGGCAAGGAAGAATCAATCTTTCAAGAAAAGCCCTATTAATTGAAGAAGAAAAAAAACAATCTAAAGAAGACTAAGTCTTAAAAGATTTTATAAACTAACTACAAAAAATTATGGTTAAAATGAATTAATTATTTTTCTTGTGCGAAAATTTTTAATTCATTTTGCACCATAAATAAAATTTTGTAGAAGTTAAAAGAAGGCTGCCATTTATTAGGCAGTTTATTTATTTTCCCCTTTGTTATATAATCTATGTGAGGTGAATATGGCAAATACAAATTCAAATAGAAAAAGAAAAAAATCTAAATATTCAAAAAAATCTGCAAATAGAAAATTTAATAAGAAATCATTTTCTATATTTTTTATGTTTATCTCTCTTATAGGATTTATATTTTTAATTCTTCCAAATACTGGAAGATTGGGAGATTTTATTACATATACAAATTTTAGAATTTTTGGATTTATGTCTTATTTTGTTTTTATTTTTGTTTTTACAAGTTTTTTATTTGTATTTATGGATAAGTTCAAAAAAAATCTTAGGATATTTAATATTTTATTTATCCTGATTTTATTAACTATGGCAATTTTATCTATGAAATTTTTGGATAAAACTTTGTCCCTATCAATTAAAAATGCTGAAAAAATGATAAGAGAATCTGGTGGCATTTTGGGAATAAATATTAGTTTTTATCTAGAAAGGCTTATAGGTAGTGCAGGAATAATAATTTTATATATTATTTTTTGGATTTCTTTAATTAAAAATTTATTAGGCATATCTTATAAGGACTTAATTACAAAGACCAAAGAAAAAACTGTAATTTTTGGAAATTTTATTGGAAAAAACTATATGAAAATTTCACATAAAATAAAAACTTACTTTAGAGAAAAAAAGCTTAAAAAAATTAGAAATAATAGAGAAAACAAAAAAAGAGAAGATATAGATAAAAAAGAAGATTTAAGCAAAAATAAAGTTATAAAGATTGAAGAAGAAGTAGAAAAAGAAAATAAGGATGATTTTGACCAAAGATTTGAAAAGGCAAAAATAAATTCCTACAAATCAAAACAAGTCGATTTATCAGATTTTGACCAAACTTTTAAGGAAGAATATACTTTAAATTATAAATTCCCAAAACTAGATCTTCTTGATGATAGGGATGATGATAGCGAGCTTGACCAAAATGATATAAAAGATAAGGCGAGAAGAATTGAGGAGTGCTTGGATTCTTTTGGTATAAAATCAAAAGTTGTCCAAATTAATATCGGACCAAGCGTAACTTGTTTTGAATTAAAACCTCAAAGAGGTGTAAAAGTTTCAAAAATTTTAAATTTATCTGATGATTTATCCCTTGCACTTGCGACAAGCGATATAAGAATTGAAGCACCAATTCCAGGAAAAAGCCACGTTGGAATAGAAGTTCCAAATTCACAAAAAGAAGTTGTTGGCTTAAAAGAGATGATTGCAAGCGAAGAGTTTATGAAAAGCACTAAGGAACTTCCTTTTGTTTTGGGAAAATCTATATCAGGATTGCCAAAAGTTTCTGCAATAGAAAAAATGCCCCATCTTCTTGTATCTGGTGCGACAGGATCTGGAAAAAGTGTTTGTATAAATACGATTATAATGTCAATTTTATATAAGCATTCGCCAGATGAAGTTAAATTACTTTTGATAGATCCAAAAATAGTAGAGCTTTCAATTTATAATGGAATTCCTCATTTAATTATGCCAGTTATAACTGATCCAAAAAAAGCATCGTCTTCATTATTTTGGGCAATCAGAGAAATGGAAAGACGTTATAAATTATTTGAAGAAAATCATGTAAGAGATATTTCATCATACAGAGATTTATCAGAAATTGATGAAAATATAGAAAAACTTCCCTATGTTGTTATAATAATAGATGAGTTATCAGATTTAATGATGACAGCAGCAAGTGAAGTGGAAGATTATATTACAAGACTTGCTCAAAAATCTAGAGCTTGTGGGATTCATTTGATAATTGCAACTCAAAGGCCAACAGTTGATGTAATAACTGGAACAATCAAGGCAAATATTCCATCAAGAATTGCTTTTGCAGTTACAAGTCAAATTGATTCAAGAACAATTCTTGATATGAGCGGAGCAGAAACTTTGCTTGGAAAAGGAGATATGTTATTTTCTCCATCAGATGCAATGAAGCCTATGAGAATTCAGGGAGCTTTTGTATCGGATTCTGAAGTTTTGAGAGTTGTAAATTATATAAAACAAACTCGCGAAGAAGAATACGATAAAAAAGCAATGGAGACCGTTGAGGAAAAAACAAAAATTGTTGAAAATGATGATGAAGATGAATTGATTGATGAGGCAATAGAAATTATTATAAATGAAAACACTGCTTCAGTTTCTCTTTTGCAAAGAAAATTAAAAGTAGGGTATGCTAGAGCTGGGAGAATAATTGACCAATTGGAAGCTCGTGGCGTAATCGGTGGTTACGAGGGCAGTAAGCCTAGAAAAGTTTTGGTAGATCATAGCTATTTAGAAGGAGAGTAATATGAATATAGCAAATAAAGTTACAACCGTAAGAATGATTTTGGTGCCAGTATTTGTGGTATTATATTTAATTTTTGGTAGAATGTATAATGTTGCTGCAATTTTATATGCAGTTGCATCTTTGACAGATGCTCTTGATGGACATCTTGCAAGAAGTAGAAATTTGGTTACAACTTTTGGGAAATTTATGGATCCATTGGTAGATAAAATTTTGACTATGGCAGGATTTGTTTTATTGACAGCAACAAATATAATCCCAAGCTGGGCAGTTATTTTAATAATTTCAAGAGAGCTAATTATTACAGGACTTAGAACTCTTGCAGCAAGCAACAATATTACAATTGCAGCAAGCAAGGGTGGAAAAGCAAAAACAATGAGTCAATGCGTATCTACTGTAATGCTATTATTAAATAATCCTACATTAAATTCAATAGGTCTTGTTTTATTTTATGTAGCAGTTGTATTGACAGTGCTTTCAGGAATTGATTATTTAGTTAAAAATAAAAAAGTTTTAAATTTAGATGATATATAAATTTTAAAGAAAATTTTTTAGATTTTTGAAGACAAGTTTTATTTTTTAATTTATAAAATAGGAAGGAAAATATATGGCTAAAGAAAAAGAAAAAAATACAGATAATGATAAAGAAAAAGCCCTAAGCCAAGCTTTTAAAAATATTGAAAAAAAATATGGTAAGGGTGCTATTATGAAAATGGGCGAAGCTCCAAAGGTTGATGTAACTGTAATTCCAACTGGCGCAATAAATCTTGATATTGCTCTTGGAGTTGGTGGACTTCCTAGAGGAAGAGTTATAGAAATATTTGGACCAGAATCTTCTGGTAAAACAACTCTTACTCTTCACTGCATTGCTGAAGATCAAAAATTGGGAAATACTTGTGCATTTATTGATGCTGAGCATGCTATGGATGCAGAATATGCAAAAAAATTGGGAGTAAATATTGACGAATTAATTTTATCTCAACCAGATACAGGAGAACAAGCGCTAGACATTGCAGAATCTTTGGTAAGATCTGGTGCAGTTGATTTGATTGTTGTCGATTCGGTTGCAGCTCTTGTTCCAAAAGCAGAAATTGAAGGACAAATGGGAGATAGCCACATGGGTCTTCAAGCAAGACTTATGAGCCAAGCTTTGAGAAGGTTAACTGGAATTATTTCAAAAACAAATACTACAGTTATTTTTATAAATCAATTGAGAGAAAAAATTGGAGTTATGTTTGGTAATCCTGAAACAACAACTGGAGGTAAGGCTCTTAAATTTTATTCTTCAGTAAGACTTGATATTAGAAGAATTAAAGGAATCCAACAAGGCGATGATTATATAGGAAATAGAACTAGGGTAAAAGTTGTAAAAAATAAAGTGGCTCCTCCTTTTAAAGTTGTAGAATTTGATATTATGTATGGACAAGGAATTTCAAAATCTGGAGTAATTTTGGATTCTGCCGTTGATGAAGACATAGTAGAAAAAGCAGGAAGCTGGTATTCTTATAATGGAGAAAAACTTGGTCAAGGTAGGGAAAATGTAAAAACATATCTTGAAGAAAACGAAGACATTCTCCACGAAATTGAAGAAAAATTAAGAGAAAATATAAATTCTGACAAAAAAGATTCAAAAGAATCTGAAAATGTTGAAGAAGATTCTGAAAACGAAGAAGAATAAAAAAAATCGCAAGCTAGTAGAAAATTCTATTATCTTGCGATTTTTTATTTATGAAATTTTAAAAAATTATTTATCGAATAAGCTTAATTGAGTATGATTCTTTTTTGATAAATTTGATAGGGAAATTCCTATAAGTCTTAAATTTTCGTTTGAAATAATTTGGTCTAACAAATCCTTGGCAATTTCTGCAATATCTTCTTTTTTTGATATTGGAGAAAGTAGGGTGTAGGATTTTGTATGAGTTTTGAAATATTCTGTTTTTATTTTTAAATTTATAGTGTAGGCTTTTATGTCTTTTGCTTTCAAATCTTCTTCGATTTTTTGGGAAATTTCGTCTATATAAGCGTATAAAATTTTTAAATCTTTTGTATTTTTTCTAAAGGTAAATTCTCTGCCTATTGATTTTCTTTTTGTATTTGTTTGAACTTTCCTATTATCTTCGCCTCTAATAACCTTATAAACATATGATCCTTGCTTGCCAAAAAGTGATTGTAAAAATTCTTGGTCAAGTTTTAACAAATCTTCAATTTTATAAACTCCAATATCTTTTAATTTTTGAACAGACTTATTTCCAAGTCCGTGAACTTTTTTTATATCTAAATTTTTTAAAATTTCAGGCACTTCTTCTTTGCTTATTTCTTTTATGCCCATCGGTTTATTCCAGTCGCTTGCAAGTTTTGCCAAAAATTTATTGTAAGAAATTCCAATTGATACTCCAATTCCTGTTTCTTTTAAAACTTGATTTTGAATTTTTTGTGCTAAAATTTTTTTATTTTTATCATTATCAATATAAATATATGCTTCATCAATCGAAACCTGCTCTATTGTATGTGAATAAGATTCTATAATATCAAAAACTTCTTTTGATTTTTTCTTGTAATATTTTCTGTCGACTTTCACCATAATTAAATCTGGACAAAGTTGTTTGGCAATAAAAACTGGCATGGCAGAATGGATTCCATACTCTCTTGCCTTATAATTTGCTGTTGTAATTATTGATTTATTTGAAAGACCGCCGACAGCCATTGGAAAATTTTTTAAATTTGGATTTCTAAGCTCTTCGCATGATGCGTAAAAGGCGTCGCAGTCTATATGAAAAATTTTATTCATAATATCACCATTACAATTATACTCATAATAAAAAATAAATGAAATTGTTTTATTATGGACTAAATGGGTCTTTATTTGTTATAATTAATTAAGGTGATTTAATGAGAATAGATAAATTTTTAAAAAATTCAAGAATAATTAAAAGAAGGCAGGTTGCAAAAGACGCTTGCCTAAATGAAAGAGTAAAAATAAATGGTAATATTGCCAAGGCAGGAAGTGATGTAGAATGTGGAGATATAGTTGAAATTTGCTTTGGAAAAAGCAATTTAAAAGTAAAAGTTCTTGACTTGATTGATGGTGCTAAAAAAAATGATGCAAGTGAAATGTATGAGGTTATAGATGAATAAATGTGAAAAATACCTTAAAAATAGGTCAAAAAAGAATAAAAGATTTTTGATGGGAAGTATCCTTGTTTTTGTATTGGTATTTGTTTTGTCAAAATCATTTAATAGCAAAGTAAATGCACAAATTGTGAATTTAAATTCTAATATTAAAACAACAAGTAGTAAAATTTCTAGCATAAGAGGAGAAATTGACTCTATAAAAGAAGATTATGAAAATAGAAATACAGATGAGTATAAGGAAAAAATAGCTAGAGAAAAATTAGGTATGATTAAGAAAGACGAATATGTGTACAAAGACGAAAATAATAAATAAGTTTAAGTCCACAATAGAAAAAAATAATCTAATAGAAAAAAATGATACCATAATTGTTGGAGCAAGTGGTGGCCCTGATAGCCAATTTTTAATTTATTTGTTAAATGAAGTAAAAGATTACTACAAAATAAATATAGTTCTTGCCCACCTAAATCATCTGCATAGGCTTGATGCAAATGAAGATGAAAAATTAGTTGAAAAAACTGGAGAGAAATTGGGATTTAAAACATTTATAGACCATAAGTCTATGGATGATTACGCAAAAAAAGAAAAAATTTCAGCAGAAAATGCTGGAAGAATTTTAAGGTATGATTTTTTTAGGTCAATAAAAAATAAATACGAAAATGCAAAAATAGCAGTTGCCCACAACAAAGACGATCAGGCAGAAACGGTTCTTATGAGAATAATAAGAGGATCAGGTCTTGATGGACTTAGGGCAATGGATTATAAAAACAAAGATATAATTAGACCAATAATGGACTTTACTAAAAGTGAAATTTTGGAATTTTTAGATGAAAATAAAATTTCCTATCACATAGACTATACAAATTTGGAAACTGATTATACCAGAAATAAAATTAGACTTGAAATAATACCAGAAATCGAAAAAATAAATCCGAATTTCAAAAATTCTTTAATTTCCTTATCAGAAATTGCAAAAAGTGATTATAAAATTATAAGAAAAGTTGAAGACAAAAAGCTAGAAAAAATTCTTATAAAAAAAGATACAAACCATATTTCTTTTGATAAAAATGAATTTGAAGAAATTTCAGATGAGTTGAAGGCAAGGCTTATAAGAAGGGCTGTAGAATTTTTGTATGGAAATATCAATGATTTTTCAAAAACAAATATAGACGATTTTATAAAAATAAGGTCATTGGAAAATGGGAAAAAAATTATTAAAGATGATTTAATTTTTGAAAAAAATTATAGGTCTTATGATTTTTACATAAAAAGAAAAACTCTTGAAAAAAATTTAAAAGAAACCTATATGAATTTAAATGATAGGAAAATTTTTGGAAATTATAAATTTAAAACAGCTCTTGTTTCCTATGATTTTTATAAAACTTCTAGCAAAAAAAATAGAGTTTTTTATAGTTTGGAAAATTTAGATGATATTTCAATAAAAATCAGGTATAGAGTAAATGGCGATTATTTTACCGCCATGAAAAATGAAAAAAGAAAAAAACTCAAAGATTTCTTTATTGATGAAAAAATTGATAGAAAAGATAGGGACAAAATTCCACTTTTATTTATAAACAACAAGCTAGCATGGATTGTTGGAAAAAGAAGAAGTGAGGATTTTAAAGTAAAATATGACGATACGAATATTTTAATGGTAAGTGTGGAGGAGTTATGAAAATTGATTTAGAAGATGTAATAGACCAAGTACTAATTGATGAAGAAAGTTTAAATAAAAGAATAAAACAGCTTGCAAGTCAAATAAATGAATATTATTTAGACAAAAATGAGCTTGTACTTGTGGGAATTCTAAAAGGTTCAATTATGTTTATGGCTGAACTTGCCAAAAATATTAAATTAGATTGTACTTTAGAATTTATGGATGTTTCATCTTACGAAAATGGCACACAATCTTCAGGAAATGTAAAAATAATAAAAGATTTGGATACAGATATTACTGGAAAAGAAGTTTTATTAGTTGAAGATATAATTGATACAGGAAGAACATTAGATGCCTTGAAAGAGTCTTTAATAAAAAGAGGAGCAAATTCTGTAAAAATTATAACCTTACTTGATAAACCAGAAAGAAGAGAAATAGAAATAAAACCAGATTGGTCTGGCTTTAAAATTCCAAATGAGTTTGTAGTTGGCTACGGACTTGATTATATGCAAATGTATAGAAACCTACCCTTTATTGGGGTTTTAAAAAGAGAAGTTTATGAGTAAAATAAAGATAGAAAAATGTTAAAATCTTATTAAATTTGGCTTTATTTCATTTTTTGAAAAAAGCCTTATTTTTTGAGTTTAAATAAAAATAGGAGGTAATATGAAACAATTTGACAAATTTATTATATTAATTTATGTAGGACTTATAGCATGGCTTGGATTTAAATTATTTAAAAGCAAAAAATCAGTTAAAAATTTACAAGGCGATGTAAAAAGTTTTGGAAAAAGATCATCAACTATGGAATATATTTTGTTTGGGCTTTTAATTGTAACAGGAGCTATAAATTTATTTCAAGGAATCAGAATGAAAAATCAAACAGGTCTTATGACAGCATCTGTAATGATAGTTATGGGCTTAGTATTTTTTCTAAATACAAAAACAAAAATTTATATTGGAGAAAATGGAATTTTATTAAATGATTCATTTTATACTTACAAAGAATTAAAAAAATGGGGCTTTGATAAAGAACGTGGAAATTTGGTAGTAATTACTAGAAAAGACCATCAAGATAATCAAGAATCAGTCCAAGTTAAATTTGAAGATATTGAACAAATAAATACCCTAATAAGAAAATATAAATTAGGTAAATAATCTTGAAAAATCAAACAAGATGATGTATCATATTAGAGTTAATGTTGAGATTATAAAAATTTAGGAGAATATATGCTACTTGTAGTAGATGTCGGCAATACAAACACTGTGATTGGCGTTTACAATAAAAAGAAATTAAAAACAAAATTTAGAATTACAACAAATCAAATTGTAACAAGCGATGAAATAGTTCAAATTCTATATAATTTTTTGGCAATTCATAAAATTGATAAAGATAATATAGAAGATACAATAATATCATCAGTAGCACCCGATGTTTTATATTCATGGCAATCTGCAAATAGAAAATTTTTTGGAAGAGAAGCTATGATTGTAGGAATAGGCACAAAAACTGGAATTGATATAAAATATGATAATCCAAGAGAAGTTGGTGCTGATAGGGTAGTAGATGCTGTAGCAGCTTACGAAATGTATGGAGGACCTACTATAGTAGTCGATCTTGGAACTGCATCAACTTTTGATGTTGTAAATAAACATGGACAATATTTGGGAGGCTCTATTGCACCAGGACTCAAAACAAGTCTTGATGCATTAATAGATAGAACAGCTCAACTTCCAAGAATCGAATTGCATGATCCATCATCAGCCATTGCAAAAAATACATCAGAATCAATAAATGCTGGAATGGTTTTTGGATATATTGGTTTGATTGATGGAATAATAGAACAGTTGATAAAAGAAATTATTAAAAAAGAAAATATAACAAAAGAAGAAATAAATATAGTTTCAACTGGAGGATATTCTGAATTATTGGCATCAGAGTCCAGATATATCGAAATCGTAGAAAATGACCTAACCTTAGAAGGTTTAAGATTGATTTATGAGAGAACAATTAAAAAATAAACAAATAATGTTGGCACCCTTGGCTGGGGTGAGTGATGTTGGTTTTAGGTTGATTGCAGAAAAATACGGAGCAGACAAAACCTTTACAGAAATGGTTTCAGTAAATGCTCTTTATTATGACAATAAAAAAACTGACGATTTGTTGTTTATTTCTGAAAATGAAAAAAATTGTAACATACAAATTTTTGGTTCAAAACCTGAGCTAATAGAAAAGGTAGTAAAAGATAAAATAAATCCAATTGAAAAATCAAAAGAAATTTCTTTTAATATGGGCTGTCCCGTAGCAAAAATTACAAAAAATGGCGAAGGAAGTGCCCTTATGGCAAATCCAAAATTAGTTGAAGAAATTTGTAAGACTTTGAGAAAATCTACTGACAAAAAAATAAATATCAAATTTAGATTAGGAATTGATGATAAAAATTTAAATTATTTAGAAATAGGAAAAATTGCCCAAGATGCTGGAATAGATTATGTGATTTTACACGCAAGAACAAAAGAACAGATGTATTCAGGAAAGGCTAATTGGAATCATATAAAAATATTAAAAGAAAATCTCTCAATTCCAGTTATAGCAAATGGAGATATATTTTGTGTAGAAGATTTTGTAAAAGTAATTGATCAAACAAAAGCCGATGGAGTAATGCTTGCAAGAGGAGCAATGGGCAATCCTTTTTTATTTAAAGAAATAAAAGATTATATAAATAAGGGATTTTATGAAAAGCCATCTTCCAAACAAATAATTGACCAACTTATAGAACAATACAAATTAGAATTAAAATATAAAAAAGAAAAATTAGTAGTAACGCAAATGAGAAAACACCTATCATGGTATATAAAAGGACTTAAAAACTCAAGCAAAATCCGTGATTTGGTTAATAAATTAAATACAATTGAAGAAGTGATGGATGCCTTAGAAAAATATAAATCCACACTGAAAGGATGATAAAATGACAGAACAAAAAGAAGTAATTCTATCAAAAGAATACCTACAAAAATTACAAGACGAACTAGAATATTTAAAAACAAAAAGAAGACCAGAAATAGCAGAAAAAATTAAAGAAGCAAGATCTTTTGGAGATCTTTCAGAAAATGCTGATTATGATGAAGCTAAAAACGAACAAGGCGAAGTTGAATCAAGAATTGCAAAAGTAGAAGATATGATAAGACATGCCAAAACTTTTGAAGATTCTACAAATAAAGATGAAGTTAGCGTAGGAAGTAAAGTTTTAATTCACGATGAAGAATTTGATGAAGATTTGGAATATAAAATAGTAGGAACAGCTGAATCAAATCCACTTGAAGGATTTATTTCAAACGAATCTCCAGTTGGAGAAGCTTTGCTTGGAAAGAAAAAAGGCGATAAAGTAGAAGTTGTTACACCAAATGGAAAATGCTACTATACTATTAAAGAAATAAGATAGGAGTAAATATGGATAATAAAAATCAAGACCTTAACGAAATGCTTCAAATTAGAAGAGAAAAACTTGAAAATTTAAAAGCTGACGGCAAAAACCCTCACGCTATTGTAAATTTTAGAAATAGAAGTTTATCCAAAGATATAAAAGATAATTTTGAAGAATTTGAAGGGAAAATCGTAAGAGTTGCTGGAAGAATTATGGCAAGACGTGGCCATGGTAATATGAGCTTTATGGATGTTCAAGATTCTCTTGGACAAATCCAAGTTGTAAATCGTAAAAATATCATGGGAGATAATTTCAAAGAAACAAAAGGCTATGATATTGGAGATATAATTGGAATAGAAGGAAAAGTTTTCAAAACAAATCAAGGCGAAATTTCTATTGAAACAGAACACGCAGATCTTTTAACAAAATCTTTGCAAATTTTACCAGAAAAATGGCACGGACTAAAAGATACAGATATTAGATACAGACAAAGATATGTAGATTTAATTGTAAATCCAGAAGTAAAAGATGTTTTTGTACTTAGAAGTAAAATAATTTCTGAAATTAGAAAATTTTTAGAAAATAGAGGATTTTTGGAAGTTGAAACACCAATATTAAATACAATTGCAGGTGGAGCAAGCGCAAGACCATTTATAACACATCACAATAGTTTAGATATTGGAATGTATTTAAGAATTGCATCAGAGCTTTATTTAAAAAGATTAATTGTTGGTGGATTCGATAAGGTTTATGAAATAGGCAGAATGTTTAGAAACGAAGGCATGGATGCAACTCATAATCCAGAATTTACAACAATGGAATTATATCAAGCCTATGGCGATTTTGAAGATATGATGGAAATTACAGAAACAATGGTAGAAGAAGTAGCAAACAAAGTAAAAGGAACTACCCTTGTAGAGTTTGATGGAAAAGAAATCGAATTAAAAACTCCTTGGAGAAGAATTTCTATGATTGATGCTGTAAAAGAATATTCTGGAGTGGATTTTAACGAAATTACAGAATATGAAGATGCAGTAAAAATTGCTAAAGAAAAAAATGTAGAAGTAAAATCAACAAGAGGCGAAATAATTGCAGAATTTTTTGATGAATTTGTTGAAGATAAATTAATTCAACCTACATTTGTAATTGATTATCCAGTAGAAATATCTCCACTTGCAAAAAGAAAAAATGATGACGAAAGCCTAACATATAGGTTTGAAGCTTTTGTAAACGGAGCAGAAATTGCAAATGCCTTCTCAGAATTAAACGATGCAGTCGATCAAAAACAAAGATTTTTAGATCAAGTTGCAAAAAGAGAATCAGGCGATGATGAAGCGCACATGATGGATTACGATTTTGTAAATGCTCTTGAAGTAGGAATGCCTCCAACAGGCGGACTTGGAATTGGAATTGACAGATTAATAATGATATTAACAGGTCAACGTTCAATAAGAGACGTATTACTTTTCCCAACAATGAAGCCAATAGGCTTAGAAAAGGCAGAAAATGGGGGTTTGTCAAAAGAAACTTACGAAACTTACGACAAACTTACGACAGAAGAAATTGACCTTTCAAAAGTGAAAGTTGAACCATTATTTGAAGATATGGTAGACTTTGAAACTTTCTCAAAATCTGATTTTAGAGTTGTAAAGGTTAAAAACTGCGAAGAAGTTCCTAAGTCAAAAAAACTTTTGAAATTTACATTAGATGATGGTTCTGAAAAAGAAAGAGTTATTTTATCTGGTATTAAGGAATATTACAGCGCAGAGAGCTTAATTGGAAAGACACTACTTGCAATTTGTAATCTTCCTCCTCGTAAGATGATGGGAATCGACTCAGAAGGTATGATTATATCTGCAATTTGTGAGTATGACGGTGAAGAAAAACTTAACTTAATAATGCTGGATGATAATATTCCAGCAGGATCAAAATTATATTAAAGGACACGCTAATTATGAAACTGGGGTTTGTTATGAATCCCAGTTTAATTTTTAGGGGTATGTATGAGATGGATAATTAGAATAATTTTATTACCGATAAGATTAGTGTTGAGTTTGCTCATAGCTTTTTTAACCTTCATATTAAGTTTGAGTACTGCGTTGTTAAGCGTAGTTTCTACTTTAATTTTTATAATTGGATTAGCTAGCATATTTCAAGGAGACAAGCAAATTGTAATTGAAGCACTAATATTAGCATTTTTATTTAGTCCATTTGGATTACCTAAATTAGGTATATATGTTATTGGATTATTAGAATTATTAAACTATACAATAAAATCAATTTAAAGAAAAATAAATATTAGACAATCGTAGACGATAGAAAGTAATAATTCTGTCGTCTTTTTTATTTCAAAGAAAGGAGGTAGGAATGAATTTTGATTATTTTTATAATAGGCAATCTGAAATGTATAACTTCATTAGGTTACCTATGGTATTAATGGAAGATGAGCTTTTTGAGAGCATTTCTATCGAAGCTAAAGTTTTGTATTCATATATGCTTAATCGAATGGGTCTTTCATATAAAAATGGCTGGATAGATGAAGATGGAAAAGTCTTTATTTACTACACAATGGATGCTATTAAAGAGCAATTTAACTGTGCTAATGATAAAGCCTTAAAGATTATAAATGAGCTTGATATAAAATCAGGAATTGGATTGATAGAAAAGAAAAGACAAGGACTTGGAAAACCAAATAGGATATATGTTAAAGATTTTATGAGTGTTTTCTCCGATTCAAATAATAGAAATCCAGATTTCCGAAAAGCAGAAGTCCAGACTTCCGATAATCGGAATTCAAGAACTCCGAATAACAGACTTCAAGATTTCCGAAAATCGGAAGGTAACTATAACAATATTAGTAATAATGAGTTAAGAAATAATGATTTTAGTAAAGGGCAAAAGCCTTATGGAATATATAAAAACATATTTTTGACTTATGAAGAATACAAGGACTTAACAAATGAGTTAGGAAGCAGAATTAGTGAATACATTGATAGGCTCTCGTCTTATATGAAAGCAAATAACAGAGATTATCAGGATCACAAGGCAACGATAATCAATTGGTATCTTAATGATCAGGCAAAAAACATTAATGGCAATTCAACAAGAAAGATGAATTACGATATAGGAGAGAGTTTATGAAAAGCTTAAAAGATTTTGTATTAAGAGAAAATGATATTGAAAGATATGGACATATCTATTGTAAATTATGTGGTAAAAGAGTCGATGGAGAATTACTTGACCTTGGATTTACAAAGTTTATTCCAAGAATTAAATGTGAATGTGAAATAAAAAGAGATAAGGAAAATGCAGAAAGAGAAATATTAACGAGAATATCATCGC
>JAGZMY010000046.1 GCA_018363915.1 Anaerococcus vaginalis
TTAGATTTTTAATTTTCTAATCGCCTTTTAAGTGTCATATTTACATTTTTATTATCTCTGGCATACTTTGATACCTTTTTAGACTTAAAGTCTTTAATAATGCCTTTCCACCTCTTTTTACCTATAAAGATTCTCCTACGTCATAGTTCATTTTTTTATTCCCTCCTTGATGTCTTAGTTTTTCTTTGTCTTCTTCATACCATTTTAAGATTGTCGCATAGTGGTTTTGATAGGTCTTGCCACTACTTTTCATGTATCTTGATAGTTTATTTATCATTATTTCTGTGTGTGAGTTTAATTTTTCTTTAAGGGTCTTATATTCTTCTTTGCTTAACCTTACATTTTTGAATTCTCCATAAAAAATGGGGGTGGACTTTTTATCTATCTCTCCCTCTCTCCCCTTATCTATACTAACCTTATCTAATCTACCCTTATCTATACTGGGTTGACCACTTGACAACCTTTGGTTAACCAGATGACAACCAACTTTTTCTTCTGAAATATATGCTCCATTGTCCGTTTGATAAAGCTGCTGTTTCTGATCGATATACATTGTTGGCTTATATCTGTCTTTTCTAATAAAGTTATTTATCTTCCAATGAGTAATGACGATAATTCCCTGATCAAAGACTATCACAAAGCCTTTGGCAATAAGTATTTTTAGGTCATCTTCATTTGCTCCGATAATCTTGATGATTTTCTTAGGGTTATTTACAAAACCGTCATCATCTGCTCGCATTGATAAATGAAAATACAGACATTGACTACTTAGTGGCATATCCAAAAATAAGTCGCTATCCACTATCTTTAGTGAAAACATTCTTTTATCTGCCATGCTCTCCTACCTTTCTTCAAATAAAAAAAGACGATAGTTTTTACTTCTACCGCCTTGTGTACATTTATTATGTTTTTAAAATTTATTTTAGTTCGTTTTCAATTTCTTCTATAGTTGGTAATGCTCCCTTTAAACTTTCAGGAATTAAGTTTTGTAGATGATATTCTGAAATTCCAATAGGCTCTCTGGAGCTTTCAGAAGCATATTTTGCCAATACATTATCCTTTGTCTTACAGATTAAAAGACCTATTGTTTGATTATCCCCATCTCCCTTTAATATATGGTTTACAGATGTTACATAGGTTCCAAGTTGTCCTATATCCGCAGGTTTAAATGCGGAAATTTTAACCTCCACAACTACATAGCAATGTAGCTTAATGTTGTAGAATAACATATCAATAAATTCTTCTGAATTTCCAACTACAAGTCTATATTCTCTGCCCACGAACGAAAAACCTGTCCCTAGCTCCAATAAGAATTTTTGAATATTATCCATCAAAGCGTCTTTCAATTCTTTTTCATCATAATTTTGCCTTATAGATATAAAGTCAAAATTATACGGATCTCTCGTCATTTCATTGGCTAAATCACTTTGTGTAGCAGGCAAATTATTTGTGAAATTTGTTATTGCTTTTCCTTGTCTTTCAAATAGATCTGTATCCAAGAAATTTAAAAGCACCGCTCTACTCCAGCTATTTTCTAATGTTTTAGATATAAAGAAAAATGCTTTATTCAAATTTCCCTCACATCTATCCATAATATATCTTTGATGTCCCCATGGGATACTAAAAATCATATTAAAATCTCCACCGACTTTAGATATTTGTAAATCGTCCACAAGCTGTGGACGATTTAATGGCGAATACATTTCATAAAATTTCTTCATATATTTTAAATTAGTAACAGAAAATCCTTTAACATTGGGAATTTCATTTTTTAAATCCGAACTTAATTTTTTATAGAATCCGCTTCCCCATCTGCTTTCTGCCTTTAAGTTAATAATTTCTTCTCCTAAACTATAATAAAACTTTAGCATTTCAGAATTGACCGAAACTGCTGCTTTAAGTTGTCTGCTTGTATATGATCTTTTTATTTTCTCAAGCATTTTTATATATTCACCATCTCCTATAATATCTAAATCTTTTTTATCCATTCTAATCACTCCAATCTGATTCTTTTTATTTTATTCTATCTCTTTCACCAATGGTGGGAGTTTTAATCTTTTTATCACAATCAGCTTACGGTAAACAAGCTCATTTTATCATTACACATTTAGTTTAATTAATGTGATTATACC
>JAGZMY010000047.1 GCA_018363915.1 Anaerococcus vaginalis
TAAAGACTTTAAGTCTAAAAAGGTATCAAAGTATGCCAGAGATAATAAAAATGTAAATATGACACTTAAAAGGCGATTAGAAAATTAAAAATCTAATCGCCTTTTTTTTATTGTATGAAAGGATAAGCTATGACAAAAAGACAAACAAAATACATTGTAAAAAGAAATTATGATGATAGAAGAACAGATACGGACGCTTTTCTAAGACTAATAAAAAAATCAAGCAAATTAAATAAGACCAATGAAATTGAGTATAACAAATATAATATTGATAGTAATAAAAAAGAGTGCTATAATAAAAATAGTTTTAGAGAAAGTTGTGTTATTTCTGAAAACTCAAACAAGGAGGAATAGGAAATGATACAAACAAATTCAAATCACTTTTCATTCAAAGCTGCAATTTATTGCAGACTATCTAAAGATGATGAGCAGAAAGGAGAGAGTGCCAGCATACAAAACCAAAAGGAACTTTTAGAAAACTATGTAAAATCAAGAGGTTGGAGTATTTACGATGTATATATAGATGATGGATATACTGGATTAAATACAAATAGACCGTCATTTCAAAGACTAATTAGAGATATTGAAAATAAAAAAGTGGATATAGTCATCACTAAGGACTTATCAAGGCTTGGAAGAAACTATTTGCAGACTGGATACTATACAGAAAATTTCTTCCCAAAGAACAATGTCAGATATATAGCTTTAAATGATGGAGTAGATACCTTTCAAGAAAACAACGAAATAGTTCCTTTTAAAAATGTTTTAAACGAGTTTTATTCAAGAGATGTTTCTAAAAAGATGAAATCTGCCTATATGACAAGAGCAAGGCAAGGAAAATTTATTGGTTGTCTTGCTCCAATAGGATATAGGAAAGACAATGATGATCCACATAAATTAGTAATCGATGATGAAACTTCATGGATTGTTGAAAAAATTTTTGATCTTGCTTTTAGTGGTTATGGAGTACAAGCAATTAGAAGAAGGCTTTTTGAAGAAAAAATACCTACACCTACCTGGTGGAATAGAAAAAAGGGACTTAGAAATAAAAAAACTAAGTTAGAAATGACCGTAGATGGTGGAGAGTATTGGTGGGACTGCACAACCCTAAAAGAAATTATTGAAAACCCAGTTTATATTGGTCATATTGCTAGTCAAAAAGTTAATTATAAATTCAAAGTAGGTTGGTTATCCGATAAACCTAAAGAGGAATGGATAATAGTAGAAAATACACACGAACCAATTATTTCTGAAGATATTTATAATATAGCAAATGAAAAATTAAAGAGCAGGAGAAGACCATTTAAAAATGGAGAAGAAAGTATATTTGCAGGCATTGTGAAATGTCCCGATTGTGGAAAATCTTTAAATCTTGGAAGAAACAAATCGAAAAAAAGAGAAAAGTTACTCACTTGTAACACTTATAGAAGATATGGAAAATCATTATGTAGTCAACATAGAATTTATTACGATACTCTTTATGAGATAGTGCTTAAGGATATTAGAAAAAATGCAGAAATAGCATTAAAAGATGAAAAAGAAATTATAAAAGCACTTGAAAAATCACGAGAAATTGATAATGAAGAAGAACAAAAATTTATTATGGATAAGATTTACGAAGATCAGATAAGAGTAGAAGACTTAACTAAAAAGATTGAAAGA
This sequence comes from Anaerococcus vaginalis, assembly GCA_018363915.1. Taxonomy (GTDB): domain Bacteria; phylum Bacillota; class Clostridia; order Tissierellales; family Peptoniphilaceae; genus Anaerococcus; species Anaerococcus vaginalis_C. The sequence goes on from JAGZMY010000047.1 coordinate 1,663, forward strand.
TTATATGATGACTGGCTAGATAATAAGATAAGTGAAAGTAACTTCCAAAAAATTCTTGAAAAATCGCAGAAAGAACAAGATTATCTAAACCAAAGAATAGAAGATAATCAAAAATTGATTGTTAAAGAAGATCTTGAAGATATTAATGTTAAAAAATGGATTGAACTCATAAAAAAACATAGGGATATAAAGAAGCTGGACAAAGAAACCTTAAACGAACTCATCTCAAAAATCTATGTTCACGAAAAAGAAGTAGTGAATGGAGAAATCACCCAAACAATTGATATTTACTACAATTTCATAGGAAATACAGACACACTACAAGTATTTTACAATCTCTAATTAGGCATAAAGCAGCTTATGGCTGGTGGGGGAATTGTACTAATTGGTATTAAATTAATTCCACTACTTGCAAATGCTTTAAATTAGGAGAAAGTCTATGTTTGGTAT
>JAGZMY010000048.1 GCA_018363915.1 Anaerococcus vaginalis
TAGATAAGACTTCTCGCTATGGCAACTCTCTGCTGCTGACCTCCTGATAATTCACTTGGGAAAGAGTTGAGTTTATTTTCTATACCAAGTTTCCTAACTGTATCAAGTAATTCTTCCTCATTGATTTTCTTTTTATCAAGTTTTAATGGAAGTTCTATGTTATGTTTGACTGTTAAATTTGGTATTAAATTATAAAACTGATAAATTAGTCCGACTTTTCTTCTTCTGAAGTAGGCTAATTCTTTTGAAGAATACTTTGATATGTCGTTGCCATCTATATAAACCTTACCATCATCTGGACTGTCTACTCCTCCTATGATATGTAGTAGGGTTGATTTACCAGATCCACTTGGTCCAACTATGGCGACAAATTCTCCTCTTTCAATTTCAAGGTTGACACCTTCTAAGGCAATGACCTTAGAATTACCCTCGCCGTATTCTTTTCTTAAATTTTCTACTTTTAAAATTTCCATACTTTCCTCCTTGATTTAAGGTAAGTATATAAAAGTAAAGTGATTTTTAGGTGACATTGTAAAATTTAATTTCAAATCTTGCACCTTCTTTAGTATTTGAAACAGAAATTTCTCCGTTATTCTTTTCGACAATTGTCTTCGCCATAGCAAGGCCTATTCCAAAACCATTTGAGTCTGGAGTTTTATAAAAGCGTTTAAAGATTTTTTTCATATTCTCTTTTTCTATACCTCCGCCATTATCTTCAATGATTAAGCTTGTATAAAGGGGATTTTTATAAGATGAAATTGTGATTTTATCACAAGTTGGTCTATTGTCAGCATTTTTCATAATATTAATCAGAGCTTCTGCTAGCCAATAAAAATCTCCAATGCTGCTATTTTCTTTTAAATCCGTTCTCTTTTCTATCTTTATAGATTTCTTTAAATTCAAACTATCTAAGGCATAATCTACTAATTCATCCAAACGAATTTGTTCTTTTTTCATTAAATCTTTGTTTGCATCAAGGCTTGATAGTTTAAGCAAAATATCTGATAGGGAGTTTAATCTGATTGTTTGCCTTTTTAAAATCTCTATATCTCTATTATTTGGAAAGTCCATCTCCAAATTTTCTATGGAAAAAAGCATAGATGTGATGGGAGTTTTGATTTGATGGGCGATATCTTCTAGGTATTCAATTTGCTTTTCGCTATTTCTAGTACTTGTCTCTTTTGCTTCAACTATTTCTATAAAAAGTTTGTAAATCTTATCTTCTAAAATTGAAAAATCATCTTGCTTCATAGGAATTTTATAGTTTTGATTTTTCATATTTTCTATCAGATCTATAAGCTCATTTATTCTATTTTTCTTTCTTTTTTCTAAAAAATAATAAAGTAGTCCCAAACTTATTATCCAAAATACATATAGCATCTCAATCCATCCTATAACCAATTCCTCTGACAGTAGTGATAATTTCCCTATCAAGTTTTTCTCTAATTCTCTTAATAGTTGATGTGAGAGTATTATCATTTACAAACCTATCCCTATCTTCCCAAAACATTTCAAGCAGCTGACTTCTGGTATAAACTCTGTGAGGATTTTTAATAAATAAGACTAGGATTTCATATTCTAGCGAAGTTAAATCCACCAGATTTCCCTTAAAATAAACTTTTGAATCATTTAAATCTATTTTGATATCCTTGTAAGTAATTTTTTTGTCTTGACTTAGAGGTATTGTCCTTAAAACGGCATCAATTCTAGCCCTTAATATTGCAAGGGAAAATGGTTTAGTTAAATAGTCGTCTGCTCCTTGATCTAGAGATTCAATTATAAAATCTTCATCATTTTTAACAGTAGTAACTATAACTCTAATATCTTTATCTTTTAATTTTTCAATTAAATACTGACCGTCTTTATCTGGTAGATTTATATCTAATAGTGCCACATCCATGTCTACATTCATCATATAGTTTGCTTCGTAAAAAGATGATGCAAGCTCTACTTCATAACCATTATTAACTAAATACTTTTCCATTTGTAAGGCAATTTCTTTATTATCCTCTATAATCAAAACACTCTTCATTCTAACCCTCTCATGTACTTACTTTGAAATCTATTAAATTATTCTGTTCTATAGCTTTCGTCTATAAGCAA
>JAGZMY010000049.1 GCA_018363915.1 Anaerococcus vaginalis
AAGAATTAGTGAAAACGAGCGAATTTTCCGAAATGGAGAGTACGGACGAGATAATAGAGAAAATCAAAGAGAATACACTGAATCAGTTAGAGGAAGAGATGGACTTTATGAGGGAATATCCGAATCCGACTTACGCAGTGATGAGGCTGGATTATCTTTCAAACAGCGAGGAGCAGAGCCACTTCGAGATGTTAGTGGATCTATACAAGGAGAAGAAATTGACCAAACACCTGATGGATACTCAAAAACAGGCGATAGAATTTATGAGGACGGAGAAGCCAAAATTGATGGCAGCTTGGAAGATAGAGGACGAGAGCCATCCACAGTACCAAGCGATGATTTCAGCACTCAAAGAAATTACCATCAAGGAAGTAGTGGAAATCTAAAAGAAAATACGGATAAAGAGATAAGAGAAGCTGACAAGGCTTCTTTTTCTTTACCCGAAAACAGATCAGGACAGATTAAACTTACAATACCTCTTACTCAAAATGAAATTGACAGTATTCTTATAAACGGTGGAAACCATGAGGGTGGTAGACTCCCTATCATTGCTGAATTTTCCAAAGGAAAAACAGTAGAAGAATTAGGAGAATACCTTAAAGGTACCTTTAGAGGCGGAAACGGTTTATTTCTTAATGAAGCAGAAGTATCTTCCTGGTATTCGGATAAAGGCATTCATTTAGCTTATGAAACTTCGGCAAGAGAAGATAGCACACAAATTTTAAGCTGGAGTGATGCTGCAAGAAGAATTAATGAACTTTTGGAAAATGGAGAGTTTGCAACAAATGTAGAGCTTTCTGAAGCACAGGACTATGAAAGAGATAGAGTTTCAGAATCCTTATGGTATCTATACCACGATTTAAGTGAAGAAGGGAAAGCACAGGGATATTTTGACTTTATAGAAAGAGGTGGTGGCTTTCCGAAAGAAACAAGACAGTTATCGGAAGCTCTGAAAAATCCTGACTATCTAAAGAATGTTATTTCCAAGTACAGTCGCTTTTTGACAGGATATAAAGAAAACAAAGATGTACTAAGATTTCATTATCACAAGGTAGATAGCCTTTATCAAAAATTGCAGGAGCTTGAACTTCCGAGAAAGGAATATACCTCTAATCTTACCGAACTTCCAAAGGTACAAGGATTTATTACAGAAGATGAAGTCCTTGCTACGATTTCAAGAGGAAGTGGAGTAGATAGAGGGAAAGAAAGAATTACAAAGTATTTTAAAGAAAACCATACGCTTCAGGAAAAAGCAAATTTCTTAAAAGACGAGTATGGAATTGGCGGAGGCTCTCATGCTGTTTCAGGCGAAAGAGGAAGTGGAGAATGGCACGATGCAAAGGGACTTAAATTACAGAAGAATCATTGTAACGATGTATTTCTTACTTGGTCAAATGTAGCAAAGCATATAGATGAGCTGCTTTATAAAAATATTTATCTTGAAGAAAAAAATATTGAAAGCAAGACAGAGATAGAAGAACAAAAAGAACCAAGTTATTACTCTAAAGACGATCCATACAATCTGATGACTGATGAAATGCTTGAGAAAGTTCCTGAACTTTATGCACAGGAAGATGTAGCCTTAGCAGACAAACAGGTTCATGCAGCATATATTATTCCTTTCCGTTCTAATTGGACTTGGTATATGACGGAATATGATAGAGAAAGTGGTGATGCCTTTGGACTTGTACTTGGGATTGAGCCTGAATGGGGATATTTCAATCTTGAGGAGCTAAAGGAATTAAATGCCCAAAGACTTGTTTTAGAGGATTTCCCAAAGACCTTTAGAGAACTGAAAGACAGTGAACTTAAAAAGCAGATGGATGAGCAGGAGCTTAACCATGTTTTTAATGGAGAACTCAGTTTTGAGGACAATATTGCAGAGCTTGAAGCACCTGAAGAAGTAGAAGAAAGAATACAAGCAGAACCTTTTCAGGCTACCTTATTAGATTATCTAAAGGAA
>JAGZMY010000050.1 GCA_018363915.1 Anaerococcus vaginalis
AAAGTTATGGAATCATAGTTTCCCAAATCATCTATAGTTTTAGAAATTTTTATACTTTTTTGAAAATCCTCTCCTATCTGTAAGTTTATATCTTTCGGATTATTAAAATATGGTATTTTATTTGCTTTAGCTACTGGAGTGTTTGGGTTTTCTTGTACCATATTATAAAGAATAAATTCTCCCTTACTTGCCCCCAATTTACTAAAGTCTTCATCTTCTAAAGCTATAAGCATCCCATTCAACTGGCTTGAATGACTCTTTTTCAAATAATACTCTAACTTTCGATCTAGAGACATGTTAATAGCTTCTTTGGACAATTCTAAATCATTATCTACCTGAATATAACTTTCTTTTGAAATATAGGACTTATCATTTGGAGTTTCTTTTTCAATTTCTTTAAAAACTTTAGGAACGCTCCTATTTTCACTATAATAACTAGCTATTACATTGTAGCCTGCATCATAGTAAGAAAAATCTCTGTTATATTTAGTTACTGCCACAATAATAACTAAAACAGAAATAGTAATGACACCAATAGCAGAAATATAACGCTGTGATTTAATACTATCAAGATTGTTTAATTTTAATTCTTTCCATAAATTCCTAGATCTTTTTTTCTTAAAGCTATCAAAGTCTAAATTTCCCTTTATACCTTCAATAATAGATATTTTTGAAACCTTCTTTGCTGGTTTAATAATAGAAAAAACTACTACCAAAAGAGCTACTATGACAATTGCTAGGCTAAGTATGGGACTAAAATAACTAGATACTAAGTTTTCGACCCCTTGATCAATCTCAAGATGCCTAAACAATTTTAAGATAAGACAGTATCCAAAGATATGACCAATTAATATAGGTATAACAGATAGGAAAATACCTTCTTTTAATAGTAACAAGTATATCTGTAAGTCCGTAGTGCCTATAGACTTATACACAGAAAGTTCCTTGATTTTCCTAAAAGCCCACACCTTGAATATATTTTTTACAAAAAATATAAATAGTAATATAGCCCCTATTACAGAAAGAATGGTTCCTAATTCAGTTAAAATATTATGGGGAAAGTCATACTCAACACCGTAGTAATCTATTAAATTAGAATTGAAAGTTAAGGGAACATCTCTACCTAATTTTTTATTGATTTCATTTTGTAGATTTACTTTGTTATCATAAGCCTTTTCAAACGAATTAAACTTTAATACTACTTTGCCTGAATCATCTTCATTTTTCAGTGCTAAAGCATAATTAACTCTACTGTATTTATTATAGACATCTTCATAAATTCCAACTATCTCAAAATCTTTACTAAAACTAAGATTATAAAACTCCTTATCAGTAAAAGTACTTATGGCATCTATCTCTTTACCCTCTATTAGTCTATGCCCAAAATCAAGCTGTATTTTATCTCCTAATTTTAGCTTATTTTTTTCGACTAGACTTTCCGATAATACTATTTCTCCATCATTTCTAGCAAAGCGTCCTTCAAGTAAATCTGAGAGTTCTCTCATTTTATTTATATCATTATCTTGATAATTTACAGCAATCAAATCATCTTTGAACTTTGCCGATTCTGGTCTTATAGACATTTGTCCTACAAGTTCTATATTATTAATAGTTTTTATTTTTTCAATATCATTACTTGTTAAGTTCCCTTCAAGTTCTGCATCATAAAAATTTACGGTCATGAAACTTTCATTATTATATTTAACAATTGTATAACTATAATAAAAAACCACAGTAAAAAACAAACTTACAATAAATAAGGAGATAAAAATAGGAAAATTCTTCTTATTCATTTCTTTCATCTCCTA
>JAGZMY010000051.1 GCA_018363915.1 Anaerococcus vaginalis
TTTAGCCTGTTCGCCTTAACGACATTTATCAGTAGTTCACATATGTTAGCCATATTATCAAGCCTCGCTCCCTAACCACCTTGTTGCTGGCAGTTTCGGTATTTCCTTACGGTTCAACCTCAAGTAGGGTTACTTTAATATCGGCTTACCACACCTAAGTGCAGTCGATACTCGGCTCAACTAACGGAATAGTTGGTTTAGTCATCATGCCAAACAGTTAAATTAAGCGACTTCATGTCGCACCCACAAATAAGCATCGAAGGTATTCTCAGTTATATATCTAAAGATATTTACCTTATCATTTTCATTACCTTGACGAACAATTCTACCACTTCTTTGCTCTAGGTCAGACGGTCTCCATGGGACGTCTAAATCGTGTAAGGCTATTAATTTATTCTGTACATTTGTACCTGCTCCCATTTTTTGAGTAGAACCTAATAATACTCTTACTTCTCCTTTTCTTACCTTAGAGAACAATTCATCTTTTTGTTTGTCTGTATCTGCTTCGTGGATAAAAGCTATTTCTTCTTTAGGTATTCCCATATTCACTAACTTATTCCTAATATCATCATAGATATTAAATTCTCCATCTCCTTTTGGTGTAGACATATCTGAAAATACTAACTGGGTTGATGAGCTTTCTTTTGTCTTATCCCAGATTGAAAAGATATTTTTAACGCATACATTTACCTTTGAATTAGGATCATCTGGAAGTAGTGGGTTTATTAATCTTTGGTCTAGGGCAAGTTTTTTACCATCATTTGTAATTTTTAGCATATTATCTTCTGTTGGCTCGACTTGATTATTTCTAACTGCGTCAGCTCTATCTGAAATAGCTTCTAGTATTTCTTTTTGTTCCTCAGTAGGTTTTGTTTTAATAACTTCAAAACTTGCTTCTGGTACTGGCAAATTTAACATATCTGAAGTCTTTATATCTGCTACTTCTTTAAACATAGACATCAATTCTGGTAAATTATAAAACTTTGAAAATCTTGTTTTTTGCCTATATCCAGTGCCTTCTGGAGATAATTCAAAGGTATTTTCTGTTTCTCCAAAAGTAGAAGCCCAAGCGTCAAAATGTTCTAATCCTCTTGCCTTTAGATTGTCATATTGAAGGTATCTTTGCATGGTATAAAGCTCTGTCATTGAATTTGATATTGGTGTACCAGTAGCAAATACAACTCCCTTTCCATCTGTCATTTCGTCCATATATCTACATTTCATATACATATCTGAAGACTTAAAGGCTTCACTCTGACCGATACCAGCTACATTTCTCATCTTGGTATGCAAAAATAAATTTTTGTAATTATGAGCTTCGTCTATAAATAACTTATCTACTCCTAGTTCTTCAAAGGTTATCACATCATCTTTTTTAAAGTCATCGTTTAGCTTTTCCAGTCTTACCAAAAGCTTCTTCTTTGTCTTTTCCAGTTGTTTAACTGTGAAATTTTCTCCTCTATTTCTTTTATTCTCATCAATAAAGGAAACTATATCATCTATTTGATCTTGTATATGCCTTACCTGGTATTCCTTAGACATTGGTATTTTTTCAAATTGAGAGTGTCCTATGATGACCGCATCATATTCTCCCGTTGCAATCCTACCAATAAATCTTTTCCTATTTTTGGGTTGAAAGTCTTTTTTATCGGCCACCATAATGTTCGCTGACGGATATAACTGCATAAACTCTCTACCAATTTGAGTAGTTAGATGGTTAGGAACTACAAATAATGACTTACTTGCAAGTCCTAACTTTTTAGATTCCATAGCAGAAGCTACCATTTCAAAAGTTTTTCCTGCTCCT